>JBEKII010000006.1:0-19575 GCA_050011835.1 Minisyncoccia bacterium | reverse complement strand
GCCGCTTCATGGATTGTCTTGGGTCATTTGCGCCGAACGAAGCATACGAACGGGAGAAACTAAAACGCGCCCAGAGGGGCGCGAGAAATGGTCGTTCAAATTGAGGGGTTGGGGTGCCTTTGAGCTTCTGTTGGAATAATACTTAACGATTAGTGATTGTCAAATTTCTTCAAAGCAAACATCTGGTATGAGTTGTTGAGAAGCGCCGCGCGGACGAACTCGGAATCTTCACCGCGAATGTCAGCGATCTGGCGAACGACATCTACGACCGCGAGCGGGTCATTACGTTCGCCGCGGCGTCTCGCGGGCGCAACATACGGCGCATCGGTCTCTGAAAGGATGTTCGCGAGCGGCACGGCGCGGATAAGCGCATCGTAGTCGCGGGAAAAAGTGATGACCGCGGTAAAAGAAATAAAGAAGTCGAGCGCGAAAAGTGTTTCGGCTTCGGAGAGACTGCCAGCGAAGAAATGTACCACGCCGCGTAATTTTGGGCGTGCAATTTTTGTTTCTTTCAGTATCGCAATAAAATCTTGATATGCGTCGTGCGTACCCTTGCTTGAGCGCGCGTGAATGATAAGTGGCTTATCGAACTCTGCCGCGAGCGCAAGATGTTTTTTAAAAAGTTCTTTCTGCGCGTCCTTTTCTTCATTGCCCGATTTCAAATGAAAATAATCCAGCCCGCACTCCCCTATCGCGACAACCTTTTTATTTTCTGC
Source organism: Minisyncoccia bacterium (assembly GCA_050011835.1). Taxonomy (GTDB): domain Bacteria; phylum Patescibacteriota; class Minisyncoccia; order Phycocordibacterales; family Phycocordibacteraceae; genus C7867-001. Next base: position 18,859 of record JBEKII010000006.1, on the reverse strand, counting down.
AAGTTCGCGAAATGATTCCTCGCCAAAAGATTCTGCGTGATTGGGGTGCAAACCAACGGAAGCAAAGAGATACTCGTGTTTTTCCGCAAGCGCGCGCGCTTCTCGCGAAGAAGCAATATCAACGCCAACGATAATGCCGGCAATACCCTCTTCGCGCATGCGCGCGATAACGTCATCTCGGTCATGTGCGTACTGTTCAAACTGCAGATGACAGTGCGTGTCAATGTATCGCACATTCATATTCGCGGAAAGAGATTGTCGGGTTTTTTGTTTGTCTTTATAGCATCCACAATTTTTTTGCTGGTATCAGGCATAAAAGGTTCAAGTGCTTCGGCGATGCCCTGCAACTCAACGACTCGTCCGGCAATGAGATTTCGTCCCGCCTCCAAATCTGCTCTTACAACCTTGAAGGGTTCATCTACAGTGATGCCTTGATCCAGTTCTTGTATTTGTTCCCACACTTCATTCATCGCAGTACTAAACTCAAATCGCTCAACGGCCTCAAAAACTGCGGGTGTATAAGGACCTTTCTTTACAATTTCTGACGCCGGTAAATACGTTTCAGCAAGCTTCATCACGCGCGCGACGAGATTGCCGAGGCCGTTGGTAAGATGGGCCGTGTAGTAGTCATGAATGGCTTCAAGCGTCAGGTCGGAATCTTCAACGGAACTCACATGGCGCAGGAGAACATAACGCACGGCATCGCTACCATATTTTTCAACGAGCGCCAGCGGATTGATAACATTGCCAAGCGATTTGCTCATTTTCTGCCCGCCTGATGTGATGAAGCCGTGGTAGAAAATAGTATCGGTGTTTTTTATTCCCGCGGACATAAGCATCGCTTGCCACATGAGCGATTGGAAACGTACTTGGTCCTTCCCCGCTACCTGAAAAGTCGTCCCTTCTTCCCAGAATTTTTTGAAAAGATCCGGCTCGCCCTCTGTAGCATTGGCGGAGGAGGGCCAACCAAGCGCTGAAATGTAACTGGTAAGCGCGTCAAACCAGACATACATCACTTGAGTTTCATCGCCCGGAACCGGAATGCCCCAAGGAAGCCGTTTTTTCTCACGTGAAATACTAAAGTCCTCCAAGCCGTTTTTGACAAATAATTGCGCTTCCGTACGCCGCCATTCGGGAATAATCACGTTCGGTTGTGCTAGATATTTTTCTAGTCGCTCCTGATAGTTAGAGAACCTGAAGAAATAATTCTCCTCGGATACTTTTTGGAGTTCAATATTCGGATGAAGCTGACAATGTTTTTGTTCATTCAATTCATGCTCGGTCTTAAACGCTTCGCAGCCGACGCAGTAGAGACCGGTATATGCTTTTTTATAAATGTCACCCTTCGCCGCGCAGCGGCGCCACATTTCTTGTGCCGCCCTAATGTGCGCCGGATCAGAAGTGCGTATGAAAGTGTCGGTGCTGAGATTAAGCGCGTCCTTAAGCTTTTTATATTCAGTGACATACTGGTCGGCAAAGATATGCGGTTCTTGACCGGCTTTTTGCGCAGCCTCAAGAATCTTCTGCCCATGTTCATCCGTTCCTATTGAAAAAAACACTTCGTCACCTGCGAGCCGCCACATTCGCGCGAGAACATCGGCCTGCACAACCTCAAGCGCGAATCCGAGATGCGGGTCTGCATTTACATACGGGAGTGTGGTGGTGAGATAGCGCGCTCGCATGAGAGAAATCAAACCTGCGTGTGCTGGATACGGCGCTTCCGCTTATCAAAGTCGGAAATAAACTCAAGCGCAACCGCCGCGATTGGTACTGCGAGCAGAGCTCCCAAGAAACCAGCGAGCAAATAGCCCGCGATAAGTCCCACAATGACCAAGAGTGGCGGTATACCGACAACCTTTTTCACGATAAGCGGATAGATAAGATTGGATTCAAACTGATTTACCACAATATAGAGACCGAGAACGATGACAGCGAGCGCGATGCCGCCATTTGAAAAGCCAACGACAACTGCCGCCGCGCCCGCGATCAAAGAACCGAAAATAGGAATGATTTCCGCTATCGCGGTGAAGACCGCGAGGAGAAGCGCATACGGAACACCGATGATGAGAAGACCGAGATACACGAGCACGCCGACGATGACCGAGAGGAGTATTTGTCCCTGCATCCAGAGTCCTATTTTTTTCTGCGCTCGTTTCCAGAGGTCAACGGAATAATTCTCATACGCAACGGGCATCACCAAACGAAGGAAATCATCAACGCCCGTATCTTGGAGCGCGAAGTAAAAAGAAAGCACGATGACAAGTACGAGAGAGAAGATACCTCCGAAAAAAGTGATGAAAAGCTGCAGAACGCCGCCCGAGCTCGCCGAGAAAGCAGACTGGATTGAAAGAAGGGTGTGCATCAGTGACTGCGTTCCGCCTTGGCCGCCGATGAAATCAGTTGCGTTGGCAATACTTGAAAACGAATTGGGCGCGCTAAGCGTATTGAGATAATGCGGTGCGACAGAGAGAAAATTGGCAGCATCGGCGATGATGGGCGGGAAGAAAAAGTAGAAAAGCGAGAAGAGCAAGCCGAACACGAGCACATACATAAGGAGCGCACTGGCGAAGCGCGGAATACGCCGACGAATGAGGAATATAATTCCGGGTTCAATAGCCGAAGCGATGATAATGGCGGTAAGCACGAGAAGCACGAGATTGTGCAATAGCCAGAGAACATACACTCCACCGACAATACACAGTGCGGCGACAATAGTACCTGTCGTAATGGAAACGCGAATTTCCTTCTCCATAAGGGCATCCTAGCATAAAAGGAAAGTGACGTGCTACTCCGAGAGTAACACGTCACTCGCTATAAGAAAAAACGAAAATCAAGGAAGGGGAAAGCGACGGCGCCGTCCGCGGTCAATAGTTCAGAATCCTCTGGGCAATTGTCAAACCATTTTTCTGTATCAATATATTTACTGAATGGCGGAACGAATGCGTTCGGCGATTTCGGGGATGGTGAGACGTTCCTGCTCGCCTGTGTCGCGATGACGCAAGGTAACAGTGTCTTTCAATTCTGATTTTTCTCCCAAGGTATCAAAATCAATCGTGATGCAGAAGGGCGTGCCGATTTCGTCTTGGCGGCGATATCGCTTACCGATATTGCCGTTATCATCCCACGCAATTGCAAGGTGAACTTTCTGGAGTTCTTTACGTACGTCGCGCGCCTTCGCGACAAGTTCGGGTTTATTCCTCAAAAGCGGCGAGACCATCGCTTTCACAGGTGCCATCTTCGACGAGAGCGCGAGATATGCGCGCGGTTCTCCTCCTAATTCGTCTTCGTGATATGCGCCCACGAGAATTGCGAGAACCGTACGGTCGACGCCCAGTGACGGCTCAATGACATGCGGGGTGAATTTTTCTCCTGTCGTTTCATCGGTGTAGGAGAGCTCAACATTTGAATTCGTTTCATGTGCCGAGAGGTCAAAATCCGTACGGTAAGCGAGTCCCCAAAGCTCCTTACGACCAAATGGATACTCAAATTCAAAATCAATGGTGCGCTTGCTGTAGTGCGCACGGTCGCCTTCCGGCACTTCAAGCTCGTGAATCATTTCTTGCGGCAAGCCGATTGCATCGGCAAAGAGATGCATCATCTTCCTCCACTCCTCAAACGTGTGCTCCCAATCGGACGGCGATATGAAATATTCAATTTCCATTTGCTCCAGCTCGCGCAAACGAAAAATGAAATCGCGCGGCGCAATTTCATTCCGAAATGCTTTCCCCATCTGCGCGATGCCAAACGGCAGTTTGGGGTGCATTGAATCCATCACATTTTTGAAATTCATGAAAATACCGCCCGCCGTCTCCGGGCGCAGATACACCGCGAGTGTCTCCTCTCCCGCTCCGATTGAGGTCTTAAACATAGTATTGAACATTTTCCCGTCCTCCATCGGATCAGCGAACGTTCGCACGTGCCCGCTCGCCTCCCATACCTTCGGACTCATCAAAATAGCGGCATCTATGCCGTACATATCGTCACGGCTGTCGACAAACATCCGCCACCACAAATTTTGAATATTTTTCTTTAATGCAAGACCCAAAGGACCATAATCAAACGTACCCGCGAGACCGCCATAGATTTCGGAACCGGGGAATACGAAGCCGCGGCGTTTGGCGAGCGAAATAATTTTTTCCATTAGATTTAAATTATCCATAGGCGAGCTTATTGCACAATGGCGTTCGTACTGACATATCCCGGGTCTCCGGTCGTCTCGGTAGTCACGGGAATTGCAGCCGCCGAGACCTGCGCGCCTGCGAAACGGTCATATCCCGAAAAAGATGCGCTCCCCACCAGTTGAGGCGAAGTGCCGCTCTGCGACGTTGAAGGAATGAAAGAAACTTGAAAGTCGGCGTGCGCGCTCGCATCTTGCCCGAGATCGCCGACATTCCAAGAAACCGTACGAGATCCTTGGTCATACGAAAATCCGCTTCCGTCCGTGATGCCAGTATACGAAACATAGCTTGGCAGAAGCGCGGATACCACGCCGCCCGCGACCGCACTTCCTTCATTCCGCACACCCCACACAATCGTGTAAGTTGTCGCTTGATTTGCGCGCGGCGGAATAGGACCGCTATTGCCGAGAGGTCCTGAACTATGAAGTGCGGAGGACGAGAGAATGACGGTGGTCAAGACTTTTGCGATTTTAGTCGCAGATGCGTTCATTACTTCAATGACGCTTGTTCCTCCCGCGGGCGTACCGGACGCAGAAACGGTAAAGGTTACCGCCGGCGAAGGAGGAAGAAGAGTGGGGGCGAGTACCGCAAAAGTAAAGGTACCGATACCGGAAGCGCCAGGCGCGAGCGTTGCGAGAGTAGGGTCGGTATCTCGGCTAAAAACAACGGTGTGGTCAATGGAACGATAGAAACCGCTTGTGGTTTTGATGCTGTTATAGTCAACTGCGGAGCCAGATATCGCGACTGAAATGGTCGCGTTCTCAACACTCGAGGAGAGCGTGTTGCTATAGGAAACAGTGACATTCTGATTATTGCCTGGAGTAAGAACCGCATTTGCCGACGTGTCGCCATTGAGCGCTACGGTCGTTGTAATGAAAGGAGAGGCGATTGTCACGAGCGCATCTTGAGTCATATAAGTAACGGCAAGCGTCTGGTCCTGTGCAGTCGCCGCGGTTCCGATAGTGAAACGAAAGTCCAGTTGTTCTTCATTCTGCCCGGGAAGTGTCCCGGTAAGTGTTATCGTCTTACTCGCGTTCGGCAATAGCGTACCAAGAAGAAAACTTGAGTTATTCAAAGGAAGCGAAGATGACGCGACTGAAAAACCTAAAGGAAACGCCGCGGCAAGGACGACATTATTCAACGGAACCGTCGCACTTGAATGAACGATGATTGTGAAGGAAAAGGGCGAGCCAGAAGCGACTTCCGGAAGCGTGTTGACGGACACGGAAAGCGGCGTGGAAGATATCGCAAGCGCATATGAAGATTTTTTTACGAAGACGGCACTGGAGGAAGTTATGCCGTAGGAGAGAGAGACCGGTAACGCGAGTGCCTGCCCCGCACCTCCGAATAAAATGACCTTCACTGAACGAGTTACGCTTGCGCCGCTCGCGAGTGTGCCGAGATTTTCAGTATACCGCGGATACGCGTTCAGTACATCAGTCGCGTCCCGTGTGCCGTTGGGAAAATCAATTTCTATGGTCGCATTTTCTATCGCGACTGAATTTTTATTCGTGATGGTAAGAAGGAACGGAACCGTATCGCCTCCAGCAATCGTTGATGGTCCTTGGATGTCAACGGTAATTTTATCCGCCGAGACCGTATTGCCCCCGTAATAAAAGAAATAACCTGCGATGCCGAGCGAGACGAGGAAAAATAAAAATGCAACGGCAAAAAAGATTCCAGCGAGACGCACACGTCGCTTCCCGCGAGAAGGAGAAATTCGAAGCAAGGGCTCTTCCCATTTATGAGGAAGCATATGCTCTTCGGAGGCAGTGAGCGGCACGCGCGGACCTTGCAGAGGAGCGTTCGGCTTATAGAGGCGCGCGCGCGCTCTTTCAAGCGAACCAGTATCGTCTTCGGACTGTGGCATCACGCGTAGTATATCAAAGCCCTGAGGCAGTAATGCCGTGATTGATGCGTGTTATATAACTTGTGCGCTCTCGCGTAACCTTGGAGAGTAGCGGCTGCGTAAAAAGAGACGCTTCTCCCGGAATTCCTCCTGTGTCCAGTCCGAGCGCTGCAAGCATGCGAAGCACTGCAAGCATTTCGGCGGCGTCATGTACATTTTCAGGGAGCACGGCAAGCGCCCGAAAGAAGCCATTCATAATGAGAAAAAGTGCGGGCTCATGAGCTTCATCGGCAACGAGCCGCAAGAGAAGACCGGAAACCCGCGCCGCGCGGGTGCGTGAGTCGGTATGCATGCGCTTAAACCAATTCTTTTCAAGTACTGCGCCCGCAATGCGCCAACTTTCTTTCCCGCGCACGAGTACCAGAGAGCTCTCGGCAAATGTTGCGAGGGCGGCGGCGAGTTTGGCACCCGACCGGCGTACGCCCTGTGCGCGGGCGCGCACGAGACCTACGTCCTGCGTCAGAAGTATGATGGACGCATTCGCTTCTCCTTTGGGCGTACGCGAAAGCACAATGCCGCGTGTTTCGTACTTATGCCGCATTGCGTTTAAGATCAAAACGCACCTCTCCTTTTGAAGTAATAACGGAATATTTTCCTGTTTCCACTTCCATTACATAAGCCTTATTTTTAGGCGAGAATCCTTCCGCTTTACGCGCTTCGGCGACCGCACGCGCCATTTCGCGCTCATCGCCTTCTTTGATAAGCTCGGGTGTGAGTGTCGTGTCAAGCGAAAGTTCTTTGCCGGCAATAATTTTTTTCACGTTTACTTCATCGGCGAGAATTTGCGCGAGTTCGTCGGTGAGTGTTTCTGGAATAGTGAGCGCGACCAGTGGTTGGCGCACTTTGATACCAACCTTCTGGCGCAACTGCAGTGCTTCAGATGCGAATGAGCGGACCCTTTGCATATCGGCAATCAAATTTTTATCGGTTTTTGCCCAAAAGAAACGCCACTTTTGTTTTGCTGACGGCCATTCAGCAAGATGAACGCTTTCCGATTCGTTTCCCTCCCGCACTTTTTGGAAAATTTCCTCTGCGAGGAACGGAGCAAATGGCGCGAGGAGAAGGGATGAGGTGCGAAGCGTGTCGCGTAGCGTTTTAAGCGCCGCATCATCACCAGCGCGCACGCGTTCGCGTATGCGACGCACATACCATTGTGATATGTCTTCAAAAAGTTCGCTTATCGCTCGTGTCGCCTCAAACGGTCTGTAATCGTCCAGCGCATCTGTGACAGCTGAAACGGCCGCGCTCATTCGCGCCTGCATCCACCGATCAAGGGTTTGTTTGGTCGGTGCTCCGAGCGAAGTCGAGGGATCATTATCCCTGAACAATCCATGGAACTTCGCGCTGTTCTCCAGCCACGAAAGAACTTTCGCCGCTTCTTTCACCGTTTTCCTATCATAATTTTTTGAGTCGCCTGCTTGCGTCACGCTGTACATCCAGAAACGTAGCGTATCGGCGCCCCACGTATCCATCTCTTCCCACGGATTAACGATATTTCCTTTTGACTTGCTCATTTTTTGCCCTTCGGCATCAAGCAAATGCCCGAGCGAGATGGCGTTCTTAAAGGCCGCGCCGCGTCCCACCAAAGTTCCGACAGCGAGCAGTGTGTAGAACCAGCCGCGCGTTTGGTCAATCGCCTCGCAAATAAAATCCGCTGGATACTCAACCTTTTTCAGAAATGTCTCAAACGTTTCGCTTCCCCGTTCCTTTGCCGTCTGTGCGAACGGCATCGCGCCGGAATCAAACCACACATCCATCACTTCATTCACTCTTTTCAACTCCGTTCCTTTTTCAGAAACAAGAACGACATCATCAATGTACGGCCGATGCAGGTCAAGTTCATAATCTTCATTGTGCGGAAGCGGAACAAACGAGAACTCGCGATATTCTCCCTTTTCTGCATGCTCGGCAAGCATGGATTTCCATGATTCCTCCTTCCCGAGCCCTTTTATAACCGTTCCGAATGATTCAAACGCAACGCCGTGCGAAATGATAAGTACCCGTTCGTTGCTTTGCGTATTCTCAATCTCGTACAGGAATGAGCCGAAACGCCGTTTCGCATCAAGATAACTTTCGCCTCCCGGGATTGGAATCGTGATGTTGTGCGTAGAACGAAAAGCGTAAAACTCTTCAAGAGCAGTTTTCCCATCGAAATCACCGACGTTGAGCTCACGCAATCTTTCGTCATAAATAATCTTCTCTTTTGGAATACCGACAACACGCGCAACAATCTCCGCCGTCTCGCGTGTTCGCAGAAGCGGCGATGAATAAATTTTCGTAATGCCCTTCGCGGCAAGTTGTTTCGCACTTGCTGTCGCTTCATTCTTTCCTTTCTCCGTCAAACTATTTGTCGTTCTGCCATTGGAATCAAAATACTTGCTGGCATTATTCTCCGCCTCGCCATGTCGCATAACGAAATAGGTATTGCCGGATTTTTTTGTGTATCTCTTAAGCTCGTCAATTGAGTCAATAACGAGCTGCTCGCTTCCATCAGCGCTTTGCCATATTGGCAGCGGCGTACCCCAGTAGCGCTCGCGGCTTATCGCCCAGTCCTTCGCATTCGCGAGCCATTCGCCCATGCGCCCGTCGCGAATATAGGACGGCTCCCAATGAATCTTTTTATTTTCCGTAACAAGTTTTTCGCGCAAATCGCTCATGCGGATATACCATGAGTCGCGCGCATAATAGATAAGGCGCGTCTTACAGCGCCAGCAAAATGGATACGTATGCGTGTACGGTTCTTTTTTAAAAAGCAGACCGCGCGCTTCTAGGTCTTTTAGTATTTCAACTGATGTCTCTTCTTCTCCCACGGAACGATTTTCAAGAAATCCGGTACCCGAAATAAATTTTCCTTCAGGCGAAACGAGATGCACTTTTGGCAATCCGATTTTATTTCCTAGCTCAAAATCTTCTTGGCCATACATCACTGCGGTATGTACGATACCGGTTCCCTCCTCGGTCGTGACGAAGTCAGCGGGACATACTTGAAAAGCTTTTTCAAATTTTGATTTTTCCGATTCCGGTGCGAGATTCTTTGCAAAACCATAGAGCGGTTTATATTTTTTACCGACAAGTGAGCCAACGTGCACATCTGCAACACGCTTCCACTCATTTCCGAGCACTTCTCTCGCGCGCGCATCTGCAAGAATGACGTATGCGCCATCTTTTTCATACTTTCCATATGCAATATTCTCGCCTACCGCGAGAGCGACATTGCCCGGCAGAGTCCACGGTGTCGTTGTCCATGCAAGAAAATATGTGCCGGGTTCATCAACCAATTCAAACTTTGCTGTGATAGTAAGGTCTTTTACGTCTTCATAACCCTGCGCGAGTTCATGAGAGGAAAGCGCGGTGCCGCACCGCGGACACCAAGGGACAACTTTGTAATCCTTATACAGTCGCCCGTCCTTCGCCGTCTGCGCGAAGAGATGCCAGAGCATTTCCATATACGCGCTATCAAAAGTGAAATAGGCCTCGGCTTCATCAACCCAGTAGCCAATGCGCTTGGTGAACTTCGCCCACTCATCAATATAAGTAAAAACACTCTCGCGACATTTTTTATTGAATGCGGCGATACCGTATTTTTCAATATCCGATTTCCCCTTAAAACCCAGATGCCTCTCAACTTCAAGTTCAACAGGGAGGCCGTGCGTGTCCCAACCCGCGCGGCGATTCACGCGATAACCGCGCATTGTCTTGTAGCGCGGAATCGCATCTTTGAAGGCGCGCGCTTCAAGATGATGAAGCCCTGGCCTCCCATTCGCGGTCGGCGGGCCTTCATAAAATATGAATTCACCCTTTGGAGGTTTCTTCGCGAGCGATTTCTCAAAAATATGTTCGCGCTCCCAGAATGCGAGAATTGCTTCTTCGCGTTTCGCCGCCTCCGATTTTTCTGGCATATCAGCCATATTACATTACATCTTCTCCGGCGCAGGAATGCCGAGAAGCAGGAGGCCATTCGTCATCGTGTTCACGAATGCGCGAGCGAGCATAAGCTTATGCGCTTCGTATTCGCCACCGACAATCCGTTCCTTCGCATAAAAAGAATTCCAGTCGCCGGCAAGTTCGGTGAGATAATTTACCAGGAGATTCGGCGCGCGTCCGCGCGCTGCGCGCGCGGTAACTTCCGAGAAATGCAAAATCAATCGCTCAAGCGGCGCCGGCTCCGCCGGACTTCCAGCTTCCGGCTTCCGGCTTCCGGCTTCCGGATGTGCAAGCACCGACTTGGCGCGCACGAGCGCATACTGCAGATACGGCCCTGAATCGCCCTCAAGCGAAAGTGATTTTTCAGGGTCAAAGATGATATCCGAGCCCGGCGACTGCCGCAGAATCATATATTTGATGGCGCCAAGAGCAACTTGCTCGGCAATGAGCGGGTTCGGATTTTTCTCGCTCGCCCTTGTGGTAACTTCTTCAATAAATTGCGCAGCAGTAATGACATTCCCCGTACGCGAAGACATTTTCCCGGAAGTAAGACGCAGGAAACCGTGCGAGACGTGTTCTGTTTTTTTTGCGACAAGCGGCGCGATCTCGCCAAGTACCGCCAGCACCACTTTGAAATGTCCCGTTTGTTCCGCGGCGGTAACAATAAGCGAGCGGTCGCTCTGCACGCGCTCCTCTTTCAAAAAAGCCAGACCGATATCTTTCGTTTCATACGTCGGCGTGCCAGCACTCGTGATAAAGACGAGCGTGTGCAGACCTTTTTTCTCACCGCGATAGACGATGGCGCCCTCGCTCTCCTCAAAAATGCCTTTGGTAAGACCCTCTTTCACGATGCGCATACCGGATTCCGCGGTTTCGCTTTCAAAAAAATAGTAATCAAATTTTGTGCCGAGAATCTTATAAAGCTTCTCAAACGCTGCGAGCGAGACGTCACGGCTCTTGCGCCAAAGTTCCATAAGAGCGTGGTCGGTAGCGGCGTAGAGTGTCTGGTTGAGCGCGTTAATTTCTGCTCTTGCATCAAGAGACCCTTCATACGCGCGCGCGCCCGCGGCATACGCCGCACTGATTTCTTTCGCTGTCGTCGGTTCCGCTATGTCGGCTCTTTGTAATCCCCAGAGCGCCTTGGCAACGTGCGGACCGACATCGCCCTGATAATTGACGCGAATCACTGTCGCGCCTTCATTTTCAATAAGCCGCGCGAGCGTCTCGCCGATAACATTGCTCATCAAGTGCCCGATGTGCATTTCTTTAAACGGATTCGGGTCGGTGTATTCAATCATCACACGTTGTCCCGTATTCGCGCTACCCTCCCCCCACTCTACGCCCTGCGCATCCGCCTCGGCGACCACGAGCGTTACGGTCTCTCTCGCGAGCGTGATATTTACAAAACCAGGACCGGCGACTTCAATTTTTGACGCAATATCTCCAAGATCTTCTCTCATACGCTTAGCCACTTCCTCAGCCATTTCCATTCCAATAAATACGGCGTAATCCCCGCGCGCCATATCTGACGGCCGCTCAACGACAAATGCGCCGCTTTCCGCGCCTATTTTTCGAAACGCGTCGTTGACCGCCTTTCGTATTTTCTCTTCCATTAGTGAAGAGTGTACCAGATTTGTTATATGAACGATTCGGGAATGGGATGCGCCCGAGCGAGCGCTTGAACTTTTTTATGCGCTTCGGCAATGGTCGCATCATCGCGCTTCGTAAGTACCTCAAGCATAATTTCTGCTATCTGCGCCGATTCAACGTTGCCCATACCGCGTGTCGTCATCGCCGGCGTACCGAAACGTACACCCGAAGGGTCCATCGGCTTCCTCGTGTCATCGGCGATGATATTTTTATTGAGCGTAATACCGGCATGGTCAAGAATCAATTCCGCTTCGGCGCCGCCAATGCCAAACGAGCTCCATACGTCAAGTAGAATGAGATGATTGTCGGAGCCGCCAGTGACCATACGCGCATTATGTTCCTTAAATACTTTTTCCATCGCTTTTGTGTTTGAAATTATTTGTTTCGCGTATGTCGCAAACGATGGATGAAGCGCCTCACCAAATGCGACTGCCTTCGCGGCGATCTGGTGCATATGGGGGCCGCCTTGAAAACCCGGAAATACGGCCTTGTCAATCTTTTTTGCGATTTCTTCGTTTCCGCGCGTAAGAATCATGCCGCCACGCGGACCGCGAAGCGTTTTGTGCGTCGTGGTCGTCATAACATCAAACCCGAAATCAAATGGATTCTTCGCGGCCTTGCCCGCGATGAGCCCGGCAATATGCGCAATGTCCATTACCGAAACCGCGCCCACGTCGCGCGCGATATCAACAAACTTCGCGTAATCAAGTTCGCGCGGATAGGCGGAGAATCCCGCGAGGACGATTTTCGGCTTCGTTTCTTTTGCAATGCGGCGCATATCGTCGTAATCAATTTCGCCCGTTTCAACATCTTTCATCTTGTACCGCACGAAATTGAAAATTTTGGTGAGATAGGTCACTGGGTGTCCATGCGTGAGATGGCCGCCGTGAGAGAGGTCCATCCCGAGCACGGTGTCGCCGGGCTCCAAGAGCGCCATGTACATCGCGATATTTGCATTCGCGCCTCCGAGGGGCTGCACGTTTGCGAATGCCGCATTAAAAAGTTTTTTCGCGCGCTCAATCGCGAGCGTTTCAGCTCTGTCAGTAAACTCTTGTCCTCCGTAGTAACGCTTGCCGGGATATCCTTCGGAATATTTATTCGTGAGCGACGACGCCATCGCTTCTTTCACCGCCCGCGAGACATAATTTTCCGACGGGATGAGTTCCAGCCCCTCCGCCTGCCGCTTTTCTTCTCCTAGGATAGCTTTGTATACCTCTTGGTCCTGTTTTTTAATGTGAGCGTATTCTTCTTTCATGTCTTTATACTAGGACTTTCCCGCTTTCTCATTGAATCCTCCGATATTCGCTATCTCCGCTTTAAGCGGTGGATGTGACACGTAACCTTCGAGGGTGAAATCTTCGGAGACAAAATCGTCAATGTTCATTTTCTTTGGATTCAGTATCATCGTTGGGAAAGGATACGGCTCCCGTGTGATCTGCTCATTGATTTGGTCAAAGTGATTTGAATAGGCATGTACATCGCCAAAGGAATGTACGAATTCTCCGGCTCGCAGCCCCGCGACCTGCGCAACCATCTGCAACAACAATGCGTAGCTGGCAATATTAAATGGCACTCCAAGAAATACGTCTCCGCTTCGTTGATACATACCAAGATTGAGCTTGTTTCCCTCTGTTACAGCAAACTGAAATGTGGTATGACAAAAGGGCGGTACCTCATTCTTATTCTCTTCAGATGCCATCGCATAGATAAAATCAGGGTTCCAGGCGGAAACTACATACGATTTGCGGTAAGGTGCCTCTTTCAGGCCATCAATAACCCACGCGAGCTGATCAATCTCCCGCCCGTGACTGGCTGGCCAGCGTCTCCACATTCTGCCATACACGGTAATGATATCTCCCCATTTTTTCACAAATTCACTATCACTTTTTTCTTCTTTCAGTTTCGCAACGAATGCCTCCTGATTCATGGTCGGGAGCTTATTTTTCAGACAATATTTGTTATATCGTTTCCAAGCCCATTCATCCCAGATGTGGACATTGTTATCGACAAGATATTTTATATTCGACTCGCCTCGCAAGAACCAAAGAAGTTCAATAATGATACCTCGATAAAATGTCTTTTTCGTTGTGATAAGCGGGAATCCTTTCGCTAAATCAAAACGGATCTGCCTTCCAAAAAGACTCCGGATAAACGGGGGACGTTCGTCCTTCGCAGCATATTGATCGAGAACCTCCGGGGTGAAGAAAACTTCCTTATCGCTCCCGTTCTCCATGATATCTCGCAATAATTCCAAATATTGGTATTCGGGATGGCGGGTTTCCATGATAGTAGGATTATTTCTTCTTTTTTGTCGCCTGCTTCTTAAGAGCGGCATCCCGTGATTCAGTAAAATGATTTGAGTTTCTTGTCCCATATCGCCCTGTCTCCTTATAGGTGCGGCCCGTCGGACTCGTGAGCCGTGCAAATAATAGTTGTGCGATGGTCATACCGGGCCGCAATATAATGGGTACGTTATTCGTGTTGACAAGTTCAAACGTCGGATAAAAATAGTGGCACGGATTAAAGAGCATCGCGGTGTTGTGTACGACGAGCCCGGCGCGGGCAAGTGATGATTTACCAGAAAGCAAAATAAGGTGCTCACGGTCAACGCCAACAAACTCGCGCTGTTTGCCGAGCACGCTCTCGCCAGGGTGCAAGATAAATGCTTCTCCATCTTTCACTTTTATCGTACGGGTTTGAGGATAAATTTTATTTGATGGATCGATGATACTTGTTACGTGACGGTTAGTTACTTCGAATTCATTTCCGAGCGTGACATCGTAACTCACCGGCTGTAAATTTTTTTGACTGAACGGCCGAATAATAATACTTCCTTTTTTGATTCCTTTTTTGATATCAATATCGGAGAGAAACATATTTATACTTGCGTTTCTTCGCCATGCGAAACACGGCCACCCTGATGCTGTCCGCGATAACCGATGACATCACCTTCAATCTTATTGAACACGATATTACAAATGCGAGCACCGAGTTGGAGCTTCACCTCGAACGGTCCAAGATTCATGAGACCGAATGTTAATTGGCCCTTATAGCCGGGGTCGACTTTCGTTGCAAGCAAAAGAAGCCCGGCCCGGAAAAGCGAACTTCGAGGATACACCATCGGCATGAGATCGAGTGGTGTCGTAATCGTTTCAGCCGTTTGTACGAGATAGTATTCGCCGGGTCGTATAACAAGTTCATCTTGCGCGTCTCCTTCTTTCATGCGAAAAAGTTCTTTCGTTTTTACGCCACTTCGTTTCCCCAGTCCGGCTGGGCCATCTGCTTCAATATATGCACCGCCCTCTACGATTTTGTGTACGGCACCGAGACGAAGATCAATACCGGTGCCCTCGGGATTAGAAAGATCGCGTCCGCCGAGGTCCGTAATAAGATTTTCTTCTTTGATTCTTCGCATGACTTCGTTGATACCGATAACTGACATACTGCTAGTATACTAGAAATGCCGAAAGACAAAAATATTGACATGGAATACGAAAAGAGTCGCATTTTCCTGATTGCGGCCATCGAGTCCAGGAATCGCGCGCTCGGGAAGGATGGAAAGCTTTTATGGCATATCCCAGACGACATGCGACGTTTCAAGGTGCTGACCATGGGCCGGCCGGTCATTATGGGGCGTAAGACCTGGGAATCGCTCCCAGAGAAGTTCCGGCCGCTTCCGAGAAGAACTAATATCGTCGTGACGCGGCAAGTTGGCTACGAGGCGCAGGATGCGATTGTTGCTAATTCGTTTGAAGAAGCGCGCGCCGCTGCGGCGCGCGCCAAAGGCGCTGATGAAATTTTTATTATCGGCGGCGGAGAGCTTTATGCCAGTGCCCTTCCCTATGCAAATCGCTTGTATCTAACGCTTGTTGACGATGCCACAACAGTTGCTGACACATTCTTTCCTCCTTACGAACATGATTTCAGAATCGTTTCAAAAGAAATCGGTGAGGGAGAACCGTCTCACCAATTTCTCATTCTTGAACGTAAATAAATCTACTTCACTTCCACGCCCATACTCCGCGCCGTGCCCGCGATGATGCGCGCGGCGGCTTCGGGATTATTCGCGTTAAGGTCCGGCATCTTTTCTTCAGCAATTGTCGCGACCTGCGCTTTTGAGAGCGTTCCCACCTTCTCCTCGCGCGCTTTGCCAGAACCTTTTTCAATGCCAAGCGCTTTGAGAATCAGTCGAGACGCCGGCGGATTTTTCATAATGAAAGTAAACGAGTGGTCGTCATAGACCGAGAGTTCAACCGGCACGATGGTTCCTTTTTTATCTTTTGTTGCTTCATTAAACTGCGTGACGAATTGGCCAATGTTCACGCCCGCGGGCCCGAGCGCAGTGCCGACGGGCGGCGCAGGCGTCGCCGCGCCTCCGGGAATCTGCAATTTAATTTTTTTAATTATAGTTGCCATAATATACGCGACATTACCTTACAATTTCCTGACTTGCAAAAAGTCCAACTCGACCGGCGTTTCGCGCCCGAACATTGAAACCATTATTTTTACTTTCCCGCGGTCTTCATCAATATCGCTCACTTTTCCCTCAAGGTCTTTGAAAGGTCCATCGGCGATAACAACCGGGTCGTCTTTAACGAGATCAATGCGGTGTTTGGGGGCCTCGGCCTGCATACGCCTCATGAGCGAAGCGACTTCTGCTTCTTCCATCGGAACCGGTGTATTGCCCGAGCCAACAAAGCCGGTGACGCGCGGCGTGTTCCGCACGACGAACCAGGAATCGTCGTCAACGATCATCCGCACGAGAATGTAACTCGGATATATTTTCTCTTCCTCAATAACGCGCTTGCCACCCTTGACGCAAATCTTCTTCTCGGTCGGCACAACGACGTCAAATATTTTATCCTCCATGCCGAGCGACTCAATGCGTTGTTTTAAATTGCGCTGGACCGCATGTTCGTAGCCGGCGTACGTGTGGATAGTATACCAATGCGCATCTTCTTTGTTCGGCACTGTTTCGTCACGGATCTCTTTGCGCACCGAAGGTGCGATATCCGCCATGCCGATTTCTTCTGGTGGTTCCACAGGTTCCATACAAGAGATAGAGATATTAGCCGCCGATGATTCGGCTCACGATGGAACCGAACACGTAATCAAGCAGTCCGACCAAAAGCGCGATGGCCGCCGCGATAAAAATAACCACGAGTGTATGCGCAATGGCCGTCTGCCGCGTCGGCCAGACGATATGCGTGAATTCTTCGCGAACGTGCTTCAGATAGGTGATGAGTGCGTTCATGATGGGGCGGTTCGGTAAATAAAAAAGCCCTGCGGGCTTTCAACAATTGGTAGTGTAGTATGGTATCCCCCGTGCGTCAATAGGAAAAACAAAACCCGCATCTGTCTCTAAATTTCTAGAGAGGCAGATGCGGGGTAAGAGCTCGAATTGCCTCGCAGACCAAACTACTGTTTGGGAAGAACGGCGAATGGACATTCAAAGGTGAGGTCCTTTTCACCGTCTGCTTGTGCCCAAAGCCAACTCCAATTACCATCTGTTTCACAAAGGAAAAGGCAAAGGAAAGATTCACCTCCCTCCCGATCTCGCATGGGCGTCCCCGCAAGTTTAAACCCCCTAACCCCATGAACCCGGCACAGCCAGTGTAGCTTGGTTTGACCTTTTTCTTTAAGAAGGGCCTGCCCAGTCGCCGAATCCAACTGGATGTATTCGGCAGTCACATGGCCCACGAAAAGAATTTTGGTGACATCAATCTCAACAAGTAGAGACTTTTCCCTACTCTTGAGCTCGTTCTCACTGGAATCGGCCCATGGAGTCAGATCGTCGAAAAATTTTGGATCCAGTTTAGCACGATCAATAATGAGCGTGTCTGGATTTTTTACAACAGGGTTCGTGGCAACATTCACTGTTTTCGTTGTCGTCATTGTCTAATCTCCTTTCTTTATTTCTTTATTCATTTGGATACACAACTCAAGGAACAGCCAATCACCAATGATATATAATGCACAGAAAACAATTTTCGTCAAGCTCTGATCTGCTCGTGTAGGGCTGTCTTTTATTTATTGCTACCGAATCTCGTACGTGATAGAGACAGAGGCGTTGTACGTATTCTCGCCGGTCGGGACACTGGGAACGGGAGCCGCCTTCGTTTCTGCCGCGCCAGAGCTCATCGCGTAGACCGGATACACGATGTTATTGCCGGAAGATTCGCTGAAGTTTACAATTTTGCCGAGAGAAACACCGAGCTGTTTGGCGAGAAGCGATGCTTGCGTTTTCGCCTTAGTGATCGCATCAGCACGTGCGGCATCATAGCCAGCAGTTGGGTCATCAAGCGCAAACGCCGGGCCGGAAACATTCTGCACCGAGAGTTTCCCGAGCCCATCAAGGAGGGCGCCAACTGCAGCGAGGTTATGCATCGTCACCTGAATCGTTTCAGAGACCTGATAGCCAGTTACCTTTGGCGTGCCGTTATAAACCGGGCACATCATTCCGCCGACGCAAGGATTAGGATAGGAATACTGCGGAGTAATGTTATAGGAGATTGTTGTCACATCCTTGTCGGCAACGCCCTGGCTCTTGACGAAAGCGAGTGCAGCATTCGCCTGCTTGGTAGTTGCGGCTTGCGCATCCGCGACGGCCGTCGCGGTATTTTCAACCGTGAAAGAAATCTGCGCGACATCCGGCGGGAGCGTCGCTTGGCCATCGCCTTGTACCGTGATGGTGTCGGTTGCTGGATTTGCCGGACGGCCGAAATTCCCGGTGGCGAGTATCGTCTGCGAGAGTAAATAAAGTGCGAGAACCAAAAGGACGATGATTCCAGCAACGCGCACGCTGTGGTCGTTAAAAACCCCACACGAGCAATCCTTATCCATAATAAATTAGTTATTGATAATACCGCCTATTATACCATTTCAATTATTCTCCTTGCAGGGTTGAAAGAAGCTTCACGAGCGCTGCGTTCGCCGGAAGCGTTGAAACGTCAAGATTCGGATTCGTCCAGTCGGCGCCGCGATCAATCGCGTCAAAGCGCAGCACATCAGTTCCGCGAGCAAGATAATAAGCCGTGTCAATGACTCCCTCAAAACGCTGAATGGAGACGACCGTGAAGCGATGCGTGCCGAATACCGAAGAAGAAAATGACGTTGCGCTTACCAGCGCGCCGGAGGCGCCGCCAATAGCGGTTTGTTGAATGGTGGAGAGCGCGGTCGTTGATGCCTCAATCGCATA
>JBEKII010000005.1:0-50934 GCA_050011835.1 Minisyncoccia bacterium | reverse complement strand
CGCCGCTTCATGGATTGTCTTGGGTCATTTGCGCCGAACGAAGCATACGAACGGGAGAAACTAAAACGCGCCCAGAGGGGCGCGAGAAATGGTCGTTCAAATTGAGGGGTTGGGGTGCCACAACGAATCCAAAAGTACTATACACCTATGCTTACAAAAAGTCAATGTTTAATGAACACTTCTATTGCATTTTGACCCACAGATAAATATCTTCCAGCGCCTTGGCGCCGTCGCCGGCAGCGATGTTGTTCTGGTGATAAAGCTCATCGGTGCAGTCGCCGGCAGCCCAGATGCCTTCAACGCTCGTGCGCTGGTTGCGCGAATTTATTTTTATGCGTTTTACCACGTCACACTCAACCAATTCTTCAGCAAAATCGGTGTTAGGTATGACACCCGCTTCAACAAAAATGCCGGAGACGGAAAGTTTTTTTATCTCTTCAGAATTCTTGTCTTTATATTTCAAACCAGTCACAAATTTTTCGCCCAGAATTTCAGTCGGTTCGGCGTTTTGGATGGCACGCATATTCGGATACGCAAGAACCTTTTCAACCGTCGTCGGGTCGGCCTTAAACTCCTGATGCCGATGAATGAGTGTGACTGACTTCGCGTATGCGAGAAGTTGTAACGCCGTTTCAAAGCCGGCATTGCCTCCGCCGACAACCGCGACATCCATCCCAGCGAATAGGAGACCATCGCAGGAGGCGCAGTAAGTCACACCTTTATTTTCAAATGTATCGGCGCCGGGAATGTTGAGTCGCCGTCGGCGTGCACCTGAAGCGATGAGAATCGCCTTCGCAGTAAATTCTTTACCAGCTTTCGTTTTTACTGAAAACTTTTTTTCTCCCGGTTGCTTAAGTGACATGACTTGCTCGCCAAGCGCGAGCGTTAGGGTGTCGTCCTTAATAGCGTCAAGGTGCGCACGAAATAATTTCGCGAGGTCAGAGCCGTTCACCTTCGGCGTGCCAATCCAATTTTCTATGCTTTCTGAAACAACCGATTGCCCACCGATTTCTTCAGCGATAAAAATGGTTTTCAAGCGTTTGCGCGCTGCATAAACTCCCGCGGCGACACCGGCCGGCCCACCGCCGATGATAATAAGGTCGTACATCGCCCTATTCTATCTCAAATTATTTCTTGTGTCTGCGCAAGAATGCTGGGATCGCACCCCAGGTTTCGTCATCTTCTGGAGCCGGAGGAACATCTTCGCGTTGGTGGGGCAGGGCAGTCACGATGGGCTCGTCTAAAATAGGCGCACCAGGCACATCACCTTTTTTCGATGCATCACTCGGTTTCTCTTCCTCTTTCTTCTCATCTCGCTTCAAAATCTCATGATAGATGCGATTGCGTTCTTCCTCGTGTCGTTCCGCGGGCAATGAAAAAAGCGAGCGTTCAAGGGCGGAGTGCGACGCATGCAGAGCGCTTTCAGGGAAGCCGGTCGCGATGACGATAATGCGAATCTGGTCTTTCTTGAGTTTTTCGTCGTGCATGATGCCGAAGATAACCTTAGCATTTTTATCAATGGATTCGCTGATGACCTTCGCGGCTTCCTGCACTTCCATAATACCGAGGTCGTTAGAGCCGGCGACCACGAAGAGAATACCCTTGGCTCCACTGATGGAGACGTCAAGGAGCGGGGAATTGACTGCTTGATGAGCGGCCGCCCGGGCGCGGTCATCGCCCTCGGCGATGCCAATGCCCATGAGCGCAGGGCCGGCGCCCTCCATAATCGCTTTAATATCGTTAAAATCGGTATTGATATCGCCCGGCGTGGTGATGATATCAGAGACGCCCTCAACCGCTTGGCGCAGAATCTCGTCGCACATCGCAAAAGCGCTTTTCGCTGATGTGTCCTTATCTACAATAGCGAGCAACTTGTCGTTTGGGATAACAATGTATGCGTCAACTTCTTTCTTTAGTTCAACAAGACCGCGCTCGGCGATATCTCTGCGTTGTGCCCCCTCAAAAGAAAACGGCTTCGTTACGACGGCGATGACGAGCGCACCAACTTCTTTTGCTATTTTTGCAATGATAGCGGATGCGCCCGTGCCCGTGCCGCCGCCCAAGCCGCAGGTGATAAACACCATATCGCTCCCAGAAAGCGCTTCTTGAATTTCTTGCCGCGTCTCTTCGGCGGCGCGTTTACCAAGGTCCGGGTTCATCCCCGTACCGAGTCCGCGCGTGAGATTTTTTCCGATGTGAATTTTGCGCTTAGAGAGCGCACGATGAAGGTCTTGCGCATCAGCGTTGACCGCGATGAATTCAACGCCGCGAACCTTTGACTCAATCATGTGATTGATTGCGTTCTTGCCCGAACCGCCAACGCCAACAACACGGATTCGTGCGAACGTTTCAATCTCAGGCTCAACACGTTTGGACATATCAGGTTGCCGCCCATAATAGCAGACGCGGGCAATATGCAAATATTGACAATAATCAAATACAACTTATTGTTTAGGGTAAGAATTGGCGGAAAAATTTTCTAAAAGAAGTGCCGATGCTTTTTTTGGGCACATTCATGTCGCCTGTAAGTCCCCAGAGCGCGAGACCATAGGCAACCGCCCATGTCGCATCGCGAATCTTCGTATCGGCGGAGAGACGGAACTCCGCGAGACGCGCGGGCAACTTCAATGAGCCCCTTGCGATATCGTTGATAGAGCCGATGCCGGCACCACCGCCCGAAATGATAATGCCCGCCGGTAAGGGGCCGCGGCGATCGAGCGATTTCAAATGTTTATCAATGAGCGTGAACATCGTCGTCAAACGGCTTGCGATGAGGTCGTCAACTTTTTTGCGCGGGTACATTACTCCCGACAAACGCCCAAGCTTCACGCGTTCTGCTTCATCAAGCGAGATGCGAAATCCGAGCGCGATGTCGTCCGTGATATGGCTTGAGCCCATAGGAAACACTTTCACGGACACGGGAATACCTTCATCGTAAACGACAATGGAGACGGTCTCTGCGCCGATATTCGCGAGTACGCATCCCTTCATCTTTTGGTCGCCCTCGAGGAGCACATACGAGCCCGCGAGCGGGGAAGCCATCTGGTCGATAATTTCAATGTCTGCATCTTCAACCGCTTTCGCGAGCGCGTCTTCGTGTTGGGCGAGGCACGTGACGAAAAGGTAATCAACTTCAATCCGAACGCCTTTCATGCCGAGCGGATCGCCGAGTACTTTCGCACCGTCAACGCGATACTCAAGCGGAATGCTGTGCAGGACGTGCCGATTGAGGAAACCGGGCGCCGCCGCCTCACGCGCCGCCTTTCCCGCTTTCTCAAGGTCAAGCACGGTTATTTCTTGGTCGGCGCGCGAGATGATGGCAGAGCCGGTCGCGCGCGCCTCGTCAAGCGAGATGCCGCCGATAGCGAGGAATCCGGCGCGTATTGGCACGCGCGCGAACGCCTCCGCTTGCTGTTTCGCTTTAAGGATGCAAAGAGACACCTCCTCTTTGTTGACAATGTAACCGTGCCGCAAGCCCTTTGATTCGGCCAAGCCCGTCCCGAGAATGCGTAATTGCCGCGCGCCCCTGCGTTTATCTGTGGTCTCTTCGACGACGACCATCTTTATTTGGTACGTGCCGATGTCGATGCCAGTTGCTATGCGCCGTGCCATAGTGTGTGAGGAGTTTCCGCTCGCATTTCTCCATCGTAACACCATGTACCCTCCCTTTCAGATGTAATAAACCGTGGATAAACAAAGAAAGAATAAACGTTTGTTTTCCTATCTGGTGTAATGAAGCTTGCTTTTCGGCTTCCCGAGGGCAAATAAAAATTTCACCGCTTTTCTCGCTAAGCGCATAAGAAAGGACGTTTGGCGTGTATATTTTGCCGCGCAACCTTTCGTTGAGTTCGCGCGCTTTTTTTGGCCCGACGAACACGAGAGAAATATCCCAGCCCGGCAATATTTCCTCGGCTACCTTTGCAAACGGCAAGCCCGCCAAAACTTTCAGATGTTGGCGGGTGAAATTCTTGACTGAAACGCCTGCCATCTGCCTAGCGCTTGCCGCCCTTACCTCGCGTATTTTTGCGGGCGGCCGGATCTATTTTGCCGAGTTTTACGAGTTCGTTGTAATTCTCGCGGCGTACCTTATTAATGAGCGCGCGTTTATGACCAACGTTTTTGGATGTCGCGCGGTGCCAATAGCGGCGGTCGCGCATCTCGCGTACGAGACCGAGTCCTTGCGCGCGGCGGGTGAAACGACGAATAAGCGCGGCAGAACTTTCGTTCTTCCCGACTTGAACCTCAACCCGTGCTCCGGCTGACATGATGTGACGACTGTACCACATCATAATAAAAACGAAAAGCCCGAGAAGCGGGCTTTCGTGGAAAGGGGATTCCTTTTCCATTCTTTTAGGGAGTGAACAAAGCAATCGGGAGTCGGGATGCCACTTCAATCCAGAGACCCTTGACTCCTCCGGTTAAGTGGATGAGAACTGAGCCGCTGCACCCCTGTCGCGGAGGAGAGAGTATATATTCTCCTGTTGCGAGCATGTCCCCGGCCTGAAGAACCCGAGGCTGGGCGACACCCTGAGCCCTTAGGAGATTCTCGCCGTTCCCATACCGACGGGCGTGTTCAGAAAATCCGTAAGGATGCGGACTTTCCTTCATAGGCCACCCCGGCGGAGCATCCTTGCTCCGTACAAAAACCAATTTTCTTGGGAGATGGGAGTAGAAAGAAACCATGAATCTCCTTGGTTCGAGGCACGGTATACCGAGCTGTCCCTCCAGACAGACTCTTCTGATTTTTGCTTCAATAACTTTGCATTGAAGCTCTAGAGTCAGAACCGTCTCTTTAATTTGGAAGTCGAGAATACTGGTCGGATCTGGGTATTCAACTTCCCAACCTTTTTGCATCAAAGCGGACTTTAGCATTCCAATCTCTTGCCATATTGACCTTTTGACTCGCGGCATAGACACCTCCAATCTGGCTGAATTTGAATTGTGTACAAAAATATCTGCAGGCAGAATAGCAGAAAACCTTGCCTCGTCAAGCCCTTCAAGCAAATGATTTCAATCGTTCAACAATGCCGTCAAGCGGAAGGATGGTTTCTTCTTGCGTCTGGCGGTTGCGCAGGATGGCAGTGTTTTCAAGCGCTTCCTTGCGCCCCATGATGAGGAGATAAGGGCTGTTGCGTCGCTCGGCGAGATAGAGTTGCTCGGTAAGCGATTCTATGCCGATATTTTGCGCCAAAGGAATGCGCGCCTTCCGAAAATCCTCGGCGAGGCGGATAGAGAGCCGCTTCGCTTCGTCGCCGATGTGAACGAAGGAGAAAAGCAATCGCATAGGTCTGGAATTCTTTACCGTTTTCCCCTCGCTTGCTATCTGGAACACCGCGCCGGTCGCGCTAAAGGGCGCGTCCGGGAAAAAATGGCGCGTGAGGTCGCTATAGCGCGAGCCCCAGGCGACACGCCGTCCGCCCACCACGAACTCAAAGCAAATATCGCTCCAGACCATGCCGCGGCTGATGAGATGCCGTGCGAGTTCGTAGGGTGTCTCGGTCAGTTCAAGATATTCAAGCAGGTCTTCAAATCGTTTGCGGCTCGCGTCCGAGAGATGGTCGGTGGGCGAGGGAAGGTCATCTCCTAATCCGCGCGCGAGCGCGAGCTCTGCCGCTTCAAACACATCGCGTTTGGCGCAGATAACGCATTCTTCGGGAAGCATGCTCGCGTGTTTTTTGAAAAATACGCCCAGCTCGCGAGCGTAGCGCGCGCGGGTTTCTTTATCGCCCATGGAATTGATACGAACGGCGGATTCCTCACGGAAGAGATCGCGGGAAAGCGCGAGAAGCGCGCGAATAACGACGGCATCCGCGATTGCGCGGTCAGTGCCGAGCGCATGAAATTGTAAAATGGTTTTTTTCTGCGCCGGACGGCCCGGCGATATATTCGTGTGCCAAATAAAGAGTGGTTGTCGCGGCGTTGGCGCACACCCATTGTTTCGGCACTGTTTCAAGAAATTCATAACTGTTTCGGCGATGGGATCAAGTGCGAGATTAGCGAGGATAATCGGGTCGCCTACTTTTCCGTCTCCGGTGGACGCGCGTGGCGCGCCACGTGTTTTAGCGGCAAGCACGACGAGCGGAGTGAAGCCGTAATACTGACCGATGGCGTGCGACTTAGAAAAAAGTTCCTCAGCCGGAATGATTTCACGCATCATAGTACTGCAGGTGCTGTTGAGCTTGATGTTGTGACTGGCGAATAAGTCGTTTTTCCGGGCAGGAAGCCGATGCGCGAGATTGGTAGAAGCCGCAGGTCAACACGTCCGATGATATCTTGTTTGGGCAAAGGACCCCACACGCGCGAATCGGAACTGTTCGGGCGGTTATCGCCCATAACGAAATATTCCCCCGGATTGAGAGAAACATTCTTGGTATACGTGGCGTCTTCATTCACGATATACGGCTCATTAAGCGTGATATTTTGTCCAGCGACCGTCGTGATGGTAACAATGCCATGATTAATGGAGACGGTTTCTCCGGGGAGACCGATAATACGTTTGATGTAGAAGATGGAAGGATTGTCCGGATAGCGGAAGACGATGACATCGCCGCGTGCCGGCGTACTGAAATCGTAGATAAGCTCGTCAACGACAAGATAATCCAAATTTTCAAACGTCGGGTGCATTGATTCGCCATCAACGACGAACGGAGAAATAACAAAAACGCGGATGGGTATGACCACGACGACAATAAGCAACGCAAGCGTGAAAAGATCTTTCAGGAGACCCTTCCAGATATTTTCCATACGCGCATTGTACGCGCCCATTCGCGTCGCGCAAGTTTTCTGCTACCATACGTGCATGGCTTTTGTCATTATTGGGCTTGGGAATCCGGGGAAGGAGTATGAAAAAACGCGACACAACGCGGGGAGGAACGCTGTCGCGCTTATCGCAAAGCAAGAGGGCCTTGATGAATTTGTTTTTAATAAAAAGGCGAATGCGCTTGTCGTCAAGGGCGCTATCGGAGGAGAGAGTGCGGTTCTTGTTCTGCCGGAAACGATGATGAATAACTCTGGGAAGGCCGTTGTCGCATTCATGAAGTCGCCAAAGGCGGCGAAAAATCTTTTGGTTGTTCACGATGACATCGACCTTCCCCTCGGGACTATAAAAATGGTGTTCGGGCGCGGGAGCGGCGGACATAAGGGCGTGGAAAGCGTGATGCGCGCGGTGAAGACGCAGAATTTCACGCGCATCCGCATCGGCACGTCGGCAATAGGGAAAAAGAATCAAGCGAAAAAAGTTGAGGGTGAAGAAAAAGTTATCAAATATGTCATCGGCAAATGGAAGCCGAGCGAAGAAGCGGTCTTTAAAAAGGTTTTGAAAAAAGTTGCCGAAACCGTGCGCCTTTTTGTGAGTGAGGGCATTGCGCCCGCGATGCAATTTGCGAACACGCGTTCATAATGGATAAACAATCTCTCTTCAATCAAATTGTTGCGAGTTTACAGGATGCACAGAAAAAAGCGGAGCACGAGCGCGATGCGGCGCAGAAAGAAGCGAATTCGCACGTCGGAAGAATGGAATCGCGTTACGATACTTTTAAAGAGGAAGCCCAATATGAAGTTGAAGCCCAAGAATTGAGGATTTCAAAATATCGAAGCGGAATTAACCAAATAAACACACTGTTTGCGAATACTTCTAATTTAAACCCGAGCACAACAATCAAAATTGGCAGTATCGTTAAACTCGTATCTAAGACGGGAGAAGAAAAATTCTACGTCCTATCTCCCGTAGGCGGCGGCATTGTAGCTAAAGATGGAAACGTCTCTGTTTTCACACTCACTCCCGATTCTCCTCTCGGCAAACAACTCCTCGGTTTAAAAATCGGTGATTTATGTGAACTGAACATCGCCGGGTCCAAAAATCGTTGCACTGTAGAAGAAATTTTCTGACTCGATTTGGCTATTAGACACCACCGAATGATTCAAAAAAATAAGGGGGCGTTCTTGTTAAAAAGAGCGCCCCTCGCATCTCTGGTCAAAGGCTTTGTATATCGGTGACAAGTTCCGGAAAGCTCTCTTGATTGAAATGCTTACGATCCTTAAAGATACTAACCTTCGCTCGTGGCAGTGCTTTTTGATATTTGGCGAATTCGGAGAAGCGAACAAAAGGATCATCTTTGCTGTGATAGAGAAAAATCTTCCCGCCCTGCTGTTCAAACAGCGCGAGCGAACCGGGGAGAGCGAATTCCACTAATCGCCCAGTATCATCTGTATCATAAGGGCCAGCGACAAGGAACGTTGCCAAAATCTTTTTCGGGAATCGCTCTTCGGAGAGATACTTGGCAAGAAAGCTCGCGCCTAGGGAATGTCCAATGAGAATTACCTTGTCGTTGAGGAAGGGAAATAACTTCTCAAACCAAATCTTCCACTCCTGATATTTGGCGTACTTCTTATTTGGCATCTGAGGGAGAAGCACATTGCATTCTTCATATTCATTGCCAAGAGCCGCTTGCAGGTTCGTCTTCCAATCCTTTCTTTCCTTGAAATAGTCAACACTTTCAACTTTAAAGTTCCTAAGGAACAGAAGATACGCTTCGTATGTCGGGAACTCATCTCCACCATGAATCACAGCGATTGTTTTCATAAGAATTCTC
The DNA here is from genome assembly GCA_050011835.1 of Minisyncoccia bacterium. GTDB lineage: Bacteria > Patescibacteriota > Minisyncoccia > Phycocordibacterales > Phycocordibacteraceae > C7867-001. The sequence continues at coordinate 42,343 of JBEKII010000005.1, read as the reverse complement.
CCTTCGGTGTTGAATTTGGATATAGCACAAATGTACTTCCTGTTAAAAGTTTATAACATATTATTAATTACGTCAATTCTTTTACTCGTGCGGAATCTCTATTTCTTTTTCCCCGTATACGTCAGCGTCATGCGCTGTTCCTTCGGTTCAAAGAGAGAGATGGTGAAGGGATATGTCTTACCGAGCTCTAATGTTTCGCGGAGTGCCGCAGGTGATTCAAATTCGCTTACGTGTACGAGTCCGGCGACTCCTTCCTCAATGGAAGCGAGCGCGCCGTGCTTGTTGTATTTGATGATGACGCCCGGAACTTCCATATCCTTCGCATAGCGCTGTGCGGCGGTATGCCACGGATTTTCTTTCAACGCCTTTACGGAGAGCGATATCTTGCCGTCCTTTATTTCAATAATTTTCACTTTCACCGCGTCACCAACTTTAAAGAGCGTATGCGGATTCTCAACGAGTCCCCAATCAAGCTCGCTAATATGCACAAGACCCTCAAGCCCTTGCTCCAGCTTCACGAAAACGCCGAAGTCAACGACACCCGTCACTTCGCCGTCGGCGACATCGCCGATTTGGTACTTGTCTATAAGCGATGCCTTTTCTTCTGCTTCGTTTTCGCTGCGCTCTGAAAAAATAAGTTTTCCTTCCTTCGCGTCGGCGGTAATAATGCGCACCGAGAGCGGGTGACCAACTAGTTGCATTAGTTCGCCAAGAATCTTTTCTTTGTCGCCCTCCGGCACGCGCGGATAATGTTCTTTAGAAAGCTGCGAGGCAGGGAGAAATCCGGAGATGCCCTGCCAGGAGAGAATGAGCCCGCCTTTATTCGCTTCTTCAACCGTGAGCGTGTACGGCGTTTGAGCGACGATAGCTTGTTCTGCTTCGCCCCAAATGGCCGCTTGACGCGCCTCTTTGAGAGAAAGTTCAATATATCCATCGCGACCGGCGGGGTCAATAACTTTTGCGCTGATGGTGTCGCCCTGGTTCGCCTTGCGCAATACGTCGGCGGCATTCAGGTATTCGCGGCCATAAATGATGCCGGTGCCAAACGGCGGCAGATCAACATACACGCGACCGCGGTTAATGGCGATAATCGTGCCTTCAACGAGATCGCCGGTAGACGGCGGCATCGGGATAGTATCAATCACATCCGCCATTGGATGACCCTTTTCAAGATGAATAGTCGGTTTCGGGGCGGTTTTCTCGTTTGATTTTTTCTCGGACATTTACAAAACGGTGCAGATTTTCAAAGCCGGTACTCGCGCCTTCCGGCGGCGAGGGTTAGCCGATTCCTACTTCTCTTGCACGCAATGGGCAAAGTATAGCAAAGAATAGATAAAATAAAAAGGGCCCTGCCAAAAACAACAGGGCCCCCTTCTTCGAACAATTCTTTTTTCACTGGATGTTGTCAGGTGGAGCTGAAAGTCTTCTTCATAACGATACCTACCCTCCTTTGGGTGCTTTGGGTGTAAGTATGGGTTAGTAAAAGTAAAGAAGACGCTGAACAACCGTTGTTCAGAAACACGTCCACTTGAAAATATATCAAAAACCGGCCTCATTCGCAATAGTTTATAATACGAGCCTTTGTGGATAAGCGAGTTTTGTGCTAAAATAAAGGCATTCTATGGTCATCACGCACCATGGCGGGCAGTGTTTTAAGGTCACTTTTGGCGACCTCACGCTCGTTTTTGACCCTATCAGTAAGAGGTCAACTTTGCCCGCGGTGCGCTTCGGTGCGGACATCGCGCTCGTTTCGCGCGACCATCCGGATATGAATGGCGTTGAAGAAATAACGTACGGCGACAAGAAACCCTTCGCCATCACCGGTCCGGGCGAGTACGAGCGGCAGGGCATAGTTGTCCAGGGATTTCTTTCGAAGAGCAAATATGGTCTTGCAAAAGACGAAACCGAAGCCATTAATACGATTTATAGTGTTGAGCTTGAAGACATGACGCTCGTACATTTAGGCGCACTCTCTGATACGGAACTTTCAAAGGAAGCGCGCGAAAATATTGGTGAGATAGACGTACTCTTCGTGCCAATCGGAGGAAACGGTGTCCTCACACCCGTTGCCGCGCACGAGCTCGCGGTATCGCTTGAACCGAAGATACTCATCCCGATGCACTGGAGTGGCATCGGGCAATCTAAAGCGCTTGACGCATTTTTAAAAGAAGCGGGGAACGGCAGCGAAAAAGTAGATAAACTCACCTTGAAGAAGAAGGACTTGATTGACCGCGACGGGAGTATACTGGTATTAACTCCGTAACTCTCATGAAAACCATTTTTGAACATATTAAAAACGCGAAAGAGAAACCGCACCACATCCGAAAGCGGATTGCATTCGCCGCCACCACCGGCATAACCGCGCTCATTGCGCTCGTGTGGCTCGTCGGCAGTTTTTCCTCCGGCGCATTCGCTATCCGAGGAAGCACATTTGCCGAGAGTACGGAATCGTCGCCGGTCATAACCACAACAGAAAACCAGAACCAGAATATCGCAGGTGCCGCCGCCGCGCTCCCCTCGGCGAACACGCCGGCGCATATTGAAATCATCACCACGGCCGCGTCAACATCCGAGAGCAATAAAGCCGAGCAAACGACGATACCTTTCTAATTACATAATTGATTATCATGGCGCGCGGGAAAGAGGACAAGGAGAACCAAGTAGCGAATGTGGCGAACGTCATTAATCAGCCGATCGTCGCAGAAATGCGTACATCGTATCTCGATTATGCGATGTCGGTAATTACGAGCCGCGCCCTGCCGGATGTGCGTGACGGGCTGAAGCCCGTGCACCGCCGCATTCTCTACGCGATGAAGGAATTGGGACTTGCGTCCGGCGCGAAATTTCGCAAAAGCGCCCTGGTTGTCGGTGACGTGCTCGGCAAGTATCATCCGCACGGCGACATCGCCGTTTATGATGCGATGGCAAAAATGGCACAGGAATTTTCTTATCGCTATCCGCTCGTGCTCGGGCAGGGGAATTTCGGCTCTATTGATGGCGACTCTCCGGCCGCGATGCGTTATACCGAAGCGAAGCTCTCGCGTATCGCGGAGACGCTTCTCGCCGACCTTGAAAAAGAAACCGTGCTATGGAATCCGAATTACGATGCGACACGCGAGGAGCCGAGCGTCCTTCCTTCCGCACTGCCGAACTTACTTCTTAACGGCACGCTCGGCATCGCCGTCGGAATGGCGACTAATATCCCGCCGCACAATCTCCGCGAAGTCGTTTCCGCGGCCATTCATCTTATTGAAAATCCTGACGCGACGACGGACGACCTTCTCCAATTCGTGAAAGGTCCCGACTTTCCACTCGGGGGCGTCGCGTTTAATCATACGGACATTAAACATGCCTACAGCTCGGGCAAGGGGCCGGTAGTCGTGCGCGGCGAGGCGGAGATTGTGGATGATGGTAAGAAAGATTCTTCCATTATCATCACGTCAATTCCGTATCGGGTGAATAAAAGCGAACTCATCGCGCATATCGCGGACTTGGTGCAGGAGAAAAAACTTGAAGGCATTCGCGATTTACGTGACGAATCAACGTCAGACATTCGTATCGTTGTTGAGCTTAAGAACACCGCGCATCCGCAAGCGGTTCTTAATGCTTTGTATAAACACACCGAACTGGAAAGCATCTTTCATTACAACATGCTTGCGCTGGTGGATGGCGTGCCGGAAATGCTGTCTCTCGTCGGCATGCTCGGACACTTTGTCCACCATCGTCAGGAGGTGGTAAAGCGCCGTACCGAGTACGATGTGCGAAAGGCGGAAGAACGCGAGCATATTCTCCTTGGCCTCTGTAAAGCGCTTGACCATATTGACGAGGTTATCGCGCTCATCAAGAAAGCGGCGGACGTTCCCTCCGCAAGTGTCGCGCTTCAAAATAAATTCGGCTTCTCCGAGCGGCAAGCAACGGCGATTCTGGAAATGCGGCTTTCCAAGCTCGCTGGCCTTGAACGCAAAAAGATTGAAGACGAACTCGCCGAGGTGCAAGCGCTCATCAAAAGACTGAAAGACATTCTTTCTTCGCTCAAAAATATCCTCGCGGTAGTAAAAACGGAGCTGAAAGAACTTGCGGAAAAGTATGGCGATGACCGCCGCACGAAAATAATAAAAGGCGGCGTGCAAAATATCTCTGCGGAGGACCTCGTGCCGGACGAAGAATCAATGCTGCTTCTCACTCAAGGCGGCTACGTGAAGCGGACGAATCCGAATGAATATAAGAGCCAGAAACGCGGTGGCGTCGGTGTCGTGGACATCGCGACGAAGGAAGAAGACGTCGTAACGCATTTCCTCGTCGCGAGCGCGCATAGCGACCTGCTTTTCTTCACCGATTTCGGAAAGGTGTATCAGCTCAAGATGTATGAGATTCCCGAAGGCAAGCGTGCGACAAAAGGCAAGAGCATTATGAATTTTCTTTCGCTCGCGGCCGATGAGAAGGTGACTTCCATTCTGCCGGTGCGCAAGGGCGCGGCCCTTGACGCCTCGTCGGTCGTTCTTGTGACCGAGGCGGGTTCGGTGAAGCGGGCCGCGGCAAAATTATTTTCTGATGTGCGGCGCTCGGGCATCATCGCGATTAATCTGAAAAAGGGCGACAAACTTGTTTCGGCACATCATGCCTCCGAAGGCGATACCGTATCTATCGTAACGGCGAAAGGGCAGTCAATTCGTTTTGAAGCCGAGGACGTGCGCGAGATGGGCCGCACAGCCGGCGGCGTGCGCGGCATGAGAGTGAGAAAAGGCGACAAGGTGGTTTCCGCCGAAGTCATCCCGAGCGAATCGAGGGACGCGTCACTCCTTGTCATCATGAGCAAGGGCTACGGCAAGCGCACGAAGCTTTCTGAATATAAAATTCAGGGCCGCGGCGGCTCGGGCGTCAAGACCGCGCAGGTAACGCCGAAGACAGGCGAGATTATCGGTGCGAAAGTTGTCATGGCTAAAACCGCCAAAGGCGGTTCGCCCAACGCCGCAGAGGCGTTTAAGGGCGACTTTGAAGAAGAACTTGTCGTGATCTCTAAAAAAGGACAGGTAATCCGCACCAACGTTACTGAAATTCCTTCGCTTTCCCGCGCAACCCAAGGCGTTCGCGTCATGCGCCTTTATCCTGGCGACAGTATTGCCAGCATGGTGGCGTTGTGATATTCTTTTGATAGCTTAGCCGTGTCCTTTGGTTTAACACATAGAGCAACGAAAGTTCTTTTCTCCTTGCTATGGGGGGGGGAATGAGCGGGAAACTCTGTGGTGGACACGGCGGCTAGCCGCGGGGGGACATTTGCTCTTCTGCCCCTCGCGGTCTTCTCTTTTTATTCTGTTGATTGCGCGGTTTCGCGCCTCAAATTAAAAAGCTTGACCTTAATAAGCAGTTTTAGCGATTGAGTATTATTACGACACGCGGTTCGCCGTCGCCGAAATAATTTTCAACGCGTTTACCGAGAGTGAAGCCGAGCGATTTGTATAATTTTATCGCGTATTGATTATTGGGGTGTGTGACGAGGTCAATAATCGGTACGTTTTTCAGTTCCTCAAGTATTTTTACCATCGCGGCTTTTCCGATGCCGCAATTTTGGAAATCAGGATAAATAGCGAGGCCGCTGATGTGGGCGTGATCTGGCGTCTTCATTTCATACATAACACTCCCAACAATGTGGCCGCTTTCGCGTATGAGATATACGAAATTTTTCTCGATTTCCGCGAGCGTTTCATCTCGATTTGTCATCGCTGAATAGATAGACGAACCATCGACACTCCGTTCGATGTTTATAAATGTATCAACGTCTTTGGCGGTAGCTCGCTCAAGAATGACAAGCATTTTTTCAGTGTACCACTGTTGATTGCGCGTCCTCCGGAGGGGGGCGCGTGCTATTTTATAGGTATGGCGTCAACGTTCAGCGAGCCGCGAGAGAATGTACTGCAACTCGGATTGCGCGAAGGCATGAAAGTCGGCGACTTCGGTGCCGGCACGGGCCATTATGCGCGCGCGGCGTCGGCTATCGTGGGGCAGAGCGGGAAAGTGTACGCGATTGATGTGCAAGAAAACATTCTCAAGCACTTGAAGCTCAACATGCACCTGACGCATCACAGCATTATTGATACGATTTGGGGCGACATTGAGAAGTTAGGCGGCTCGCATCTGCGCGATGCATCGCTTGATGCTATTATCCTCGCCAATACGCTCTTCCAAATTGAGAATCGTTACGGTCTTCTAGGAGAGATAAGGCGCGTTCTGAAATCGGGTGGCAAGCTTATGCTCGTTGATTGGGCGGGCAGTTATGGCGGCATGGGTCCTCTTCCAGGGAAGGTGGTAACCGAACACGACGCCGAAGCTTTTTTTATCAATGGCGGTTTTCATAAAGTGAAATCGTTTCGTGCGGGGCCGCACCATTACGGGATTATTTTTACTGCACCCTGACATATGAAAATTTCTCTCTTTCAAGGCATCTTGTTCGGCGTGTTCGGCGTTGCCGCGCTTGTCGGCTTATTTGTTTTCGCGACGCACACCAATAGCAATAACAGCGGCAAGAATGCGGTCGGTACGGTTGTGATTTGGGGTACGCTCCCTAAGGCAGATATGGATACCGCACTCACTGCCATCGCAAAGGCCGACACGTCCCTCAAAGATGTTTCGTATGTACAAAAAGATCCCGCGACGCTTCCGAATGATCTCTCCGCCGCGATAGCGACCGGCGCCGCACCAAATCTCGTTCTTGCTTCGCAGGAAGAGCTTCTTTCGCTCGCGAAATTTATCACGCCGATACCATCCGCGACACTCCCCGCATCCACTTTTTCAAGCACGTTCGTCGGAGAAGGGGGACTTTTCGCGGCCGCCAACGGTTACTACGGCATACCGTTCCTTGTTGATCCGCTCGTATTATTTTCAAACCGCACGATCCTTTCCTCCGACGGCATCGCGAAGCCGCCAGCTACATGGGAAGCATTGGCCGGACTTGTACCGAATGTGGCGATTCTGACATCTGCGCGACAGATTACTCGCGGACTCATCGCATTCGGCACCTATGACAACGTGCACGATGCGCGCGGAATTCTTTCTGCGCTTTTTATCCAGACCGGCGTTCCCATTTCTTCCTATTCTTCCTCCACGGGGCTTCTTTCTGCTGACCTCGGCGAGAACTTCAGCAACGGCACATCGCCCGGCCAGGAAGTTATCGGCTTCTACACTCAATTCGCCGACCCTTCAAAAATCTCATACACCTGGAACGCCTTGCTGCCGGACTCGGAGCAAGCGTTTCTCGCGGGCGACCTCGCACTCTATCTCGGCTACGCCTCTGAAGCGCGGTATCTCGCGACAGCAAATCCAAATCTTGATTTTGGCGTCGCGCCTCTGCCACAACCAGCGACCGCCACCGTGAAGAGCACCTACGGTCTCGTTTATGCGCTTATGATACCTGTCGGAGCGAAGAATACCGCCGGCGCCTATCAGGCCGCGGCGCTTCTCACTAATGCGGCCGAACAAGAAGCCGCCGTCTCCGCGACCAGCCTCGCGCCTGCGGTCTTAAACGAACTCGCGACTGTGCCCACTGATCCGACCGCTGCGGCTGCTTACGCCGGAGCACTTTACGCCAAAGGATGGTTGTCCCCAGCGCCTGCCGATACTGACTCCGTGTTTTCGGGTATGATTGGAAATGTGATAAGTGGCCGCTCCACATTAGAAACCGCGCTCGTTTCCGCTGGGCAATCCTTAAGCGCTCTTCTCCAGCAATAATATGCGCCGATTCATTCCTGCCCTTTTCATATTCTTTGCGTTTGCGTCTGTTGTTTGCCTGCCGGCGGGCAAAGCATCTGCGACAGCAATAACTGAATCTCAATGCATAAAGGCCGGCCTTTGGGGTGAAGGCAACACTGGCCAATGTGCTGTTTCAAATATTGAACAGTTGACCCAACCTCAATGTGTGGCGGCTGAACAATTTTGGAGCGATGCCGGAGGGGGTACCGGTCAATGTTTTCCAGCAAATCCATCACCTGCAGTAAATCAAAATCTATCGCCAGCCGCAAATTCCTCCTCAAACCAAAACGTCACACTCATCAATCCGCTCGGCGCGGGGACCAATCTTAGTACGCTTCTTGCCCAAGTTCTGCAGTTTGTCGTATACATTGGCTCCATCGTTGTTATTGTGATGCTCGTATACGTCGGCTTCATGTATGTTATGGCGCAGGGCAAGCCGGAAAGTTTAACCAAGGCACATAATGCGCTTCTCTGGACCATCGTCGGCGCCCTTATTCTTCTCGGAGCGCAAGCGATATCTCTGGGCATTCAAGCGACGGTACAGGCGCTCTCTGGTGGCGCCACGAGCTCTAGCTCATCCGTTACTCCAAGCACTGGAACTACCGGCGGGGCGACTCTCTTTCCGGGAGTCGGGCAATCAGCGGTACCTTTGACCCAATCCGCCGCTGCCACATTATTAAATCAACAACTCGCGGCCATGAATAGCGCGTGCAGTCAAAATGCTCAAAGCTCCCAATGCATATCGGCCACCAATCTCTACAATCAAAACCTGGCAACCTTTAAGGCGACCTTTGGTAACACTACCTGCACAGGGGACAGCGGTGATTCAGGGACGTGCAAGGCAGGATGTGGCGATACCGAAATAGAAGATGGCCAGTCAACGTGTAGCAGCGGCATGGACTGCTGCACTTCAATGACAGGTACTACTTGCACTGGTTATGACAGTGGCGAATCAGGGACATGCAAAGCAACATGCAGCGATACTGAAACAGATGAAGGCAGTTCAGGATGTGGCTCCAGTCTCACTTGCTGTACTTCCCTTATCGGTACTGGTTGCGTAGGCAATAGCGGTACTTCAGGAACGTGCCAACAAGCATGCTACGGAGGTGTGGTAGCTGATGAACCGTCACCCTGCGATCTTAGTGACCTCGTTTGCTGTATCTCTAGTAATAACAGCGCTAGTGGCGGCACAACAGAGAATAATAGCACTAGTAACAATAGCACATGCACCTGTGTCTCTCCCTTTGTATGTGATGCGACCGGTGCTTGTGTCATACCAAACAACGGCAGCGACACCGGCGAATAATATGACCTTCGCGCAATTCATCGGCAATGGCTCAACAGGCATCATCGGCGTCCTCAATATTATCGTCATTCCCTTTATCGGCGCTCTCGCATTCCTTTTTTTCGTCTGGAGCGTCGTGAATTATTTTTTCCTCAACAGCGGAAATGACGAAAAACGCAAAGAAGGACGGGGGTTTGTACTTTGGGGCATTGTTGGGCTGGTTATATTTTTTTCAATCTGGGGATTGGTGAATCTATTGTTATCCACGCTCGGCATTACGTTTCCCTCATAACATGTCATACTTCTAAACATATGAAATTGAAACCAATTGTCCTCATCGTTCTGCCACTCGCGGCGCTTCTCGCGCCCGCGCTCGCATTCGCGGGTGCCTTTTTTGCTGTTTCTATCGGCGGAGTCAGTTGCGGCTATTTCTGCTGGCTCGGCCAGATGGTCCTCTTGATTATCAATTCGGTCTTGGTACCGGTACTCTTCGCCATTTCTTTTATTGTATTCCTCTACGGTATTGCAAGTGCCTACATTTTCTCCAGCGGTGACCCAGAGGAAGTCAAAAAAGGCCATAAACTCATTCTCTGGGGCATTATCGCGTTCGTGGTTATGGTCTCCCTTTGGGGGATTGTAAATGTTATTGCGAATACTTTCGGTCTCACGGGCTACTTCGCGCCACCCCTACCGACGTCGCCGGTGTATTAATTAAAATATCTAGTCACACTTAAAGATATGAACGGTATCAACGCAATTTATATTCAGGGGTACGCGAGCAGCATCACCGGCATCATCAATGGCATCCTCGTCCCGGTATTAATTTCCATCGCTTTCATTGTCTTCCTTTGGGGTATTTATAAATATTTCATTCAGGGTGCTGCTGATCCCGAAGCACACACAAAAGGAAGAGAATTAATCATCTATGGCATCGCCGGCTTTGTTGTCCTCTTTTCGCTCTGGGCCATTATTCAGATTTTTATGGGCACGCTCAATCTTGGCGCCGCGAACTCTCCTCCGTTTCCAACGATCGGCGGCAGCGGCGGTAACACTAATACTTCCCCAACATATCTCTCGGGCGGTAGCACATACAATCCAAATATTGGCAGCAACTACGTTGTTATTCCCGCGCCTTCCAATAGCGGTGGCTCTTCAGCGCAGTCACAACTATGGACCTTATATAATGCGCAACAAAGTGCGTGTGCAGCAAGTCAATCAAGTCCTCAATGCCTGCAAGCCAATCAAGCTTATTATCAGGCTTATTACGGTACCGGCAGTGGCGCTGGGAGTAGCAGCATTCCAGCGTCAACATCTCAACAGGCGAACAGCGCCTATAACTCATATCAATCGTGCATAAATAGTCCCAATTTCGGTAGTTCAAGTCCTGTGTGTAAACAATACCTCGCTACATACACGAGTAGCGGTGGTACTACATGCGGTACAATCATTACTAGTGTTTGCGCCCCTGGTTCCACATGTTCTCTCGGTTTCTGTAAAAGCATTCCCGCTGGGTCGGTGGCACAAGACGGCGTTTGTGGCGGAAGTCCGAGTGTTTGTATGCAAGGACTCACCTGCGACGTAACCGCTGGCAGTCCGACCGTGGGCAAGTGCGAACCGCCCAAGACTAATTCCGCAGGAAATGGTGATGCTTGTAACGACTCTAGTCAATGCATGCAAAATCTTACTTGCGATATGGATAGTAATTCGCAAACTTATCTTAAGTGCATTCCAAATAGCGGTGGCACCAACACTGGCGGTACCTGTACCCCTGATAGTAGCGGAGTTTGTCCCACGGGATGTTTCCCCGATGATAATTCCACGACCGGATGCATTCAGGGCGTCAACCAACTCGGTGGTAATGGAGGCGCGGGAAGCGCTTGCATTACTGCCGCCGATTGTCTCGCAGGCTTCACATGCCCAAGCGGCACTTGTCTTAGTACTAACGCTTCTACCCCCAGCACTGGCGCAGTGCACGGATGCACGGATTCAGCCGCACAAAATTACAATCCGAATGCAAGCGTTTACGATCCAAACCAAGGCGACCAGTGTCTTTATACTTGTACAAACTTTGAGGATGGATCCTCTTATCTTTCTACCGATAAGTCGTGCTCTTCCGGCGCTCCCACGCAGGGAAATTAAACTATCCACAAACCTTCCAAAAACGCATTGACCACTGTAATAGAAAAGCTATAATTATCTCGTTATTAGATTACTTATCCTATGAAAAAAGCCCTTGTCTTTACGTCCATCGCTTCCGCCGTACTCGCTCTGCCGCTCGTGTCGCTCGCTGCAGTCAACAATATTTCGGATGTCGGTTCGCTCATTATCAACACCATCAACAATATCATCGTTCCAGTCCTCTTCGCGATAGCGTTCATCGTCTTCCTCTACGGCGTGTTCAAGGTCTTCATCTTGGGCGCTAACTCCGAAGAAGAGAAGGGAAAGGGCAAGACCCTTATGCTCTGGGGCCTCGTCGGATTTTTCATCATGGTATCGGTCTGGGGTCTCGTGAACATTCTTACCGGCACGATTGGCTTCGGCAACAGTAGCGGCCCTTCTGGCGGCGTACCTTCGGCGGGCGTCCAAGTCGGCGGCTAAATGTCCGTTCTCTATTCATTCACCGCGAAAGTCATTACGCAGATTATCAATCCGATAATTTTGCTTCTCTCCGCGGGTGCATTCGTTATCTTCGTTTGGGGAATGTTTGAGTTTATTCTGCACGCGGGGGACTCGCAGAAGCGCGAGGAAGGCCGTAAGGCAATTTTCTGGGGTGTCATCGGTCTCGTTGTCATTTTCGGCGCGTACGGCATCATTAATATTGCACTCGGTACGTTTAGCCTCGGAAGCTATGTCCAAGGGAACTACGTGCCTGCTTCAAAGTAGGGAAGGGAAGGGTGAAGTATGTGCTGGTTTACCTATTCATTCATCCGCCGAATCTTCTACGACCAAATCTTCCGCCTCCGCCAGCATAAGCGCATCTAACTCATCTCCGGCCTCTTTTTCTATTTGGTCTAGTTCGGTGCATGCTATATCAATAGCAGCTATCGTTTCATCGACTTCCTTCTCAATGGCATTCATATGTTCTCTCGTTTCTTTATTTTCTTTTTCTTCCTCCCGGATAATTTCTCTCGTCTCATTTAATAGAGTATTGAGGTCGTTACTTATACCCTGAATATTCTGGTCGTTTGTCATGTTTTTGTCTGTGTCCATAGTTTTACGAGTTACTCTTTATTTCTTTGAAGAATTTGTTGATGTCTTTCTCCAGCGCGCCCACGTCCTTTACGGGAGATTTTTTGAATTTGTAATATTTTTCAAGGATATTTTTAAAATCCCTGCTGTCTAGTACGAAATGCTCGGATAATCTTGTTGCTCTCAAGAAATCCTTCTGGTCTATAGATCTGTCTAAGATTTTCTCTTTCTTGAGATAGGCATTCCATCCAACGACAAGAGCCCCGATCTCAGGTTGTTTTTCGCCTTTCTCCGCAACTGCTTCCGCTCCCGTTTCCTCTGGAGTTTCCTCGTTTATTTCCACAGCTTCTGGCCGTTCTCCTCTTGGGTGCGCTTCCGCCTCTTCTTCACCTCTGAATTCTTCGCTCCGTGTCCTTGTTTCCACGTCCATCTCAATCGGTCGCCGCTCTTTCACCCGCACGAATTTTTCCCGTTTGTCTCTATAGGGATTAGCTTTTTTATCGGCCTTTGCAATTTTCTTGTTTATTCTGGCCTTTTGTTGCGCGATAAATTCCTTTTCTTTCTGTATCTTTTCCCGCCCCTAGGCCAAGACTTCCTCCAGTGTCTTTATATCTACGGATTTTCTGATTTTCCCTTCCGACATTCCCGCTCTCCGAAGGGCCTCTTCGATTTCTGTTTTCTGTCTTTCTGTGCCTTCTAATTTTGCCAAGAATTGGTGGTGTCGCGCTTCCATAACGGCGACCGACAAGTCCACCTCGTCCTTACAGGTTTGCAGGCGGTCCAATTCTTTTTCCATCGGTGCAAGTTTCTCGTTATAACGACCGATGAACCTGTCTGCAATCTTATCGCGCTCATTAGTATAAAGTTTTGCTTTATTTTCTCTGGATTCAAACTTCGATTGGATTTTGTCTTTTTTATTCAGCAATTTTATTTTCTTTTGGTCCATTTCTTTCAATCTCAGCTGCAACGAGTCAGCTCCTGGGGTATGTTCTAATTTTAAATTAGTGATGACGGACCCAATTTCTTTTTTTGACTGGTCCAGCACTCCCATTTGTATATCAAGTACGTCCATTTTGCCTTTAAATTTAACGGCTTTCTTTTCGTGCCGGTCCACCCAGAATTGGTTGTAAGCAATTTCCATTTTGCCAACGACTCTGTTCACTACTGGTATTTTATACAAGCCCTCATACGCCTGGTTCGCTATCTTTTTTCCGGCTTCGGACATTTTGCCGAAAAATCCCTGGTTCACAGAGCTTAAACAAGCCATCGTTTCCTCTGTAGTTCCCGCATAAGCTTCCTCGGAGAGATCCACCTTTGGCTCCCTCGGTTCCGAAGCCACATTGCCTGATTCTTTGATTTCCACTCGTGGTTTCTTGGGAGATTCAGGAGATGCCATATATTTAGATATTGTTAAATTTTACCTTCCTAGTATACCATGACTTTATTTTGTGCTGGGGAGAGGGGTCGAACCTCCAATGGATTGCTCCACATGGTCCTAAGCCATGCGCGTCTACCAATTTCGCCACCCCAGCGACTTCCAAAGCATACTATGTTCTGCTATATTTTTCCTTACGTGCTCACTTCGCGCCCATAGCTCAGTTGGTAGAGCTGCTCCCTCTTAAGGAGAAGGTCCCAGGTTCGAGTCCTGGTGGGCGCACACACTAGTGACAATTCAAGTGACCGAGTCGCCTCAGCGAAGGTGTTTCATAGCTATAAGTGCACAAAGAGAACTGCCCCTACATTTGTCTAGTATCATTGAAAGCATATGAAAAACTCGCAAAGAGGATTTATTACGTCCCTGCTCCTAATCCTTTTAGCCGTCTTGTTAATTGGTGGTGGAGCATATGTATATGAACGTACAAAACTACCAAATCAACCTGAGCTCACAAATTCAATAACTCAACAAACGTCTTCTTCGTCTCAAACCTCGAATAATCAAGAAAATCAATCCACGGTTGTGAGCTCGACTCCTCAATCAACGTCGACGACACAGGGACAATCCAAAAACCAGCAAGGACCGGCGTCAATTACCTGGAACGCAAATCCTACTCTTATAAGAACAATTCCGTTTCCTAGTTACCAAGGGATCATCAACATCTTCAATATAGGAACAATTCACGGCGGAGAATTTGATGGTAAAACAGTTGCCCTTGGTACGCTCAATTTAACTGGAGCGCATGAAGACAATTTTATATACGCTTACTTCGTTTCCGATACTCTTGGAACCCCGCTCGCGTGGGATAGCTTCTATTTCCACACGGAGGGCACCAGCGCGATCGTTCAAGGATTCCAAACTGCGCTTGGTTTTAACGCTTCCATCAAACGTAACCTTGCCTATAGAACCATATCGGCCAGTAAAGCCACGATCATCTGGACTACTAATGAAGCCGCCACCTCATTGGTGAATTTTGGTCTCTCAACCGCATATGGTTCGTCGACTTCAGACCCTGCTTACGTCACAGACCATTTAATCACACTTACCGGCCTTACTGCGAGCACCACCTACCATTACCAAGTCATCTCAAGGGGTGTCGACGGGAAAATCGCGACCACAACGGATATGGAGATCACGACGAGCAGGGTGGATGGTACATATCCCATTCCAAACACCTATGTTTTCCCGATGGATCTGGCACTGATTGATACGGTAACAGCAACTGATAATAAGGGGGTGTTTGTTTTCGGTGACGGGGGCGGTACAACTGATGGCGATGCGGCTTACGATTTGTCCGATACCCTGCCTACTTCCACAACACCTGTTGCGATAGATCAGGAAGGGTGGCAAATCGTAAAAAATAATAATATGCAGGGCATTGTTGCTCAAATTGTTCAAGTCGTTGCGGGGTCAAATGCCTATTATCTTGTTTTTTCGTTCGGCAAAGCTGTTAATATATTTCCGCAACCGGACTTTCTCGATCCAAACAATGTCCCACAACTTACATGGAGCACTGGGACGTCGACACCGCTTTCAATAACCTATGGAAACTATACTGCAACGAACTACGATTGGGGAGGAGATGGCTATGACTGGTACTATTGTTATAACAACATTTCCGCGGCTCAGTTTCAGGCGGGGCTCATTGTTACCGGCACTACCGTCAAAGGCGATCCTATCTACGAACTGGACCCTAATAAATATCCTTCTGTCTATGATTGTCTGTATGATATTACATACCAAGGAAGCTCGACCCCGGATTTTATTCAATCTCACCCAATGTTCTTTTGGCGTCATCCAGCCGGTGACTTCGTCGCATTCATTCGGAGAGATGTCGAAAGTGGACCCGGAGGAATAGGCAAGCCCGTCATCTATCTCTATCCGCCAAAGCCAACCGAGGTGACAGTCAGGTTCACAACCCCAATGCGACTCACAACCGATATCCCGACCTATGCAAACGGATGGGATGTAATGGCGCATCCTGACGGCGAATTAACTGACCTCCAACTGAATCTCACGAATTGCGACGCGATTGGTTCAACAATTTTTGGTTCTGAATATGCTCAAGCCGCGTGTAAACAAAATGACTACCCGTACTTATATTGGGCGGGACAAGCAAGCGGACAATATCCGATACCGACCGGCGGATGGGTAGTGCCACAAGAAAATATCTCTGATTTCTTGAACCAAAAGCTTACGCAGATCGGTCTCACCGATAAAGAGAAAAGCGACATGATGGCCTACTGGGTTCCAGAACTCCTTACCAAAAATGCTCCTTTCTACCGCATCTCGTTCTTCCAGACCGAACAAATGAATCAGTTCATCCCGATGCAAATATCACCGAAGCCAGATACAGTCATCCGCGTATTTCTCGATTGGTCGCCACTTTCGACTATGCCAGTCATTCAGCCGCAACCCCAAATTCTGAATCACATTGATCGGACTGGGTTCACACTTGTTGAGTGGGGTGGGCTTAAGCAATAATATTTCCTTAAATTGGGAATCTGACCCCCTGACCGAGCGGCCTCGGTTTGCTATACTCAGAAGATGCCAAAGAATCCTTACAACGCCTCATTGGGCAAGGTTCTGGACTGAGCTGGGGCACTGAAATTTTTATGGTGCCGAGGGCGGGGATCGAACCCGCATAAGCCGATTTAAGGGCTTACAACGTTTTAAGCGTCGCGCGTCTACCAATTTCGCCACCTCGGCATCTTTTGATGATACTATCATTTCTGTTATTCTTGGAGTGTGGCCCGGTGGTGAAGTGGTAACACGACGGTCTGCAAAACCGTTATGCGCGGGTTCAATTCCCGCTCGGGCCTCATTTAGTAGAATGACCTACTGGGTCACGATTGTTCGCCGTTATCAAGAAGGAAATCAATGCGCGGGAGAGGAGAGAGGCGTGTGTGTTCTTTTAAATGACTTGAGAATGCCGAGCGTTGACGTTCAAGAAACGCGAGTGCTGCGCGCGCCTTCTCGGTAGGGAAAACGCTTACAAAAACCATAACGCGTTCACCATGCGCCACGGACCGTGCGCGAATAACAGTAATGAGTGATTCATTGCCGGCCTCGCGCACGATAAATTGCGCGGCCTCGCGTGCGATGATTGCGACTACGTGGTCGTTGTGCCGGTTCGCGATTGTTTTCCCGGCCGAGTTCATGATTCGGCGATGATGAAAGCGACAATCTCATCTCCGGGAATCGCATTCTCGCGCGCCTCAATCTCAATACCGAATTCGCCGTCCGTTTTTATTTCTTTCACGTCGGCGCGCGCTTGTTGGAGATTCGCTATAGTGCCGCGAACGACTTCATTCTCGTGGCGTAGAATCTTTACCCGATTCCCAAGCGAGAGCGTGCCGGACACATGCCGTGCGCCCAGGACTTGTTTTTTCGCGTTTGAGGAAAAGGTTTTCAATACGCTTGCTCGCCCGATTTCGCGTTCGGTCGCGACCGTAGGTACGCGCTTCCTGAGAAGTTCTTTCATCTTTGCCGAGAGCTCATAAATGAGCGAGAAAGAGAAAATAGCAACCGCATCACGGTCGGCAAGCTCGCGGGCGATGGTGTCCGTTCCGACATTGAACGCGATAATAATGCCGAGCGAGGCATGTGCAATCTTGACGTCATTTTCCGATACGCTACCGACTCCCGAAGCGATAACGCGGATAGCGCCGTGTTCTTGAGTAATTTTAGCGAGCTCATGGAGAATCGCATCCACAGAACCGGCGACATCCGCTTTTACCACGAGAGGAAGCTCGGCGATGCCCTCAATCGCTGCGTTACGCTCGGGCGCCATCGCAAGATTTTTTGTATTTGCCTTTACGAGCGCCTCCGCTTCTTTTTTATTTTGTACGATACTGAAGAGCGAACCGGCCGCGGGAAGTTTATTGAATCCAGAAATTCGTACTGGTTCTGAAGGTCCCGCATGTGGAACGCGCCCGCCACGGAAGTCCTCAATGAAACGTATGGGAGCGTAGGCGTCGCCCGCGACAACGAAACCACCGAGTTGAAACGAGCCGTCTTTTATAATAAGCGTCGCCGAAGAACCGCGCTTCGAGTCTTGCATTGATTCCAACACGAAGCCGGTTGCGCTCATTGACGGGTCGGCGGTAGTTTCGGCAATGTCCGTAGCGAGAACCACGAGGTCAAGGAGTTCGGGAATTCCCTCGCCGGTTTTTGAAGAGACGGGTGTATAGGGAATATCCCCGCCCATGCCTTCAAGGAATATTTCGTGCTCAAGCAATGAGGTTTTCGTGCGCTCTATGTCCGCATTGTTCTTGTCAATTTTCGTAATCGCGACGATAAAAGGAATTCCCGCATCTTTAATTGCAGCGAGCGCGTCAAGAGTTTGCGGCATCACACCTTCATCCGCTGCGACGACGAGAATAGCAATATCCGCAGCCGCCGCGCCGCGCGTGCGGAGCGCTTTGAAGGCCTCATGCCCGGGCGTGTCGAGGAAGGTGATTGACCGTCCGTTATGCGCGGCGCGATATGCGGCGACATGTTGAGTGATGCCGCCCGCCTCGCCCGCGACGATGTTCGCCTTTCGAATATAATCCAAAAGCGACGACTTGCCGTGGTCTATATGGCCCATCACCGCGATGATAGGCGGCCGTGCTTCCCGCGCCATAGTATTTCTATTTCATCACAAAATTTGCCGGATTGCAATTGTTGTCGCTGTAATGGCCATAAAACAAAACGACGCAAGTTTCCCAAAGAAACTCGCGTCGCCATTTCTCGCGTCATCATTACCCTGCAAGCCCCATTATCAGCACAACGAAGCCTGAAATAAAGGATAAGACACTTGTGATCCACAAGAAAGGGGATATTTTTTCTATCCTGCGTTCCCAAAAGGTATCCTTCCTCCGAAGGACTATAATCAACGCGATTATCACCAACACGATTCCCGCAAGGATAGTGCCTATACAAGTATTTGATACTAAACTGAACATAGTAACCTCCTTATTTTCTTGATCTCATATCTTTTAAGAGAGCATCTATTTAAAGTGTATATAACTCGGCTATTTTGTCAAGCGCCTGTTACGCCACTGATTCCGCCTCGCGTTCTATCGCGAGCAGGCGCTCGTATTTCACCAGGCGCTCGCGCTGGGCGAATCCGCCCGCCTTGATGCCGTATGCGCCGATACCATAGGCGAAATCCGCGATAAAGGTGTCGTCGGTCTCGCCCGAACGATTTGAAGCGATGGCTTTAAAGCCGGCGGCGTACGTTTCTTGCACGGCGAGAATCGCTTCTCGTACGGTGCCGATTTGATTCGGTTTTATCAAAACCGCATTTATTTCTTTATTGCGAGCGGCATCCGTAATGCGCACGGGGTTGGTGACGGTAAGGTCGTCACCGATGATGAGAATCTTTTCGCCCAGCGCTGCGGTGAGGCGAGTGAAATCGTCCGCCGCTCCTTCAAAGAAAGGGTCTTCAATGCTGTGGAAAGGGAATCGCGTGGCGAGATTTTCATACAGCCGAAAAAGTTCCTCCGCCGTGTACGTTTTTCCGAAAAGCTGATATGCGCCATCGCGGAATAGTTCATCCGCCGCCGCATCAATCGCAACCGCGGTGCCTGGATATTTCGCGGTGAGCGACGCGAGAATGACGAGCGGCTCTTCAAGCGTGTCAAACATTGGAGCATAACCGCCTTCATCGCCCATAGGCACTCCCGCACTAAGACGCTCGCCTATTTTTGTAAAAATTTCTCGCGCGATAGAAAATGCGCTCCTAAGCGGCTCAGAGCCACCGGACGAATCGCCCCTGGCGGGTTTAGTCGTTTTTCCGTCAACAACCAGAAGATATTCTTGAAACGGAAGCCGAAAATCCGCATGCGCGCCGCCGTTTATGACGTTGACATACAGGTGCGGCGCGCTCGGTGTCGTCCCCGCGCGTTTCGCGATAGCGCTCCAGAGTGGCATATCTTCTTCAAGAGCGGAAAGCCGCATCGCGGCGATGGAGACTGAAAGGATGGCGTTGGCGCCGAGGCGCGATTTGTCCGTCGTGCCGTCAAGACCGACAAGGAATGTGTCAAGCGCATCAAGAGAGTCAAAGTTGCGCGCGACGAGTGCTGTCGCAATTTCCTCATTTACATTCTTAATCGCGCGCGCGACGCCGCCATCGGTATCCCGCAATTCAAACGCTTCATGCGAGCCAGTGCTCTTGCCGGATGGTATTGACGCCGTTGCTTGCACGGCGTCAGCAGAAAGAGTTGTCGCGACTGTCGGACGCCCGCGCGTGTCTAAAACTGACGTGGCGATGACGCGGTCAATGTGCATATCCTAATGGCCTGTCTGTATAGGCAGGAAAGCCTTCTCCTCAATCTCCGCAACCTGTTCAAGGGTCTTTATCACCGAGTCAGGATTCAACGACATACTCTCGATGCCTTCTTGTACGAGAAATGCTGCAAAATCAGGAAGATCGGAAGGCCCCTGCCCGCAGATGCCGAGATATTTTCCGCGCGCGGAGCATTTGCGAATGATTTGGCTGATAAGTGCGCGGACGGACTCGTCGTTTTCGTTGCCGACGTGCGCGACGATGTTCGAATCACGGTCAAGCCCGAGCGTGAGCTGGGTGAGGTCATTTGACCCGATGGACATGCCGTCAAAAAGGTCCAGAAATTCCTCGGCCAGAATCACGTTGGAGGGTATCTCGCACATGATGTAGACCGGTATCGTTTTTTCTCCTCCCTTAGCGAGCGACTTCGCGACAAGGCCGTTCTTCGCCATAATGCCGAGCACCTGTTCCGCTTCCGAAGTCGTGCGGCAGAAGGGAATCATCGGAATGATGTTATCCAGACCGATGTGTTCCCGGACTTTCACAAGAGCGCGGCATTCAAGGATAAATGCGTTCTTAAATTTTGAGTCATAGTAGCGGGAGGCCCCGCGCCAGCCAATCATTGGATTTTCTTCTTCTGGCTCGTACGCTTCGCCGCCCAGGAGGGTAGAATATTCGTTCGTCTTGAAATCGGAAAAGCGAACGATAACCGGTTTGGGGAAGAAAGCGGCGCCGATCTTTGCGATGCCATACGCGAGATTGTCAATGTAAAAATCAACAGGATTATTCCATCCGGCCGTTTTTTTCTGAATAGCAAGACGTAATCGCGACGAGAGCTTGCGATAATTGAGGATGGCGAGCGGATGTATGCCAATGTCGGAGGCGATGATAAATTCCTCGCGCGCAAGTCCGACGCCCTTAACCGGTAAGAATGAATTCTCAAAGGCGATATCCGGCGATGCAATATTTACCATGATTTTCGTACGGGTTTCTGGCAGGGTACCGATGACGTGTTCGCGCGTTGTTACCTTCGCTTTCCCGGCGGTTATGACGCCAACACTGCCGGTCGTGTCAATAGTAACGAGCGTTCCCGTTTTTAATACGCGCGTTGCGTTACCTGCGCCCACGACAGCCGGAAGGCCAAGCTCGCGAGAGACGATGGCGGCGTGACTCGTGCGCCCGCCGCGATCGGTGACAATGGCGGACGCCATCTTCATAATTGGTTCCCAATCGGGGTCGGTCATGGTCGTCACCAGTATTTCTCCCTTCTTAAATTTTTTGATTTCACCAGGACTCATAATGATACGAGTCGTGCCCGTTGCGACTTTGGAGCCGACCGATATGCCGCGCACGAGCTCCTTCCCCTGGCCGCTCACTGTGTATTCAATAAATTTTGAGAAATCGCGGCGCGCTTGCACGGTCTCGGGCCGCGCCTGGACGATATACAATTCATTTGTTTTTCCGTCCTTTGCCCACTCCATATCCATCGGCGTCCAGGCGCCCGCGCGCTTGCTATAATGCGCTTCAATAAGCGTTCCCCAACGCGCGAGTTCAATGACTTCGGATTCGGAAAGTACGAAATGTGTTTTTTCAACAGTGGTTGTTTTCACCACCCTGGTCTGCTTGATACCGTCTTTCCGGAGCGCGTACAACATTTTTTTATTTTTCACCCCAAGCTTCTTGCCGATGACAGGGCTTTTCGCCTTATCGATTTTTGATTTCATGACGAGATATTCGTCCGGTGTTACATGGCCCTGTACGATCATCTCGCCGAGGCCCCACGTCGCGTTGATGAGAACGAGGTCACGAAATCCGGACTCGGTATCCACCGTGAACATAATGCCCGAAGCACCCGTGTCGGAACGAACCATTTTCTGCACGCCGACGGAAAGCGCTACTTTTGTGTGCGCGAATCCTTTGTCAGCGCGATAGGAAATGGCGCGGTCGGTGAAGAGAGAAGACATCGCCCACACCGTCGCTTTCGCGACGTCGCGCGCGCCGCGAATACCCAGATACGTCTCGTGTTCGCCGGCGAAGGAAGCTCCCGGCAAGTCCTCCGCAGTCGCGCTTGACCGTACCGCCACGTCGACGTTCTTTCCGTATTCGCGCTCCATCTGCGCATAGGATTCAGTAATGGCACGTGCGAGGTCGGCAGGGAGCGACGTCATACGTATTGCATCGCGCACAAGTTTTCCGCATCGCGAAAGTTCTTTAAAATTTTTTGAATCAAGCCCGTCAAGCGTTTGGGAAATAAAAATATCAAGGCCGGTCTGTTTCAGGAAGTAATAATATGCATCGGCGGTAACGCAAAAACCTTTCGGCACGCGAACTCCTTTGGGCGTCACGGAGCGAATGAGTTCCCCCAGCGATGCGTTTTTGCCGCCAACCTGGGGAACGTCCTCCATGCCGATATCGTGCATCCAGAGAATATAATTGGTGGCCATAGGAATAATTAATTTTTAAGAGCGATGATAAGGTCGGACACGTTTGAACCAGTATAGCCCGTACGCAGGGCATCGCCGGTTGTGGAAAAGAAGTCATACGAACGATGCACATTGAGATACTCTTGGAGTGAAAGGCCGTGCGCGCGCGCGTGCGCGAATGATACGGCATCGCCAATCGCTCCCGCATGAGCGGTGTTGTCATGCCCGTCGGAAGCAAAAGGCAAAATAAGTTCGTCGGGATGAACAACCTCTAACGCAGCGAGCGCCATTTCTTGATTACGGCCACCCGTTCCATGATGCGCATCAAGAGCGACAGTGCTCTCGCCTCCGTAGAGCAGAGCAGTTTTTGACGCCGAAGTGTGAAGCTTCTCTACAATCACGCGCCCGACATCACGCGCTTCTCCGGCAAACTGTTCGTCAACTATCCCGGCCGCATATCCCTGCCGTGCCGCCTCATCGCGCATTGCCGAGAGAGCGTTTCGGTTCGTGAGAAAAAGGATGTTAGTGACACGTTCAAAATATTTTTCGTCTTTCGGGGTTTCTATGAATTGAACATTTTCCGGGGGTGTAACATCGTAGCGCACGAGAATTTCTTTCGCGTCGGCGATTGTTGACGTATCTTTCGTCGTTGGGCCGGAAGAAATAAACTCGCTATCGTTCCCCGGCACATCGGAAGCAATGAGCGCGATAACCTCGGCGGGGTATGCCGCGCGCGCAAGGCCGCCGCCGCGCGCGCGGGAAGTATGCTTCCGTACGGCATTCATTTCTTGTATGGTTGCGCCGTGCGCAGTGAGTTCTTTAAAAAGCTCGCTTTCATCGGCATAGGTCATTGGTGCTTCGTAGGAGCAAAGAAGAGTTGAACCGCCGCCCGAGATGAGCATGACGACAAGGTCATCGCCGCGAAGGTCGGAAAGGAATGTCATAACGCGTTCTGTCGTGTGCTCGTTTTCTTCGCTCGGCAGGGGATGCGTGCCGATATACGTTTCTATTTTTGCGATATTTTTTTTATTGGGAGATGCGTCAAAGGCGATGCCGCCTGCGAGTTGCCCGCCGAAAAGTTCTTTAATCGCTCCGACGGCAGCGAGTGCGCACTTACCAATACCGACGAAAAATACGCGGCGCTCGGCAAGGCGATAGGTTTTGCCGTCAATCTGAAGTTCGCCGCGCTCTATGCGTAGTTTGCGCCGCAAGGCGTCGCCGACATCAATGGCCGCATAACCCGCCTCGGCTATGGAGAGCGCGCTTCGGCGCTGTTCATTCTCGGCAAGCGCTTCAAAATTTTGTATGATATGTCCCATTCGCATCAGTATAACAAAGAGATGACTCCCTCAAAAAAATTTCAGCGGACTGATGAGGACTTTGCCTGCGAAGAGTGCGGATTCTTTGTGCACGGAAACGGCTACACCAATCATTGCCCGCACTGTCTTTGGAGCAAACATGTGGATGTGAATCCCGGCGACCGTGAAGCGACCTGCCGCGGGCGCATGGAGCCGATCGGTATGAATATTGAAAACGGGGAGTACACGATCCTCCACCGTTGTATCTCCTGCGGTTTTGAAAGGTGGAACAAGGCGTCAAAAGAGGATAATTTTGACGCCATTCTTTGTCTGTCGCGGTTGGCGTGAAATGGTAAAATAATTTCATGCCCCCGATACAGAAAAAATCAGCACGGGTATGGCCCGTGCTACGCACATACGGTACGGCCACCCTCTCGCATCCGTGGCTTTTATGGAGCGCCATCGTCGCGGTTATCGCCACTGAAGCAGCAGGTATCATCGCGCCGCTCTATCTGCGACAGTTCATCAATATCCTTTCGGGGAATACGCCTTCTTCTGCGGTAACGCCAATGATTTTTACCGCGCTTGTTCTATTTGGTGTCATTAATCTCGCGGGCTGGCTCACTCAACGTCTCCACATGCTCGCGCTTACGCGGCTTGAAGCGAAGACCATGAACGACCTTTACGATAGCGCGTTCGCGCGCCTCATCGGTCACGCGCACGAGTTTTTCATTTCTAATTTTACCGGCACGCTCACGCGCCGCGTAACGCGATATGCGCGCTCCTTTGAGCAAGTGTGCGACAACCTCATTTCAAATTTTTTCCCGACATTTGTCTTTGCTATCGGCATCATCGGCGTGCTCTCGGTGCGTAGTCTATGGCTTGGCGCCGGGCTCTTCGTGTGGACGGTTTTGTTCGTTTTTGTTCAATTTAAAATGGCACTTCGGCTTCAACCTTTACGGGCGGCGCGCACCGAAGCGGATAGCAATGTGACTGGCTATCTCTCCGATGCGATTACCAATCACTCCACGATTACGGCTTTCGCCGGTGCATGGTATGAGAATTCTAAGTTTGCGGAATTGGTCACGCGCTGGTATGCGGCGACGAAACGCGTCTGGGACGCTGATGCGTGGATTTACGGCGTGCAAGGACTTCTTGCCGTCGGCATAGAGTTGGCACTTCTCGCTGGCGCGGTAGTGCTCTGGGAGCGCGGTCTCGTAACCGTGGGCGATTTCGTACTCATTCAGGTCTATATTCTCGGGCTTATGGATCGCATTTGGAGCATCGGAGCAAATATGCGTCAGCTCTACGATGCTTTCGCCGATGCGACCGAGATGCTGGATATCCTTGAGATGCCGCAGGCGATCCAGGATGTGTCGAACGCGGTGCCGCTTCACGTGACTGGAGGCGCAATTTCTTTTGACCATGTCCACTTTGAATATCGTGATAGCCGTGAAGTATTTCAGGACTTCACGCTTGAGGTTGCGCCACACGAGAAGGTGGCGCTCGTCGGCTCTTCGGGCGCGGGGAAGACGACCATCGCTAAACTTCTGCTTCGCCTGTATGACGTGAGCGGCGGCGCCATATTGATTGATGGCCAGAATATCGCTTCCGTAACGCAAGAGAGTTTACGCAAAGCAATCGCTTTCGTCCCGCAGGAGCCGATACTTTTTCACCGTTCGCTCATGGAAAATATTCGCTACGGCCGTCAAGACGCGACGGATGAGGAAGTTATTGAAGCGGCGAAGCAGGCGCACTGTTACGAATTCATCAGCCACTATCAAGAAGGATTTGCAACGATGGTGGGCGAACGCGGCGTGAAGCTCTCAGGTGGTGAACGTCAGCGCGTGGCGATCGCACGCGCCATTTTAAAGAATGCGCCCATTCTCGTTTTAGACGAAGCAACGTCAAGCCTGGACTCCGAGTCCGAACGGTTCATTCAAGAAACACTCGGGCACTTAATGGAAGGGAAAACCGTCATCGCCATCGCGCACCGTCTTTCAACAGTGATGCATATGGACCGTCTTATCGTGATGGAACACGGTATCGTCGTTCTCTCTGGCACACACGAGGAGCTCCTCGCGCACGAGAGCAATCTTTATAAGAAGCTTTGGGAGATTCAGGCGGGCGGATTTATTCGCACGAATTAACTTGCGCGGCTGATGGGTGTTGGGCCCACGACCTCCACCGTGACAGGGTGGCGCTCTACCGTTGAGCTACAGCCGCAATTCATTCATCCTATCAAAATCAATAAAAAATATCATGTGCCGAGGGTGAGAGTTGAACTCACGACCTTCTCTTTATGAGTGAGATGCTCTAACCACCTGAGCTACCTCGGCATTCGCCAACGCGTCAATGAGCCCTAGAATCTTGTACTTGAGATCGGTGGCTCTGCGCACGCGAAGCGCCAATACACCATAATATGAATCATGGTTTTCGTAAACTTTTTTATTAGCTCTTTTAATGAGTATAGTGCGGGCAAATTGTTCCTTTGGAATTTCAAGATATTTAGACCAGAATGCCCGTATCTTGCTTATTCGAGAAGCGTGGATGTGGTTAATAAATATACGAGGTCGTAAATCTCCACGGTTAACATCGAGGCCGAGAGTGAACCATCGAACCGCGAAGGCGATTACTTTCGGGTTAGAATTCACAATTGCCGTATTTCCTGTTTTAACCCCTTCGCCCCAATAGAGGCCGAGACCTGCAATAAGCAGTTCACGCTTATTCAAGATTCGGAAAACATTTCGGGCATCTTTCTGGTGCAATGCTATACGCGCTAATTTCTTTGCTTTATTCATTTGCGCACCCTTAAGGAGTCCTCTCATCCGAAGATCGTGACGGTCTGCATCGAGTTTTTTAATTTGTTCTGAAGTCAGGCGGATATCATCGCACCAGAGACTCACAGAACTTGGTGAAACAGAAAGAGTACGGGCGATAGATTTTATGCTCTGTCCAGCCTTTCTATATTTTCTTGCAAATGCTTTTTCTTGAACCTTCGCCATATTGTTTAAGTATACCGAAGACGTAACTCTTTTATTGCGTTATCCACAGAACTATCTCGTCACGGCAGAGATCGTGGGTTCAAATCCCATCGACCGCGCAGAGGTTTTCAGTAGGTAAATACAAGTCCGTTTGACGCGGGCGATGGGACTACTGGAACTGGAAAAATAGATTTGCTTTTTACCATTCCAACGCGTAAAGTCACACCGGACTGAACAAAAAATAACGAATAGAAAAGGAGGTGCGAAGTGCCTAAAAAAATCATACAGATCGTTACGGTCACCGGTGCGGACGACAGTATTCGTCCGGAAGAGCTTGTTCCGATTGCGGAGGAGTATCCTTTCGTTGAGTTCGGCATCCTGCTGTCCAAGAAGCAACAGGGGCGCAGAAGATTTCCGTCTTCTGACTGGTTGAAAGACCTCTACATCCTGTGGTTCCAGAATAAATCCTACAAGCTGTCTGGCCACCTTTGCGGGGAGTGGGTGCGGAAACTGTGCTTGGGAGACCCGAGTTTTTTCACCGAATTCGGGTATCACTGGTATATGTTCAATCGTCTCCAGCTCAATTTCCACACCGAACATCACCCCCATGATATCAAGAAGATGTCCGATTTGATCAGGCAGTATCATCGTGACAAGCCCGTCATCTTCCAGATGGAGGGTGTGAACGACAAAATCTTTCACACGATAGCTTATAGGTGGGGGATCATGGCGTTTCGCCTGTTCGATCAGTCTGGTGGCAACGGAATAGTACCGAAGGAGTGGCCGAAACAGCAATTCGAATATTGCGGCTACGCTGGCGGGCTTTCTCCGGAGAATTTATCGCAAGAGATGGAAAAGATCTCCGAAGTCGCTTCCGGTCCGATCTGGATCGATGCCGAGACGCTACTGCGATCGCAGAACGATGCAGTCTTCGATTTGGACAAAGTCCGGCGTTTTTTGGAGGCGGCCAAGCCATGGATGATGGAGTGAGGTAGTTCTTAACCCGCTGCGGAGCGATCCGTAGCGGGGTTTTTAATACAATTTCGGAATAAAAATATGCCCCTCGTGCTCTCGTATTCTAGTTCCAACAGCGTCCACGAGGGCGCGCAAAGGTATCCTTAACGAGTTGGCACAAGCGTTAACGATTTTAATAAGTAACTGCGCGGATTTCCGAACAATTCCGGCGAGGAAAATCTGAAGCAGAATTCCCTCACATAGTGTTCGAGGTTCTCGCTCCAGTGGTGATGATACATCCTCCGCACGAACGTGCGGTATACGGCAAACACTCCTTCGATCTCCGAGGTGTGCTCGAACTCGAATTTTGAATGAATATCCCGGCTGTGCGAGACCGGCCACCGTTGGCCGATGCCTTGGTATAGTGTACTGCCGTCCGTCCACAGTTCGCTCCCCGGCTTCACCTTCTCGAACAGGAACTGAACGGCGTCGGCCTTGTCCGGGAAGCGATCGTACATGACCGCATACCGCCAGCTTTCTCGTCCCTTTCTGCTTCGCCATCATGAGTGCGGCATTCTTGAAGTACGCCTCGTCCATCTGCACAATACGCTCCAAGACGTGCTCTTCCTGAGGCAAATGCTCTCGAAAAGTGGCATACCAGCGACGCACCGTCCTCTCAGGCAGATGAGTCAGTTCCATGGCTTGCACAACCGGTTCTCGTATCGTCCAACACCACAGGAGCGCCCACCATGTTTGCAGAGGAAGCTTCAGATTCGAGAGCCAGGTGTGCGAAAGGAGCGAGAACCGGCGACGGCATCTCATACACCGATACCGTTGTTCATAGCGCAGGACCGTTCGACAGCGGCAGAGCGGACAGAAGACGTTTTTGCCGAAGAGCGTGCGCCGCAGAAACCGGCGGATCTGCGCCTCCGAGGGTATTTGTTTGAGCGTGTACATGGTTTCCATGATACGGGTGCTGTGCCAACTGGGTCTGGATACCCGCGCGCAAGGCCTTGACAAAAAGACGAAGTCGTGTATTCTAGCCGTAGAAAGTATTTGAAAAACATTCAAGAAAGGAAGGTAGAAAAATGAAGAAAAGATGTTTGCAGTCCTGTTTGTTTTTTGTTGTCGCGATGATGATTGTCGGATGTGGCGCTCCAAACCTGCCTGATCCCACGGGAGAGCTAATAGTAGGTGTTCGAAGATGCACAGGTTATTTCCGAGGGCAAGATCCAGGTATTAAATTGACCTGCAAGTCTGCAGCCTTCGATTACGATGGGCGAAAAATTATTCTAGAGGGAATAGGACAATTTGGAAGTTACTATGGCAACGATTGGATAGGCAATATCAGTATAGAAGGAAACAAGCTCATTCTGAAGGTCCCGCGGGATGCCGAATACAAGGTCTACATCGGAGAACAAAAGCACATACTGTCTAAGATAATAAATAAATAGTGGCAAATGCCAAAAAAGCCAAGAGCAGAACATCGCTCTTGGCTTTTAGTTTTATAACCATATCATTCACATTTTTCTTTCAAATCTGGAATAAAAATATGCCCTTCGTACTCTCGAATTCTAGTTCCAATAGTGTCCACGAGGGCGCGCTAGATTTATTTCAGTATTGCTCGGATGCGCCTCACGGTGAGCGGCCGGTTTCGTTGTCCCTGTCCGATGGGATAGTAAACCGGATAAACGTCGAAATTTTTATCTGCTATGAAACACGTTTCTTTTTTGTTTCCCATGTATCCACTAACTAACACAGGCCTCTCAAGGAGAATGGAGCTCACTTGATTCCCAAAAGTTATTATTCGTTTCGGGTTAATCAACGCAATTTCTTTTTGAGTGGAAGGTAGATACGCCCGGAATACAGAATCAGGCAAGTGCCGTGCGTTAATCTGCGTGCATTTTGCTAGATTAGTGATATAGATTTTTTGCGCAGAAAGCTCCTCATATACCGCACGCGCGTTCCCTTCGTTCCATTCGCCTTGCGTTAATTGAAAAATCTTTTCCGAAAGCAATTCTATTTTATGGAGTAAGAGCCAAATATGCTTTGTTCCAATCCAAGGAGCGCGTAATCCTGTCCACTTGGGCTTAGCCGAAATATTTTTTCCCGTCGGATTCATAAACATCAACATCACTTCTGGATTGTTGATGCATCCTGCACCATAGATTGCCGAGAGTCCTTTCGCGCCGTAGCGCAACTGCAAGCTATCTATTTCCGGATGCAGTTCAGTAACTTGCATCCGATTATCTTACCCTAATGTAGTTTTGAAATGTAAACACAGCCCTGGCCTAATGATCGTAAATTTGTTAAGGGTGATATCTTTCAGACGACCCACAGGCACATCGCATTCGCGGTGAATGTCGAAGAGGGAATCAATAAAGAAGGTTTCGCGGGGTTAGTTGCTGATCTTTATTGGACAAAATTGTCTAATACGGGCGAGAAAAGCTCGGCGATGTCCTGACCAAGAACACTGAGGACAAAATGTTCCACGCCTTAGTCTGTTATTCGAAAGGTGCCAATGGGTGGAAATTAACTCCTCAAACCGCTACCCAATGCCTTGATGCATCAAACGTCCCTAATAACGAAGACATTACTATCGTTCCGATAGGTGAAGGAATAATCGGGCAAAAGAACGAAGCAGATGTCTCGGCTATTCCCGACCGTAATTATCTTGAAGACGCTTTTCGTCACTCTCGGCAAAATCGCCGAAGGATATTTCAAGATAGGCGAATCCTTCTGAGCCACCAATGGCGCGATGCGCGGTATTTCGCGGGATGAAGAACGTATCGCCTTCATGCACCTCGGTATCTACTTCTGCAATACGGACAGTGCCGGAACCCTTCACCACGCGCCCGAATTCGTCGCGATGCTCGTGGGTCTGTAAGCTAAGTGCCTCATTAACGTTGAGAGTCAGTATCTTCACAGTCGTTTTTTCATTAAGAGTGAAGCGCTCAAAGTTTCCCCAGGGGCGCTCTTCTTTTTCATAATTGAGAAGGCCTTTCATGCTATAAGTATACAATATGCTCGGCTTCCGTCATATACGCGCGCGAGCTCGTCTCGCCAAAGGCCTTGAACCTTTTCCCGCTACAAATATATGGAAGCGCCTTCTTGATTATCTGATGTATGGCGTCGGTATTGTCGCGCCCCTCGCGCTGGTGCCGCAAATTATTCAAATTTATACGACGAAGAGCAGTACCGGCATCTCACTCCTTACCTGGCTCTTGCTCGCGTGCATCAACGCGCTTTGGGCGCTCTATGGCGCAGTGCATAAAGATAAACAGCTTCTTTTCGCGAATATACTCATTGTTATCTTTGACCTTATCATCGTGATCGGAATTTTGTTGTATTGAAAAGGGTTTGGGAAAATCAAGATGTTCGGTTAGTATGTGATGAGCCCTAAGACATTCAGCAACTGAATGTCCGGGCGAACAGTCATGAAATGATTGTTTTAGCCGAGATAGCTCAGTTGGTAGAGCACATCCATGGTGGACCGTTAGCCCCGCCCACTTTTCTGGCGACAGAATAGTGAATCCCGAATAACGGTTAACGTCCGCATAAAATAAATGGATAAGACCGTGGCTCCAACGATATCGTCGGGGCCCGAACGACTGACAAGGGTTCGCCTCTGGCGAAAAGATACAGTCTAGCCCTCTTGCATAAATAAAGAAGAGGTGTAAGCGAAGGATGAGGTCGTCGGTTCAATCCCGACTCTCGGCTCACTGTTTTAGAAGGGAATTTTGTGTTAGAAATGCCAGTATAGTGCCGCCTTAGCTCAGCTGGTAGAGCGACGGTATCGTAAACCGTAGGTCCCCAGTTCAATCCTGGGAGGCGGCTCAAGGATATGGAAGATAAAAGTATAAAAAGGATGAAAGAACTTGAAGCGATGATGACATCGCCTGAATTTTGGTCCGACAAAGAAAAGGCGCAACATCTGGTGCAGGAATATCAGATGCTCAAAGAAGGTAATTTGGGCGATTCTCATGACATTGGTAATGCGACCCTAGCCATTCTCGCGGGCGCGGGCGGTGACGATGCAGAAGATTTCGCGCGGATGTTGCGCCGCATGTATGAGAGCTACGCGGTGCGGAAAGGTTGGCGTGTGCGCGAGCTTCATGCGAATGAAAATAGCCAGGGCGGATATCGGAACGTATTGCTGGAAGTAACGGGCGTGGGCGCGTATGGACGCTTAAAACATGAAGCGGGCGTGCATCGCCTCGTGCGCCAATCACCCTTTAATGCGAATGCGAAGCGCCAAACGAGCTTTGTGCTCGTTGAAGTTCTGCCTGTGTTAGCGCCAACAGAAAAAGTTGAGTTGCCGGAAGATATTGAAATTCAATTTGCGAAATCGGGGGGTGCCGGAGGTCAAAATGTAAACAAACGAGAAACTGCTGTGCGAGTTGGCTCTGTTCTTTCTGGAATTTCGGTGCACGTTTCAAGTGAGCGCAGCCAGCAGGCCAATCGCGAGAAGGCGATGGAGCTTCTGAAGGCGAAATTATTTACGAAAAGGGAAGCCGAGCGCGAAACCGAAAAAAAAGGCCGCTCCATCGCCGCGACAACCGCGAATGAATGGGGCAGCCAGATCCGCTCGTATATCCTCCATCCTTATAAAATGGTTAAGGACCACCGCACAGGCCACGAATCCCACGACCCCGATTCCATCCTCGCGGGCGATTTGGACGAGTTTATAGATGCTACTGTGGCACTTTACAAATAATTAAAGAGGTGGTAATACTGCGAACTAGATAAGCTGTTTGGAGTGAGAACGAAAATACCGAAACATCGAAGGGAGGAAAATTATGAGTTCAAAACAATCCTTGTTAGGGAGGATGAGCGAAAAACAACGTGCCGTTGTCGAGAAAAGACTCGGGGGCCGAAAGGGGGTTCGAGACATTCTGTTGGGGAAAGCGGTCCCAGCCATTCCCAAGGAATACGTGCCGGAGGAAGACATCATGTGCCTCGACGGAAAGACCAGATGCCATGATCCGAACGTGAAGAGACAACCCGGGTACTGATCCGGGTGCGGAGGTTAACCTCTGCAACTTTCGCGGGACGGAAGGTAGAGAGAGATGCCCTGTTACTAGGCAGGGCATCTTGTGTTCTTATCATCTTTATCCCCAACTCGCGCAGACGAGATATTTGATTTTCTGGACGGAAAGGGAGTGAATAAGGTACAATAGCAAAAACGCATGATTTATTTTGATAAGGTGACGAAACGGTACGGAGATACGGCGGCGATTGACGGGGTCACTATCTCCATCGCCCCCAAAGAATTCGTCTCCATCGTCGGCCACTCGGGCGCGGGGAAGACGACGCTCTTGAAGCTTCTCTTGGCGGAGGAACGTCCCACCGAGGGCACCGTCTTCTTTGAATCGGTGAATGTCAATGATTTACCGAGTTCGGCATTGCATCACTATCGCCGCAAAATCGGCATGGTATTTCAGGACTTTCGTCTCATTCCGAACAAGACCTCGTATGAGAACATCGCGTTCGCAATGGAGGCCGCCGGCCGCGACGACGGCGAGATTGCGAGCGACGTGCCGTACATTCTTTCGCTGGTGAACCTTTCCGATAAGGCGACGCATTTCCCCGACCAGCTCTCGGGCGGCGAGAAACAGCGCGTTGCCATCGGCCGCGCGATTATCAACCAGCCGGAACTTATCATTGCCGATGAGCCGACCGGCAATCTTGACCCGATTAATACGTATGAAGTTGTTGAGATTTTGAAAAAAATCAACGAGCTCGGCACGACCGTTATCATCGCCACGCATAACCGAGGCGTGGTTGACGCTATCGCTAAACGTGTTATCACCATAGACCGCGGGAAGCTGGTGCGCGATGATGCGGAAGGCAAGTATGTCGTGTAGAATTCCCGTATGAGTTGGATGATTATTAAAAGGGTCCTCGTGGGCGGCGGAAAGAATTTCACACGCGGCGGCGCGGTCTCAGCCGCGACGGTGCTTATTATGACCGTGACGCTCGCGATTATCGGTTCTTTGATTTTCCTCTCGGCGCTTCTTTCCTACACACTGAATTCCATCAAGGAGAAAGTTGATATTTCGGTTTATTTCATTACCACAGCGAGCGAGAGTGATATTCTCGCGGTAAAGGACCAGCTTGAGAAATTGCCGCAGGTTGAAAGTGTTACCTATACTTCCGCCGCCGATGCCCTCGCCGCCTTTCGTGCGCGGCATGCGAGTGACCAATTGACGCTCCAAGCCTTGGATGAGCTTGGCGGCAATCCACTTGATGCGTCGCTTGAAGTACGTGCGAAAGACCCTTCCGAATACGAAAGCATCGCGGACTTTCTTGACGCCTCGCCGGCGCTCTCTGCGGGCGGCACCTCCATAGTGGACCGCATTAATTATGCGCAGAATAAAGAGGTCATTGACCGTCTTTCCCTCGCGCTACAAGCAACGCAGGAGATCGGTTTCGCCGTTGTCATTTTCTTCGCCATCGCGTCTATTCTCATCGCGTTCGCGACTATTCGTCTCGCCATCTATACCGCTAAGGACGAAGTCGCGGTGATGCGGCTCGTGGGCGCTTCCAACTCCTATATTCGAGGACCTTTCATCGTCGCAGGCGTCATTACCGGCATTAGTGCGGCGGTGCTCGTATTGCTTCTCCTCTGGCCGGCGACTTGGTATGCAGGGATGAAGACCGCGGCATGGTTCGGCGGTTTCAGCGTGGCGAGTTATTACAGCAGCCATTTCTTCCTTGTCTTCTCTATCATTATGTGCTCGGGCATCGCGCTGGGAGCGATTGCGTCACTGCTCGCTATTCGCAAGTATCTGAAGGTTTAATATGGCGAAAGAAGGTCATAAATATATATTCGTTCTCGGGGGAGTTATGAGCGGTGTCGGCAAGGGTATCGTTACGAGTTCCGTTGGCCTTTTGCTCCAGCAAAGAGGGTATCCGGTAAATCTCGTGAAGATTGACCCGTATCTTAACGTTGACGCCGGCACAATGAATCCGACCGAGCATGGCGAGGTGTTCGTTCTGCGAAGCGGGCTTGAAACCGACCAAGACATGGGTAATTACGAACGTTTCCTTGACCGCGACCTTACCAACGAGGACTACATGACAAGCGGTATGGTGTACCAGGCAGTCATCACGCGCGAACGGGCGCTCGGCTATAACGGTAAGTTTGTTGAAGCGATACCGCACGTGCGCGATGAAATCATCAAGCGCATGGAAGCCGCGACCGACTACAACGGCAGCAACATCTCCGTCATTGAAATCGGCGGCACCGTGGGTGATTTCCAGAACGCGCTCTTTATTGAAGCGGCGCGCGTGATGAAGATGAGGTATCCGGAAGACGTGCTTTTTGTGATGGTGTCCTATCTTCCCGTGCCGGGGACGATTGGCGAAATGAAAACCAAGCCCACTCAAACGGCGGTGCGCGCCTTAAATTCGTACGGCGTGCAGCCGGATTTTATCGTTGCGCGCTCTACGCACGCGCTTGACGATAAGCGGAAAGAAAAATTAGCGATTTGGTGTAATGTTCGGCCCGACCGAATCATTTCCGCTCCCGACATTCAGAGCATTTATGAAGTCCCGCTCAATTTTGAGAAGGATAAGCTGGGCGATTTGCTCCTTGACGCGCTTCATCTGCCCGAGAAGAAAAAAATATCGCTCGCGGCATGGAAGAAATTCGTGCTTGCGGCGACGAATGCAAAAGCGCCGGAAGTGTCTATCGCGATTGTCGGGAAGTATTTTGATACGGGCGATTTCGTTCTTTCTGATGCCTATCTCTCGGTTATTGAGGCGATAAAGTTTTCTGCGGCAAAACTCGGCCGTCGTCCGAAAATCTCATGGATAAATGCAAAAGAAATAGAGCGCGGCGGCGCAAAAGCCGCCGCCGCGCTCGCGAAATACGACGGCATCATCGTTCCCGGCGGTTTTGGCGAGACGGGCATTGAAGGAAAAATAAAGGCAATACGATTCGCACGCGAGAAAAAAATTCCATATCTGGGCCTTTGTTACGGCATGCAGCTTATGGTGATTGAATATGCACGCGACGTCCTCGGGCTCAAAGACGCGCATACGACCGAGATTAAAAAAAGCGCCGCCGACCCAGTCGTTGACGTGATGCTGGAACAAAAAAAGCATCTCGCCGACAATAAATACGGCGGCACGATGCGCCTCGGCGCTTATCCTTGTTACCTCAAGAAGGGCACGATGGCGCGCGCCGCGTATAAAAAAGAACTCATAGAAGAGCGCCACCGCCATCGCTACGAAATTAATCCCGCCTACATACAACCGCTTGAGAAGGCCGGTCTCGTCTTTTCTGGCACCAGCCCCGATTCCGTCCTTATGGAAATTGCCGAGCTCCCACGTTCGGTACATCCCTTTATGCTCGGCACACAATTTCATCCAGAGTTTCAAGCGCGTCCGCTTGCTCCGCATCCGCTTTTTACCGAATTCATCAAAGCCGCTATCGCGCGAAGGAAAAAGAAATAGATTTTAGTAACGTATTACAGTAATATATTTGTAGCAACGCATGGCGAATATCATTGAAGTCAAAAATCTCACTAAGAAGTTCGGCGATTTTGTCGCGGTGAAGGATGTGTCGTTTTCGGTGAAAGAAGGCAACATTTTCGCATTTCTTGGCCCGAACGGCGCGGGAAAATCCACGACGATTAAAATGCTTACGACTCTTTTGCATCCGACATCCGGCACGCTTCGCATCAATGGCTTTGACCCCGTCGCTCACTCCGACTCGGCACGCCATTCCTTCGGTATCGTCTTTCAAGACCCTTCGCTTGATGAAGACCTTACTGCGCTTGAGAATCTTAAATTGCATGGCGTCTTATATCATGTGCCAAAGGACACACTGAAGTCGCGTATTGATGAAATGCTCTCGCTCGTTGAACTTTCGGATCGCCGCAATGATTTTGTCCGCGACTTTTCGGGCGGCATGAAGCGACGATTGGAAATCGCACGCGGCCTTCTTCATCATCCGAAAATTATTTTCCTTGATGAGCCAACGCTTGGGTTGGACCCGCAAACGCGCAATCACATTTGGAATTATGTGCAGAAGTTAAATGCCGACGAAGGCATTACCGTTTTCTTTACGACACATTACATGGAGGAGGCCGACCATATCGCGAGAACTATCGCTATTATTGACCACGGCGTTATCATCGCGCAGGGGAGTAGCGAAGAACTGCAGAAGCAGACAGGCACCGCGACTCTTGAAGAAGCATTTTTGAAGCTCACGGGGAACGTTATTCGCGATGAGTCGGCGAGTTCACTCGACCGCATGCGCACGCGCAGCCAGAGATGGGGCGGGAATCGGCGCTAATCATGTTTATATGAAACCCATTTACATCATGTGGCTTAGGGAAGTAAAGCGGTTCATTCGCTCTAAATCACGCATTGTTGGTGCGCTTGGCCAGCCGCTCCTCTTCCTCATTGCGCTCGGATACGGGCTCGGGCCGGTGTTCGCGAAAGCGGGGCAGGGGAATTATCTGGAGTTCATCGCACCGGGTATCATCGGCATGTCCATTATTTTTACCGCCATCTTTAACGGTATGCAGGTCATTTGGGACCGGCAATTTGGATTCCTGAAAGAAACGATGGTCGCACCGGTTTCCCGACTTTCTATTATGTTTGGCAGAACGCTCGGCGGCGCGACAGTATCAACCGCTCAAGGAGTTCTTGTCCTCCTTCTCGCTATCGTTGCCGGTTTCCGTCCCGCTTCGTTTCTCGGCAGCGTGTCGGCAATTCTCATTATGCTTCTTATTGCGCTTCTCTTCAGCGCGCTCGGCATCACGGTCGCCTCAAACTTGAAGGACATGCAGGGATTCCAGCTCATTATGAATTTTCTCGTGATGCCGCTCTTCTTCCTTTCGGGCGCGCTGTTCCCATTGAATAACGTGCCGTCCGCCCTGCTTTTAGTCGCGCGCTTTGACCCGCTTTCTTACGGCGTTGACGCGCTTCGCTACTTCCTTATCGGCACCGCGACTTTCCCGCTCATGCTTGATATCAGCGTTCTCGCCGTGGTAACGGTGGTATTCCTCGTGCTCGGCTCGTATTTCTTTTCTCGGATAGAAATTTAGGCCGCGGCGCTTCTTCGGTAATATCGTACTTTTACGAAATCAGTCGCGAAGAGATAGAAAACGACAGAAGCCAAGATAACGATAACCGATATCGTGGGCAACGGTACAAAGGAAAACCACATTTGGAATCGGGGAATGTAGACGATCGCAAGAGAAAATGCCGAGGCCGCCACAAACGAAATATTCATGAAGAATGGCGGCGCTTTCGTCTCCCAGAAATGGTCTTTAGTTCTAATGGTATAGAAAATAATGAGGGCCTGGAGGGTAAAGAATACATACAAACTCGTTTGCAGTAATGGCGTTGGCTGCATACGAATGACGAAGAAATACAAGAGTTCAAACAGCGCCGTCGGCACGCCGAGAATAAGCGCCAGTAGCATGAGTTCTTTGATGTTGTGTTGCTCGGGCCTCACGACTTCTTTATCCTCCACAGTATCCGAAGAAACCGTGAGGAGTGGTAAGTCGCCGAAGAGATTATTTAAAAGTACTTGTACAGGGAGAATTGGCAATTCGGCGGAAAAAAGATACAGAATGGACAAAGCGATAAGTATGCCGAAATTATTGACCATCGTGTATCGAATATACTTGTTGATATTCACGAAGATTGAGCGGCCATACCGCATGCCGTTCACGATTACTTCAAGGCTTCGGTTGAGCAATACAATATCAGCGTTCTCTTTTGCAATGTCGGTTGCCGTATCGACTGCGATAGCGACATCTGCGAGCTTAAGTGCTGGAGCATCGTTGATGCCGTCGCCCTGATACGCGACTACATATTTTTTCTTGAGCGCAGCGACGATGTTGAATTTTTGTGTCGGGGAAACGCGTGCGAAAATATTTGAATTAAGCACCGCGTCGTTAAATTTTTCGGGGGATAATGCGTCCAATTCGTCTCCGAGGTATACCCGTTCATTCTCGCGGACAAGCCCGATTTGTTTGCCCACATATTCAGCGACTTCTCTGCTGTCACCGGTAAGTATTTTGACCTTAATGCCGAGTTTTTCTGCATGCTCGATGGCCATTTTCGCGCTTGGTCGGAGCGGGTCTTCAAAGCTGGCGTATCCCAAGAAATGCAATCCATGTTCCTGCTTCAAAATATCAAAATCATCAGTGTAGACGACTTCTTTATACGCGAGAGCGAGGTGGTGCAGGCCGGTTTTCCCCTCCTCAGCAAGGGAATGCAGATATTCGGATCTTTTGGTGGTGACAGAGATGTCCATCAGCGTCTCGGGAGCTCCCATGGACACGAGATAGTGCCTATGATTTTTTGTGTCCTCGATGATGACCCTATTCCTGCGGACATCGGGGTCGAACGGGATCTCTTTGATAAAGGCGAGTTCCCGCGCTTCTCGCTGAATGTGTTCCGGCACATACGTAAAGAAAGCATCGTCATATGAATTTTGAGACCGCCGTTTTCTCCCTTTAAGTGGTGTTATCGTCGCATAGGCAAGCCTTTGGAACAGGTCGTTGTCGCTTGAGGTAATAGAATGGATCGCCATTTTATTTTCGGTAATAGTTCCGGTTTTGTCGGTGCACAGCAAGCTCACATTTCCAAAATCCTCCATGGAGGAGAGACGCTTTACCACCACATGTTTTTTGGCGAGTTTCAGTGCGCCTCGTGAAAGCGTGACAGTGGTAATAACCGGCAATACCTCCGGTACGGTTGAAACGGCCAGTGCGATGACGAAGAGGAGAGAGGCAGTAACGTTTGAGAGGCCGGAACCAAAAAGCAGTTTGGCAATAAAAACAAGCGTTACCGCGACCAGTACCACTTTCATGAGTAGAGAACTGAATGCCTGAAGAGATTTTTCGTACTGCGTCTTCTTTTTAGTTTCTGTAGATAACTTCGCGATCATTCCAAACTCGGTGTCTCTTCCCGTCGCATATACCATACCGATGCCGGAACCTTTTTCGATAGTACTGCCCGTAAAAAGGAGTGTTTCTGGCGTTGCGTGTGGCGCGGCTGAGGCGCGTTTAATCACCGGCACCGATTCGCCAGTCAATGGTGATTCATTGACTTGCAAATATTCAACCTCAAAAAGTCGTAAGTCAGCCGGGACGATGTCCCCTTCGCGTACCTCCAGTATATCGCCCGGAACGATCTGGGATTCATCAAGGAGTACTATTTTGCCGTCGCGCTTCAGTCTCACCTGCCTTGTGATGAATCGCGATAATTTCTCAATAGTTTTTTCCGATTTGTATTCTTGGTAGAAACCGAGTGATGTATTGATGAGTAGGATAGCGAGAATGACGGTACCGTCGATGTAGTCATGGATACCGTATGAGATACCGCTTGCGATGACAAGCAAGAATACAAGTGAACTCTTCAATTGGCGGCCGAGGACCGTCGAGGCGTTGGCGGTCTTTTTGCCCACCACGTTTGAACCGTATTCGGCGAGGCGCTTTCTCGCTTCTTCTTGGTGTAACCCGTCAATTGATGTATGAAGGCGCGCGATAAGTTCAGACTGACTTAATTGACATACGTCGCTTTTCTTCATACCCAATGACGAAGACATAGATTTATTATAACGCATTGCATCTTAGTTGAATAAACCTGCTATTTGCAGTATCGTCTCTCTATTGCGGGTTCGTCTAATGGTAGGACACATCCCTCTGGAGGATGGTATTGGGGTTCGAGTCCCTGACCCGCAGCTCGCGATTCCAGCATTATTTTATCTCGTTTATTTTTTCATGGGTCTAGGACGTTAGAACTAACAAATTTCATTTATGTAAAAATAAAGGAGCCGTACCCGAAGGTCGTGCTCCTGTCTAAATTCCCGAACGAGAGGAAATTCCGTGTTACCTCGGAGCATTCGCCAGTGCCTCGATGTATCCGGGTTGCCCGACGAGCAAACTCCCAGTGTCGAGGTCTTCCTCGCCGACGAACATTTTGCGCCAATTTTCTCTTGAGGTTTTTTCATCGGCAAATATGGTTGCATTCTCTTCACACCAATCAGCAAGTTCCTCTACGCTGGAGAACACTGGACTGATAGGACTCCCTTCGCTACAGGTTTCCCAGAGTTGGTAGCCCTCGCCGGTTGGAGGCTCATATTCTTTCCACTCCTCGTGGAGTTTGCGAATCGCCTCGTTAGGATGAGGGAGTGTCCCCTCGCCATTGCACACCGAGCATTTGCCGAAAACACCGAGCCGCTTGGCGCGAGCTTTAATCAAGATAAGGCGGTTGATGACGTCATGT
Organism: Minisyncoccia bacterium; assembly: GCA_050011835.1. Lineage (GTDB taxonomy): Bacteria > Patescibacteriota > Minisyncoccia > Phycocordibacterales > Phycocordibacteraceae > C7867-001. The sequence continues at coordinate 1,498 of JBEKII010000005.1, read as the reverse complement.
CCGAATAATCCAGGGTTCCTCTCCCACTCGTTCACTTCGTCAGCGGTCGGAACGCGACCGTTGTCATAGGGTAACCAACTGTTGCCACCCTCCGCAATCTTCTTCCGTACATCCTCTCTCTGTTTGTTGTTGAGAGGAACACGAGTGAAGTCCATGAGACGGCCTTGGTCTACGAGTGCCTGCACTTCGTCTCGTGTGATTTTATCGTGCCACGCACGACTCTCGTCGTCGAAGCTGTAGAAGTCATCGGCGATTTGTTTGGTTGCGGTATTGTAGCCACTTCCCCCGCAGAGATTGCATTCGAGCGGACCTGGGTAGGGGTTGATATACCCTTCAGACCCTGCCGATAGGTCCCTGAAAATCTAGTGACACGCGTTTCAATGCTCTATGTCCCATTTGGTCTCCTCCTTTCGTTTGGTTTGATTGTGAAATGTGCTGTTTTTGAGCCATACAATGACCCAATGTTTTCTATTTGGAACACTAGCATAGTGTCGCCATTATGTCAATGTGTGTCCATTTTCATCGCAAATGCAGGGCAACGGAAGAAAAATTGGCTCTTGCCCCCCAGTAGAATTTTTCTAACTTCGTCCACGATGGGCAGCAAATGATTTCCCCCGGCATTTGTGCTACTTTTCAAGATAATAGGTCTTGGACATGAAACTAATATTACTAAACACAATTACAGAAATATGAAAAAATACTATATTGGGACTGTCGTCGTAACCTTTGTCATATTGGCTGTCGGTTACTTCCTCGCCTCCGCCGCCACGTTCCACGATATTCTCTCGGTTATCTGCGGTATCTGGATTGGATATGTCGCCGCGTGTGTGCACCGCTGGTACTACGCAAAGAAGTCGAAATAGCTGCCTACTTCGCCCACGATGGGCAGCCAATGCGTTAAGCTATAATCAATTAATCATGAACTGTATTTTCTGCAACAACCCCGATATCCAAGAACGAATAACGATTGAAAACAATTTAGCTTTTGCTTTCCCGACCAATATCCCAATTACTCCAGGCCACATGCTCGTTTGCCCAAAACGTCATGTCGAGTATTACGAAGACCTAACTCCTGAGGAAAAAGTGTCAGTCGAAGAATTGAGAAGCAAACTCCAAACGGCATTGGAGAAAGTCTTTGGTGCCCAGGGATTTAATTTTGCATGGAACCACAGAGAAGCCGGGGGTCAGGCGGTTCCGCATTTCCACCTCCATATCGTTCCCCGAAGAGAAGGGGATACCGGTATCTATCAATACGATCCAAGAGTCTTTCTGTATCGTCCCGGAAGCCGCGCTCAGAGTCCCGACGAAGAACTTGTCGAGGTCGTTGACTTGCTCAAAACTGTTCTATAGCTGTTCGAATATCGTTCCAGACAGTCAATAAACAGCAGCGCAGGAAAATAAAAATGATACAATTGCTGAAAGGTCAATTTACTTAATTAACCTCAATTATAAAATATGATAAGAGGAAACTTTATTGGCGCGGCGATTGTCGCGATAA
>JBEKII010000004.1:0-83885 GCA_050011835.1 Minisyncoccia bacterium | reverse complement strand
GCCTGCGAGACCATAGGATACCCAGAATGCGCCATTAATCTCGCGCACGGCGTCGCGTATCTCGCACAGGCGAAGAAAAATCGCTCCGCTTATGACGCCTTGCGTGCCGCGCAGGAAGACGTGCACGAATACGGCAATCTGCCCATTCCGAAAAAAATCCGCAATCCTGTCACAAAACTAATGAAGGAACTGGATTATGGCAAAGGATACGAAAAATACGACCAAAGGTCGTATCTTCCAGACAAACTGAAAAAAAAGAAATACCTGAAATAAAAACCTATTTTACCGCGTCCTTGAGCGCTTTTGCAGGGCGGAACTTCGCCGTGCGGGAAGCCGCAATATGAATCGTTTGGCCAGTGCGAGGATTCCTGCCTTCGCGCGCGGGACGTGCTTTCGTCGCGAAGATGCCCAGGCCAGCGACTGATACTTCATCGCCGGATTTGAGACCGGAAACGATTGAGTTGATGACCGTCTCCACGACGCGTTCGGCATCAGCTTTCGTTCCATTGAGAACACCATGCACCTTATCGACAATATCTGCTTTATTCATGAGTATCTGCTAATTACTAATCCCACGACCTGTCGGGGTGGGGATGAGGGAAAGTATAGGAAATGCGCCACATTGTGCAATAGGCCTCTTTACGAGGCGTGGATAGCGTAAAATCAACGAGCAAACTCCACTACGCGGTTCTCACGGATGATGTTCACTTTTATCTCGCCCGGATATTTGGACTCTGCCTGTATGCGCCCCGCAATATCGCGCGCGAGCTTGTGCATCGCGAGGTCGGAGACCCTTCCGGGATTCACAAAGATGCGTATCTCGCGGCCTGCCGAAATCGCATAAACCTTTTCAACGCCCTCAAAGGCGCCCGCGAGGCGTTCAAGGTCACCGAGACGCTCCAAATAGCGGTCTACCGTATCGCGACGTGCGCCCGGGCGGCTACCCGAAATGGCATCCGCCACTTGAACGATAATTGCTTCGGGCGTCTCATAGGGATACTCGTCATGATGTGACTGCATCGCCTGAATAACCCGCGCGTCAACGCCAAATTTCTCAAGAATCCTGCGCCCAATCTCCACGTGCGTGCCCTGAACTTCGTGGTCAATCGCCTTGCCGATGTCATGCAGGAGGGCAGCGGTGCGCGGAATGCTCGGGTCTATACCAAGCTCCGTCGCGAGCATTCCGGCGATATGCGCCGTTTCAATAGAATGCTGGAGTACGTTCTGGCCATAACTGGAACGGAAATAGAGATGCCCGAGAAGCGCCGTGAGCTTCGGGTCAAAGCCGACGATGCCGGTCTCATACGCCGCGGCTTCGCCTTTTTGCTTCACGATATCTGCAACTTCAACGCGCGTTTTCTCCACCGTCTCTTCTATTTTTACTGGCTGAATGCGCCCATCGGCGATAAGCTTTTCAAGCGCAATTTTGGCGATATGCCGGCGAAGCGGGTCAAAAGAAGAAAGTGTTATCCTGCCAGGCACATCATCAATAAGAACGTCAACGCCGGTTACGCGTTCAAATGTTTTTATGTTACGGCCTTCTTTGCCGATCACTTTCCCTTTCATTTCCTCCGAAGGAATGGCGACCGAAACGGACATGACTTCCGCGTTCACCGCATTTCCGAGACGATGGATAGTTGAGACGAGGATAGCGCGCGCCTTATCCTCAAGGCGCTCGCGTCCATGTGCTTCAAGTTTTTGCAACCGCAAAAGAATCGCTTCTTCGGAGGAACGTTCTACTTCAGAAAAAAGCTCTTTGCGTGCCGCCTCTTCTGAAATATGGGCGACTTTCGCGAGCTCCTTTGAACGTTCTATGATAAGTTTCTCGGCTTCGTTTTTTGCGCACACCGCCTCCTGCTCGCGGGCGCGTACGTCGTTTTCTTTTTCATCAAGGTCGCGCTGGCGAGAATCAAGAAATTCTTCTCGCGAAACAATATGTTCTTCTCGAGAGGTAAGCTTTTCTTCGCGCTCTTCAATTGGCGCAAGGCGTTCTGTCTCAAAAACTTCTCCACGGAATTCGGCATCGGCAATAATTTTCGCCGCTTGTTCTTTCGCTTGGAGCAGCTTTTGTTTGATATCAAGTTCAACAGAACCGCGCTGTGCGAGGCCGATAAGAACGCGCAGCACATAGCCGAGCGCGATACCGCCCGTGCCTGAGAGCGCGAGCAATATCAATATAATTTTGAATGACATAGTCGCCCGTTTGGTTATCCCTTCTTCGCTACGCGAATCAGGGCAAAATTTTAAAAAAGAAGACAGGCAGCGAGGCAATCAGATCAGCCAGTCAGCGAGACGGTATAAGAAGAATATACCACTACTTTTACTATTTATACACTTGGTCAATGAGGCCGTACTTCTGGGCTTCCTCTGCAGTCATGAAGAAGTCGCGCTCAACATCTTTCTCAATTTTTTCTAATGACTGACCGGTATTTTTTGAGAGAATTTTATTTAGCCGTTCGCGCAGCTTCAGAATCTGCTTTGCGGTGATTTCTATATCAGTTGCCTGTCCCTCGGCACCGCCGTGCGGCTGGTGAATCATGATTTCGGCATTGGGAAGCGCGAAACGCTTTCCCTTTTCTCCGGCGGAGAGGAGAATCGCCGCGCCAGACGCCGCCATGCCAACACAGACCGTAGAAACTGCGGGCTTTACGTGATTCATCGTGTCCACCATCGCAAGAGTTGCAGTGACCGAGCCGCCGGGCGAATTAATATAAAGCAAGATATCTTTTTTCGGGTCTTCTGCCTCAAGAAAAAGAAGTTGGGCGATGGCGAGATTCGCCGTATCATCGTCAATCGGGCCGCCGAGGAAAATAATGCGGTCTTTCAAGAGACGCGAGTAAATATCATACGCTCGCTCGCCAAACTGGCTTTTCTCAATAACCATCGGGACAAGCATTGAAGCGCGCGGCTGGATGTGTGTGTTGTTGTTCATAGGAATATGCATTTATTATATTTTATTGCGTCGTTGCGGGCGTCACGGACGTTTTTTCCTGCGAAATTCTTTCGCCCCACGCATAAAATGCGCCAATAATAATCATAAGCACAATGATAATGATGGAAATAACGACACCCCAGGACTGTGCCTTAGGCGACGGCATTGCCGGCGGCGTATCTCTAGGAGGAAGAAACGGTTCGTTATCCATAATACATTAATAGTACTATCAAGCCAGGGTTGCGAGTAGTGCGAGCAGGAGCAGAGCGACGATGTTCGTTATCTTAATCATCGGGTTGATCGCGGGACCGGCCGTATCCTTATACGGGTCACCGACCGTATCGCCAGTAACCGCCGCTTTGTGCGCATCCGAACCCTTGCCGCCGTGATAACCCTCTTCAATATACTTCTTCGCGTTATCCCATGCGCCACCGCCTGAAGTCATAGAGATGGCGACGAACAAGCCCGTGACGATGACGCCGAGTAACATGGCGCCGAGCGCGTTGAACGCCTGTGACTTCCCAGCCACGACGTCCACGATTACGAACAGAACGATTGGAGACAGCACGGGCAAGAGCGACGGAATCACCATTTCGCGAATGGACGCTTTGGTAAGCAGATCTACCGCGCGGCCATAATCCGGTTTCTGAGTGCCTCTCATGATGCCCGGCATCTCCCTGAATTGCCGCCGCACCTCCTCTACGACGGCGCTCGCCGCGCGGCCAACCGCAGTCATCGCAATCCCGCCGAACAGGTACGGCAGCAGCCCTCCGATAAAGAGACCGACCACGACCCATGGGTCGGTCAAACTGAAGGCGGGAAGTGCGATTCCCGAGAAGAAGTGATAATTCCCGGAATTGATAAAATATTTCAAATCCTCGGTATAGGCGGCGAAGAGAACGAGCGCGCCCAATCCCGCCGAGCCGATGGCGTATCCTTTCGTCACCGCTTTGGTGGTATTGCCAACTGAATCCAGAGCATCGGTTATCTCACGCACATCGCCTTCAAGACCGGCCATCTCGGCGATGCCGCCCGCATTATCGGTCACCGGACCGAACGCGTCCAAAGAGATAATCATGCCGGCCAATGACAGCATGGTTGACACGGCGATAGCGATTCCAAACAGCCCCGCGAGAGAATAAGAAACGATGATGGCGACACAAATAACGAGCGCGGGCATCGCCGTTGCCTCCATGGACACCGCAAGCCCCTGGATGACATTCGTGCCGTGGCCGGTGACTGATGCCGCGGCGATCTTTCTGACCGGACGGAAATTTTTCCCCGTATAATATTCTGATATCCACATCAGGGCACCGGTAACGACAAGCCCGACAACGCCGCAGAAGAACAAATCGTTGCCGGTAAATGAAAGGCCGGCAGTCGTCGTTAAGAGCGCGTTCATTCCTCCCGGAATCAAGAAGTTCATCAGAGGCCACAGTCCTAGAAGAGACAGGACACCAGTCGCTACCACTCCTTTATAGAGCGCGCCCATGATGCTTTGGCTCGCGCCGAGTCTGACAAAGAAGGTGCCGATGATTGACGTGAGAATGCACATAGCGGCAATAGCGAGCGGCAAAAGCATAAACGTCCATTTAACATCCCCGGCGAAATAAATTGACGCGAGTACCATGGTAGCAACCGTGGTTACGACATAGGTTTCGAACAGGTCCGCGGACATGCCGGCGCAGTCGCCGACAGTGTCGCCAACGTTGTCGGCAATAGTGGCGGGGTTCCGAGGATCATCTTCCGGTATGCCGACTTCCACCTTGCCCACCATATCACCGCCCACGTCGGCGCCCTTCGTGAAAATGCCGCCGCCGAGGCGAGCAAAAATAGAAATCAGCGAAGCTCCGAAACCGAGCGCTACGAGCGAATCTTGAATGATGCGGCCCTGCGCGACCGTATTGATATTAAGTCCGAGGCCATACACAAGAAAAGTGTAGTAGCCAGCGACGCCGATGAGTCCGAGACCCACGACCAAAAGGCCGGTTACTGTGCCTGAACGAAATGCTACAGAAAGCCCTTTGGAGAGCCCGTGGCGCGACGCTTCTGCAGTACGCACATTAGCGCGTACCGAGACGTTCATACCGATGTAGCCGGCCGCTCCGGAAAGCGCTGAACCGACTAAAAATCCGATGCCAACTTCCCATCCAAGGAAGTACCATGCGAGCACGAAAATAACTGCGCCGACGACGACGACCGTTCGGTATTGACGGTTCAAATAAGCGCGCGCGCCTTCTTGTATCGCCGCCGCGATTTCTTGCATGCGGGCATTTCCCGGACTCTTTGATAAGATAGACTTCACTGCCCATCCTCCATAAAGAAGCGCTGCGATGCCGCACGCGAGTATGAGTACGAGTTCTCCGTTCATAATATTTTATTGTTGTATTTTTATTTTATTACTATATCTTATTCATCTTTTGCTGTATCACGATCTTCCTCTGAATCAGCGACGGTCTCGTCGTCAGCGGGCAGTTCGGTCAATTCTTCTTCGGCTGGAGTCTCGGTTTTTTCTGGAACTTCATCCGTGATAATTTCCGCGCTTTCGGTCGGCATGGCGCCCGCCGCTTCGGCGGGGTCTTCTTCCGGGGCAACGGCAACTGATTCTCCATCGGATTCCGCAATCTCGGTACCGCCGGCGGAAACGATATCGATGTTCCAGCCGGTAAGTTTCGCCGCCAGACGTACATTTTGTCCGCCGCGACCGATGGCGAGCGATTGCTCATCCTCGGTAACGGTGACCGTCGCGCGATGGTCAGCTTCATTAAGCTCAACTTTAATCGGAGTGGCGGGGGAGAGCGCTTCCTTCACAAATTCCTTTGCGTCATCACTCCATTCAATAATATCAATGCGCTCGCCACCGAGCTCACTCATAACCGTTGACACGCGAACGCCGCGCTGACCGACGAGAGAACCGACGGGGTCAACGTGCGCCTCACGCGAAGCGAGTGCGATTTTTGTGCGACTTCCCGGCTCGCGCGCAAGTGCTTTGACTTCAATTGCGCCAGAAGCGAGTTCAGGCGCTTCCAATTCAAAAAGTTTTATAACGAATTTCGGATGCGCGCGAGAAAGACGCAAGTATACGCCGCGGAAGCCCTCATCTACCGCATAGAGATACGCGCGAATGCGCTCGCCCATACGATATCGCTCTCCCGGAATTTGTTCCTCGTAAGGAATAATGCCAGTCGTGCGTCCGAGGTCCACGAAGATCGCGCCGCGCTCCATGCGCTGCACGATGCCGCTCACAATCTGGCCTTTCTTCTCGCCGAATTCCTCCATCATGGAAAGCTTTTCGGCCTCGCGCACCTTTTGAATAACTACCTGCTTGGCGGTCTGCGCCGCGATGCGACCGAAATCATCTTGCGGCTCAAGCGGAAAAACAACCTCTTCGCCCACGAAGGCGTCGCGCTTCATAAGTTTCGCATCGGCGAGGAGAATATGCTTCTCGGGGTCAAAGCGTGGCAACTCGCCTTCCGCAAGTTGTTCTTCTTCGTTATGAAACGAATGAATATGAAGATGCTCTTCTGACTCTTCACTCGGAACAGGGAAGCGTACGTTTGTTTCGTCCGCAACTGTTTTTATTTGTGCAAAAGAGATGGTGCCCGTAGAGAGATCCAACTTGGCGCGTATGACTTGCCCGCGCTTGCCATATTCGCGCTTATAGGCGGTCGCCATCGCACTCTCAATGGCTTCAATCATGGTTTCGCGGCTAATACCGCGGTCTTCAAACTCCCCGAGCACTGCATTGATGGTCTTTAGGTCAATCATATTGAATGTGTATGTCGCACTTTTATAAAGAAAGCCCCATTGGGGCATTTCAGATACGATAAAGATACCAAATTCTTTTTAAGAAGTCAAAGCCTCCGCGCAATGCAATTGTCTATTCTTCTTCTCGTTCGTTAAATTGAGAATATATATTCCGCCACGTCCTGTTCCATTCATTATCCGGGCATCAAAACAGTAGCCGGGATCATAATATGTGCAATGCGTATCGCGCGGAGGATAGGAGGCGTTATACTTTAATCCATATGCACGTTTCGGATGAAGAGTTGAAAGAATTCATCATTGACTCGGGCCTCGTCGCCAAAAAAGAAATTGATGCTGCTGCGGAGGAGGCGCAAATGAAACAGCGCTCGATCGGTGACATCCTTGTCTCGCACGGCTCTATCACCGAGGACGCGCTGCGGCGCGTACAGGCATACGTTCTCGGCATTCCGTTCGTGAACTTGAAGGAGCATCACGTCCCAGTCGATGTTCTCTCCTTTATTCCAGAGCCGATCGCGCGCACACATAACATTATTGCCTACAACAAGAAAGATGATTCGCTTGAAGTCGCAATGCTTGATGTTGAAGACCTTGCGTCAATTGACTCGGTGCGCAAGGAAACGGGATTTAAGATATTGCCGCGACTGACCGACGTTGAGAGCATCAAGCACGCGCTCCTGCAGTACCAGAAATCGCTCAAGGATGAATTCGGCGACATCATTTCAACCGAAGCGGGGAAAATCCGCGTCACTGCCGAAGGCAACAAAGACCTTTCGGGAGATGACCTGAAAAAAATGGCGGAGGACCTGCCCATCGTACGCATCGTTGATACGCTGCTGCAACATGCCATTTCCCAGGGCGCTTCCGATATTCACATTGAGCCGATGGAGACCGAGGTGCTCGTTCGGTATCGCATTGACGGCATCCTCCATGACGCAATGACATTGCCGAAAGCCGCCGCCGCGGGCATCGTTGCGCGCATTAAAGTGCTCTCAAATCTAAAATTGGATGAGAAGCGGCTTCCGCAGGACGGCCGTTTCAAGATGGAGGCCGAGTCCGAACGCGTCTCCTTTCGCGTATCCATTCTCCCCACGTTCTTCGGCGAAAAGACCGTTATGCGTCTTCTGCGCGAAACCGGAGAGGGCTTTACCCTTGAAGTGCTCGGCCTGCATGGTGAAAACATGGAACGCATCCATAGCGCATTGAAGCAAACGACCGGTATCATCCTCATTTCAGGACCAACGGGTTCGGGGAAAACGACGACGCTCTACACCATGCTTGATATTTTGAACAAGCCAAACGTGAACATTTCCACGATTGAGGACCCGATTGAATATCAAATGAAACGTATCAATCAAACGCAAGTGAATCCGCAGATCGGGTTCACTTTTGCCAACGGGTTACGGTCCCTGGTACGCCAAGACCCGGACATCATTATGGTCGGCGAGATCCGCGATGGTGAAACCGCCTCGCTCGCTATCAACGCAGCACTGACCGGCCACCTGGTGCTCTCCACCATCCACACGAACAGTGCCGCGGGTGCAATTCCGCGTCTTATTGATATGGGCGTTGAGCCATTCCTTCTTGTCTCTACCGTTCGCGTCATTATCGGACAGCGACTTGTAAGAAGACTCTGCGACAACAAAGAAGAATATGCGGTTGATGCCGCCATGCGCGCCAAAATCGCAAGTGATGCCGACTTTGCTGCCGCATTCAAGGTCTTGCAAGAAGAAAAATTGCTGAAAGAAGATACCACACTCAATGATTTGCGTTTTTATCGGCCCGTGCCCAACGCCGAAAACGAAGATGGATATAAAAGTCGCATCGGCATTCACGAAGTTCTCGCGGTTTCGTCTGCAATCCGCGATATCATACTTCATTCAGGTACGAGCGATTCCCTAGAAGCTCAAGCGAGGAAAGAAGGAATGCTTACCATGCTCCAAGACGGTCTTTACAAAGCGGCGCGCGGCATCACGAGCATTGAAGAAGTGTTGCGCACCGTGAACGAATGATATGAAATTCCGAGTCACCATACGGAAAGAGGGGACGCCGGACGAGACGCGCGTCATTGAAGCGCCATCGCACTTCGCGGTGTACGACCAAATACAAAGAGAAGGCGGGACCGTCATTAATCTTTCAGATGAGACAAAGAAACTATCGCTTCCTTCATGGTTTTCAATCACCTTAGGTACCGGGATAAAGCGCATAGAAATCGTCCGGGCGACAAAGAACATCGCGACGATGCTTGCTGCTGGCCTTTCACTCGCGCGCGCTCTCTCGGTTATTGAACGACAGTCGGGTAATAAGCGCCTGAAAGCAATCATGGTGGGGTTATCAGAATCCATTAAGAAAGGATCATCATTCAATGAATCCCTTGCCAAATATCCAAAAGTATTCCCCGAAATATTCGTTGCGATGGCGCGAGCGGGCGAGGAATCGGGCTCTCTCTCTGACGCGCTCATGATTTCTGCGCTTCAGATGGAGCGTTCGGAAGACCTGATACGCAAGATCCGTGGCGCAATGATTTACCCGGCAATCGTACTTACCGCCGTGGTCATTGTCGCGATTCTGATGCTTATTTTCGTCGTGCCGACATTGACCAGTACCTTCATCCAACTTGGCGTGAAAGTGCCGCTCGCCACTCGAATTATTACCACGTTGTCGGACTTCATGGTCTCTCATGTTGTTTCCGTATTGCTTGCGATTATTGTACTTGTCGTAGGAGGCATTACCTTTGTCCGTTCAAAAACAGGGAGCACTATTGTAATCGCATGTGCGCTTCATGTCCCAGTTATAGGGGAGCTTGTTCGCGAGACCTATACCGCCCGTGCCGCTCGTACGCTTTCTTCACTCCTCTCCTCTGGTGTCCCCGTGCTCGACGCACTTTCTATAACTAAAGAAGTTGTGCATGCGAAGGCATATGCGAAAGTCGTGGAAGAAGCAGAGATGCGCGTCAAGAAAGGCGAACTTCTTTCCGCTTCATTTGCTGAACATACGAAGCTCTACCCAATCCTAATGAGCGAGATGCTCGCCGTAGGAGAGGAAACAGGGAAGGTTGCACAAATGTTAAAACAAATAGCGGAATTTTATGAAATGGATGTTGCCGAAAAAACGAAGGACCTCTCAACTATTATTGAGCCGGTTCTCATCCTTTTTATCGGCGCCTTTGTCGGTGTCTTCGCCGTTTCAATGATCGCACCGATTTATTCGCTTTCATCGGCATTTTGATGTCTACAATTATCCATGACCCGCGGCTAAAACAATCGCGAAATGATTGTTCGCTCGGTCGCAGCACGGCTGGCGCGCCGCGACTCAAGGGATTTACTTTCATTGATGTCATTGTTGGCGTCGCGCTTATGCTCATTCTTTTTCTCGCTCTTTTTGGCGTCTTGAGAATATCACTGATGCTCTCAACGATGGAAAAGGTGGAGGCCGCCGGAGTTGAAATTGCAAATACGCAAATGGAATATTTGCGCGGGCTCTCCTACGACCTCATCGGAACCGTCGGCGGCATTCCCGCTGGCACCGTACCTCAAATCGCAACTTCTTCCGTTGACGGGGTGTTGTACACCACTCGCACCTATATTGAATACTATGACGACCCGGCTGATGGTATCGGGGCAAATGATACGAATGGTGTTACGACTGACTACAAAGTAGGGAAGGTGACGGTTTCTTATTCGCTGTACGGCCTTGCGAAATCAATCACGCTCGTCTCAAATTTCGTCCCGCCGGGGATTGAATCCACAACGGGCGGCGGCACGCTCTCGCTCCACGTAGTCAATGCATCTGGCGCGAACGTGAGCGATGCGAGCGTGCAAATTGTTAACGCGTCAACTTCACCCACGATAAATTTTTCTACCTTCAGCGACGTCAATGGTTTGGTGGCGATTGGAGGTGCGACTTCCTCCTCGATGTACCAAATATACGTATCACGCGCAAGATATTCAAGCGCACAAACGTATCCGCGTACGAGCCAGAACGTAAACCCGACCCCCGGCTATCTCACGGTCGTGAAAAACCAAACCACCAGTGCGACCTTTGCAATTGACCAGCTCGCGACTCTCGCGCTCTCGACCCTTTCGCCCGCGACCACAACATCCTTCAGTGATACGTTCCCCAACGCATCAAATCTCGCGAGCCAAACAAATACACAAGTGACGGGCGGCGCACTTATGTTGGCGAGTCAAATGTTCTCCGGATCCGCGCACTCAATAGCGATAACGCCAAGCTTTCTCGATGGCTGGGGCATTCTTTCGGCGACGATAGCCACATCCTCCGGCGCGACGGCAGTCATTCATATCGACGATACGTCGGGCAATCCGCTCCCGGATTCGACGCTTCCGGGCAACGGTGCCGGATTTTCTTCATTCCCCGTTTCGCTTTTGGGAATTTCGACGACGACCTATCCCGGACTTACGCTCGAAGGGGATTTGACGAGCAACTCAACCGCGACATCAACCACGCCTTCGGTCCTTAATTGGTCGCTCTCATACACCCAAGGACCGCTGCCGCTTCCCAACGTCACCTTCACGCTCACAGGCGCAAAAACCATCGGCACGGATGCGAACGGCAAACCAATTTATAAAACAGTTGTGAATGACACGACTGGCGCAAATGCCACAAAAACGGAAACGCTCGAGTGGGACACTTATACGCCCGTTTTTGGAACACCTCTCATTGAAAGCTGCCCCGCGAGTCCCTACGCGCTCGCACCCGCGAGCGCGACCAGCACGACGCTTATCGTTGGAACACGAACGACCAATACGCTTCCCGTACTCGTCCAAAATAGTGCGAGCAGCACCATCGCGAACGCAGAAGTCATTCTGGCGAATAATGGTTACGCGGCGACAATTCCAACTTCCGCATGTGGTCTCGCTTACTTCAACGGGCTTTCAAGCGGCAGTTATAGCGCAACGGTTTCTGCGACCGGACACGCAACAAAAGTGTTCTCCGGCATCGCCGTCTCGGGACACACGGCGACAACGACTCTTACCCTCCCATGACGAGGAATGCTTTCACGTTGATAGAAACTATCGTTGTCGTTGCGATAACCGCGCTCATTTTTGTTACCCTCGGCTCACTGCTGACTTATTTCTACAAAACGAACGCCTACACGCTCCAACAGGCAACCGCGGTAGCACAAGCGCGCCAAGGCGTTGAAGATGCGATGCGATACCTCCGCGAAGCATCCTATGGGAGTGACGGATCGTATCCAATCGCGAGCGTCGCAACATCGTCAATTACTTTCTATGCGAATGTCAATAACGATTTCGTCATTGAGCGTGTAACGTATATCCTCATAAACGGAACCCTCTACCGCGTCGTTGCGGAACCGTCGGGCAATCCGCCTTCGTATGTCGGCGCCACAATCGCAACGTCAACCATCGCAACCTCGGTCATAAACGCCTCGTCAACGCCGATGTTCTCCTATTTTGACAATACAGGGGCACTGCTTTCCACACCGATAAACATCTCAAAAATATCTTCAATCAAAACTGTGGTTGTCGTTGACGTAAACGTAAACCGGGCACCCGTCGCTTTCACGCTCTCGGGCGGGGCAACGTTGCGCAACTTGCGGAATCAATTATGAATAAACTTTATCGTCAGGGATCGATTATGCTTCTCGTCCTCGTCTTTGGCGGAGTATTTTTTACCGTGCTTCTCGCGCTCTCCGGTTTTGTCATCGCCCAAAATCATCTGCAGGAACTCACACGGGAGCAGTCCGAAGCGTTCGCCATCGCAGAAGCCGGAATTGAATATTATCGATGGTTTCTCTCGCACTTCCCAGACAATACGACCGATGGAACCGGGCATAGTGGCCCCTATGTAACCACGTATGCCGACCCGGAGTATGGCACGGCAGGCACCTATTCTCTTTCTATCGTCAGTAATGGCGCCTGCGGCACGGTGCAATCGATGAGCGTTACGAGCACGGGCGTGCCCAACGACGCTCCCGGCGTCTCTTCAAAAATTGTCGCGCGTTTCGCAGAACCGTCGGTAGCGGCCTATTCCTACATCGTAAATAGCAGCGTGTGGGCCGGTTCCGACCGCATCATCAACGGTCCGTATCACGATAATGGCGGTATACGCATGGATGGTACCGCTAACGCGCCCGTTTCAAGTTCGCTGTCAACCTGGGATTGCACAAGTGATTTCGGCTGTTCGCCCGAGCAGCGTTCCGCGCCGGGCGTTGTCGGAACAGGCACAAACCAAAATCTCTGGGTATATCCGACGCCGCAAGTTGACTTTAGCGGTATCGCATCAAATTTCACCGCACTGAAAGCGACCGCGCAGGCAAACGGCATTTACCTGCCGCGCTACAGCACGAGTTCCGGTCACAATGCGAATCCGAATCTTGGCTATCACCTCATTTTCAATAGCAACGGCACAGTCACGATAAACAAAGTAACGTCAGTCACCGGGCTTTCCATCCAACCCATTAATACCACTGACAGCTCGACTGACTACACACTTATCAACGCAGAATCATTTTACGAGACGCTCCCTATACCAGCGCAATGCGGCCTTATTTTCGTAGAGGACAATACGTGGATTGAAGGTGTTGTTCCTGGCAAGATAACTGTGGTTGCTGCAAATGTGACGACGACGGGTGTGACACCGAGCGTGGTCCTGCATAACAATATTACCTACGCCGCAACCGACGGAAGCGACGGTCTCACGGTCATCAGCGCGAACGATATTCTCATCGCTCCCGATTCGCCACAGAATATGACACTTGACGGAATATTCGTTGCGCAATCGGGCGCGTTTGGACGTAACCTCTACAGTTGTCCGGGACCTTACGAGCCGCGCGGCACGCTTACTATTCTTGGCTCAACGATTTCAAACCTGCGTACCGGTACCCGGTGGGTAAACGGATGTGGAAGTTCCGACGGCGGTTATCAAACGCGCATTGACGCTTTTGACCGGCAAAATTCAACAAATCCGCCCCCTTTCACTCCCTTCACGTCAACTCAATGGCAATTTGTCGACTGGCAACAAAAATAGATAAATGAGTAATCGGCGACTGATATACTATTCCCATGCTCATCGTCGCCAATTGGAAAGCATATGTAGAGGAACATGCGAAAGCGAAAAAACTTTTCGCGATAAGCAAGAGGCTGGCGCGCGAGACCGGGTGTGACATCGTCCTTGCGCCACCTGCGCCATTTCTCGGCGCACTTGCCGTAAAAAATAAATCTGAGGTCGCGTTCGCTTCGCAAGACGTTTCCGCGACAGCAGGGGGATCAGAAACCGGCGAAGTAACTGCGCGTGCATACGCGGCCGCCGGCGCAACATATGCGATTATCGGACATTCCGAACGGCGCTCCGCGGGCGATACCGACGCGATCGTTGCCCAGAAGCTCGCCCATGCGCTTGCCCAAGGGCTCACGCCCATCCTCTGTGTCGGCGAGAGCGCACGCGACGGCGAGGGGCGCTACCTTACCGTCATCCGCGAAGAACTTACCTCCGCGATTACACCGCTCGCGTCCAAAGAAAGTACGAAGGTCATCGTCGCCTATGAACCTTTGTGGGCTATCGGCAAAACCGCCGCATTCGCCATCGGACCGGATGACCTTACTGAAATGGTGCTCTACATCCGCAAAGTGCTCGCGGAGCTCTTGCCGGGTAAAAATTCCACGCGCTCTTTCATACTCTACGGCGGCTCGGTTGAACCGGAAAATATCCGCGCTATTGCCGCCACTTCGGGCGTTGACGGGTTCCTCGTCGGGCACGCATCAGTTGACCCGCACACATTCACGTTACTCATAAAGCAGCTTGTATAGCATGCGCGGCATCAGTGACATACGATTATATGAGAATATTCCGATACTGGTACGTGCAGCGATGAATGTTCCGATCGAGAAGGGAGGGGTTATGAACGATTATCGTTTGCGGCGCGCCGTGCCGACTATCCGCTTCCTCGCAGAGCGCGGCGCGAAAGTTATACTCATAAGTCATATCGGAGAGCAGGGGACCGAGACGCTCGAGCCAGTTGCGCGCGCACTCGGAAAAATTATCTCCGGTGTCTCATTCTTCGGCGAAAGTGTCGGGGAGCGCGTGCGCAGCGCGATTCACAATCTCGCGCCAGGCCAGATTCTCGTTCTTGAAAATCTGCGGCGCAATAAAGGCGAACAGGCGAATGATCGCTCTTTCGCACGGGAACTCGCTGCGCTCGGCGACATATTTGTTGAGGATTGTTTCGATACGTGTCACCGGGCACATGCCTCCATTGTTACCGTTCCTGAATTGCTGCCTTCATATGCCGGATTTCTCCTTGAAGATGAGGTGCGGGAATTGTCGCACGCGCTTACACCAAAACACCCCGCACTCGCCGTTATCGGCGGAGCGAAATTCACGACAAAAGAAGCTGTGCTCGCCAAACTGCTCGCAACATATGACCATGTGTTCGTCGGAGGCGCACTTGCCAACGATTTTTTGAAAGCGTCGGGGCGGGACGTGGGGAAATCGCTCATTTCAGATACCGATCCGAACATTCTCAAAAAATTTCTTGCCAATCCAAAACTCGTTCTGCCCGTTGATTTTGTTATCAAAGACGAAAAGATTCTCGATCACGGTTCCGGCACGATAGCACTCCTCGACGACCTCGCAAAAAAAGCAAAGGCGATTCTTTGGAATGGCCCACTAGGAAATTATGAAAATGGATTCAGTGATGCGACAGATGCCTTCGCGCATGCGGTCGCGGACTCAAGCGCGCATTCAGTCATTGGTGGCGGCGATACAATTGCTTCTATTGAAAATCTCGGCCTTTTGTCTCGCTTCTCCTTCGTTTCCACTGGCGGCGGGGCAATGCTAGATTTCCTCGCCTATGGCACCTTGCCGGGCATTGAAGCTCTCAACAATTATTTAAGCGCCTGACGAATTTTCTCAGCGATTGTCGCGGCGTCACCGGAAGGATAATTCTTCTGTGGCCAGAAAGAGAACTCGCTGCGGGAACGGCGCGGGATGATGTGAAAGTGAAGATGATTGACGATTTGCCCGGCCGATGCTCCGTGATTTGAATTGACGTGCACACCATGCGCGCCTACCGCATCGCGCACAGCAGGCGCGATCTTTCGAACCGTGCGCATCACGGCGGCCAGCGTTTCATCGTCAACATCAAAGATGTTCTCGACCGGTTTCTTTGAAATGACGAGTGTGTGGCCGGGCGCAGTCGGCTGTATGTCCAGAAAAGCGAGAGTGTCATCGTCTTCATACACAATTTCGGCGGGAACCTCGCGCCGAATGATTTTCATAAAAATAGTGTCTTCCATGCGGCAAGTATACAATAAGGCCACATGTTTCCGCTCCACGACCCGCTTGACGAGACGCTTCGCGCGGAACTCATTGCATACGATGACCTCACCGCCGCCCTTCTCGCGCGCCGCGGCATTTCGACAAGAGAAGAAGCCGAGAAATTTCTCAATCCTTCCTACGAAGAGCATTTATACGATCCGTTCTTAATGACTGATATGAAAAGGGCCGTCGAGCGGCTTGCTACGGCAATCCGATCGGGAGAAAAGATTGCCATCTGGAGCGATTATGACTGCGACGGCATTCCGGGCAGCGTTATCCTGCACGACTTTCTCAAAAAAGTTGGCGCGAATTTTGAAATTTATATTCCGCACCGACATGACGAAGGGTATGGCATGAACATCGACGGCGTTGAAGGGCTTGCAAAGAATGCGGTAAAACTTATCGTCACGGTGGACTCTGGCATCACCGATATCGAATCAATTGCGCGCGCAAAAGAACTCGATATAGAGGTTATTGTCACTGATCATCACATCGCCGGAGAAAAACTTCCCGACGCGTTCGCCGTCGTCAATCCGAATGCGCGTGTCGATGAGAAATATCCTTTCCGCGAGCTCTGCGGCGCGGGCATCGCGTGGAAACTCGTACGTGCAACGCTCACCATTGAGCCATCTCTGCGTGAGAAAGTGCCGACGGGATGGGAAAAGTGGCTCCTCGATATGGTGGGGCTCGCAACCATCGCGGATATGGTCCCGCTTATAAATGAGAATCGCGTGCTCGCGACCTACGGACTGATGGTATTGCACAAGTCGCCGCGCATCGGCCTTCAAAAACTCTGTCGCCTGATGCGGACCGACCAGCGCGCGCTCACTGAAGATGACATTGGCTTTATGCTCGCTCCCCGGATAAACGCCGCAAGCCGCATGGGCGATGCGCGCGATGCGTTCCGCCTCTTCACGACCACCGACGAGAACGAGGCCGGCTCGCTTGCTACAAAGCTTGAGAAGGCGAACCGGACTCGGAAAGCCGAAGCGGGCGCTCTCACGCGCGCTGTGCGTGCGCGTTTGAGAGAACGCGGCGAGGTGCGAACCGTCATCGCGCTCGGGGATCCGCAGTGGCGGCCGGCACTTTTGGGCCTTGTCGCGGGCGGCATTGCGGATGAATATGAACGGCCCGTGTTCCTCTGGGGGCGGGAAGGAAACGGGAGCATCAAAGGATCGGTGCGGAGCGGCGGCAGCGTGCACGCGCTTGAGCTTATGCGCGCGACAGAAAAAACATTCGTTGAATTTGGCGGCCACTCGAAGGCGGGCGGTTTTACCGTCAGAGACGACGCAATATTTTTTCTTGAAGATAGACTAGTTGAGGCGTACACACGCATCGGTACGGATGCCGCCGATACGCTCGAGATGCACGCTGATGCCGAAGTTGCGCCGAAAGAACTGCATCCATCCTTTCTTACGAAGATGGAAAAACTCGCGCCGTTTGGCGTGCAGAATCCAAAGCCGATATTTTTGTTGCGAGGAATTGTCGTGCGAGAGATTTCACACTTCGGGAAAGGACAAGAACATGTCAAATTAAAAATTGGCTCTTCCGATGAGCGCGAACAAGCCATTGACGCGGTAGCTTTTTTCGCAAAAGGAACTCTCGCGCGCTCGATAAGCGACGGTACGCGAGGACGCCGCGCGGACATTCTCGCGCATCTCGAGCGTGATACGTTCGGTCGAGGAAATCCGCGCCTGCGACTTCTTAATATCCGCTTGGTATAGTGAACATATGCATTTCACCATCCATGCCGACGGCGGCGCGAGAGGAAATCCGGGACCAAGCGGGGCTGGAGTGATAATTCGTGATGAATTAGGCAATTCGATTGCGAGCGTTTCAAAATTTCTCGGGACACGTACGAATAATTTTGCAGAATATGAGGCGGTGATTCTCGGACTTGAAGCGCTGGCAAAACTCATTCCAGCGGCAAAACGCAAAAAAACTGATGTTGTTGTAAAGATGGATAGCGAGCTTGTAGTGAAGCAGATGGGTGGGGAATACAAAGTGAAGAGTCCTGTCTTAAAAAAACAGCACACGCGACTTGCTTCGCTCGCCGCGATCTTCGGACCTATCTCTTTTTTGCATGTTCCACGCGAGGAAAATAGCGACGCTGATGCTCTCGCAAACACCGCAATGGATCGCGGTTCGAATCCCTGAGACCCCGCTCGTAGGACTTTTTATCGGTGCTATGCCGAGACCTTATATATCTTTCAGGTAAGCTGATATACTCACCTCCCATATGACAGTTACATCATCGGAAAAATTGTTTGAAGAATATCTTTCAAAGAAAGGGCTGGTTGCCGATAAAGATTTCTTCTATGAACCCGATCTTGGAAAGCCGAAAAGGCCCGATTATCTCGTAAGGATTAATGCGGACACACTTTTTGAAATAAAAGAATTTAGTCGTGAAAGCAAAGCCGACCGATATATGAGAACACCTGAAAACTTCAGTGTAGCAATTCGCCTCGATCCTTATTCGCAAACAAGAGAGAAAATAGGGCAAGCTCGTAAAAAGTTCAAAGATTACAAAAATGATTATCCTTGTGTACTCATATTGCATAAAGGCGATTCGTTTACTGCCGGCCTAGACACTCAACTGATAGCCGGTTCAGCATATGGTGATATATCTCTTCGGATGTCGCCCGACGGAAGCAACTCACAGTGGATCTTCGACAAAAATGGTGAGTTGTCGCCCAAGAAAAATACGACTCTTTCGGCCATTGCTGTCATTGAGGAAATATATCCAGAAAAGGCAGTTGCTGGGAAAGAATTTTGGAAAGAACATGAGATGCCAGAAATGCTAGGAAATGATCTTTTGCAAGTCTACGAGGCCTGGTGCAAATCAAAAGGATATAACATTCGTAAACGATATGTACGTCTACGCACTATCATCAACCCGTTTGCCAAAAAACCGATCTCACAGGACTTTTTTGACCAAAAATATGATGAGGTTTCTGTGATCAAAGTTACCGGGAAGTTTGTTCGAGTTAAATAAATTTTACTCAACCGTCACTACTCCTTTCGTGACTTTAAGTTTCGACTTGAAGCACCCCATTAATTCTCGTTTCTCCTCATTCGTGCCCTCCTTTAGAATATATTTTGCATAGACTCTGAAATCTACATCTTCATGTTTTGCTTTTGGATCCGAGAGACCTAATACGGTGCGTTGAAATTTGTTATGCCGCTTCAGCTCCTCCTCGAATTTCATTTGCACGCCAAGCTGATTCAGGTCTATTTGGTCTAAGATACCCAGAAGTGAGTGTAAATATAACCTTCGTAACTTACAAAACAGGCGAGATGAACATCTCATTGAAATATGTTCTCGGACTTTTAAACTCCCGCCTATATTATTATTGGCTATACTACAATGGCAAAAGAGCCGGCAATCGACTTATGCTTGATCCAACGCCCATTATGAATATTCCAATCAAATGCCCGCCCACCAATCTGCAGACGCCATTTATTGTCCTGGTTGATAAAATTCTTGCAATTACTAAACCCGGTGATTATTTGGAAAATCCTGTAAAAAAAGGAAAAGTCAAAGAATACGAAAAACAAATCGACCAAATGGTATATAGGCTATACGAACTTACGCCGGAGGAAATTAGAATTGTTGAAGAATCTACCAACAAGGTATTAACTGCTAACTAAAGCTCAAATTTTTGCTAGAATTGCGATATGTTTGAGTTCCTACTTTTCGTTGTCTTCTGCCTCATTGTCTGGGCTTTATTTCGTAATGGCCATTGGGGCGTCGCTACAGGCTCCATTCAAATTCAGAATTAAACGCAGATATCTCGGATTTCGGCGTGGGCAGGATTCGATAAAAGACCCCTGACCGAGAGACCTCAATCTGTTATGCTGAAACTCGCCAAAGAACCCTTACGGGATCTTACCTGGCAAGGTCACAGGACCGAGCAAGGGCGGACGAGACTCGAACTAATAACCTGTTAGACTACTTCAAAACCCATGGAAAATCGCAAGGTCCTCATAGCGACGCGCTCTAAGGGCAAATTTCCCGAAATCGTCTCCCTGCTCCAAGGCTTGCCTTTCGAGTTTGTGAACTTGAATGACGTACCCGAACTTCCGAAAGATTACGAGGTCGAGGAGCCTGGAACGACTTTTGAGGGCAATGCGATTATTAAAGCGATGACTCTCGGGAAAAAGACGGGATTTCTTACCCTTGCCGAGGACGCGGGATTGGAGGTCGAGGCATTAGGCGGGAGGCCTGGCGTTTATACCGCTCGTTATGCGCCAGGAACTGATGCCGACCGGAATACAAAACTGCTTGGTGAACTGGATGGCGTTCCTGACGAGAAAAGGACTGCTCGTTTTCGTACTGTCATTGCCATTTATGACCCCGATACCGACAAGGTTCGTCTCTGTGAAGGCACTTACGAAGGTAGAATTGCGACCGCTCCGCGTGGTACGAATGGTTTCGGTTACGATCCTGTGTTTTTCAGCATCAAGTTAGGAAAGACCAGTGCCGAGATGACGCTTGAGGAGAAGAATTCCATAAGTCACCGGGGCATAGCGATACGAAAAGCACGGGAAATCCTACAAAATGAATTCTGAAGTCATGATCACGTACGACGATTTCCAGAGAGTTGATATCCGCGTTGGCAAGATTGTCGAGGTATCTGATTTTCCTGAGGCGCGGAACCCTACGTTCAAGCTCAAGATAAACTTCGGCCCTGAAATCGGAATTAAGTCGTCCGGCGTGCAGGTTGTCGGAGCCCATGCGAAAGAAGAGCTGCGAGGAATGCTTGTGTGCTGCGTAGTGAATTTCTCACCAAAGAAGATCGGCTCGTTCACTTCGGAAGTCTTGACGCTGGGGTTCAAGAATACGGCCGACATCGGTTGGGTACTCATTACCCCGGCAAAAGCAACGGTGGAGATAGGGAGTAGGCTTAGCTGATATGCAAAAGCTTGTTAAAAAATGAACGTAGATGCTCTAGCAAAGATCATATGAGACTACCATCATAGAGTATAAAGATTTAGTAAATAATATCTTTTCAGATAAAAAACTTTTAAAGTTTGTTGTTTCGAGTTTGGACGAATCAATTTCCCGCTCCTGGGACTTTTGTCGGTAGTATATTGAAACCACTTATATCACTGCCTTGAAGCGTTTTTCGACGATACTCCAGTTAAGATTCGCAAAAAAGGCGTCGATATAATTTTTCTTCTCCGCAGGAACGTAGTCCACCATGTAGGCGTGTTCCCAGAGATCGAGCACAAGTAGTATCGGCAATCCCGCAAGCTGGCCGAGTTCGTGGTCGTTTACAAAAACCGTATGGAGCGTCTTTGCACTTGGGTCGCTATAAACGACGGCCCAGCCAATGCCGCGGCTTCCGGCGACTTCGCGGATATGGGCTTCGAGATTTTGATTCCCATATTTTTCAATAATCGCTTTTTCTAATGCGCCACCCGTAAAGAGTGGGGCCGGACCATTTTCAAACTGTGCGAAATAATATTCGTGCATTCTCATTCCATCAAATTCAAACGCAAACCGGCGGCGCAGTTCCGCGATGATATACGGATCAAGTTCAAACTGTCCTGCCCGGACGGCGGAAAGCTTCTCGGTAATGAGATTTACATTTTTCACATAACCCTCATATAAAGCAAAATGCACCTTGATTTGTTTCTCCGAAAGTCCTTTCAGCGCGGGAAGACTAAACGTTTTAGTTGAATACATCATAAGAACAAATCTATCATATAATCTGCACACGCCGCGAACGATAAGCTACTCAATTATAAAAATCAAATGGCTCCCACTTTTTTCAATGCTGCAAACGCACCATTTTTCTTGATAGTTTTGAGCCCTTTCACCGAGACGTCAACGATGACAGTCTTCTTAAGTTCTGGCACATAGATACGCCGTCTTTGGAGATTCGCTTTCCTCCGAACCTTACCGGTCGGATTGAATTGGGTCGCGCGGACGCGATTGGAGTACCGACCCCCGACTTGCGTGCTCTTCCCGGTAATCGCGCAGATGCGTGCCATAATCGCCGCATGGTAGCATAGGATACGACACATGCAAATGGACACCATTCTCACGCTTCTTATCCTTATTTTCTCTGTCATCGCGCACGAGGTGGCGCATGGCTATGCCGCCAATTCGCTCGGCGACCCGACCGCGCGTCTCGCCGGCCGCCTCACTCTCAATCCAATCCCGCATATTGATCTCATGGGCTCAATCATCATCCCCGCGCTCCTCGTCCTCACGGGGTCGCCCATACTGTTCGGTTGGGCAAAGCCGGTACCCTATAATCCCTACAACCTCAGGAACCAACGCTGGGGCGAGACGCTCGTTGCCATCGCCGGCAGCGCGACGAATATTCTCCTCGCCATCATTTTCGGACTCATCGTGCGTTTTGGGCCAATACTTGGATTTGGTGCAACGGCATTATCACTCGCTTCAATAATCGCATTCGTCAACCTCTTCCTCGGTCTTTTCAACCTCATCCCATTCCCGCCCTTAGACGGCTTTACGGCACTGCGCTCGGCGCTCCCTTGGAGCGCTTCCGCTGGTCTTATGCGTTTTGAACAACGGATTCGTCACGCGGGCGTGCTTTCGCTCATCCTCTTCCTCCTCGTCTTTTCCTTCGTCTTCGCTAACATTTTCTTCAGTCTCGTCCTCTGGCTTTTTGGGCTCATTACGGGTAGTTACAGTTAGAAAAGTAGCGATTGGACATTTTTAAAAAAGAGATGTATTGTCTCTAAAGAAACGTGGGGGAGGAGGAGAACATGAGATACTGCGGCAATTGCGGCAGGAAAATTTTTGTGAGGAGCGTGAAGAAATACAGGCCGCATCATAAGCGGAAGGTATGGGTTGGGAAAAAGCACTTTTTTTGCAGAAAGTGCTGGCGATCAAAATTAGATTCGAACCTTTTGCATGCGCCACATTTGCGGCGTGGTCCTCAAGGAGTCTTTCTCCTTGGGGGCTTCTTCATTTCTGCCACCTGTTATACTAGAGTCATGGACTTCAATAAAATCCCAAAACAGTTTTGTGAAAATGTCATTGCAGGTCATTCACAGGAGAATTTCGTCCTGGTAATGAGCGCCGGCGAGACTGCGAGCGCCTATGCGCTCACGCCGCCGCATATGAAACGCCTCGTGCAGAGTTTGGCGCACCAAGTTGAGGAATATGAGAAAAAGTTTGGAACGATAAACGCGAAATGGTCACCCGGCATCGAAAGCCCCATTCAATCTAAGGACATCCGGGGTAGTGGAGGATAGAATTTTCATTGCGTGTGTGCTGATATACTAAAGAGAATGGAATATCAAGTTCCGCAATTTATTGAGGTGGAGAATAAGATTGTTGGGCCTTTGACCTTGAAACAATTTATCTACATCGCCGGCGGAGTCGGACTCTGCGTTATTTTCTTCTCCTATTTGCAAATTGCCATCGCTCTCGTCCTTTCGGCGTTGGTGGCAGGACTCGCGGCAGCGCTCGCGTTTTATAAAATAAACGGTAAGCCGTTTGTTAATGTGCTTGAAGCAGGATTTAATTATTACACGGGCGCGAAATTCTTTCTCTGGAAGCACGAGGAGCCGACGAACAAGGAGAAAACCGCTGCGGCGGCCGCTGCGGCGGCCGCAGAGGCGAGTTCCCGCATTCCGCGCGGCACGCCGAGGCTGACGCGCGGGAAACTTTCGGAGCTCGCATGGTCGCTTGATATCAAAGGCCAGAAGCCCGAAGTTCAAAACCCAAAATAATATGGCAACAACACGATCAGCAGGAGCAACGCAACAGTTCGTTCCCGTCAAGGAGATACGGAACGGCGCCATCATTTTAAAAGACGGCAGCTATCGCGGCGTGCTTATCTGCTCGTCCATCAACTTCGGACTCAAATCGGCCGACGAACAGCGCGCCATCACACTCGGCTTTCAAAATTTTCTCAACACGCTTGACTTCTCAATCCAAATTGTCGTGAATTCGCGCAAGATGGACTTACGTCCCTATCTTGCCCTCCTTGAGGAGAAAACGCCGGAGCAGAAAACCGAGCTTATGAGGATCCAGCTGCGTGAATATATCGAGTTCATTCGTTCCTTCGCCGAACAAGCGAATATCATGACAAAATCGTTCTATATTGTCGTGCCGTATTCCCCGCATATTTCTACCGCCCACGCAATGAGCTTCTTACGACACGAGAGTTCATCGGCAAAGAATGCTTCCACAGAGACATCATTTGAAGAAGACCGCGCACAGCTTGAACAGCGCCTCTCGCTCGTCATCGGCGGCTTGTCCGGTACCGGCGTGCGCGTGGTGCCGCTCGGTACCGAAGAAATCATTGAACTCCTGTATCGTTCTTTCAATCCGGGCGAACTTGAGAATCCCATTCGTCTTGACAAATAATATGGCACTCCTCGACTTACTCAATCGTAATCGTAAAAAAGAAGAGCCGCCGGTGATAACGGCGGTCTTACCGAAAGATATTTATAAACAGGGTTCGCTCGACCTCATTGACACTATTGCCCCAACTGCGCTCAAGATCGGTCCGCGCGAGATTGAGCTTGGGGAAAAATTCGTCCGTTCTTTCTACACGATATCGTATCCGCGTTTTCTCTCCGATGGCTGGTTCGCGCCCGTCATCAATCTCGATAAAGTGCTTGACGCTTCCATATTCATCCATCCCATAAAAACCGAAGAGGCGTTGCGCGGTTTTCAGAAAAAAGTCGCCGAAGTTCAGAGTCAAATTAGCGAACGCGAAGCGAAAGGACTCGTGCGCGACCCCTTGCTCGACACCGCATATCAGGATCTTGAAAGTTTGCGCAACAATCTCCAGCAGGCGCAGGAAAAGCTTTTTGATGTCGGCTTGTATCTCGCGCTGTACGGAGATTCTAAAGAAGACATCGACAAAATAGAAGGTGACATTCGCGGTATTCTTGACGCAAAACTTGTGTATACGAAGCCCGCGCTCTTCCAGCAGGAACAAGGATTCCGTTCCTGTCTTCCGCTCGGCACCGATGAGCTTTTAGTAAACTCAAAATTGAACTCTTCACCGCTTTCTTCAATCTTTCCCTTCGTCTCCTTTGACCTAACGAGCGACCGCGGAATTCTTTACGGCATCAATCGGCATAATTCTTCGCTCATTCTCTTTGATCGATTCTCGCTTGAAAACTACAATTCGGTTATTTTCGCGAAATCCGGTTCCGGCAAGAGCTATGCGACGAAACTTGAAGTCCTGCGTTCCCTCATGTTCGGCACGGACATTATCATCATTGACCCAGAGCGAGAATACGATCAGCTTGCCGAAGCGACTGGCGGACGCTCGTTCCACATTTCGCTCTCCTCCGAGCACCATATCAACCCGTTTGACCTTCCTCCGGTTAAAGAAGACGAGGACCCGAGAGACATCTTGCGCTCAAATATCATCGCGCTCGTCGGACTCTTTCGCATTATGCTCAGCAATCTTTCTCCAGAGGAAGATGCGATTGTTGATCGCGCCATCAGCGAAACCTACGCGCTCAAAGACATAACCGGCGATGCCGATTTTACCGGCGCGGAGGCACCGCTCCTTTCCGATTTTGAGCAGGTACTCTCCGGCATGGAAGGCAGCGAGTCCTTGGTTGAGCGTCTCTCCAAATATACCCGCGGTTCATGGGCGGGGTTCCTCGATCAGCCGACCAATATAGACCTCACGCAGCAATTTGAAGTTTTTTCGGTACGCGATATGGAGGATGAACTCAAGCCCGTGGCAATGTATATCATCACGCATTTTATCTGGAATGCGATACGCCACGATCTGAAGAAACGATTGTTGGTCATTGATGAGGCGTGGTGGATGATGAAGAGCGAGGATACCGCTTCTTTCCTCTATTCTGTCGCCAAGCGCGGACGCAAGTACTATCTGGGCGTCTGTACCATCACTCAAGACGTTGAGGACTTCTTAAAGAGCCCATACGGGCGGCCAATTCTTACCAACTCCTCATTGCAACTGCTCTTAAAGCAATCGCCGACAACGATTGACGTGCTGCAGCAGACGTTTAATCTCACCGATGAAGAAAAATATCTCCTGCTTGAAGCGGGGGTGGGCGAGGGGCTTTTCTTCGCAGGACTGAAACACGTCGCGATTAAAATTGTCGCGAGTTATACCGAAGACCAAATTATCACCTCCGACCCCTCGCAACTCCTCGCGATAAAGGAGGAGAAGGCGCGATATGCCGCAGAAAAAAAATAGCCAGCCGCCGAAGGTGATGACGTGGGGGAAAGCGCTGCCGGAGCTTTGCGCAAGCGGGATATCTGACGCGTTACGGTATATGTTTCTCTCGTTCTGGTTTTTCGGGCCAGCGTTGGGCGGAGTGATTTGCACCCTGACGGTAAGCGGCACAATAAAGACGTGGACGGTCGGACTATTGGGAGCGAAGACTGCGGCTGCGGTATGCGGCGCCGGTGCTACCGCGGTCGGTTATTTCGCCGCTCCAGTAATCGCCGCATTCGGTACCGTGATGGCAATGGCAGTCGGATTTCTCGGCTGGCTCATTGTGACTTTCATCATCTTCGCGAAAAACGGGCGTGTATTCAAGGAAAATTCGTTCTCCATCCTCTGGTTGCTTGCAGGTATCGGTGCGAGTATTTCCCTCATGACATGGAGAATATATGCGCCGGAAATTAAAAAAGATAAGGCGGCATACGAAAAATGGAAAAAGGAGCAGGATAATGACCCGTTGCGGGAACAAAAACAACGAGCCGCAGAGCTTATGCAGGCGCGCGCCGCCCAATTGGTACAAGCCGAGATATAATAGAGACATGCGTTTTACTTTCTTTGCCATTCTTACCGCCGTTTTCCTCCTCCCGTTGGCGGTCTCTGCGCAGGCAATGCCTATGAACAGCACGGCGGCGTTTTCCCTCTCAGTAGACCCTCAATATCCAACACCCTATGGCCAAGCGACACTTTCGGCGGTTTCATCAACGCTTGATCTCTCCAATGCCACAATAACCGTCTCCGCCGCAGGCAAGGAAATTTATCAGGGTAGCGTGCAGCCGGTTTCTGTCACGGTAGGTAAGGCGGGAAGTGTGACGAACATAAAAGTGACGGTGACTTCGGCCGGAACGAATTATAGTCAAACGCTCTCCATCCAGCCGCAAGATGTCGCGCTCATCGCTGAACCGGTTTCCTCTGCGCCGCCGCTTTATCCCGGGAAATCTTTGGTGCCGCTTGAGGGAGATGTGCGCGTTGTCGCAATAGCAAATTTACAAGATGCGAGCGGAAGAACATTTGACCCAGCCACGCTCTCTTATTCTTGGACCGTTGATGACACGCAAATCGCCGATTCTTCCGGCATCGGGAAAACAGCGATTATCGTCGCCTCACCGCTCCAATACCGCGCACGCTCGGTCTCTGTCGCGGTGATGAGCCAAGACGGGAGTTTGGTCGGCGGCGCATCGCTCTCGCTTGCCGCTGAAGACCCCTCGGTGCGAATCTATGAGAACGACCCGTTGCTCGGCATTCTCTACGACCATGCGCTCTCCGGCGATTATGTCATCAGCAATGCAGAAGATACGCTCTATGCGGCGCCGTTTTCTTTTCCGACAACGAGCGGGGCGCCATCGCTCCAATGGTTTCTAAATGGAAACGAGGCGCAGACGGGCAATTCCATAACTCTGCGACCGACCGGCGGCGGACAGGGGACCGCCTCACTCTCACTCGTCGCCTCGGCGGGTGAGTCAACGAGAGCAGTTGAGGAACTTTCGCTCTCCTTCGGCGCCACATCCGGCGGCGGCTTATTCGGCTTATGAAAAAAATCCTTCTCATTTCAGTTTTCTGTCTATTCCTTCTCGCGGGATGCGCACCGCATGTTTTTGCCGCTTCCGCCACTCAAAATTTCGTCCCGCTCGCAGGTATCCCCGGCTTAACGCAAAATGTTCCCGAGACTTCGGCCGGACTCGCCGGTTTTTTCAATAATTTGTACAAATATCTCATCGGCATCGCCGCGATACTCGCTATTATTGTGATTATCTATGAAGGTATTCGGATAGCGACTAATCAGGACAATGTCAGCACATTAATGAGTAGCAAAAACAGAATCTGGCAAGCGATTTTCGGCCTCGTACTCGTTCTCTCGCCGGTGCTTGTCTTCTCCATCATCAATCCGAGCATCTTGAATCTCTCGCTCGATCTTCCGAAGATTAATCTCACATCGACAACGACATCGACTGGGACAGGGACTCAAACACCCACTGTTGACACTTCAAGTGGATGTACGGTAACGGGCACGAGCGGTATTCTTCAATTTGCCACTTGTCCTTCTCTTGCTGCAGCAAAAACATGGGGTCAGAGTTGCGGGGCAACATTAACGACTGATCCATTAACTATGGTGTCCGGAACGGTCAATTCATACATAGTATCTTGCCAGTGGACAAAAAAGACTTACGTATTTATAAATACAGCAGGTACATTTAATATAAACAGCACAATTAACCGACTGCAACCTGTGGCCAGTACTGCCAGCAATTCGAATAACGGAAGTGACGCCATTCAATTCGCAAATATCTGTAAAAGTATAAATCTTGGTTGGAAAACTTGTATAAACGGCGTAAATTGGATTTCAGATACTGTTACATGTTCGAATACTACTCCAGCGCCCATTACGGCAGTATGTAAACAGAAAACTCTAGTGTGTGGTGACAACTCTTTCTGGCTTAATAACACCTGCTCCGGTAATCCGAGCTGGACTATATTCCAATAATATGCGTCGCGCACTTATCATTATCGCAATCGTCGTCGTTCTGGTAGGAATTGGGGTGTTCGCGTATTTTTATTTTTTCGCCAACAAGGCCAGCGTCTCGATTGCTCCGACAGGGAACACGAGTTTGCCGGTGGAGGAGCAGGGGACGTCGAATGCTGCTGGACAAACGGCCGCATCATCTAATCAAACAGGCGCGGCGGCGGTAATTACCGCGCGGCTCGTGAAGATAAGCATGGGGCCGGTCGTGCCGGGAGAAGCTGCCGTCGATATCCCCGCTCCAAATGCCAGCTCCTCTCCAGATGTCGGGGTTAATTATATTGAACGGCAGAGCGGCAATGTTTTCACATATGAAGTGCGCGCGGGAACACTCACCCGAACAAGCAATAAAACTGTTCCGGGCATTGAATCTGCCACGTGGCTTCCGAATGCGTCGTTCGCCTTTGTACGCTACCTTTCGGGAGACGATTTTTCCACCATCAATACATATGCGCTTCCCGGAAACGGCACGGGAGGATTTTTCCTGCCGCAAAATCTCTCCGATATTTCGGTTTCTTCAACGGGCGTGCTTGTTCTCGCGTCGGGCGTAAATGGCTCCGTGGCATCGCTAGAACACACAGACGGTACACATGTGTCGCAAATATTCACGACACCGCTTTCCGCACTGCGCGTTTCCTTCGCCGGGAAGTCCCAGTACCTCGCGTATACCAAACCATCCGTGACACTCGATGGTGATGCGTTTCTCGTCAACGGCAATGGAAATTTCTCCCGCATCACAGGACCACTGAATGGTCTCGCTGCTCTCGCGAGCCCATCAGGAAAATGGGCGCTAGTGAGTTATACGTTGAACTCAGAAATGCAAATGGAGCTGGTGAATACAATGACTGGCGATACGATCCCTCTTCCTGTTGCGACCATCGCGGACAAATGCGTGTGGACCACGGATGATTCAACCATCTATTGCGGTATTCCTGTGGACCCGTCAAACGATTATGCGTACCCTGACGATTGGTATCAGGGAGCTGTCCAATTTTCTGACCGCATTTGGAAAATAGATGTTTCCGGGCGTTACGCGCAACTCGTGCTTGATTTTCCGAACGAAACGAGTGCCACGCTCGACGCTGAGGCGCTGGCGGTTGACCCCTCAAACACCGAACTTGTTTTTGTTAACAAAAATGACGGCTCACTCTGGGGCTACTCGCTCTAATGCTTCCTTTTGGGCGGTGCGGCGCACATACCACTCCTGCAACACTCCGGCAAGGTTTGTGGTGATGAAGTAGAGCGCAATGGCGCCCGATGTTGTGTAGGAGATGATTGCGATAAGGAACGGGAAGACGTATTTAAGTTGCATGCCCATCATTTGCTGAAAGCCGCCTTTCGTGGTCGCGGTATCATCCAGAGAACCCATGCCAGAAAGTGCCATGTGCGCTTGGAAAAATTGAGAAAAGCCCGCCAGTACCGCGAGAACTATACTCTTGCCGGTGACTGAAATAAGCCCGAGGAATTGGAGCGAGACCACATGGGGCACGGGAGTGAATGAATAGAGCCGTATCGTATCGACGACCGAAAACGATTCATAACGGAAGACCCAATACAACGCGAGAAGAACCGGGATTTGAATAAAAACCGTAAGAATACTTGCAAATGGATTTACACGCGCCTCGCGGTAGAGCGATAGGGTTTCAGTCGCTTCTTTTTCTCTGTTGCCCTTATGTTTTTCTTTCAGTTCTTTAATCTTCGGCTCCAATATTTTCATGGCACGCTGGGTGCGCGCCGCCGAGAGCGAAAAGGGAAGGAGAATGAGACGAATGCCGATAGTAAGCAAAATAACGGCGACACCCACATCAGAGCCGGGTACGAGCGCCATGAGCGCGACAAGAGCGTTATAGATCGGATTATAAAAAACAATATGGAAGAAAGATGAAATCACGAAATAAGGTTAGTGAGTTCTTTTTTTATATCTTGATAGCTTACACTACTTACGGACGATTGTGGAAAAAGCAGCAACGCCGGAGGAAGTGAGATCGTTCTGAGGACCGCAGATACTCGACGTTTGATACGGTGCCTCGTGACAGAAAGACGGGCGACTTTTTTAGAAACAATAATCGCATAACCCGCGCTGTTTGGTGGAAAAACTGCCGTGAAATGCTCCGATGCGCGCCGCCGTCCTGTTTTAATAGCAAGCGGGAGTAGCGCGCGTGGAAATCGTTTTTTACGGGGAAACACGGAAATTAATCTTGGACGGCGAGACGCATTCGGCCGCTCCGGCGGCGTTTTTGCACGACTGCGCGGCCGGAACTTGTTCTCATTCGCGAAAGAAATCCATGTGTTTTGGCGCGCTTGCTCCTTTTGGGTTGGTAGGTTTGTTTAGGCATGTTGAGTGTGTTTTTAAGTTATGCACGCAATAGTAACAGGTTCTCCACAAAACACTACTCTACCCTCCCTTTCTGGCGAGAGTATACTCTCATACACCATGGACAAAGGGAATCTCCAGGAACTGTGGGAGTATATACTGACGCAGGTTGAGCTTTCTATCTCCGCGGCAAATTTCAATACATGGTTCCGTAGCAGTTTTATCGTGAAGATAGGCGAGGATGGGGTGGTATATGTCGGTGTGCCAAGTCAATTCTTTAAGGATTGGTATTTAAAGAAATTTCATACGCTGCTACTGAAAATTATTCGTGGCGTATCATATGAATTTCGTAACATTGAATATTGCATCGTGAAGGATGAGCATCGGAAACCATTGAGAGAAATAAAAAACGTAAGCGGCGCCCTGGAGCTTCCTTTGGATGAGTTTTACATTAACAAAAGCGATAACCTGAATCCTCGATACACCTTTGACACGTTTGTCATCGGTTCTTTCAATACGCTCGCGTATACAGCCGCGCAAGCGGCACTAAAACGGCCGGGCATCACCTACAATCCGCTCTTCATTTACGGCGACACCGGCCGCGGCAAGACGCATCTTATCCAAGCTATTGGTAATCAATTTAAAAAACAGTATCCGGGACGAAAAGTGTTTTATCTCACATCGGAAAAGTTCGCGGTTGACTATACGGACTCTGTACAGGCGGGCTCTGCGAATCGTTTCAAGGATAAATATCGCCAGTATGACCTCCTTATTATGGATGATGTGCAGTTCCTCTCCAAAAAAGACAAGACGCAAGAGGAACTCTTCCATCTTTTTAACGCGCTACACGACACAAATAAGCAAATTATTTTTTCTTCCGATCACGCGCCCGCCTTTATTTCTGATATCGCCGAGCGATTGAAGGGGCGATTGGCGAGCGGTATGACCGTTGACATCGGCGAGCCGGATCCCGAGTCGCGTATGGCTATCATACGGAAAAAAGCGGCGATGCATGGGTTTATGCTCTCAGATGAAGTCGTTGAATATGTCGCGACTTCTTTACCTGGTTCAATACGAGAACTGGAAGGAATGATAAACAGTATCGTGTGCCACGCTCAGGTAAAAGGATGCGCGCCAAATATTTCTGAAGTTCGCCAATCGCTTCGCTCATTCACTCGGCCGCAAAAAAATATATCGGTAAAAAATGTTGTGGATAAGGTGGCTGAATTTTATGGAATAGATGAGGAAAGTATTTATGAGAAGACGCGGCGGAGGGAGGTGGTGCGGCCACGACAAGTTATTATGTATATTCTTCGAGAGGATTTCAGCATCTCTTATCCGACGATCGGCACGAAACTGGGAGGGCGCGACCACACGACCGTTATCCACTCTTGTGAGAAAATAAAGCGTGAAATACTAGTGGATACCGACCTCATAAAAGAAATACAAACTATTCGCACTCTTCTTGTATGAACGTTATGTACACCATATCAACAGTTTCTTTTTATAATAATGAAAAAAATATGCAATTAACATATGGGTTATATTATCTTTTCCACTTATCAACACCCTTAATAAGAACCATATGAATATTTCAATAGATAAAAAATTATTCTCCGAGGCGGTGTATATCGTTGCGCGATTTGCTGAACGGAAAAATATCGTGCTTCCCGCTCTTTCTTCAATTCTTATTATCGCCGGAGATGAGGGAATTAAAATGCGAGCAACAAACCTTGAGACCGGCATTGACTTAAAATTAAAAGGAAAAGTAAACACCGACGGGGTTGTTGCGATACCAGCGACCCTTCTGCAACAAATAGCGAGCTCGCTCACTGGCGAAGGGGACATAACCCTCGAGCACACAGGGAATATCGTTTCCCTCGCGCACGGCACTAGTAAAAGTTCAATAAAAACCACCTCCTATGAGGACTTCCCCTCAATTCCGTTTCCCGAAAATCCCAAAAACAGAATAGTTATCCCCGGAGTTCTTCTGCGCGCTCTTTTTACCTCTATTGCATCATGTGCGTCATCCTCCACCATACGTCCTGAATTGGCGAGTATTTACCTTTCTATCGAGGGTGGCGTATTAACGGCTGTTGCAACCGACTCGTTTCGCCTTGCGGAGAAAAAAGTTCCACTCGCGCACAAAGGGACACAAGGAAAGTTTCTTATTCCGGCGAAAAACGCTCTTGATATCGCCCAAGCACTTCCCGATGACGATGTCATTATGTCTTTTGATGAACACCAGTGCGCGTTCGTGAGTACGCTCGGCATGCTCGTTTCACGTCTTACGAATGCGGTGTATCCCGATTACCGCCAAATCATACCGAAAGAGTCGGTTGTTGAGGCGGTTGTGCTGCGAAAAGATTTTGAGACCGCACTAAAACAAACGACCATATTTTCCGACTCCTTCCAAAAAGTAAACATAAGCTTTGACCCAAAAAAGAACCACCTTTCCTTTTTCGCACGAAATGCCGATGTCGGCGAGTCGTCAGAGACGCTTTCTGCACACATATCCGGGAGCGCTCTCGAACTCTCGTTTAATTATCGGTATCTTTCCGCAGTATTCGCGCTCTCGACAGCAGAGAGCCTGTCACTCACCGCCGCCGGCATTGGCCGTCCGCTCATCGTAAAAGGTGTCGGTGACACCTCACTTTTATATCTTGTTTCTCCGATGAACCAATAGATTTTTCTTTAAGGCGTCGTTGTTGCGCTAGACGATAGTGGCACCGGGAGCATTACCCCGCCGGAAAAAAGTTCAGGATGGGAGGCATAAAGTGCAGAAAGGCCGTATTCCCAATAGGCGAACTGGGGATCTTGCGCAGGGTCTGACGGCGGGGGCCCAAGAGGATTATTTTTATCGGTCCAGTACAGCAAATCGTGGGGCACAATCATACCGTTCGCATCCGGAATGCGCCAATTCCCTTGGAGCATCGGAGGTACGGAATTTGGAATAGGGTCCGGTTCACCAAAATACGTTTTTGGATATTTTGAGAGCGCGTACGCCATTGCCTCATGCCACATCGGCGCCGCAATAAAGCCAGCGATCGATTTTACCATCGGCGTGTTGTCGTTATTGCCAGCCCACACGCCAATTGCGATAGACGGTGTATATCCAATAACCCACGCGTCGCGCGTATCGTTGGTCGTCCCAGTTTTCACCGCGACATCATATCCGGGGAAAGAGAGGGGAGAATTAAGCGCGTATTCCGGGATGCGCGCGGGGGCGTCGGAGAGCATCGCAGACATGTCGCGTGCGATATTTTGTGGCACCACGACTGATGATTGGGGCGCATATTGCTCAAGCACGTTTCCCTGCGCGTCGTCCACTTCAAGAATCCCTGTCGGTGTATTAAGTACCCCATCATTACCGAACGCGGCATACGCGCCCGTGAGATCAAGAAGACGCACTTCGCCGCCGCCGAGCACGAGCGTGAGGCCGTATTGGCTCGGATCGCCGAGCGTGGCAAGTCCGAATGATTTCGCGAGATTGATAGCGTTTTGTATGCCGACCAGGTAGAGAACTTTGATGGCCGGAATGTTAATTGATTGCGCAATCGCCGTTTCAAATGTCATCGGGCCTCGGAAGGTATTGTCAAAATCGGAAGGCGCATAACATGGCGTGGTGGTGCTGGTCGTATCGGATGGTTTGCACGACGTGGAAAATTGTGTCGGGGCATCAAAAACAACGGTATCGCGTGTATAGCCTCTCATAAGCGCGAGGGAATAAATGAATGGTTTCATGGTGGAGCCCGGCTGCCGTAGTGCGAGCGCGGCATTGTATTGTCCGTCAATGGTCGTATCAAAAAAATTACGCGAGCCGACCATCGCGAGAATTTGCCCCGTGGAAGGGTCAATTGCGACGAGGGCGTCATTTGATGCATTGAAGTTTTTTTCATTCTGAAGGGCGTAGGTGTCTAAGATAGATTCGGCTTTTGTTTCAAGGTCAGCGTCGAGAGTCGTGGTTACTTTAAGTCCAGAAACAAGCGCGTTCATCCCGTACTTTTCCTCAAGTTGATTAAGAATATAAAAAACGAAATGCGGCGCGATGATATTGTTTTGATTCGCGGGGGCAAAAGAGACCGTTGCTACTTTCGCGGAGGCGTAGTCAGTGTCGTTTATAAAACCAAGCGTATGCATTCGGTCAAGCACAAGATTTTTACGAGCATCAAGCGCCGCACGATTCGCTCCGTAGGGCGAATAATATGTCGGAGCTTGGACCATCGCCGCGAGATACGCTGATTCAGCGAGCGAGAGGTCTTTTGCGGGAATACCAAAATATGCTTCCGAGGCTGCCTCAATGCCGTAGAGAGTCCCGCCGTAGGAAATAGTATTGAGATACGTTTCCAAAATCTGGTCCTTTGAATACGATTCTTCAAGTTTTAAGGAGAGTACCCATTCATGCATTTTACGGACAATGCTTTTTTCATTGGTAAGGAGTGTGTTTTTCACTACCTGTTGTGTGATAGTGGAGCCGCCTTGGGAAAGTGAACCGCCGAACGCGTCAACAAGCATCGCGCGCAAAATAGAAGTAAGGCGAATGCCGCCGTGTTCATAAAAACTTGAATCCTCAATCGCTATCGTTGCTTGTATCGCATTGGGCGATATGGAGGCGAGTGGAATAACATCCCGCTTGGCGTCTCGATTATAATCATAAAGAAGCACTTGGCCGGTGCGATCATAAATCTTAGTGGACTGGTCAACTTGGCGATTAGCGAAAGAGCTGATGTCAGGAACGGGAGTAACCGCAACAAAAATAAGGATACCGCCAGCGGCAAGGAGCCCGAGTCCCAAAAATATAAGAATGGGCACCAAGAGAATATGCCACCACGACGTATGCGGGTGAGAAGTCATGGCTCGTATGCTAACACGCATAACCCCGCCCTTTGTGGCGGGGCCACGCGGCTTGTCTGCGCTATTTAATACCAGTCCTCTTCCTTCTCTTCTTCCTCTTCAGGGCCGATCGCCATCTCTTCCTCCGCGTCGATGCCCTCATTATAAGGGTTCATATCATCCATATCCATAAGTGGATAGATTTAGGTTTAACCCCGCACTGGGGTTGGTATATTTAAACAAAAAAAATTCTTCCCGCAAGTACTTTTATTTCTCGGTGTGGATTAGTGCCGAATGAGGCCAGTGGCGAGGGCAGTTATGCCGATTGCCACTGCGTCTAGCTCATCATCAAGGCGTTTCTTTTTTGGAAGGATAAGGAGTTGTGGAATCATATTCGCGACAGCTGTTTTATCTGCGCTGCCATATCCGGTGACGGCAAGCTTCACTTGTTGCGGGGAACATTCTATGACCGGCAGGGAAGCACTGCCGGTCGCGGCAAGTACCGCTCCACGCGCTTCGGCAACACCGAGCGCCGTTTTTTTATTTGCATTGAAGAAGAGCGTCTCAAGGGCAAGGGCGTCAGGCAAGTATTCTCTAATCGCTTCTGTAACCGCGTCTGATATGCACGCAAGACGTTGCGCGCTCGGACCCCTGTCTGGCGTCACACACCCGCTCCAAATCAGTGTGGGCCGAGAAGAGTCGCCTTCAATAACTGCAATGCCGAGCCGGTCGTAGCCGGGGTCAATCGCTAGTATTCTCATAGCCGCGCGCATTCGTGAATACTTCTTGCACGTCATCATGTTCATCAAGTGTCTTAAGAATAGCCGCAAGCCGCTCCTCATCAGTATTCGAGAGTTCAATGAGAGGCCCGCGGGGAATGTATCCATCACTGGTTTTGGAAAATGCCCAACTCGCAGCACCAAGCATCGCAAGCTCCGCTCCTTGTTTTAAAAGTGCATGCTTCATCTCCTGCGTCGTCCGGTTTTTGTTGTCGGTGAGGACATCAATAAGTATCGCGACGCCGCCCGGGCCGTATGCTTCATAGGTTATTCGCTCAAGATTTCCCGAGTCTTTTGATGTGCCCTTCGCAATCGCGCGGTCGATATTATCTTTTGGCATATTTGCGGCTTTGGCGCGCGCGATGGCGACCGAGAGTCCTGGCGCCGATGAGATGCCGTTTGCTTTTTTTGATTCAAGCGCAATGAGGCGCGCGTAGCGCGCAAAGACACGGCTTTTTGCCGCGTCGGTTACCGATTTCTGCCTCTTAATTTGAGACCATTTGCTATGCCCGGACATACTCAAAATAAAAGCGGCCCGTCTTCAAGATAAGCGCGGCCTTTTTGTGTGAGTATACGGCCGCGAGAAGAACGCTCAACGAAACCGAGACGAAGCAGATACGGTTCGTACACATATTCAACGGTGTCCGAATCTTCATGAAGACCGGCCGCGAGAGCACGAACGCCTGCCGGACCGCCTCTGAAGCTCTTGTGAAGGGTTTCGAGGTAGCGACGGTCGTCTTTCGTAAGTCCGAATGCATCAATGCCGAAAAGTTCGCATGCCTCGTCGCAAAGTGCGGTAGAGAGCTTCCGCTCGCGGACTTCGGAGAAATCGCGCACGCGCTTCAAGAGTGCATTCGCAATACGCGGCGTCGCACGACTCCGTGCCGCGATGCGTTCGATAACCTCTTCGGGAACAGAAAGTTTGAGCAGACTAGCTGAACGACGAATGATATCACGCAGATCGCTGTCGCTGTAGAAGTCAAGCTGGTACACGCCGCCGCCGAAGCGCGAGCGCAGCGGTCCGGAAAGTTCCGCAACGCGTGTCGTTGCGCCGACCAATGTGAACGGCGGAAGCGCAAGCTCAACCGTGCGTGCCGAAGGGCCTTTCCCGAGTACGATATCAAGATGGCCCGACTCAAGCGCGGGATATAAAAGCTCTTCAATTTTGCGCGAGAGGCGATGAATTTCGTCAATAAAAAGAACAGTGTTCGGTTCCAGGTTGGTCAATATCGCCGCGAGGTCACCGGCGCGCTCTATGGCGACGCCCGAGGTACTTTTTAATGGTGATTCAAGTGTCGCGGCGACGAGGTGTGCGAGCGTCGTCTTCCCGACTCCCGGCGGACCATAGAAGAGGAAATGCTCAGGCATACCGCCGCGCTTCTTCGCGGCATCAATAGAAATCCGCACGCTCGCTTTCACTTGTTTCTGGCCGACATAATCGTCCCAATGGCTGGGGCGCAGCACCGCATCGAGCGATGAAGACGGTTCGGAAGAAGTTTTGAGGGGGGTTGACATAAAAATCGTGCAGTGCTAGCATTCTAGCACGATTTCTGTTCCTGTTCATACTCCTCTAGGCAAGGGCTTGACGGCTTTTGGCGTTTCCCCAAGGAATTCCTGGTTCAGTACTTCGGTACTATGCTGGGAATCTCCTCAGGTGTTTCGTCTTCCCCGTGTTAACTCGCGGGTTTTGTCTGGAGGAGCGTGAACAGGAGGTGGTCTTTGTCAAAAAAGAAAGGAGGCCTTACGTGATATCGAAACAAGAGTTTTATCAGGTGATGGGTGAGGTCACCATCAAGTAACGTCCGACAGAAGTCGCCTGACTCTGTCAGGCGACTTCTGTTTATCTCGGCAGGTCAATCGTATCAGCGACTTTGGAAAGGGAAGTGATGCCGGCGAGGGCTTTGAGAATGCCGTCCTGCGCTATCGTGAGATATCCTGTTTTTAGGGAGGCGGTGCCGGCGGGGTCTTGAGGATTACGGACGGGATTTTATTTTGAATATATTTTTAATTTGTTCCAGAGAATAAGCATTTGATATTTCCTTTCCCGTCAGATCCCTCAGTTTCTTTGATGGAATTTCAGGATGTCTTTTAATTTGGTAATAAATATTACCCCTGAGTACCCCCAAGAAGTGTTCTATCGTATTAATTGGTCCCCAGTGCTCACCTTCGCTTTCGTAGAATCCTTTCCACTCGCCGCTTGTTGCGACTTTAGGGAGAGAAAGAAACTCATCAACATTGGATTTGATTTGTTCTAGAGAATAAGCTTTTGCTTCCTTGTTTGTTAAATCGCGCACCCTTTTAGATTGAATTTCAGGATGTTTTCTGACAAGAGGCTCTATGGTACCTTTAGTTAAACCTAATCGCATAGCGATTGTGTGTGCTGTTCCCCAATGTTTGTCCTCGCTTTCGTAGAATCCTTTCCACTCGCCGCTTGTTGCGACTTTAGAAAGGGAAAAAAGTTCTTTAAATTTCGGCTCAATCTGTTCTATTGGATAGGATTCTCTTTTTTTCCCTGTCAAGTCCCGCACTTCTTTTGAAGGGATTTCCGGATGCTTTTTAATAAAAGAACCTATCGTTTCATGATTTGTGTGAAGATACGCAATAATTGCATTTTTTGTCCCCCAGCGCATACCATCTGCCTCAAGAAAACCACGCCAAGGATCGAATTCAGAAGTTATAACTTGTGGCAGGTCCTTTGATGTCGGATCAACCGTTTCCTCCTCGGGTTTCTCTAGAGGGGAGGAGAGAAATTCTGCCATCACGTCGCGCCAATGTGCTT
The DNA here is from genome assembly GCA_050011835.1 of Minisyncoccia bacterium. GTDB lineage: Bacteria > Patescibacteriota > Minisyncoccia > Phycocordibacterales > Phycocordibacteraceae > C7867-001. Next base: position 44,457 of record JBEKII010000004.1, on the reverse strand, counting down.
GTTGAATCAGGCGAGTGCCAATCCCTCTGAACTTATCTATAAGCTCATTTTTTTCTCGCTTCTCGGAACGATTCAAGTCAGCGACACTGATTCCTTCTTGCGCCATAATTTCACCATCAAACACGTAACTGGCGTTTCCTTCTTCATCGCAGATTTGAACAACACGACGTAGTGCGGGAATTTCTGCTGTCACATAACTTTCTCGACGCACCATAGTGTCAGTTACAATTCCCCGGGTAAGCTGAACATCCTCAAGTTTTAGATTGAAATCGTTACCTAAAATATACAAAAGTAGTTTCAGTCTTGATATCAGCACTTTTTCTTCAAAGGGATTGCTACTGTTACTACTTTTAACAAAAGAACTATTTTTATCAGGAGGAGTAATTACCTCAGGGATATTACTCATATCCTGCAATGCTTTATCAAGCTGATGAATCTGGTCAGACTTTTCCTGAACACGTACGAGGTACAAATTTAAATCATCAAGACCGTAAGTGGAGAAAGCACGGTCCTCGAGTTCTTTCCCGGAACCTATATCTTTCGGATGTTCGGTTTTATAGTGCTCAACAATTTCCCCGGTAAACAAAATAAGCTCATTGAGGGCCGAATCGGCGAACGTATCAATATTTGCTGTCGTGATGCTCTGGCTCACTATTGAATTTAGACGTGCGCGAAGAATATCTTTTTCCTCCGGCGTTCGTTGTTTCGGATCCTGTTCTTTGTTTGGAATTTTTTCCATTTTTCTTCACCTAGGAAGGTCAACGGTATTGGCGACTTCGGAAAGGGACGTGATACCAGCAAGAGCTTTGACGATGCCGTCCTGCGCCATTGTGAGGTAGCCCTGTTTTGAGGTAAATTTCGCGATTTCGTTTTCTGGCGGATTATCGCGAAGGAAATTTGCAAGCGCATCATCCATGAAAATTGCCTCGTACAGGCCGATGCGGCCCCTGAAGCCGGTCTCGTCTTCGTTCGCGGGAGCCGGGTCCCAAACCTTTTCTATTTTTTCCGGAACGAGTGATTTGTCGGCGAGTGGTTCAAATACTTTTGCAATCATTTTTTTCTCGTCGTCGGTAAGCGAGCGTTCTTTCTTTTTATCCGGGTCAAGTCGGCGCAAGAGACGTTGCGCCATGGAAACAGTAATTGCCGAACCGAAGGATTTCGGGTCCGCGCCGAGGTCCGTAAGGCGCGGGAAGGTGCCAGCGGCGTCATTGGTGTGGAGGGTGGAGAAAACGAAATGGCCCGTGAGCGCCGCTTGGATGGCGATGTCGGCGGTCTCACTATCGCGGATTTCGCCGACCATAATGATATCCGGGTCCTGGCGGACAATTGACTTGAGCCCTTCGGCGAAGGTGTATTTCGTTCCTGCGACTTGCGTTTGCACAATACCGTCAAGATGGTATTCAACCGGGTCTTCAATCGTGATGATTTTTATTTCCGGCGTGTGAATCTCGCGGAGAAATGAGTAAAGCGTGGTCGTCTTTCCGCTCCCGGTGGGGCCGGTCGTGAGCAGCATGCCGTTCGGACGGCGGATTTCTCTCTCGAGACGCGCGAGGAGTTTCGGATGGATACCGAGCTCCTTATAAGAGACCTTGGTCGCTTCGGGATTAAGAATACGCATGACGATGGCTTCTCCATAATTGCCGGGGATGAAGGAAACGCGCATTTCTACCGAGTTATTCTCGTGCAAGACACTGAAACGTCCGTCTTGCGCCCGATTGGTAACGTTGAGCTTCACGCCCGAGAGCAGTTTGATGCGCGAGTTGAGCTGATGATAGGTCGCCGGATCAAAAAAATACGTGTCAAACAGAATGCCATCAATGCGCAATCGCAAACGAGTTCTTTCTTCCTCTGGTTCAAAATGAATATCGGAGGAGCGAAGCGCGAAAGCGCCCGCGAGAACGGCTTCTAAAATGCGCGAGACGCGGTCAAGCGATTTCAGGGTCGTGGTGGCGTCAAGTTCTTGCTTCAGAGCGCTCCGCGTTCCGTTTTCCTTTATGAGTCTTGCGAGCACTTCTTTGTTAATAATGAAACCGCCCGCTTTTGATTCGGTAGAGAATGTAAGGTCAGCATAACGAGCGAACGCTCGATCCAAGCTCTTCTGCGAAACGAGGAATTCTTGCAGTGAGAATCCGCGCCCGACGAGCTCGGCGCGAAGTTTAATGAATGCGGGGTTGTTCGGATTGTGGACGGCGAGCGAGAGCACCTCGGCGACGCGCGCGAAGGCCGCCACTTCAGCGAGGCGCGCCTCGTCTTCAGGAATCGTGCGGAGGGCATCGCTGTTTATTTCCTTTAATGAAAGGTCAACGTATGTCATGCCGTACTTTTCGGAGAGAATGCGCGCGACATCCTCCTCTTCTCGCTCGCGCACTTCGGTGAGCTTTCTTGTTTCTTGTCCGATATCAAATGGTAAATCCATTTACACATAATACACCGATAATACACCGAGATTTAGACCCCAAAAGGGTACTTGACAAAGATACCGTTTCGTGTATACTAGAGCAAGAATAAACGAAGGGAGGAAACTATTATGAAAAAGTGGATGTTTTTAGCTCTTTTTATCGGGGTTATGGTGGCCGCGACGGCCACAACTGTCTGCGCGGAGTGTATTTTGTTGAATGGGGTGCAATACTGCTCTACTCCGTCCGGAACGCAACCTCCGGCACCTGCATTTCAACCACCGCCGGCACCGGATTATGTTCAACCACCCCCACAGACTGTCTATGTTCAACTCCCACCAGTTTATGTATACCCATCGGTCTATGCGCCGTGTTATGGCTATCCAGTCGTTGGGTTTGGGATCCGCTTTGGTATGGGGTTCCATGGCCGCCGGTGGTAAGTGGCAAACAGTGCGCCCAGTCTCTCGGAGACTTGGGCGCACTTTCATTTTCAGAGTACAATTATCGTAATGGAGAAATCGGTTAAAACGCTTACCGAGCTTGATGCCGAAGCGGCGCGTTTCGTTGGCGAACTGACTCCGAGAGAAGGCAGCGCGACGCTCGTCGTTCTTTCCGGAGAGCTCGGGGCGGGGAAGACCGCCTTTGTTAAAGCGGTCGCGCGGGCGCTCGGCGTTGAAGAAATGGTGAACAGCCCCACTTTTGTTCTTGAGAAAATTTATTCCCTCGCTTCTGCTCTGGACGAAAACGCAAAAGCATTTTCGCGGCTCGTTCACATTGACGCGTATCGGCTTGAAGCAGGGAGCGACCTCGCTCCACTTGGTTTTGACGAACTTATGCGAGACGCGAATAATCTTATTCTGCTTGAGTGGCCGGAGAAAGTTCAGAGCGCGCTTCCAGTACCTGCGGCGCATCTCTCTTTCGTCTCGCTTCCCGACGCCACACGCATCATTTCATATGACTAAAAAAACTTCCGTGAAGAAACGCATCGTGCTCCTTGATTCGCACGCGATTATCCATCGCGCCTATCATGCATTACCGGAACTCACCGGTCCATCCGGTACACCGACAGGCGCTCTTTACGGTCTCGTTTCAATGCTGCTCAAAATAATTACCGATCTCAAGCCCGATTATATGGCCGCCTGTTACGACTTGCCGAAGCCGACCATTCGCCATGAGGCGTACGAAGGATACAAGGCGACGCGAGCGAAGACGGACGATGCGCTCGCGTCACAGCTTCAGGAGTCGCGCAAGGTCTTTGAGGCGTTTTCTATTCCCATTTACGAACGGGAAGGTTTTGAAGCCGATGACATCCTTGGCACTATTGCGCACACATTATCCGGCTCCGGCGGACAAAATATTGATGTCATCATTGCTTCGGGCGATATGGACACTCTTCAGCTCGTTCAAGATAAACGCGTTCAGGTGTACACGTTGAAGCGAGGAATTAACGACACAATTCTTTATGACGAAGAGGCGGTCAAGGCGCGGTTTGGTTTTCTCCCCGCGCTTATTCCCGATTGGAAAGGACTTTGCGGCGACGCTTCCGATAACATCAAAGGCGTGAAAGGCATTGGCGAGAAAACCGCGACTGAACTCATAACGAAATTTGGCTCCATTGAAAAAATATACGCGACGTTGAAGAAGAATAACGCGGCATTTATAAAAAAAGGAATAAAACCGCGCATAGTTGCACTTTTGAAAGAACACAAAGAAGATGCTTATTTTTCAAAATCACTCGCGACGATACGTCTTGACGCTTCAATTGCTTTCGCATTGTCCGATCGACCGTGGCGCGAGAATGTTGACGTGCAAAAAGTGTTGGCGCTTTTTGACGAATTCGGTTTCCGGTCATTGCGAGAACGGGCACGAGCGGTGCTCGGCGTGCGAGCGGCGGAGATATCAGAGCCCATTCCCGAGGCAGTAGACCCTGGGCGTCTGCGCGAGGGGCAGGTAATGCTCTGGCTTATTTCGTCCGAATTCACTAATCCGTCGCTTGACGATATTCTCGCATTTACGAAGGAGCGAACTTTTGACAAGGCATATGCGGCGCTTGAGAAACACATCGCCGAACTCGGGAAAGTGCACGAGGTATACGAAAAAATTGAAAAGCCGCTTATTCCGGTCATAGAAAGGATGGAAACGCGAGGTGTTCTCATCGATCCCGCCGTTCTCAGGGCTCTCGCAAAAGATTATCGAACAGAACTTGAAACAATTGAGAAACGTATCTTTAAAACGGCGGGACACGAGTTCAACGTGAATTCTCCCCAACAGCTTGGCGCGGTACTTTTTGACGAACTTCATCTTATTCCGGAACGGCAGAAGAAGACCGCAGGAGGGGCGCGCTCGACGCGCGAGAGCGAACTTGAAAAAATTCGCGGCGCGCATCCGATTATCGACGATATTCTTGATTATCGCGAATTAAAAAAACTCCTTTCAACCTATATTGAAAATCTTCCTCCGCTTCTTGATGCCGATAATCGCCTGCATGCCGAATTCATTCAGACCGGTACGACGACCGGACGATTGGCATCTCAAAATCCAAATCTCCAAAACATCCCACTCCATTCGGAGCGTGGTCGGGCGATACGCCGCGCATTTGTCGCGCCATCGGGGTTCACGCTCGTCTCACTTGATTATTCGCAAATAGAACTGCGGCTCGCGGCGATTCTTTCTGGCGATGAGAAGCTGTGTACCATATTCAGGAGCGGAAGAGACGTGCACCGAGAAGTTGCCGCATTTGTATTCCACGTTGCGCCCGAAGCGGTTGATGCTGAAATGCGCCGCCGGGCGAAAGTTATCAACTTCGGCATTCTCTATGGCATGGGGGTAAATGCGCTTCGGCAGCAGCTCGGCACGACGACCGCCGAAGCGCATGCGTTTTACGATAATTACTTTGAGCAATTCACGACGCTTTCTGAATATCTTGAAAAAACTAAAGGGTTCGCACGGAAGCATGGCTACACCGAAACCTTCTTCGGTCGGCGCCGGCAGTTTCCAGAAATGAAATCGTCCTTGCCGTATGTGCGGGCGCAAGCCGAGCGCATGGCCGTCAATGCGCCCTTGCAGGGAACACAAGCGGACCTCATCAAGCTCGCGATGGTGCGGGCAGATGACATTCTAGAAAATGAAAACGCGCGCAGTGACGCTCACCTCCTTCTTTCCGTGCATGATGAATTGGTATATGAGATTCGCTCTACTCGTGCGGAAGAATTGGGCACGCAAGTTAAAGGAACGATGGAATCACTGATGCCTGCTGACAAGACATACGGCGTCCCCATTGTTGCTGCGATGAAGCAGGGAACTGACTGGGGAGCTCTTCATGAAATATGATTTTTCTTTTTCACGGTAGTGATGTAGAGAAAACGCGCGCAAAGGCATTTGAGTGGGTTGCGGCCGCGAGAACAAAAGAACCAAATCTTGTTTATGTGCGGCTCGCGCGCGAGGACGTGACTCCTGCGGCGCTTGAAGATGCCGCGTCTTTGGGCGGACTTTTTGTAAAGCGGCTTTTGATACTCATTGACGATCCCTTTCAAGAGGAGACGACAGATATTCTTGAAGAACATATTGAAAATCTCGCCGCCTCTGATAATGCAATTATTCTTCTTGCGCCTCGGCTCACGACGGCGAAAGCGAAAAAACTCGCGGCGAGAGCAAAAGTTGTATATACATACGACAAATCCGTTGCCCATGAAGATACGCGAGGGTTCAATTCAAATTTAGTCAATGCTCTTAGCGCGAAAAATCGTGAGAAACTTTGGCTGGAAATCAATCGCGCGCTTATGGCGGGCGACGCGCCGGAAATGCTCCACGGCCTCCTGCATTGGAGAGCGCGCAACTTGATGGAAAAGGGAAGCAGGGTGTGGACTTCAAAAGAATCGCGGCGATTATCGCTCGCCCTCATTTCTCTTCTCCAGAATTCTCGTCGCAAAGGTCTCGACCTCTCTCTTTCTCTCGAGCGTTTCGCGCTCTCAATTTGACAACCTAATATCTTGTATGATACTCTTTTGGCGGAGCCAGAGACTTCTGGCATGGCCGGTGCGCTTCTCGCACCTTGATAACAAACCTAGGATAACGAGCGCGACGCTCTTTATTCGAAAACCGGCGTGACGCCAAAGGAGGCCAAGATGTTAACGCAAAAAGATCTTTACGAAAAGCAACAACACGGTACTCGTGTGGGGATGGATCCTGTTCCAATGCCACCGACCAAGGTCCAAGCATTCTTGGAAGAGTTCCCGTGGATCAGAAAACACGTGAACGAACCAATCGCACAAGTCTATGTCTCGAGGGTGGAGTCTTCCATCCTCAACTATTTTCTCCATTCCATTGATATTGAAATGTTCTCGCGGATGTGGGAGAAAATCACCCTTCTCAATGAGAAGGGGGAAGAAGTGATTGGTGAGATCAAAAAGTGGAGGAAGAAATTCTTCTTTTGGGGGCCGCCCGTTGCAAGGATTAAGAGGATTTCTGGCACAATTCCTCATCACGATTTCCGAACCGGATATACGCCTTCGGTCGGAACAATCACGGAACGGCTTGGGGAGAAAGCCGATTCGGTTCGCTTCCTACTTTCTTACTATAGTTATACTCAAGCGGTGATTGTGTATAAATTGCCGAAGGGTATTTCTATGAGGCAATGGATTAAGAATGAGACCGAATTGGAGAAGGCGAGACTTCGAGGCGAAGTCGATTCTATAAACTGACAGATCCCAGCTAATGGGGTGGTACGCGCAGAGGATCTGCACGTACCATTTCTTTTTTGTGCGCCCAGCAGGTTACGATCCTGCGACCTTCTCCTTAAAAGGGAGCTGCTCTACCAACTGAGCTATGGGCGCGAATGGACGCGTATTCGTAATCTACCTTTTTCACCTCGTTTTTTCTAGTAGCTGAACGCGTCCACCGTATCGCCCTTCGCATCCAGAAGCTTTACCAATTCATTTCTGGTACGCCACATTGAATCCGAACGGCCAAGATAAATTCGCCAGGTGTCGCCCTCAAAATCGGCATCGTTCTGGTGCGCGGTAACGCAACCGTTGTAATTCATATATTTCTCCAAGAAACCCTGACATGCGCTTGAAGCGCCGATCGGCGGCGTGAGCGCGATCTGGCAGCGCGACAGCGTCTTTACATATTCAATACAAGCATCATCGCGGATGTAGCCGGCACCATAAAATGAAGAAAGTTCATCGGATGGCTCAGGGCAGTTCTGTGGCAGAGGCGGGGAGAATGTCTGGAAATTACCAAAATAGCCGATGCATTTATTTTCGCGGAAAGAGGCGCCGATAGGCGATTGCCCGGAAATGATAATCGCCCGCTCTCCTGGAGTGAGCACGATATCCTGCGCGGCATTCACGATGCCCGACGTTGGGATTTCAGTACCTTTGGGAATGATTGCGGCATTGCCCGTTGCGTCGCTTGAGAGCGTCCACCCGGAGAGATCAACCGGCACGCCAGCGTTTTGTGCGACTGACAATTCAATATATTCGTTCTCTAGATTTGACGAGCCGGCACCGGAGACGTAGTGGTCTAAAGAAACGATGCCGCGATATATCGAGGGGGAACCAAAAAAATTCCCGTTTCCGAGTGAGGGTGCCGACGCTGAATTTCCAGAAGAATTTCCGTTGGATGACCCGGGAAGGGAGACCGTTGCGCCGCCAATACTAAAGGGCGCTTTCGGAAGCTGCAGATAAGTGCCGTTGCCGAGAGGAGACGGTTGCGAGAGCGCCAGACCGGTAAATGCGAGCGGATGCGTCGGACCGCCAACCGCGATCCAAATAATGAATATGAAAACGAATATACCTATAAAAAACCACGCGTCATGCATATCACCCATAACGGTATAGTATCAAACTTTTTTAAGAAGCCGCTCAAGTTCCTCGCGGACGACATCTGCGTCGCTCCACGGAATTTTCGCTCCGTGCGCCCCCATAATGAACGGGTCGGTGCCCTTACCGGTGATGAAAACCACATCGCCTCTTTGTGCGGCGCGGAGCGCCGCACGTATCGCCATACGTCGATCCATAATGATTTCCGGCGCACGCTTCATTCCGCGCGCCATCGCCGCCACAATTTCTGACGGGTCTTCATCATACGAGTCTTCGTTTGTAAGAATAACTTTCTCGCATTCTTCGTCGGCAATGCGGCCCATCTCCGGCCGTTTCCACGTATCGCGTCCGCCACCCGTATTTCCTAACACGCAAATCAATTTGCGCGTTGAATCCGCTGGTCGGGAAGTGAATATTCCGTACAGAGCGCGGAGCGAGTCTGGCGTGTGCGCATAGTCAACGATGACAAGAAAGTCCTGTCCCGCTTCAATGCGTTCAACACGGCCGCGCACAGTCTGAAGCTTCTTTAGCGCGACCGCGGCGACTGTGAGTGAAATACCCAATACGGCACTAAGCTTCACCGCAGCAAGCGCATTCATTGCATTGAAGATACCCGGTATCGGAAGAGAAAAGGGTATCCCAGCATATTCAAAATTGATGTTTTGTTCGTTTCCGGAAACGCGCTGGAGCTCGTGCGCGCTAAATCCAATCGTACTTGAAACATGAGCAGAAAGAAAAGCACGGCTCTCGGGGATATCTTCATTTGCGACAAGGACGCGGAAACGTTTGTGCGAGCGAACAAGTGCGGTGACTATGGCGCGTTTTGCAGCGACATAGTTCGCGAACGAGCCGTGGCTTTCAATGTGTTCTCGTTGAATGTTCGTTACGATAAGTCCGTCAAGTTCAAGGAACCAGTGCCGATACTGCAGGACGCTCTCAGAGCTTATTTCAATGACGATATGTGTGCATTCTGCCTTTAGCGCCCGATGCATAAATGCCTGGATAAAACCGCGGCCCGGCGACGTCATTTTATACTGATTTGGCTCTGAGTCGTCCTTAATCGCAAACCGGACGGTGGAGATAAGCGCTGTCTTGTATCCTGCCTCGCGCAAGATTGCGAAAAGCATTTCGGCGACCGTCGATTTTCCTTTTGTTCCCGTGACGCCGATGACTGTGAGCTTTCGTGCGGGGAAGTCGTATGAAAACGCCATAAAATACGCGAGCGCGCGATGATACGCAGGTCGCAACGGACGTACCACCGGCTCCGGCACAATTTTTTTCAGGACGCGGACAATTCGGTCGACTAGCTCATACATATCGAAAGAAGATTACGAATGGCCGTTTGAGAGCGCGGCCTTGAGACGCATATCCTTGCCGATGACGTCATCAGGAATGGCTTGCAAAGCCGTGCGCGCTTCTCGTTCGGTGTAGCCAAGTGCGATGAGTGTATCAAAAACCTCGTTGTCTGCGTTATCGTGCGCACGCGGTCCGACCTTTTCGGCAAGTTCCACCAGTAATTTCTCCGCGCTCTTTTTACCGAGTCCGACGACTTTTGTGAGGTACGTAAGATCGCGCTTTCCAATGGCGCCTTCGAGCGCTTCGCGCGGCGCGCGGCGCAATATTCCGAGCGCGGTCTTCGGACCGATGCCCGAGACCGAGAGAGTGAGTTCAAAGAAATCTCGGTCGGCCGGATCAGAGAAACCGTAAAGATTCATACCGTCCTGCTTGACCGCTAGATGTGTCGCAAGACAAACCTCGTCGCCTATGGAGAGCGTTTGTGGCGCACTCATATGTACTTCAATACCGAGGCCCGCAACTTCAATAACGGCACGCGCTATTCCGACTTCAAGCACCTTCCCGCGAATTTGCCGAATCATGCTGGTATCCTATCACTCTTGCGCTTATGTCGCGTATACATTACATTAGGCGCACATGGCAATTACGAGTTCCGCAAAAAGGGCGATTCGTTCTTCGGCGAGAAAACACGTCTTCAATTTACGTCGCAAGGGTGCGCTTCATGATGCAAGCAAGTCGCTCATGAAGGCGCTCGCCGCCAAAGATATTGCCGGAGCGGAAAAACTCCTTCCTTTGGCTTATGCCGCAATCGACAAGGCCCGCAAGCGCGGCGTTATTAAGACAAACACCGCCGCCCGCAAGAAATCGCGTCTCGCCGCAGCAATCAAGCGCACTCGCGCTTAATCTTTTCTGCAACGGAGGCGAGCGCTTTATTGAGGTGCATTTCCGCAGGCATACCGATAATTTTTATTTTCTTAAGTTTACCGAGTTTTTGGAGATAACGGAGATTTGCGAGAGCGTCAAAATCATGGAGCGTCAGGCTCGGCGCGGAGGCAAATTTTGTAAGGTCTTCAAAAACGGTTACGTTGCCAATTCCTTTGACGGTATCAATGACCGTAACCGTTTCGGGGCAATCCCATTCTTCATGAGGGTCCTTGACCGCAAACTGCAGTTGCGGGAAACGTTTTTTGAGTTCAGGCAGAATTTTCAAAGGCAGTGAATCGGCAGGCAGGTCGGGATTACCGAATACATAAATAATCATGCGGTTTCATCATATGCCATTCCACAAAATATGCCGCCCTCCGCTGAACCACGATGGCCCAACAAAAAGGCGGCACCAGGATGATATCCTCTTGATTTCGACGACCACTCGTCTGTGAACGAAGACAACTTGGCCGTCTCGAAGAGGGAGATTGTAAAAATTGATTACATTAAACCGTTCTCCCTCGCATACGACAACGGTTTTTGTATCGTCGACTTTTTCTACGGCGCAGCGGTGCACCTGGCATTCCTTTTGGTGTTCGTAATCATTATGATGGTACCGCCAGAAGACTTGAACGGTACCTGGCGCCCACGTCTTAAGTTCATTTGCCTTTGCAAATTCTCTCTGTCGGCGGACAGCGTTCGTGAAGCAGAAAAGAAGCAACTCGCGCGGCGGCTGCTCATTGTTTTTAATAAGCCGCTCAAGTTCAAGGAATTGTCCTTGGTTAATCTCTCCGCTAGCCAATTTAGCGTCGGCACAAGGCCACGCATAATGGAGGAACAATTGTTCCCCCGTCTGTTCCTTTGTCCGTTCTCCCATCATTAATATCACCCCCTTTCAATTTGGAACATTCTGCCGCGACTCTATACTTAAATGGTCTGATTTGCAAAATAGATGTGGCGGAGCGTGTACTTTTTGAGCATGGCCGCTTGGTGCCTACTTATCACTTCACAGGGAACGCCCCAGTGGATGGACACGATATTGTTTGGCTTAACTTGTTCAATATCGTATTCGGCCTCAAGTCGCCGTACCAACTTTCTTTCCATGGGATTACCGAGAGCAAATTTCCCTTGCGTTAGAGTGAGCGGCTCGGTAAGGACGGTGAGTGTCGGCCCGTCAACGGTGAGGACGGTGCCCCAGCTTATGCGGCATTCATCCATCCACTCCAGCGTATGTTCATGGTCAGCGCGCCCCGCGCGCTTCCAGACATCAAAGACGTGGAACGAATGGTGCGGAACCGCCCCTTGGCCGATTTTTTGTGCAACAAGCTCAAATGATTTTGCGCCAATCTTGTCTCTTATTCTCTGGTCTTCAATGAGATGGCGATAGAACGCGTGCGCGTTGATTTTTTCTAGGAGTTCGTTGCCGAGCCAATAGGCCTCGACGACGCGCTCATCAAACGGGTCTGGTATGCCATTTACATCCGCAATGTGTCGCAAATAGGGAAACATTGTTTGAAATTCACGCAACAATTGTCTTAGGCCCGGGTCGCTTGCGCTCTCGTTGATATACGAATGGATTTCACAATTAGCATCGGGGCCACAGTAATGGAGACGATTCGGCCCGAAGGCGTAGCGGCTGCAGCGAAGGACGCCGTCCATAAAATGACTTGTTGCAGGGAATTCATTTGCCATGCGGAGTGATTATAGCAATTGTCGCTTATGATAGAGTTGCCCTGAAATGAAGAGAAAAATCTATCTTGATTATGCCGCGACAACGCCAGTCGACCGTCGGGTGTTTCATGCGATGCTGCCGTATTTCACCAAAAAATTCGGTAATCCATCCAACCCTTACGCCTTTGGCCTCAAGGCAAAAAGAGCGCTTATAGAGGCAACGCGGGAGATAGTCGCGGCTCTGAATTGTGCGCTGGACGAATTTATTTTCACCGGTTCCGCCACGGAGGCGGACAATCTCGCTATCTTGGGTGTCGCGAGGGCGAACAGAGAATGGGGGAATAAGATTATCGTTTCCGCTATAGAGCATAAGGGAATACATGCTGCCTGTAACGCTCTAAAGAAAGAAGATTTTGAAATAGTTGAACTGCCGGTCGGTAAAAATGGACTTGTTAATCCCGCAGAGCTCGCAAAGTTTTTGGATGATAAAACTGTTTTGGTGTCAGTAACGTGCGCGGATTCGGAGACCGGAACTATTCAGCCCATCGCAGAAATTTCCGAAATTATCAAAGCATTCCGCAAAAAAAATCCTATGCCCTATCTTCACACCGACGCGAGCCAAGCGGCGCTTTGTCTGGATATCAACGTAAAGAAACTTGGCGTGGACCTGCTCACGCTCTCGGGACATAAAGTATACGGGCCGAAAGGTATAGGCGGTCTGTATGTGCGACGTGGCATCGCGATTGAACCCATCATTTTTGGCGGCGGCCAGCAAAGAGGGTTAAGAGCAGGAACGGAGAACGTACCGGCGATTGTCGGCTTTGGCAGGGCAATATCTTTGGCGCAAAGATATCGGAAGGCCGAGTCCGCGCGCGTGAAAAAATTAAGGGACAGATTGGAGGCGGGAATATTCAAAACCATCCCGAAGGTCGTACTGAACGGCAATAAAACCAGACGTTTGCCGAACTTCCTGAATGTTTCTTTTCTGGACGTAGAAGGCGAGGCGATACTTCTTTATCTTGATGGAAAGGAAATCTTCGTGAACACCGGCTCGGCGTGCAATTCAGAAAGTTTGGAGCCATCCTCTGTATTAATGGCACTGGGCAGTCCCTACGAACACGTTCACGGGAGCATCCGTTTTACGTTGGGCAGAGAAACGACAGTGTCTGATATAAATTACGTACTTCGCGAATTGCCTCCGATTGTGGCTAAGCTCCGGCGGATCTCGCCTTTGAGTATTAAGTACTAAACAATGAAAACGACAAAGATTAAAAAGAAAAAAATGAAGCCCGACGTGATAAATAAAATCGCCGGCGGAAGTTGGGTGTATTCTAATGCTGTCAAGAATCATTTTTTTAAGCCGCGGAATCTCCTTCTGGAAAATTCTGATACTTTCGCATATGACGCGGAAGGAATCGTCGGCAGTCCGGCATGCGGCGACGTGATGCGCGTGTGGCTTAAGATTGACTGCAAAAAAGATAAAATAATCAAGTTCAAATGGCGCACGTTCGGATGCGCCTCGGCAATCGCTGCGACCTCCATGCTCTCCGTAATGATGACCGAAAAAGGCGGCATGAAAATAGACAAAGCGCTCAAAGTAAAGCCGCAAGACATCATGAAACGACTTGGTGGGTTGCCGGACAGAAAAATTCATTGTTCTGTGCTAGGCGATAAGGCGTTCCGCGCGGCCGTAAACGATTGGTTTAAAAAAACAGGCCAGCTCTCTCGGATTGTTACTGAAGGCACACGCTTTATTGACCCCCACACAAAAGTGACCGAGGCTGACATTGAAGAGGCGATTATTGATGGCGCAACGACGCTTGAGGCGGTGCAGAAAAGAACCAAGGTCGGCATCGGCTACCCGCGATGTATTCCCGCCGTTGAGGAACTCATACGTTTTTATCGGGAAAAATATAACGTATAATAAAATCGTTTAGAAATAGAATGGATAAAAATGTCTAACGTAAAAAAATATCCGCGCAACAGACCGGGTTCTAAAATCGGAGAAATCGCCATTGACCGTGACTTATGCATCGGCGCGGTCTCTTGCGTCGCTGTTTCCTCAGAGACGTTTGAACTGGACGGCGAAAACAAAGTCGTGGCGAAGGGGCCGGACGCGGCTGACGACGACATGCTCATCATGGCCGCCGAATCCTGCCCGACGAAGGCGATTCTGCTTTTCGACAAGGACGGCAGACAAATTTTTCCGAAGTAGTCAGTATGCAAAAATATAAGTACGTTATCGTTGGTGGCGGTATCGCTGGAACCACTGCCGCCGAGACCATCCGCGGGAGGGACCCGGACGGCTCCATCGTTATCATCACCGACGAGCTCTATCCGCTGTACTCGCGCGTCATGCTCTCCAAGCCCTCTTTTCTTTTAGAAAAGGAGCCACAGACGACTATTTGGCTTAAGACACCGGATTGGTATGAAACGAATCGCATTATGCTGGTGAAAGGACAGTCGGTAACCGCATTGGATGCCTCGGCAAAAACTCTTGTTGTCGGCACTGAAACGTTCGGATACGAAAAATTACTGTTGGCCCTCGGCGCGCGCGCGCGGAAATGGACCGTGGTGGGCGCGGATAAAAAGGGAGTTTATTACTTGCGGACGCTGGATGAGGCAAAAGAGATCGCGGCAGCGATGAAAACGACCGCGCGAGCGGTAATCATCGGCAGTAGTTGTGTAGCCTTTGAAGCAATGGAAAATTTGGTGTCGGCCGGCATTAAAGTCACTGTGGTAATGCTGGAGAAATATTTTTGGGAACCGATGCTGGACGAAGAAAGCGGGCGCGTCGTGGAGAAGGCGCTTACCGACGCGGGCGTGGAAATCTTTCGGCAATCGGAAGTGAAAGAAGTTTTGGGCGGTGAAAGCGTGGAGGGCATCGTCATAAAAAACGATGAGAAAGTAGATTGCGATATGGTTTTGTGCGGCATAGGCGTTGTCTTCCTCGTGGAGTGGGTGAAAGCAGCCGGCGTAGAAATAGGGCGCGGAATTAAGGCAAATGAGTATTTAGAAACGAACACGCCGGATATCTGGGCTGCGGGCGACGTTGCCGAATATAACGACGCTGTCTTGAATGAGCGGTGCATGGCGGGCAATTGGATGAGCGCGCGAGAACAGGGGAAGGTGTCCGGCTTAAATATGACGGGAGCCCATGAATCCTTTAAACTGGTCTCGTTTTATACCAGCCACGGCTTTGGGCTCAATGTTGCGTTTGGCGGAGACATTCGTTTGTCATCAGATAAAACTACCGTGAGCCGCGGCTCGCTTGAATCGGGCTCGCGCACACGCCTCATTATCCATGGCGATAAAATCGTGGGCGTTTCTGTGGTGAACCGCATCTTTGAATTGGCGACGATCATCAAGCTTATTCAGGACCGCACCGATATTTCTTCCAAACGAAAAGAACTCTCCGACTCGGAATTTGATTTGAAACAGCTTGTTTCGAATCCCTGACCCGCAGCAAATCCTGTATACTTCGCGTATGTCCGAAGGAATGCCAACACGTTCAGAAAAAGAGCCGACACGAAAAGAGAAGATAATTTCTCTGGCCAAAGAACTTTTTGAGAGCAATGAGATTTTTCCCTTTTCGAATATTGATCCAGAATCCTATTTAAAAATGAAAGCAAGTGACGAAGAATATCCGGGCCTCACTACTCCCACAGATGAAATAATCGAGCGACTTAAAAATGAGGGGATGAAAGTAGTCCTTGGCAAGAATTCTCAGAGCGGGAATGTATTTATCTTGCCAGCAGGAAGCACTGATATTGAGATGGATAGTATTTCTCCAAAACAGCTTCGAATCAGCGAGGGAATAAATGAAAAACTTAGAGAGTTAATCCTACTTGTCAGAGATTAGTTTTGTTTTAAAAAGGTTCCCACGTCGTACCAGACGGCCAGCCAAAGAGTCGATTATGATAAACTATAAATAAGATTGATTTCTAGACTATGATTGTCAAAGAAATTTTGAACCGCAGGGCAGTCCGAGAATATAAAAGCGATGATGTTTCCAACGAATTAATTACGGAAATAATCAAGGCTGGGCAGTTCGCGCCCAACGGCAGGAATATCAAAGCCAACGAATTTATTGTAGTACGAAACGCTGAAACAAAGAGAAAGATTTTTAATGTTGTGGGCCAGGACTACGTGAAAGACGCACCAGTCCTGGTTATTCCGGTGAGTGACACGACAAAAACAGACCTGAATATGCAGGATCTTGCGTTGGCTTCAGGATTCATGTTTCTTGAGGCCGCGGCTCTGGGTTTGGGAACGGTCTGGAAGAATATCAAACCAGAATGGGAAGAAGACGTAAGAAAGATTTTGAATATCCCGCCGAAATTCAAAGCAATTAACATCATACCCGTCGGATTTCCAAAAGAGAAGATCGAGCCGCATGGCGATTCGGAATTCAGCGAAATGAAAATCCATAGAGAAAGCTGGTAGTCGTGGCGGACGGTCAGCAGAGAGCCCACGTCGAATCACACGCTCAGCAATTTATAAAATTATTCGCGCATCCACAACGGATGCTATTTGGTCGTCTACGATAACCGGATTGAGGTCTATTTCTTTTATTTCCTGATGCGCGAGAGATAGTTTAGAAATCGCCACGATTATTTTTACGAGTGCGTCTATATCAACCGGTTTTTCACCACGCAGGCCGCTTAAAATCGCGTATCCCTTTATTTCTTCAATCATACGTCGCGCTTCTTCGTTATTTACCGGTGCAATGCGCAGGGAAGTGTCTTTGAGGACTTCAACAAATATGCCGCCGAGACCGAAGATGATGGCGGGCCCGAAGACGGGGTCGCGTTTCATGCCCACAATGACTTCTTTGCCCGCCACTATTGGTTGCACGAACATTCCTTGAATCTTTGCTTCCGGATTTTTAGTTTTCACCGATTTCATAATGTCATCCCATGCTTCCTCGGCTTCTTCGGCAGTTGCGAGATTTAGCCGCACGCCGCCCGTATCGGTCTTGTGGACGATATTCGTGGAAATTACTTTCATCGCGAGCTGCTGATTTTTGAATTTTTCAAATGTTGCGGCGAGTTCGTCTTTATTTTTTAAGAGAACACCGGGGATTTTGATGTCGTAATCGGAGAGGAGCTCAAGCGTTATCGGGAAATCTGCCATTCTTATATTTTCCATTGCGTCTGCATCCATAGGTATTTTTACTAAAGGTCTTTTGTCGGTAAGAGATAATGCATCAAGAGCCTCTACGACGTCTTTGGAAAAATCAAAATTGACCCAACCATTTTTCTGAAGAACTGCAGCGCCTTTTTGTATGGATTCACCGCCCATAAATACGGGAATGACCGGTTTGCCTTTTTCGTGCGAGACGAGTACGTTGGCCGCGGCCTGCGCATCAGTCATCATCTGGGGCGTCAGTATCACGATGATGCCGTCAACACTCTTTTCAGCAATTAAAATTTTCAGAGCGTCGTCGTAGCGTTTGCTTGTGGCATCGCCGATGATGTCCACCGGATTTCCGGTGGCGGCCATCGGCGGCAGAACTTTCCCGAGCGCATCTCTGGTCTCCGCGGGGAGTTCCGCTAACTCAAGTGAGCGAGAAAGGTCTATGAGGTCAGCCGCGACGACCGATGGTCCGCCGCCGTTGGTAATGATGGCGAGATGTTTCAATGGCTTGAGGACTCCAATGTGAAAAAGTTTTGCGAAATTGAAAAGCTCTCGGAGCGAGTCAACCGTAATGATTCCGCATTCGCGGCAGGCAGCGGTAAATACCGCGTCATTGGAGATCAAAGAGCCCGTGTGCGACATAACGGCAGCAGAACCGCGCGCGCTACGCCCGGCCTTTATGAGAACGACGGGCTTAATGGCGGTGATTCTTTTCGCTAACTCAATGAATTTTGGCCCGTCGGTCACTTTTTCCAGATACATAAGCAGCGCTTTTGTATCGTTGTCCCTCTCAAAATATTCCATGAAGTCCAGTTCGGTGAATCCCGCTTCGTTCCCCAAACTTACGAACGTGGAGAATCCGACATCCGCACTACGCGACCAGTCCAGCATTGCCGCCCCCGTTGCTCCGGACTGCGAGAGGAAAGAAATTTTTCCTGCGAGCGGCTTGTCCGCCGCAAAAGTGGCGTTGAGGTCTGTAGCGGAATGGATGATGCCGAGGCAGTTCGGACCCAAAAGCGAAATGTTGTACTCGCGCGCAATCCTCTTTATTTCTTCTTCACGCACCTTTCCTTCCTCGCCCATTTCTTTGAAGCCGGCAGAAATAACGATGACGAAGGGCACCTTCTTCTTTCCACATTCAGTGAGCATCGCTGGTACGGATGCTGCTGGTACGGCGATGAGGACAAGGTCTATTTTCTCTGCGACTTCAAGAATGGAGCGATATGCCTTCAATCCCAAAATTTTTTCTTTGTTGAGCGATATCGGATAAATCTCTCTTTTCTTTCCTTGCAAAAGGTTATAGACCAGAGAATAGCCGACTTTATTTTTGTCTTCTGATGCACCTATGACCGCGACTGACGTAGGGTCAAAAAATTTCTGGAGGTTCATATCTGCTCCTCAAAGGTCGGCTTTTCAACCCGATAAAAAATGCCGAAGGGAATCTTCCCGTCGTACTCCCGCGCCTTTTCAGTTGCTACCACGATATCGTCCGTTGGAAATTTTTCGTCCAGCCAATACATGCGCTTGGCAAAGTAATCGCGTGTGTCATTGAACGTGAGGCAGGGCTGGATGATGTCTACAAAAGAGAATCCTTTGTGCGCAATGGCGGCCTTCATTATTTCTTTTGTCCTCGCGATATCCGGCGCATAGGAGCGCGCCACGAAGGTGGTCCCGGCCGAGAGCATAAGGAGCAGTGGATTGAATGGCTCTTCAATGCTTCCCGAGGGAGTGGACTTGCCCTTGAATCCCTTTGGGCTTGTGGAAGTCGCTTGGCCTGTGGTGAGAGCAAATACCTCATTATCATGAATGAAAAGATGCACATCCGAGTTGCGCCGCGCGGCTTGTATGAGATGGTCCAGTCCTTCGCTATAGGAATCGCCATCGCCGCTGAAGCCGACAACCGCCAGTGATGGATTCGCGGTTTTTATGCCGGTCATTGTTGGGACCAGTCTCCCATGAAGGGATGTAAATGTATTCATATTGAGATAGTCGGTAATCTTCCCGTGACAGCCGATGCCGGACAGCGTAACGATGTTCTCCAATTTCAAGCCGGCGCTCACAAGTTCGGTAATCGCTTCGCGGAAAGCGACAAGTATCGCGTTATTCGGACATCCGGGGCACCAGGTTATTTTTGCTTGTGTAGAAAGGTTGGGCATATTACATCAGTGCGGCATTTATTTCTTCGGCGAGTCCTATAACATTAAAGGGCAGGGAATCGTACCGAAGGATTTTTTTGTGAATCTCTATACCGGTCTTTTCGCGAATGAGCGATGCGAGTTGCGCCATGCGATTCGCTTCCACATCAATAATTTTTTCGGCGCCCCCGAGTTCTTTCGCGACTCTCTCTTTGTCAAACGGGACGAGCCAAACGACTTGCACGAGCTTGAGCGGTTTATCCACGTATTTTGCGGCCTCAAGCACCGCCCCTTTTGTTGAACCCCAGAAGACGATTACATTTTTGCTCTCCGGGTCTCCATAAACCTTTACCGCGGCACTCTTTCCCATCTCTTTTTTAATAACCGCGGCTTTAGCGAAGCGTTTATCGCCCATAGCTTTTACAATTTTCGGGTCTCCGGAGGTTATGCCGTTCTCATCATGCTCGTAACTGTCAACTTTAATCGCCGCATCGGGCGTACCGGGGAAAGCCATCGGTGAGATCCCGTTTTCAGTTATGGCGTAACGTTCATAGTGACCGTTAATCTCATTTAAGATATTGCCGTTTTCAATCGTAATCTTATCGGGATGTAAAACAGCGGTTGACGCGCCTTCGGAAAGCTGTTTATCAAGGAGTACGATAACGGGGAGCTGATATTTCCACGCGAGATTCAATGCCGTTGCCCCATATTCAAACGCTTCCTCCGGATCTCCAGGCGCGAGAACTATGCGAGGAAACTCGCCATGACCAGAATGCATCGCGAACTGCAAATCACTCTGCGACGTGTGCGTGGGTGAGCCGGTGGCGGGTGCCTGGCGTTGCGAAACAGCCACGACAAGCGGAAGCTCCGTCATTCCCGCCAAACTGAACGCTTCTTGCATCAGGGCAAAGCCGCCGCCCGAAGTGCCGATGGCCGTACGTTTGCCGGCGTAAGCCATGCCGAGAGCCATATTAATTACTGCGAGTTCGCCTTCCGGCTGAATAACTTTTATATTGAAATTCTTTTGATGTGCGGCAAGGTAGTGAAGGATGGAAGAAGCCGGCGTCATCGGATAAGCGACGTAAAAATGAAGACCTCCGGAAATGAGACCGTGAGCAAACGCAGTATTGCCGTCAATGAACTCCTTGGCTGCAGAAATTTCTCCGCGCTGGAGTTGTGCGGGGTGTTTGGACTGACGTTTCTCCATAAAGGCATAACCCATCTTGGCGAGCGTGATGTTCGCTTCGTAGCTTTTTTCTTTAAATAGAGCGTCCAATCGCTCATTCATCGTCTCGAACGGCAAATCCAGAAGATAGCACAGCGCCCCCAAGGCGACTGAACTGCGCATGATAGGCAGGGCCTTTATTTCTTGCACAAATGCGGACATCGGAAGTTCCATGGCGCGCTCTCCCAGCTTCTCCTTATCATCGTTACTGAAATT
This sequence comes from Minisyncoccia bacterium, assembly GCA_050011835.1. Classification (GTDB taxonomy): domain Bacteria; phylum Patescibacteriota; class Minisyncoccia; order Phycocordibacterales; family Phycocordibacteraceae; genus C7867-001. The sequence goes on along the minus strand of JBEKII010000004.1, from coordinate 23,633 downwards.
TTCGGCGAAGACCACGCTGTTCTCGGCAAGTTCGCCCATATGCAGTGCAACCGTTTCTTCGTTCAGAGCTATCAATGTGTCCAAAGTAGAGTAATCGCTCGTTATTTTCTCTCGGGAAAAACTCGTTCGGCTGACATTGTGTCCTCCGCGTATGAGCGAGGGATAATCGAAGGAAGAATAAATCTCATAGCCGAAACCTATGAGAAGTTCTCCCAAGCTCAAGCCGGCTTCGCGAACGCCATCGCCGGCGGCACCGCCGATAAGCACCGTATGAATTTCTTTATGCAAACGGCGAGGTTCCTCCATGCGAAAATTGTAGCATGACCGGTATGCTGTTGGAGCAAAAACTGGTAAAATTATCTCGCGATGGTTGGCGAGACACTCAAAATTAAAATCGGCTGGTTCACATTTTCCTGCTGTGAGGACAATACAATCGTGATGACGGAGGTCTTGAACGACCACTGGGAGGAGTGGAAGAAGATATTTGATTTCCGTTTCATGCCGGTCCTGAAGTCCAAGAACATTTTTGACGAGTTTGATATCGCTTTTGTGGAAGGCGCGATTGCTTCGCTGGCGCACGAGGCAAAATTGAAAGATATTCGCACACGCTCCAAAAAACTGGTGGCCATAGGCTCCTGCGCCGTAACTGGTCTGCCGTCGGGGCAGCGCAATACTTTCACGTCAGAACAGAAAAAAGACATACAATTTCTTATAGACAGATTTGGCGCTCTGCCCCATGTTCTTAAAGTGAGCGATGTCGTGCCGGTGGACGTTGAAATCGGCGGATGTCCGATGGACCCGAAGATTTTTGTAGAAAAAGTGAACGCGCTAGTGGCGGAATTACAGTAAAAATCTTGATTTTCTTTTATGCACACTTTTGACCTGACGATGGAACGTATAACGAAAGTGGAGGGCAGTGCCTCGCTTTCTCTCCGCGTTGAGGACGACAAAGTAGTGAATGTCAATTTTAAAATTACAGAGAACAAACGTTTCTATACGGAAGCGCTGAAAGGGAAGGCGATTCTCGGCGTGCCGCAACTCCTCGCCCGCATCTGCGGCACGTGCTCCAATGCGCACATTATGGCGAGTATCGCCGCCTGCGAAGCGGCTCTGGGTATAACTCCATCGGAGCAAACAAGGGCTTTACGAGAGCTCACCATGCACGGACTTATAATTCGCGACCATGCTCTGCACCTCTATCTTTTCTCAATGCCCGACATTTATGGCAAAGATGCATTTCTTGATTTTGACGAGAATAATCTCGACGAGCACCAACTTCTCCATGATGGTTTTGATACGAAATCGGCCGGTAATTTTTTGGCAACGCTTGTTGCCGGCCGTTCGGTGCATGCGACCTATCCCGTTATCGGAGGTTTTTTGCATTTTCCCGAGAAAGAGGGAATCACCGAAGCGATTCAGAAGCTAGAAGCGGTACGTCCGGGAGTTGTGCGCCTCGCACATATTTTTAAGGAAGCACCGTTCCATTTTGACAGGAAGGAAAACTCTTTTATAGCGCTTATCCCTGATGGAAATTATGGTTATCTTGGCGGGGAAATCATGACGAGCAAAGGAGAGGCATTTGGCGAGGACATGTTTCGCGAACATCTGGAACATGTCGTCATTCCTTATTCGCAAGCGTCTGGCTATACCTATAAGGGGGAAAGTTATCTGGTCGGTGCTCTGGCGCGGATGAACTTAAATAAGGACAAGCTTAATTCCCGTACGCAAGAATTAGTGAAAGACGCGCTGGCGTTGTTTCCGTCAACAAATATTTTTTACAATAATCTTGCCCAAGCGGTAGAAATTCTCCATTCTATAGATGAGGCCGTTGAAATCTTAAAAAGCACGACGTTCTCATCGGAGCCGGTAATTAAGAATCCTTACCGCGACGCGGTCGGCGTCGGTGTAGTTGAAGCGCCGCGCGGCACGTTGTATCACAAAATTGTGCTCGGCGCAGACGGACTCGTGAAAGAAGGCGAAGTCATCGTACCCACGGGCCAGAATCAGATAATGATTGAGCAGAGCATCGGGCGTTTGGTGCAGGGGCTTTTACCCGACACCTCAAAAGAAGAAATTGAATTTGAAATTGAAAAACTCATTCGCGCGTTTGACCCATGCATGAGTTGCGCCTCGCACTTCTTAAAAGTCGCATGGTCTGATTGATGTGCTCTCTACTGGAATCTAACCGGCTCGATCGCCCTAGCGGGGTCAGTTATCGAAAAGATGATACAACGACTACGCAATTTGACAAAAACGTGGCTTTGTGTATACTAGTGATAGTTAGTTCCTTGAAAGGTTCAGGACTCATGAGGCGAGCTTTTTGCGGCTTAGATACTAGGCCATAAACAGCTCGTCTCATGCAGACGCAAGCCGCAAAATAGTCGGAGCGAATCCGGCAAAACAAGGAGGATGACGATGAAAGTATCGATCACCGACGACCAAAGAAAGCAGTATAAGCGTTTCGTCGAGGACGCGGGCGACCGCGGCCTCAAGGAAGTGAACCCTGACAAGGACGGTCTGCAACGGCTGCTCGAAAAGGGCGGCGGGTTCCAGACGTACATCATTGCCGGCATCAAGCGGTTCACCGCGAAGGCGCCGAGCTACGACCTCGCGCACACGATCCTCGGCAACGACTTCATCACGGCCGAAGAGATAATGTCTGCGCGTCCCGGTATCGTGTACAGCGCCGAGCAGATCTCCAAACTGGCGGACACCATTCCTTCGGAAGAAGTGCTCCGCTCGCTGAAAGACAGCGGATACGGTCTCATGCCGCAGTCTCCGAGCGAGGAGTCGCTTCTCGACATTCGCGCGATCGAACCCGCTCTCTTCTACCGGAAGACCGGCGGCTGGTTCGAGGATCAGAAGTTCGCCAGAAACGACCGAACCGGAACCGGCTGGCTCGCCATCAAGAAGACTCCGGTCGACGGCTCCACAAGCAAGAACTGGGATGAGCAGAATAAGCTCCTATCCAAGATTGAGCGCGTGCCGAACGCCGCCGAGACGAGCTGGTTCATCACGACCTTCTTCAAGGTCCGCGGCGTCTACTTGTTTCCGAACGTCTATGTCCGTACCTCGTCTATCGACTCGGACGGCGATCGCGTCTACGTCGGCTACTTCGGTGCGGGGGGCCTCGTCGTCAACCTCGGCTGGGACAGCGACCGTAACGACGATCTGGGTCTCGCGTCTGCTCGGAAGTTCTGAACATCGAGCTCTTGAGGATTTGATTCTTTTGAATCCTCGGGTCTCCGCGCGAATTTTTCTGCGAATAACAGAGAGATTTGCCGGAGGCCTTTTGTTTTTATACAATGAGAATATCTCGCTCATGCAGGCTGGGCTACGGTTCAGTCTCGCGGGATATCTCACTTGAGATTCGCCGGAGTATCGTCGGGCTACTGGCTCACGATAGAGCGCGAAACAGGATGGAGATTTGAACTTCTTGCCCGTTTCTGGAGAAGATGTTCCTCGGGACTGCTTCCGCAATACATTCAGGATCGAGAGGATATAGGAATGAGAGGAAACTCCTTCAGTAACCCTCAAGGTTCGGTGACACGGATGGAAACGGACAATCTATCGACTCGGACGGCAATCGCGTCAACGTCGGCAACTTCAATGCGAAGGGCCTCAACGTCAACAACAACTGGGACAACAACCGTAACGACAATCTGGGTCTCGCGTCTGCTCGGCAGTCGTCTCTCTATCCGAAAGAAATCCCGCTCTCAAGCGGGATTTCTCCTACCGTTCTTTTGTCGAGCGAATCCATCCGCCGAGCATCCGGCCGATCTCATCAACATTCGTTTCGAGTGTGAGGTATTTCCTGTTATCAATAGCCTTAACGTCTTTCGTGAGGCGAATGAGAACGCGCAGCAGATTGAGCTTTACACTGGCCGTTTCAAGGATCGGTAATTTTTCCGCTTTGCTCGATTGGCTCGCAAGAAGAATCGTTTCGAGTACGTCGAAAATGGTATTCTCGCATCGTTGCCAGATCGTATAGCGATCTTGCTTGGAAACGTCGGCGCGATAGCCGTAAAAGGTTTTATACAGGTCGTAACTTTTCTTGAAAATCGGTATGTCCAAATTATTGTTGTTCATATGAAGGTATATAAGGATTTATATGGGCAGATAACCTCGACAGAAAATCTGTTCGAGGCGTGGAATTTTTTCAAACGCGACAAGCGAAATAGGCCTGATGTTGAAGTATTTGAGAAAAATGTTGAATATGAAATTTTCAAACTGGCTCGCGAATTGCGTATCAAGCATTATCGCCATGGAGCGTATCAAATGTTCTTGATTCATGATCCAAAACTGCGCCGCATACACAAAGCAGCGGTACGAGACCGCGTCCTTCACCATGCGATATTCAAAGTGCTCAATCCGATTTTCGAGCCGGCCTTTATCCCGACTTCGTTCTCGTGCAGAGTTGACAAAGGCACGCATAAGGGCGTGGAATATCTGGCGCGAACCCTTCGCGCGGCAAGCAAAAATGGTAAGAACTCGTGTTTCTCTCTGAAGTGCGACGTGTGGAAATTCTTCGACAGCATCGATCACGATATCCTGATCGGCATTCTTGAAAAACGAATCATTGATCCGGACACACGTTGGCTTATGAGAGAGATAGTCGAAAGCTACGAGGCGGCGGGCTCTACGAGAGAGAGAGAGAGAGAGAGAGAGAGAGAGAGTAAAAATACGACGAGAAAAGGAGTACCCATCGGCAATCTCACGAGCCAATTTTTCGCCAACATCTATCTGAACGAATTTGATCAGTTTATGAAGCATGAGTTGAGAGTCAAATATTACGCGCGATATACGGACGATTTTGTGATTGTATCAGAAGACCAGTCTTACCTCCAAAGCCTCATACCAAAAATCAATGAATTCTTGCATGCACGGCTCGCGCTATCACTACATTCGAATAAAGTATTCATTCGAAAATATCGGCAAGGCATCGATTTTCTCGGTTACGTCGCTCTTATATATCACGTCGCAACACGCACGAAAACAAGGCGGCGGATTAGTCGTAAATTACACGATCAGGTCAGGAAATTTAAGGCTGGCACGACGAGTGAGGAAACGCTTCTCGCCTCCCTTAATTCATACCTTGGCTTTTTCTCCCATGCCGATGCCTATGAAGCCGCAGAAGAACTTAAAGGACAATTTTGGTTTTGGATGGGTGAGTAGCCGCGAGGTCAGTTTGTCTTAGCAGGGTCGTCAAAAATGGCGTAGGACCTCGGTCTTTTGAATTAGCACTAGCCTGTGCTCTCGGCCAGAATCGAACTGGCATCACCTCCTTCGGAGGGAGATATCCTATCCGTTGAACGACGAGAGCAGTTTTATTATCCTAGCGCATTTTCGCTTCGCCCAGTTGTGCCCCCGCGGGGAATCGAACCTCGATTTTCAGGTCCGCAACCTGATGTCCTATCCGTTGAACGACGAGGGCAATAATGGATGTATATCAGAATCCGAGCCACGCCGCCACCAAGTCGGCAAAAGTGTGCGAATGTTCACTCTCGTTAACATACTGGAGAAAATATGCATACACCGCGTCCGCATCAATACCTTCAAGCGGAATCACTAAATGCGGCGAGAGCCATGTCTCATTCTTAATAGAAAGCAAGGGCGGCAACTCGCCTTCAATGTCTTCGAGGACAGAAAAGGAGATCATGCGCTCAAAAGGATGTAATTCGTCCCCAATAAATAGGCCCCGTTCAACGAGGCGGAAGTGGTGCAGGGGCGGCTGTTTGGCGGCATGAAGCGCAATCGCGGAGGCTGCCACGATAACGAGGATTGCAAGCAGATAATTACTGAAAAGTACTGACGCGACCGCGGCAGCAGTAGCGACAATGCCGAGCGCCCAATACCAATCAGCGCTCTTCGGCGCGTGGTCATACTCTCTCCCTTCCCATTCAAAAAGAGCGGTACGAGGCATGAGGGAATTATACCACTCGCATAACAGCGAAGGTGCGCGTATACTGGTCGTACTCATTGCAAATAAAAAAATAAAAATATCATGATCGCGACAAAAGTATTTTTAACGAAAGGGTCTGGTGTGCATAAAGATAGGCTCGCCAGCTTTGAATTGGCGCTCCGAAGTGCCGGCATTGAAAAATGCAATTTGGTATATGTCTCAAGCATTTTTCCTCCAAGGGCGGAAATTATTTCAAAAGAAAAAGGGTTGGAAGCGCTTCATCCAGGACAGATAACTTTTTGCGTTATGGCGAGAAGTGAAACAAACGAGCCAAACCGCCTCGTCTCCGCTTCTATTGGATTGGCAATCCCAACCGACAATAACAATTACGGGTACCTTTCTGAACATCACGCATTTGGGGAAAAGGGCGAGGTTTCTGGAGAATATGCGGAAGACCTTGCAGCAACGATGCTCGCGACAACGCTTGGCGTTGAATTCAACTCCGACTCCGCATGGGTTGAGAGGGAACAGGTATACAAGCAGTCAGGACATATTTTTAAAACAATGAACATTACGCAATCTGCGGAAGGGAATAAGGACGGACACTGGACAACCGTCATCGCCGCCGCTGTTCTGTTGCCCTGATATTTTAAAAGTGCATTGTGAGTGACGCGCCAAGACTTTTGCGTGTGATAGAGCGGAGGCAGTAGTATTCGAACTGAGTCGGTCGCTCTAGCGCCATATGGCTTAAAACCTCATGATTTTATTTCGAATATTTGATTTGAATCCTCGAGAGTTTCTCAGAAAGCGGTTCATTGACGAACGCATTACTTAGATGCTAGGGTCTATCCGGAAGTAAAACGGCTCTTTGTCATCGAGCCATAAAATTGAAAAGGAGGTTCTCATGTTTGCTCAAAAAGGATGGGAGCGTACATTTCCTATTTCAGTGATTGTCGCCATTTGTGCTAGGGGGCGTCAATTACATCCCGCAAGACCCGTCACGATGGGCGAGATTGCGGAAGTGAATGAGCATTTGTTTCCTTGTTCAGGTCGAAGCCTTGGGCTGCGGATTGGTAATATTTCCCGAAGGCTAAGCGTGCCGGAGATTTATCGCCAGCACTCCGAATTGAGAAATTTCGATCTCGTGAGGTCGCCAGCTAATAAGATTTACGAAGAAGTCGGCGACCGAATCCATCTGATCAGCACGGGTGAATAACCCCGACCACCAACGGAAGGCTGCCGTCCGGTGGTCTTCTGTTTATATGCAGACTTGAACATCCTCCAGCCAGCTCAACTGACAGGTTTTTTGATTTTTATGATATAACCATTTTAGGTTTATTACCCTAAAAGATGAGAACAAAAACAGCAGGTGCTTTTGCATATGTCACTGACAACGAAGGAAAAATACTTTGCGTTAGGCAAAATTACGATCAGAAGCTCTGGTCACTGCCGGGCGGCAGTATCGAAGCAGGTGAAGATCCCCGGGCTACTGTGATACGTGAGGTATATGAGGAGACAGGACTAACGGTAGAGGTGGGTGATCTCATTGGAACGTATTGGGCAACTTATCGCGATGACATAGTCCTTCTATTTCAAGCTAAAACAAAGGAATTCAACCTCGGTTCTCCAAATCAAGAAATTGCGGAACTTGGCTTTTTCCCATCTCCCAATCTACCAGAACCTTTTTCTCCTAACATGAGGATACGTCTTAAAGATGCGATTGAGGGTAGACGGGGAGTATTTCGAGTTTTTGAAAGTCTTGGGGTTATCAGATCCTAGTCGCTTTGTTGGCGGCTTTCTATACCAAACAGGTTCAAACATCCTCTACTCAGCGAGAGCTAAGCAACTTCGAATGAAAACTGCGTGTTAATAACTAAGGATGGAAAAAACTGAACGTGGGAGGTTTAGAGACATGGATATAAAGGATCTTGGAAAATGGGCCGCTAGTCCGCTTTGGGACGGAGAAACGAGCTTGGGCAGTTACATCTACCCTCTTCGCATTAAATCCGCTATTGCAAGAAAGGAGGGGGAACGATTGTCAATTGGAATTCCACCGGACGAAATCTACCGTCTTAGACACTTCTTTTGCGCAAAAAGCCCAGGATCACATATCAGTTGCTTTGCAGAAGCCATCGACTTCTTGGTACCTGATGGTACCTCGGTGCTTGCCGCAGCGAAAGGAATGGTTATAGAGGTACAAAACCATTCTCAGCAGTGGGGCCCGACTGAGGAGTTTCGAGACTACCTCAACTACATAACTATCGAGCACGACAGTGGTGAATACACTCAATACTGTCATCTTGGTCAGTTCTCCGTTGCAAAGAACAATCTGCGCATCGGCTCACGAGTGAATCGAGGACAACAGATAGCCGTTGTTGGGAAGACAGGATGGACCGACCGCGATCACTTACACTTTGTCGTGTTTAAGCTAGTTAAAAACGAGAGTCCGTTCCCTATCAAAAGTCTCAAGCCGAGATTCAAGACGAAGTGGTTATCTTGGTGAGTCGTCCGCAAGGACGGCTCTTTTTTCTATGCTCTACACCTTTGAACATCCCGTCCAGCCCCATCGGTCGCCCTGGCACCATCGAAAAGTTCGAATCTCTTTGCGGTGACGATAGAAAAAGGTTGATAAACACTGACGCCCTAGCCTGCGGAGGAGGTGAGATTCGAACTCACGGTGCCTTGCGGCACGGCGGTTTTCAAGACCGCTGCACTAAACCACTATGCGACTCCTCCCGACATTACACCTGCTCTGATGATTCGTGCGCAGGCGTATGCGAGTGTGAATGCGGGGAATGTATATCGTGATGAGTATTGGAAGCGCTCGGACGAAACCAAATGAGATAAATGATTTCGAGGATGCCGAGCGTATTGATGATAAGAAGTGCGACGAACCACCATTTTTGGTTCCCGCGTGCGGCGTGCCAGAGCGCGTACCCTTTTAAGATGACGGTCCAAAGCACCACGATAAGAACGAGTGGAGCAAAAATGCTCATAAATCCAAGCGTGAACGGGGAATAGAATGGTGTGAATGCGTGCATATCTGCGCATCATACCATACACTTTCTGTATATGCGATATGTAGGAATTGATTATGGGAGCAAAAGAGTAGGCATCGCGCTCTCGGACGAAGCGGGCACGATGGGGTTTCCCCATTCTATCGTGAAAAATATGCCGCGGCTTGTCGGTGAAATGTGCACACTTATTGCGCGCGAGAAGGTTGGCGCGGTCGTTATAGGAGAGTCGCGGAATCTCGCCGGGGGAGAAAATCCAATTGCAAAAGATGCTCGTGCATTCGGCGAACTACTCGCCGAGCGCGCGGGCGTTCCCGTATTCTATGAGTCAGAAATCTTCACGAGCACCGAGGCGCGTCGCCTACCTGCCGATAAGCAGAAGCGTCCATCGCGCGCGCCCAAGGCGCGCGCAAATGTGGATGACTCCGCCGCCGCGCTTATCCTTACCAGCTATCTCTCGCGGACAAGACATGGATAACCCTCGCATTTCTCTTGATGAATTTGATAAGATAGAAGTGAAAATTGGCACGGTGCGCTCTGCAGAGCGCGTACCCGAAACGGAGAAACTCTTGCGTCTCATTGTTGATTTCAATGAAGAAAACGGCCCGCGCCAAATTATTTCCGGCATTGCGGCGTACGTCTCTGAACCCGAATCTCTTCTTAATCGGCAATTCGCTTTTGTGACAAATCTTGAACCGCGCACGATACGCGGATTTGAATCAGACGGAATGCTTTTCGCGGTTGGCGAGGGAGAATCATTCGCATTTTTAGTGCCGGATAGGAAAGTTTCGCCCGGAACGAGTGCACATTAAGCGCGCGTCTGTCCGTCAACTGAAGGACAAACGCGTTATACTCTATTTATGTCTTCCGCTTCTGGTGAGCGCCTACATACTTTATTTGCACCGCCACGGTATCTTACGCTCCCGCTTTCCGGAATTGACCTCTCTACAAGCGGCGTCAAGGCAGTACGTCTCGCCGAAGATTCTCGAGGGCTCACGCTCGCGAGTTATGCGGAAACATGGTTATCAGCAGGCGCATTTACTAACGGTGAGATAGTTGACAAAACTGCCGTCGTCCAGGCGCTTTCCGCCGCCGCGAAGGCAGCTAATATTTCTGTTGTCAATGCCGCGCTGCCGGAACCGAAGTCGTTTCTCTTTGAAACCACGGCTTCCGGCACCAATGTCGCCGAATGGCGCGTCATGGTTGAACAGCATCTTGACGAACTGATACCGTTGCCGCCATCTGAAACAGATTTCGATATCATTGAAGTGGGGAGGGGAGAACAAGGCAATGTTCTTATCGCGGGTGTCGGTTTCGCGCGCCGTGTCGTTGACGACGTGCTCTCGGCATTTGACCAGGTACCTCTCCCGGTGCGTGTGCTCGAGGGAGAGACATTCGCGACAGCGCGTGCGCTTCTTCCCCGTGGGGATACGTCCACGGTGCTCATCATTGATATTGGCAAGACGACGACGAAAATATCCATTGTCGCGGGGCGCATACCGCGTTTCGCTACGACAATCGGTATCGGCGGTCACGCGCTGACGCTCGCCGTGCAGAAGTACTTTGGCGTTACGGAGACCGAGGCGCGTAGAGTGAAGTCCGAGCGCGGAATTGTTCCCGTACCCGGGAACGAGGATTACCTCGCGGCGATGCTTTCAACGGCTTCTGCGATCCGCGATGAGATCTCACGCCGGCTTGACTATTGGCAAGGGAAAGTGGCACGAAGTGGAGGGCATGAACCGGTATCGTATGCCATTCTCGCCGGCGGCAACGCTTCAGTGCGCGGGCTCCCCGAATATTTGGAAGGAACATTAAAAATCCCCGTTGAGGTTGGCGATGTCTTCACTAATCTGTCTTCGCGCGATGTGTGGATTCCATCGCTTGACTACAACGAATCGCTCGCATACGCAACGGCGATCGGTCTCGCACTTTACAATTATACTCAACCGTATGCGTAGCGAACTGACCAATTTGCTCCCCCAAGAACGCCAGCGCGCGCTCCACCGCGATTACTTCATGCGCCTTGGTGTCGTTGCCGCACTTCTTGTGATTGTGCTGACACTCATCGCCGCGGGGCTTCTTCTTCCGACGTACGTCTTTCTCGCGGAGAATGCCAGTGCGCAGCAGCAACATCTCGCAAACGTTGAATCCGCCGTTACTTCTTCCGACGAAGCGGCGTTTTCCGCACAGCTTGCCGCGCTTTCTGATAGTGCCGCGACGTTATCCGCGCTTGCCAACGCGCCCTCGGTAGGCGCGATTATGCGCGCCGTTCTCGCGATTCCGCGTCCGGGCATCACCCTTTCCGGTTTTGCCTATTCTCCTGTTGCGAACACAAGCAAGAATCAAAATACGCTGGCGATTTCTGGTATAGCAGCAACGCGTGATGCCTTACGCAGCTATCAGCTCGCACTCCAAAGTGCGCCACTTGCCCTTTCGGCAAATTTGCCGGTTTCTGTGTATGCCCAAGATACTAATATCTCATTCACTATTACCGTGACTCTTGCGCCATGAAATCTCACTTCTTCCATTTTATTATTGCACTCATGGTAGCCATTGCCGCCCTTATCGGTTATGGATTTTGGTATACCACTATCGCACATGAAAGCGCTGTAGTTGCAAATTTGCAGAGCGAAATCACCGCGAAAACGGAAACGGTAAATCAGATCGTTTCCGCCCAAACGGCATTTGCCGAGATTACAGAAGATGAGGCTGCGTTGCAGGGGTATTTTGTTCCGGGAACTAGCGTGGTCTCTTTCATTGACGGACTTGAAGCGCAAGGAAAATCACTCAGAGCTATCGTAAGTGTTCTCTCCGTCTCTACGGGTTCTATCGGCAAGCAGTCAACGCTTCTCCTCTCACTTACCATCAAAGGAACATTCAATGCGGTGATGCGTACCGTTGGTGCAATTGAATATGCACCGTATGACCTCTCCATCTCTAACATTTCACTTGCGCAGGATGACAAAAACAGTTGGCATGCTGACCTCAACCTTCTTGTCGGGTCCGTGAGTACGGCAACAGGCACCCCATGAAAAATATTTTTATCAGCATCTTTTCTTTCTCAAAACGCTTACATTATGGTGCGCGTCTTGAGCCGGTGCGCGACTGGCTCTCGTTACTTACATTTTCGGCGATAGCTCTCGTTGGCATCATCGTTTGGAATGTATGGGCTTTCGATACCGTTATCTCGGGCGGTGTCATCGGCTCTTCTGCAACCAGCACGCCTCCCGTCTTCAGTCAGTCATCACTCGATACGATTCACACCATCTTCGCCAACCGTGCGGCCGAGGAAGAAAAGTACGAGACAGGAACGTATAGTTTCACCGACCCTTCGCAATAGTGCCGGTATGAGTTAGGGTAGAGGGAGTGCATCGCCTCTGTAGTTCAATGGATAGAACACTGGACTTCTAAGCCAGTTATGTAGGTTCGATTCCTACCAGGGGCACGGGCATGTGGCGGAATTGGTATACGCGTACGTTTCAGAAGCGTATGTCGCAAGACTTGAGGGTTCAAATCCCTCCATGCCCACATAAGAAGAGTTCTCAGTAACAAATTCCTCAAATAACCTTGCAGTTGTTGGTATTTCTGCGGTTCTATATCCCTCATTCTTGGCATACACGATTTTCTCGTCAAAAATGAAGAAGTAGAGGCCGTGCTTTTCGCGTGCATCCAATTTCCGCCAAACAACATAAGGGCTTTTTACCAACTTCGTCGCCTTGTCTAAAGCGGTTCTATAAGGCGTGAATAGGTGTCCTGCGTCGTTAGTAGTTTGCCCTTGGCTGTCCTCTATTATCTGGGCGATTTCCTCCATACGCTTCTCGTAGACCCCTCTTATTCGGTCATTTTTGGCTTTATTGGCGCGTTCAGTAAGACCTCGCAATTCTTCATTCAAGTTCCCGATTTCTTGCCTACGACGGTCGTCCTGCTTTTCAAGGTTATTTATCGCCTGTTTCCACACGGCCTCAAAAACCTCTCCAACAACTTTGCCAATCTCCGGCTTCAATTTTCCACGCTGTAGCACCCTTGCGAAGTTATCGTCAATAGATTTCTTTGGAATGGCTTTACCATAAAATTCACAAGACTTATTCTGACAAAAATAGTAGGCATATCGTTTAGATCGTCCTTTGCTGTATGCCGCCGTGTAAGGTTTGCCACAAGTGCAGAGCGTTAATCCTCTCATAGGAAAATCCTCGGTGGTGTCTTTTCGTATTCGTACTCCGGTAATGTTTCTGTGCAGACGCGTTTGAATTATCTCAAAAGTGGCAGGCGATATAAGACCTTGATGGTGTCCTTGTCGTCGCTCAACTTCCCACGGCGCATACTCAACAAAACCAGCAAGAAATGAATCGCTCAAAATCACCGATACTTGGTCAAGATATTTTTCTGGCGGTCGTTTCTTTTTCCAAAAACCTCCATCAACGAGGAACCGAGCAACATCTATTTTCCGTACCAATTTCCCACTAGCAAAACCTTCTAGAGCCGAAGTGAGTATTTTACTTTCCCCGTTTGGAACCGCGAGTACGTGATGCACAGGGTCTGGAGTAAGCGTATATCCTCTTTTACGAGCAAACGGCCAATAGCCAGATTCTAGCCGAGCTTTCATTTTCTGAACAACTTGCCGACGATTACTTTTGCGATGATACTGATTTTGAGCCGCCATCATAATTTCAACCATCTCGCCCTCCGGACTGTCATCTAAATTGAAGTTCAAACAGCGTAATAAAACATCACGAGCTTTGAAGGTTGCTCGTAATTTGAGATGGAATTGGACATCTCGCGCGAACCGAGAAAGATCGTCGAATACAACGAGGAATTTCTTGTGAGGGTTCGCGTCTACGAATTCCAAAAGTTTTCGCATTGCCGGTCGTTGCATAAAATCACCACCACCGGAATAACTGTCGAGGAATGTGCGTGCGTGTGGTACTCGAATAGAAAGCAAATCCTTCAAACAACGACCAGTCTGACTTTCAAGACCTGAACCTTCCGTTTCTTGCTTTTTGCTGGACACGCGTGCGTATACCAGCCCGACTCTGCCGGTAAGGTCGTTCGCGTCCGTTGCGCTAGATGCTTTTCGGTGTTTTGTTTCGATTCCTCTCTGCATATTTATCAAGTTCCGTCTGTATGATTACTCGGCAAAACTGCTCTAGGTACTGTAGGCGTTCGACCACGCGAGCATCGGTACTGGTGAAATCACCTGTCAATTTCCGATACCTAGCTATAGGTATTATACCGCCATTTTGTACTGGCGATTCGGACTGAAACTGCTCCTCAATGAGTATTCGTGGAGCATCCGTCGCGGACGCCCTATTCATGCGTCTAGCAGGGCAAAATTGCCCCATTTCCCGTTGTCCTCACAGGGTTTGAGAGAATGACGAGATGGCGCAAAATCGCCCGCCGGTCGCGCTTCTCATAATCGTCGGTTTCGACCAATTTCCCGAACCAACGATGAATCATGTTCACACTGAATCCTTGCCTCTTGATTGCGGCTCCGAAGTTGATGAGACTACTCAATTCTGGTCGCTTATTTTGGAGATTAGAGAATCTCCGTTTAATGCTTCGCATAACTAATTCCGCTTAGTGATAAAGCAGAAGCCCCATTTCTTACCGAGCAGGCGTATCCATAACCTGCCAAGCAAGAAGCGAGGCTTTGTGATGGATACTTTTGGCTAGATAAAAAAAGAACCTCCGAGCGGAGGCTTTTCTTGTTGACTAAACGAGAAAAAGCCTGTGGCTCTTTCCCGCTGACGAGACGGAGGGAATTCAACCCTTAGTCCAAGGTTCGACAAGAAAAAAATTCTTGCTGGACTAGCATCACATATAAATATATCAAAATCAAAATAAACTTGCAAGAGGTTTTCCACAACAATACATAAAGACACAAGCAATAATAAATCGTGCTATAGTCCCGAACAGAAGAACCTAAACCCTCCGGCGATGGCCTGCGGGCATGGTTCGAAATCGTACGACACAGAAACCCCGTCATCAGGGGCGTGTCGTACGTTGCGTAGGGAAACTTACGTAGGGTCGCAAGACCCACCTGGTGGCGGGATTTGTGTTTTCATACAAAAGCAACCTCCAGGATTTACAGATTGAGATGAAAATTACTATGAAAAAAATTACAACACTCCTAGCCGTTCTGATTTTTATAGTTCCATCGGTATCATTCGCGGCAGGTCTCACGCAGAATCAAGTCAACGCAATAATCAGTGTTTTGGAGGCATTTGGTGTCGACCAGACGACACTTGTTGCTGTCGAAAATGCGCTAGCTCCAAGTGCGCCAGAAACTTCAATCTCGTCTGAACAAACGACAATGGCAAATGACTGCAACGGGTCGGGCTACCCGGCATGCCTAGATGGGTATCATTTTTTCTGTCCGAGTAGCGGTTCCGGCTATTGTGTTTCTAATACCACAACAGTTCCAATATCGCCGATATATGGTTGCATGAATTCCGGAGCCACCAACTACAACTCCAGTGCTACGAGTCAAATGGGTGTGACTTGCACCTATCCACCACCCATATCTACTAATCCAGTCAATCAACCAAATGCTCCTTGGGTGAATATCACAGCCGATGGTTCTAATGGTCCAATTACTACACCAATAAATGGTCCCGCAGTAACAATATCTTGGGCATCGAAAAATGTGATTGGTTGTACTCTTACTGATACCTCAGGTGTAATTACGAGTGTCGGTACATCTGGCAGTAAATCGGAATCATTCCCGACGCTCCAAAAGGATACAATAACTGTTCAGTGCTCCGCCCTAGTGAATAATGTCGTTACGCCAAACGCAGTATCCGATTCGGTCACTATAAATGCCATTCCCCCAACGGGACAAACCCCCTCAGTTTCTGTTTCATTCGTATCGAGCCCGGTCAATGCATCCCCATACGTATCCAGTGTGAGACTCGCCAGCTTCAACATGCTTGCGAATGATGAGAATGTGAAAGTTACCGACCTCTATATCTGCTCAATTGATTCGATTCACAACGGCGGCCTTGCAAACGGCAAAATTTACTATAGAGGCGTCCAGGTTAGTTCCACTCAGACTATTGCCGATTGTGGTACGACTCCATCAGGTACTGATTTCTCGCTCAGTTCTTCTCTCATTCTGCCAGCTGGTGTTACGACCGATATTGACATCTACGGTGATATGAAAACACCAACCGGAACAGGTCTTTCAAATGGTGAGACAGTGCAGATTAAGGTTGTTGGTCAGGGTTCTCAAGGTTTCAATGGACAAGGACAAAGTTCACTCAACTCTTACGCCATACCGAGTAGCGATGTCCTAGGTGGTGCAGTATCCGTTGTTGCTTCGACACTTTCAGCATCGCCAGGGTATTCGTGTTCGTTGAATCAGACCAACCTGGGTACTCAGAGTGCTTGTCTCGGCTCGTTTACACTCTCGGCGGGCTCAACAGAAGGCATCGATGTCAATACGATTGCGATTGATATGTCGGCCGCTAATGCCACATTGATTAAAAATCTGACTCTTAAAGACCATGCTACCGGTACGGTTCTAGGCACAGTTATAACGACACCGTCTACAAGCAATTCGTACGCAGTAAATTTCGATGTTCCGACCACGGGAACTAGTATCAAAACAATTGATATCTACGGCAATGTTCCTCAAAGTGCAAGTGCAATTCAATTAACTCTCGACCCCTCGACGAGCGGTACTGGTGACATCACAGGCCAATGGGTCTCGATTGCCTCACCAGTACAACTCCGAGCCGTCACGATTCAGTAGCACCTACTTTACTCAATGAAAAAGAACATCTGGATCGGCATCATTCTGGTAGTCGCGGCCATTGCGATAATCGGAGCCTACTTTGCCGGTCAAAGATCGGGTAATACTGGGGAAGCAACGAACACATCTCAGGCTACGACTAGCGTATCCACGAGTGCGCCTGCACCGATACAGACGGGTGCAGTACAGTCCAGTAAAGAAGTCTCCCAACAGGATAACGCTTCATCGCGAGTAAGCAGTGACGAGTCAGCTAGCGAAGTTCTGACTAATAAAACAACGTGTGCGACATATAAAGTTAACCTTGAAAAGCAAATCTATCAGGGTGGTTATCAGTACGATATGCCGGTGATATATAAAGTAATTTATAGTCGATCATTAAACACATGTCTTGATGAGAGGTTTGATATATATCCCGCGAACGGGACAACACCGGAGGAAGAAGTGCTGAAGATTGACGATGTGCTAACTGGCGGCAACGTCTGGACTTCTCAAGCTTATAGCCCTGCCCTCAAGTATTGGGACGCGGAAAGCATTTTGGATCAGCAGGCGCAACAGTATCTTTGAATCGGCATAGTAATTTACTATAATTTAGTATCCACTTATGGAGAATAACGCAGCAGACGCATCTCAAGACATGATAAATACCGAGTTGAAAAGAGGTGCTTTTAAGCTTCAGAATGAGGAGTATGAAGAAGCTGGAAAAATCTTTGAGAATTTAGCAATTACCCATGACATTCCTACTGCATGGGTGTGTCTCGGCGGAATAAAACTGCATCAGTTAGATTCTGGTAAAACCAAGGTGCAACAAGCGATAAATTGTTTTAATAGAGCTGTCGAATTAAATCCTGACTCGAAAGGACAATACCAAGAAACTTATAGCAATGTATCCCTTCAACAAATAGAGAAATTCCGCAATTATTATTTAGAGACAAAACAGCACGAAAAGAAAGCAAAGCGCGGTAGATTTTGGAACGCTGCGCTAATGGGGGCAGCGATTGGCTATGGCAACCAACGTACTAATAGCAGTAATAGTGTATTCAGAGGAACAGCCGGTGTTGCTGGTGCTGCTTACGCCATCGACCGAATGAATAAAAATTCTATGCAGAAACAAGAGGCGAAAAATCTTTTGCCGTTTTATCAAGAAATAATCAAACAATTGGTCGAAGGAGTAAGGTCATATTGCTCTGATAATTTAACCGTCTATCAGGAGTTTTTGAACAAAACGAATCAGTTAAACCTAGCGGCCTTTATTTGATGCAGTCCCTGTTATTTTCCTATCAGCATGGATTTTGCCGTTGATTCTATGTTGTTCTTAATGTAACCCTTCACTGTTATTTCGCTGTTAGCAGCGAAAGATTTTATGCTGTTCCTTTGCTGTTAGCAGTTTATGTCTCTTCCACTAAATCAGAGCATTGAGTTTATCTGCCAATTCCTTAATTTTTGGACTTGGCTCAAGAATTGAATCGCTGTCGTTGATAATTTCTATTGCCTGAGGCGAACGACCCCATGCACGGTCAAATAACTCGTGTATTGCGCGAACGTCGCCCGTCTTTGCCTTCGAGATGAGCGCGTTACTGATAGGCTTGATTTCATGTAGGACTCGCTCCGAGAGTAGCTTGCGAGCTTCCTCCGCGTTCTTTGCCGCGAATCCCTGTTTTCTTCCCGCTCCTTTTCTGTAGCCGCCTCTCATAGTTTGATAAGAATCAATGAATCAACGGACGTTTCCGAAAGTCGATTTTGTATTGATGTTTTCCGGAGGGGTCGAGATGGATGCCGGAATATTCCCAACCGTCAATTTGCGCTTGGAAACTAGTTAGTTGTTTGCAATTGAAAGTCGCAATAATTAAATCTTCCTTTGGATCGGGGAAATCTATGTCTGAGCAACCCATTGAAGTTAGGTGCTCCGTGATTATTTTCTTTACCTGCTCCGTCGAAAGTTTAATTGACATATATGATTTCGTTACGAAGTGCTGTTGCGGGTATCTCCAAATGTTTAATCTCGCTAATTATTCCATATTTTAAAGCATCTTGAGCAGAAAGCGTAACACCCCTTTTCATCATTTCTTGGATTTTCTTGAGGGCTATTGGCGTATTTTCCGAAACGAAATAAGCTGTCCTGCTATTTTGTGTTTTCAGTTCAGACAATTTTTCACGCAGACCTTTTTCGTCAAAGTTTCCCTGAACGGTTGTGCTGTGGAAATAAAACTTCGCATGAGACTCGGAGCTTCTTTGTTTCGCAGAAAGAAATATCACATTACCAATAGAATCGACATGGTTTGTCGCGTGTATCGCTACAGGGATTCGTGCGTTTTGAATCATCGTTGCCAAAAGAAATCCGTCATATACACTACCGCCTAAAGATGAGAAAAGAATGGTGATTTTCGGCACATTTGCATTTACAAAAGTGATTATTGCGTTCGCCAACTTTTGTGTCGCGTCTTTATCAATCGCTCCTTCAAAGAGAATAAAAGCGTCCGGCGAAGGTACATTTTGTTGAGTTGCTGGCGGCATGATGAAGATAAGACTAACATAAATGCTTCTAATCCCTACTGTTCTATACCTGTCTTGTGGTAGGCTCACGCGCATGGGGAGTAAGGAATTCATAGGACTTTTTGGAGAGCGGGCGTCGCTTGGTAGTGTTCCCAGAACCGAGATAGATAGCTTTTCAAGCGGTTCAATGTTTTATATGATGTGTCCACACATTTCTTAAATCTTAAAAAGTGGTTTACAATTACGCCAGTGAAAAATACGAGGATTTTTACAGGGCTCATTTATATCGTCGTCTCATTTTTTAGCTTTTTGTTTCCGAATATTCAACAACTTCAGTCGAGTAAACTTTTTCTGACGGCCTTATTTTTTATCGGGGTTATCTATGTTTGTGATACGATCGTCGTGAATTTAAAAGGCACTTCGTTATTACGCGAGATTCGAAAAAGCAGGTCAAATCTCATATCCTTTCTTATTGTTTCAACGCTCGGCGGAATATTGCTAGACGGAGTTGCAAAATTCTTGGGGGGATTATGGGTATACCCAGATTGGAGTAACTTATATTATCTGCTCATATTCATTCCGGGATTTGCGGTGTACTGGGTAGTGGTCACCGAAAGTTATCTCGCAACTAAAACCATTCTTGACTATTTCAAAAGAGGAGTGACTGTTATCGGGAGGTCATATGCATACGAGCCGCATTTGTTCAGTTGTTTCGGCATTCTCGGAATAGGTTTGGTTATTTTTGCCGGGCTCTCAATACTAGGTGATTTTACACACCAATCCTTGCCGCTGGTTCGTGATGACAGCATCAGAGTCATCAGTGCCGTTTTCAGTATCAATTTTAGAGATGTGCTGTTGCTCTTTTTGGGTAGTTGGCTCGTCCTTGAATTTTTGGAGTTTTTTAGAAAGAGGGCCTCATTGATTCGGGATATTCTTCATGGTTATTACGTTCCGCTTATTGCAATTGTACTTGGTTCAACAGCGCTTTCTTTTCTTATGGAACTCCAGAATAGTCCCGGGGGTATTTGGCGATATACAAACTGGCCGCTGATGAGCTATACCTTCCTAGGTTTGCCTGTAGTTGTATGGCTTGTCTGGCCGCTACAGTACATTACCTTCTTGTCTTTATTCCGTGTCTTCACGACAAAGGAATCAAATGAGATTTGGAGAGGAGATACTGTGAGATAATTTTGGCTTCCGATTGGAGTTTCTTGATTACTGACGTACCATACAAAGTATTGGGCGCTTAGCTCAGTTGGTAGAGCAACCCGTTTACACCGGGTAGGTCAGAGGTCCGAGTCCTCTAGCGCCCACATACTCCATGAATCTCCTCATTCTTTATGAAGATGCGGATGTTGTCGCAATAAATAAACCCGCGGGCTTGTTAACGCATCCCGATGCAAAGGCAAAAGAAGAGAGCGCCGCCGATTGGTTTAAAGAAAAATATCCGGAAGTAAAATTAGAACGGCCGTATGTGCACCGACTTGACCGCGAGACGTCAGGCGTTTTAGTTTTTGCAAAAAATAAAAAGGCGTATGATTTTTTGCGCAAGGTATTTCACGACAGGGAAGTTAAGAAAACCTATTTCGCATTCGTATACGGTGAACCAAAAGAGAAAAAAGGAATCATTGATTTTGATATCGGCCGCTCGCGTAAAGATTTCCGCCTACGGAGTGCACAACCAAAAGCGAAAGGACGATTGCGCGAGTCGCTCACTCGCTATGAAGTGATGGGGACTGCCGCGGGATGTTCTCTTCTTAAAGTGAGCCCGGAAACGGGGAGAACGCACCAGATTCGCGTTCACCTAAAAGCGATTCATCATCCGATCGTCGGCGACCCGCTTTATGCGCCGAACCATCCTCCTGCGCTCGGCATTTCTCGCCTCGCTCTTCACGCTTCCGCAATTGACCTGCCGCTTCCCTCGGGTTCTCGCAAAATAATCACCGCGCCTATTCCTCATGACCTCGCTCCCGCGTTTGCCCTCTTTCCTCTTGCGTGCTAGTGTGCGCGACACATGGAGAAGGTCATCACACCAGTCAATGTGGAGGGGCGCGCGCGCCTCGGTATTCGTCCGGGCGATACGGTACGTGTCGTGCAGAATATCGTTGACATTAAGAAAGGCCGCGGCACCGATAAAAAAGAGAAGACCATTAAGAACACCCGCACACAGGCCTTTGAAGGCCTAGTGCTTTCGGTAAAACACGGTATTGAACCGGGAGCGTCATTCACCGTCCGTGCGATGCTCTCCGGTGTTGGAGTTGAAAAAACGTTTCCGTTGTATTCTCCGGCGATTGACTCAATTGAAATCGTTAAGCGCTCTCGCGTTCGCCGCTCCAAGCTTTATTTTATCCGTGAGAAAGCGACTAAAGCAGTGCGCCGCCAGTTGCGCGACGCGCGCATGTTGCACATGAAGAGTGACGAGATGGTTGCGCCTGAAGAGACGGCCGCAGAACCTGTCGAAGAAAAGAAAGAAGTAGTAGCAGTATAAATTTCAGAGCAGAAACAGAATCCTAGTTATCCACTCGATTTTTCTTTATATATTATTGGTATGCGCTTATACTTGAGGTGTGGGACTACGCGGACCAAAGCCGAAGAGGAGGGAAGTGATATGGTCGCCAGAACTGGCTTACGCTATTGGGCTTATTACGACTGACGGAAGCCTTTCGTGTGATGGGCGGCATTTAGATTTCACTTCAAAAGATAAAGAACAGATTCGCGCTCTGATGAAGTGTCTTGACATCAAAAAAATAAAAATTACGAAAAAGTATGCCGGAATAGCACGTCACGGATGGGCATACCGGATTCAGTGGGGAGACATATTCTTCTATCATTTTCTCGAGCAAATTGGCCTCACTTCAAATAAGTCAAAAAAGATTGCGAAAATTAATATCCCGCAAAAGTATTTCTTAGATTTTTTGCGCGGCCATTTTGATGGTGATGGGTCATTCTATAGCTATTTTGATCCGCGCTGGAAATCAAGTTTTATGTTTTATCTTGCGTTTGTGACAGCTAGCAAAGCTCATATTATTTGGATTCGCGAGGAACTAAAAAAACTTCTTGGTGTTACAGGACATATCACAACATCTCGCGGGCGCTTTCTTTTCCAATTAAAGTACGCAAAGAAAGAGTCACTACTTGTCATGAATGCGATGTACTCAACCACTTGCCCAATACATCTCTCACGGAAGAGATTGAAAATAGAGCGTGCTTTGCGTATAGTAGGAGAGTCATTGCTTTCTGGTAGAAAGAAATCGACGAAATAATGCCCAGGTGGCGTAATTGGTAAACGCGTAAGCTTGAGGTGCTTATGTCGCAAGACGTGGAGGTTCAAGTCCTCTCCTGGGCACTTACTTTATGCTTTACACCGGCGCTGGCGATGATGGAACGACGAAGATGTTTGGCTGTGACCAGCAGAAGATTTCTAAGTCGTCCGAAATGCCGGAGGCGCTCGGTGCGCTTGACGAACTCAATGCGTTTCTCGGATTCGTGAAGATGCAATGTGCGGCGGAGCCGCGCATCGCTCGCGCTCTGCGCGAGATTCAAGAAAATCTCTTCATCATTCAGGCGGAAATTGCTGGTGCGGATAAAAAAATTGAGGGAAAAGAGGTGGAGCGCGCTGAAAAGTTAATAGGCGATATAGAAAAAGAAATCCCGCCAATTAAAGGATTCTCCATTGCGGGCGGGACGGAACTCTCCGCGCTCCTTGATGTCGCGCGGACGCTTGCGCGCCGAGCCGAGCGGCGACTCGTCGCCGCGAGAGACGCGCACGCGTGCGAACTCTCGCGCGAAACGATAGCGTACACAAATCGTCTCTCGTCGCTCCTCTTCGCGCTTGCACGTTTCGCGAATCATCTTGCGGGCGTTCTTGAAGAAACTCCGCATTACTAGTGCGTGTATTTATGGTATAAAAACCTCGTGTACATGGCGGCTATGGTGTAACGGTTAACACTGGAGCTTGTGGAGCTCTCAATTCGAGTTCGATTCTCGATAGCCGCCCCAACGTTTTGTTTGCGTGTGATATTATCCGCACATGAAAACTCTCTTGCTCGGCATTGCGCTCATTATTATTT
The DNA here is from genome assembly GCA_050011835.1 of Minisyncoccia bacterium. GTDB lineage: Bacteria > Patescibacteriota > Minisyncoccia > Phycocordibacterales > Phycocordibacteraceae > C7867-001. The sequence goes on along the minus strand of JBEKII010000004.1, from coordinate 407 downwards.
TAGGAATTGGTGGAGTTTTATATCGGAATGCCGTTGAGCATCCGTCACAGCCCATCGCATGCCCGCTTGATGCAGAAATATGTCCGGATGGCACCGCGGTTTCTCGCACCAGCCTGTCTTGCACATTCCCCGCATGCCCGCCGCCGAATGTTTCACTTCCAGATGTCGGTATCGCACTCGCGATTCCCGCTGGCTTTATCGCGGCGGCGCTTCCCGATGCCGCGAGCATAGCCGCATATGAAATGCCAACCGCTTCTTCAACCGCCGATATCATCATCCGCCGCTATGCGATTGAGGCATCAACGACCGCGCTCTCCACCATTCAACAAACCGCTATTGGCGGCGCCTCCGGCGCGCTTTATGGCACGCTGTTCTTGGCGCTCAGCAAGGAAATCGCCCCCGACGCT
>JBEKII010000003.1:0-109891 GCA_050011835.1 Minisyncoccia bacterium | reverse complement strand
TATATCCGGCTACTGCCACGTTGTCGGTGGAGGCGGACCAGGTGAGGTTGATTTGGGAAGGAGAGATGGCTGAGGCAGTTAGGTTGGAGGGCACTGAAGGCGGGGTGGTGTCAGGCGCTGGTGTCGAAACCTGACTTGTTACTTCATCTGCTCCGATGTCCCAAGCGCCACTTCTTGTCTGACCATCAATATCATCAGAGAATAATCCCGAGCCGGGATCGGTTAGTCCGTAACCCCGTGCCCCAGTGTCAGTAAAAGCGAGATGCATGTTGCCCGGTGCGTTGGCAAAAGAGAAGGTTTGGGAAATCCTGTCGCCTGTCCCGCCCGCGCCCGTGTATCCCATTGATGACTGGTTTGTGGCGTTGTATCCGGTATCACTGCTAAATGTGCCGGAAGCGGCGGTGGGCGCGTAGAGAATATTATTTATGGCGACGACAGTTGCAGTGCCAGTGTTGGTTATACCGAGGGATGACGCCCCTGTGTAGTAAACTGTGTTGTTGTATAGGTAAGACGTGCCGTAACCATCCGTATAAAATCCATCCGAATAAGAAGAATCTGTAACGATATTATTCCATACCTTCACAAAAAAATTAGTACTGAGACCGCCATTGCCACCACTGTTCAAATTGACATCAGCTATACCGTAACGGCCGTATGCATGATAAATAACATTATAGGCAATTTGCACTTCTCCAAATCCAGTAGCAGAACCTATTTCTATCCCCCCGTTATAGTTACCATTTGCGTCTACGGCCAAACCAAAAATTCTTGCATAGTTCACCTTAGACGATAATGCGTAGCTGCTACTTGAATTGTTTTTAAGTATGTATCCCGTACCCTCAGTGCCGTTGTGCCTGGCTGTTTGAGTTGTATAGATTTCGATATAATGGCTCGCGTCGGTCTTCCAGCCGTTAATTGTCACGGGGCCGGTATCGGGTGCTGTCCATGTCCCATCAATCTGAGCCACGGCTATCTTGTCTGCACAGACCAGGTCGCCCTGGGCGCAGGAACCGAAGTTAATTCCTCCTTTGGCTGCCTGCCAGGCAGAAAGCGAGGTGTAACAGTTGGTGTACCCGGTGCAGTCTTGCCTGATTAATCCGATGGCCTGCGATGCTGCGTGGGCGTGAGGTGCTAAAGATATATATAGACTGGCGGCGGAGACCAGGAGGATAATGACTAGTATGATGAGGGGTCTTTTCACAAAAGCTTTTTGTGGATATCTCTCAGTATATCTCTTTTCTCATGTCTGCGGAGAACGCATGTGCGCAACACTGAATCGATCTCTCGGTCGTGGCCTCTAATTCTTTTGTCAGAAGATAATTAGACCACCCATTAATTTAAACCCCTTGAACAGGTGCATGACGCGCGTCACTGCGGTGTTGAGAGAAGAAGGAATCTGGAAATCAAAAGTGTGGCTTGAATAGCCGCCCTGATAGGTGAAGGAAAGATTGCCGGAAGAATCGGAAGTGCAGGTACTGCCAGCGCATTGAGAACTGATGAGAGCGGTTGTAGAGGCAGTGCCATCTAAGGTGAAAGCATAGGCGGTATTCGGAGTCAGACCAGATATAGTGTGGGTGGATGTGGCGGAAGGAACGGAACCGTTTTCCGTCCAAGTTTTTTCTTGGGCGCCCGTGGTATTCCAAAGTGAGATATTAAAGTCCACAGTGCCTGAGGAGACCGTAATATCCATAGGCACCGCGGCCATGGTGGTCGTGGTATAGCCAGCCAAGGAAACGGCGAGAGCAGTGGTGCCGTCCGAGCCGATAGTGCTGACTGCGTTGGTAAAGGGACGTTTTAGATTGCTCAAAGTTACCGTGTCGGCAGAGGTCGTGGAAGCGGTGTTCTGGAGAACGATACTGGCGCTGGTTGTGGCTGCGACGGGAGCGGTAGCGGAAAGCACCAAGACATCTGTGTTGGAAATTGATTTAATGGCGGGAGTTGTGGGATAGGAATAGGTGAAATTAGCGTATGAGGGCTGAGCAACGGTAGTTTGTTGATATGGGTTTACTGCGTCTAATTTCAAAGACAACCAATACCAACTACTCGGATAATCCATACCCCAGTTGAGACCAGTGAAGTTTTTATTGACCCAGGTGTAATGTGTCTCCAAAGATATGGAACTGCTGGCGTCAACCGTCTCGTCATAAGTCAGATATCTTTGAATCCCGATGAGCCCGCTTGTCGATGCCATATACCAACTATATGTATTAATGCCGGTTATATTTGCCAAAGGATAAGTTGGCAGTTCGTCTGGAGAATTTTGAACCCACGAACTGCAATACCAGGTCTCTGTACCAGTCGGAGTTGTTAAAAGCAGGCGTTTCGAGTCCCTACCGATTCCATATGGCTGACCGTGGACGGGCTTGCCGGTTCGATAATAGAATTCAGTTGTTTGGGAAGCAGTTGCGCCGACAAGGTAAGAAAGATTCCTTTGCGTAACGTTGGATTCTGGATCAGTAGCAGTAAACATTAAGGAATAAGTGCCGGATTGGGTGGGAGTAAAACTACCAGTAACCTCATTACCAACTTGAGAAGAACTGACTGTTTCTGAAGGACTGGTTGTTACGGTATAGGCGCAGGAGGTGCAGGCAGCACCACCCGCATCAAACATTGAAAAGTCAAAATTGATTGGAACACCCACGCTCCCGGTTCTCGTGCCATCCACGAAAGTGAGCATTTTACTGGTAATGTTGTGTAAGAACTGGTTTGAGGAATAGGTATTGGTCGTTCCGGTATTGTATAGATCATTCAAGTCTTTTGACATGGCATTCCCTGTGATTGTATTGGAGCTGGAAGAGGAGAGGTCGATACCATAACTATTGTTTGAATTAATCGTATTCCCTGTAATATTGTCGCCGGTGGAAGAGGAGAGATAGATGCCGGCAGTACTGTTTAAATTAACCGTATTCCCTGTAATTGTGTTGGAGTTGGAAGAGTTAATGTCGATACCATAATTATTGTTTGAATCAATTGTATTCCCTGTAATTGTGTTGGAGTTGGAAGATTCAAGGTCAATGCCAGAAGTATTGTTTGAACTAGTCGTATTCCCTGTAATATTGTCGCCGGTGGAAGAGGAGAGATAGATGCCGGAAACACCGCTTAAACCAGCAGCTATATTGTTTGAACTAGTCGTATTCCCTGTAATATTGTCGCCGGTGGAGGAGGCAACGTAGATGCCGGAATTATAGTTTGAGTTGGCCGTAACATTCTGAATGGTTGAACCGGTGGTATTGTAAAAATACACGCCATTGTCATTATGGGCTGATAAAGTTGCGTTTTTGATCGTGATGTTGGTGCAGGACACACATAAGAACATGCCAATGTCATAGGTACCGGTGGCATCGTCATAAGTTTGATTGGATTGATTGTAAAGGTAATAAACCTTTTTGCCTTCCACGGTATTGGTGGTGTCTATAGTGTTGTTATAGTTGGAAATGGAAGTAACGGTAACAGATAAATTGCTGTTCGTGTTCCCTGACATAGTATTTCCTGTGAGTGTGTCGCCAGTGGAAGAATCAAGAATGATGCCAGTGCCACCTACATTATTAATCACCGTATTCCCCGTGAGAGTGGCACCGGTGGTAGAGGAAACATAGAGACCAGTATCATTGTTTAAATTGGCCGTAATATTTTGGATGGTTAAGCCGGTGACATTGTATACATAGATTCCAAAAGCAAAATTAGTTGTGGTTAAATTTTTTATAGTGACATTGTTATGGTTGCCATAATCATAAATACCGCTCGTCGAAACAGAAGCATTCCCAGTAATGGTATGGTTAATACCAGTCCCGGCATCCTTGCCGTCAATAGTAATGCCGCTAGCGCCTATCCCCAGCCCGTTACCGGTACAAGTTAAATCGCTAGTTAAAACATAACTTGAGGTTACGGTATCTCCGCATGCGCAAGCAACTGCTCCACCGCAACTTTTCGCCTGAGCCGTTTTTACTCCAAAAACCAAAAAACTTCCCGAGATAATCAAAAAGAATACGGTAAAACGGAAGATATTTCTATTGAAAAAATAACGAGAGCTATTTACTTTCTCTCTTTCTCGTTCCTGACCTTCTGATTTCATTGTATTTATCATACACAGTCCTAATGTTTTTGTTCGAGGATAGCTCGACTGCTCATTAATTTAATTCTGAATCCTCCAAACAGATGCATGATATACGTTGCGAAGCGGTACTCATCCGCCCCGATGTCCCACGCGCTCCCTTGCGGACGGGAGGTTCCGATAATGTCGTCCGAGAAGGCAATGTAAGAATCGGAGCTTAAATTCTCTCCATAATCTTTTGCTCCCGTGTCGGACGAGGACAGAAGCAAATCGTTTGGCGCATTGATGTATGTGAAAGTTTGAGAAACCCTGTCGTGCGCCCCGCCCGTGCTCGTGCTGTCCGATGACGCGTTGTAGTCAGACCCAGCGCCAAAAGTTCCCGAGAAGTTAGTAACGCAAGAATCCACCAGATTGTTCTTCGCTACGACGGTGCCACCAGTCCTGCTTATGCCGATTGAACTAGTCGGGGTAATGTTCCTTACCGTATTGTTATACAGATAGGCGGTGCCAGCGGTGACAGTAATCCCGTTGGTCGCGGACGAACCCACGTTGTTTAGGATTATATTATTCCAAACCCTATAGGTAGGGGTGCCAGAGGAGTTTAACTCAATACCAGGTCGGGTTCCGAAGTGATAGATGATATTCTTGGAGATCCAGCACCCCGAGGTGCCTGAACCGACATAAAACTCAATTCCCCCCCTGTTGTCGCTGCCAGAATTATTGGCGTTAATCTGAAGCCCCGTAACTGCCGAATAGGCATCTAACACGAGGGCGTACGTGCTGTTTGTGTTGCCCTGTAAGGTGTAGACCCCCCTCGTCTGCGCTATACCGTTGTGCCTTTGGCTTTGATTGGAATCTGTGGAAGCCGAATTAGAACCAAAAGTCCCGCCTGTGGTGCCTATTGGCGTGTAGATGTTGATGAAGTCGCTCGCACTCGTGGTGTAGCCTGTGACGGTTACGCTCGTAGTATCTGAAGCCGTGTCCCAATAGCAAGGAATGTTGAGAATGAATCCGCCTGTCGTGAGGTTTGAGGTGTTCATGTAATTCGTGCTGGTTGCGTTACCAGTAACTCCATCCCCAAGAGCATTGTTGAGCGAAGAGAAAGCATGAGTGATTGAAGTCACCGCGGTTGAACTTAAGTCAGACGGAGTGGCCCCGAGGTGAGTAACGACATTCCAGCTTGTCGTGGAGTTTTTAGAGACGAGATAATAGGTATTGCCGCCTGCTGTCAGCGCATCGCCCACGCCGAGATTCGTAGCGGTTTGCGGAGTGTCAAAAGTCGCCACTCCAGAAGTGATGTAGACGTTCCCTCCGCTTGAATGGTCAGAGGTGTTCTGGCCGACTGAATAATAGACATTGGTCGCGGCGAAAGCTGTCGGTACAAAGAAGAAAAACACTATAGGAATGAGAAAATATTTTTTCATTGTGTTGTGGTGGTAGCGATAGGAGTGGTCGACGCCACGACGGTGACGACGCGCGAGACGCTCGCGGTATTGCCGGCGGCATCGGTCGCCGAGTAGGTCAACGTGTATAGACCTGCCGTGGTAGCGTCGACCGCGCCCGTTTCAACAATTTTGGCGGTCAAGTCGCCGTCAATAGTATCGGTCGCAGTCGCGCCTGGGTCAGTGAAAGTATCGCCCACATTTATCTGCATCGCCGCGTCACCGATAAGCGTCACGACGGGCGGGATAGTGTCGCTTGAAGCGACAGTTGAGGTCGTGGAAGTGGTTGTTGAGGTTGCCGCACCGGTTGAAACGGTGCCATCTGGATTTCCTACAATTACCGAGCGCATCGCGGTCGCGTTGTTCCCTGCCGCGTCAGTCGCTTTATAGGTGATGAGATAGGTCGTCGGACTTGACGTATCAATCGTCGTTGATGAGATCGCCTGCTGGATACCATTTATATAAGTAATGTACGGGTCAGTACCGTCCGCGTTATCGGCAACGGACACGCCCGGGTCAACAAACTCGTCGCCGACGGAAATATGCATCGGATTATCACCAAGAAGTGTGATGGTGGGCGGAGTCGTATCGGAAGACGCCGAAGTTTCACTTCCGGATGAGCCGTTCGGAGTTGACGTCGCGATTTGGCCTTCGGTCTGGACAAGGAAGTAATCAAACGAGACATCGTTCGGTTGCGGCGTGGAGAGTACGAACCTGAAAGAACCATTTTGTTTATCGCTGATGTACCACGAGCCCGTGGTTGACGCAGTAAGTGTCACAAATATTTTTGATGATGGCAGAACATAGGCATTATTAACTTGCGCAACGGTATTTCCTGCAAGAATAGTAACGGTGCCTGCCGAGGATGTACCGGCTGAATTGGTCGCTGCGACAAATTGGTCAGCAACGAGAATACCAAACTGCGCGATGCCCTTTTGGATCAGTGCACCGAATCCGTTCAGGGCACTTGCAAGCGTAGAGGTAGAAAGTGTTATCGGCGAGCCGCTCGTTGTACTTACCACACCGTTTTCGAGCGCGGTAACGCGCGCCTCGAGCGAAGTCAGGCGTATATTTTGCGCATCAATTGCCGCCGCAAGCGTCTGCACGCTCGCAAGGTTATACGTCGCGAGTTTGTAGAGGTCAACACTCTTCCCGTCGACCGTCAGAACGTCCGGGGGCATCCCCGCCGTACTCGTTGCCTCCTCCATCCAATTTGTCCGCGCATCTAATTCCTGCACGGCCTCCGTCAATATCGCCGTATAATTGTCATAACGGAATCCCTCAATTTGTCCCGTCCCATCCACCGAAACGAGGCGCGGGTCCACGAGATCTGCTTGCTCGGCGATGAAGCCCACTTGCGTAGAACTTCCCATATTCATATCCGGATTAAACACGAAACTGACTGGAGTGAGCGCGTCTACTTCCGCAAGTCCGTCTGCAGAGGTGAGAGATTGGATATTATGCTTGAATCGCTCGGAAGAAACCGAGCAGATGATATCTCCTGACGCATCGGCGTTAAGTGCACCTGCCGCCGTACATTGCGTTTGCCTGATTTCTCCATGGACTTCGAGCGCAGTATTGGGACTCGTCGTTCCGATACCGACATTATTAGTGGTAGTTCCTTTAGCGATGGTAAAGGCCACCGTGTTCGACAAGCTCGTTGAGGATGCGATGTCGAAGGATTTATCGGTAGAGTTGTATCCAATATCCCACGCGTTGGCATCGGAGGCGAATTGGAAATTTGCGTCGCCTGTTCCCGAACTATCTCCTATGGTAGTGAGACCGCTACTGCCGACGCTGAAGAGCGTGGAGGTGGCCGTACCGCCGGTCGTAGAGGCGATGGTGAAGAGAGGCGTGTTGACCGCGGTGGTCGCGGAGTTGGAAATGGATAACAGAGAATAAGGAGACGTAGTGCCGATGCCAACGTAGCCGCTTCCTGCTGCTGATGACGGAGATAAGAAATTAGTCAAACCAGTTGCATAAATGAGATTTGCAATGTCCAGAGTAGAAGTTTGCGTCGTCGAAGGCAGGTCGGTGTTATAGCCAATAACAATGTTATTTGAACCGGTCGCGAGGTCATAACCCGCCTGATAACCGAGCAAAATGTTCCCTGTGCTATTCCCTAGTGAATATCCTGAACCGTATCCAAGTAATGTGCTACTCGTGATTGAGGTACCGCCAGCTCCATTTCCGGCCTGATACCCAATGGCGGTACTATTGCTTCCTAACGCATCGTTATAAAGAGCGTTAAACCCATTGGCGGTGTTATTGCTTCCTGACGTATTGCTATAAAGGGCACCATATCCATTGGCGGTATTGCTGGCGCCTGATGAGAGTGAGAGAAGTGCGGTTTCGCCTTCTCCCGTATTGCCGGTTCCTGAGGTACTTAAGTTGCCGGAATTGCCGAAGAACCAGTTATTGGCTGCCGAAGACGCTATGATTGCGTTCTTGGCGCCAATTTGATACGCATTTCCTGTGCCAATATTGATATTCCCGCCCTCCACGTCAAGTAAAGTACCCGGGCTTCCCGTGCCGATCCCAACATAGCCATTCGCCGCTAGGAATAGTGATGAGGTCGCAGTAAGCGTCGTACCGCCTGCAGCGTAGTACGGGAACTGCCCTGTCGTGCCCGAACCGACAGTGCCGGAGCCACTGCCTCCCGTCGGAGTTGTCGTGGCAATGATGCGCCCTGAAGCATCTGCTGCGAGAAAAGTTCCTGCGGCAACGGCATAGTAAGGCGCTTGTAACTGTCCTTGACTACTTATTGAAAACAACGTTGTCGTGGCGGTGCCGCCGGTCGTGGAGGCGATGGTGAAGAGCGGTGTGTTGGCAGCGGTAGTGGCGGAGTTAGAAATAGACAAGAGCGAAGAGGGGGATGTTGTTCCGATACCCACATTCCCCGTACTCGTCAATCGCATCACCTCGCCTATCGTCCCCGCATTGTTCGTTCGGAATGTCATGTCGGCGCTCACATGGCTTGCCGTGTGGCTGTTAAAAATAGCCAAAATTTTTGTTCCTGTCGTGAGTGTCCCGGCCAAGTCATCCGTCCTGAAATCAAATCCCGCCATATTTCCATTGGTCGTGTCAGTGTTGATGATGGACATGGCCCGCGCTCCCGTGAATGCAGTCGAGACCGAGTTTGAATTACCGACCACATCGAGGAGGCCTTGTGGGCTTGTTGTGCCAATTCCTATAAATCCATTTGATGCGAGGAAGATAGAGGAAGTCGCAGTGAGTGTCGAACCTGCACCCGCGTAGTAAGGAAATTGACCTGTTGTACCTGAACCAACCGAACCGCCGCCTGTCGGCCATACAGTACGGCAATCTGTTCCGATGCAGAGTGAAGTTCCTGAAACTGCTGTTGTTGAGGCATAAGTTGTTGATAGACCACCACTGAACGTTAGAAAAGTTGAAGTTGCGTTGCTTGGGAACGGATAAGCGAAAGTTGAAAAATTAGACGGAGAATAACTCTGCCACGTTCCTGCCCAGTTGCCGGCATTTGAGAGGAGAGGGGTTGTTGTGGCGATAACAGTTCCCGTTCCGTTCACTGCGAGGAATGTCCCCGTTACCGTTCCAAGTGCGGGTAGTGTCAGAGTTCCAAGTGTGCCGCCGGCGGTAGAAGCTCCAATGACAACATTTCCTCCGATAGAAAGAAGAGCATACGGACTCGTTGTTCCGATGCCGATGTTGCCGCTTCCATTGACAACAAATCTCGGATTAGTTCCGAGCGCAGAAGATGAGGCGACCTCAAAAGAGTTTCCGTTCGTGGTGTCAATTCCTTCCGTCCACTGATTTCCCGCCCCTGCACCGAGAGAGAATTCAAGCGAAGGAGTTGCCGCTGAATAGATTGATAACTTCTGGTCGGGCGTCGTCGTTCCGATACCGACCTTGCCTTTCAACGCCGTGGTTAGAATTGAGCTATTACCCAAAGTAACGGTATTTGATCCGATTCCTGTCGCACTGGCTCCGATAACTATTTCATTGGTATCGCCACTCGCTAAAGCCATCGAATTGTAGCCGAGAAAAAGAGAACTGTTGGAAACAAGATTGGCAGTTGAGCCACCGGAAATGTAGGTGCCGGCATTGGCTCCAAGTGCGGAGCTATAGAGGCCAGTAGTGTTGAAGGAAAGAGCATTATATCCCTGAGCAGAATTGGAGTTGCCAGTGGAATTGTAGAAAAGAGCTTCATATCCTTCGGCGGAGTTATAGGAACCAGAGGTATTATTATAGAGGGCGGCTTCTCCATGAGCAGAGTTGAAGGAACCAGTAGTGTTGAAATAAAGGGCTCCATATCCTTCGGCGGAGTTATAGGAACCGGAAGTGTTGGAATAAAGAGATTGATACCCAACGGCTGCATTATTGGTACCAGAATCGCTCGCAGTTGAACTGCCCATTCCGGCCTGATACCCAACAAAAGTGCCTTGATTAGGCCCTGATACAACATTTAATCCCGCTTGATAACCTAAAGCGGTATTGTAATTGATATTGTCGAAATTGATTAAATTTGTCACTTGAATGGTGTTATTTGGAGTTGCCGTCCCAATGCCGACATTTCCATTCGCCAGCACGGTCATCAAGGTTGAGGTTGATGTGCCCGCTGTCGTGGAAGCGATGGAGAAAAGCGTCTGGTTCACGGGACTTGTTACAGAGTTTGAGATGGATAGTTGAGCATATGGAGATGTCGTCCCGATGCCGATATTGGAACCAGAGAGGAAGATGGAAGATGTCGGGGAGAGCGTGCCCGAGGCACTGAAATATGGAAACTGCCCTGTCGTGCCAGAGAAGAGAGTGGAGGTAGCGGCCCACGCCGGCACAGAGCTGCCGTACATCAGCACGTTCCCGTACGAACTTGCACCGAATAACGTGCTAGTGGCGAACGAAGTTACGTTCGCCGTATTTCCTGTGTTGTTGCCGAGAATGTATCCCGCATTTATCTGCGGGAGCATTGAATAAGAAGTCGTTGTAGCGATGACTTGGCCGTTTGAATTCACCGCAAGAAATGCTCCGGCAGGAGTGCCGAGTGCCGGAAGAGTAAGATTCCCTAATGTGCCGCCAGCGGTGGAAGCTCCAATGACGACATTTCCCCCGATAGAAAGAAGAGCATACGGAGACGTCGTCCCGACGCCGACGTTGCCGCCAGACGTTGCAAAATATGCGGAGCCCGTGCTTCCGATTTGTGTCGTAGAGGCATAGCCAAATGAGATTGTAGAGGTGGCAACTTGATACAGAGTCCCTGTATTTCCTGCGATGAGGCCGGAGAGTGAAGCGAGAACGGGCGCGGATGAAAAAGTGACGATGGAAGAAGTCGCGCTGTTCGGGAACGGATAAGCGAAAGTTGAGAAATGACTTGGCGCGAAAGTTTGCCATGTTCCTGAAAAATTGCTTGAAGAGTTGGTGAAATTGTTTATACCTGAAAAAGTATTTGCGTCAGAAAGCAGAGTAGAAGAAGCCGCACCTGCGAGTGAGGTGAGACATCCTGCGCAAGTAAGAGCCAGTGTTCCGCCGAGGGGAATAGTCCCCGCCCCACCCAAAGGAGATGCAGTGGTTACCGTAATTGAATTATTCTGAAGTTGACCATTTCCGATAGTTGAAGAAGCGATGATGATGCCATTGGAGTCTACGGCGAGAAGCTTGTTCGTCCCCACGCCTATTGTCGTTGTTGTGCCAAATGCTGACGAAATGGCATTGGAGGAAATGGAGAGCGGATATGAAGCCGAGGTAATCTCGTTGTTATACGCCGAGTTCCAATTGGACGCACTTGCGATGCGATTGTCTGCGAGAGTCCCTATCCAAATCGGCGTGAAGGTATGAATGTCTGAATTCGAGGTGATAATCAAACCAATGTTCATGTCGCTTGATGTGGCGAATGTCTGCGTTGCATCAGTTTGATATGGAGAATATTCCGCCCCAAGTCCGGTGATGCCACTGCCACTCGATCCGGCGTCAACACCGCAGGTGAACCGCCCGGTCGAAGAATTCCATAAAAGTTTGCTCGTGGCACCGGAACAAGAGGCGAGTCCGGCACCGGTGATGGTACTTCCGATATTGAGATTCGTAGTCGTTGCATTTATGAGATTCGCGAGTGTCGTGAGCTGCGGCGCGGACGTTGTCGCAAACCAATCAGTGAGAGAAAGTTTTGCGTTAAGCGCGCTCTGCAGATCTGTCTGGTCCGAGAGTGAGCCAGTGATCTTTCCCCAGATTCCGCTATTGATGCCAAGCGAGCTAGTTGCAGTGAGCACATATTCGCCGTTTGTATCACCGACAAGAAGCTGGCCATAGGCAGGTGCAATAGAAAGACCGGTGCCACCATAAAGGACGCCGATAGAAGTGGTGGCAGAGACGACTCCACTGTTCGCCTGAAGTGGACCGTCGAGAGAACCGAGAGAAAGGCCGCCCGCGGTCAGATTGTTAAAAGAACCACTTGTCGCAGACACTGAAGCAGCACCGGAGAGTGTTCCGCCGCGGAAATCGCCGTTGCGCACGATAAGATTGGAAAGATCCTGAATCATATTCACTTGCTGAATGGCATTTTCGTTAGTCGCCGTCTGCACGGTAACTGGCTGAATCATGCCGGCGACTGTTGCGAGAACATTATTGCGAAGAGAAGCGAGAGATTGATTCACAAAGTCCTCGGATGCACCGTTTACGACGGTTGTGTAGGTCGGATAATTTGTGACTGTGATACGCGAGGTGTTCAGTGTCGTTGAAGCGATGACCGGAGCTGATGTTCTGACTTTCACCGCTACTGTTGCGGGCATCACGATGGATGGCGGCGGTCCGAAGAGTGTCGCTAGCATGCTGCTCGTTGAATTTAAGAAGCCGTGGATTGTTTCATATGTGATAAGCGCTATTTGCTCGCCTACTGAAAGTGTCGGCGCGGCTGCAGCGAGCGCATTGGTAGCTTTTGATAAATGAAAGAGGGAATTGAATGCGTATGCACTTTTGCCAAGCACGCCAAGATAAAAGTCCTCAAGGGCGGCGGGCGCACGAGTAATGGAATTTACTGTGCTGGCATACCCTGCTTCGCTAAAGCTGCGCAGGGTAAGTGCAAGATGACCGGTGGTCATGAGTGCTTCTAGATATTGCCGAGAAGCCGCATTAATGAGTGCGACAAAATGCGATGCTCCGGTATATTCCGCAGCAAAGACCGCTTGCGCAAGTGCGGGTGCACATGCCGCAAATATCCCCGTTGCGCGCAGATAAGCCTCGATAGCGAGTGCGGGAGAACGCGCGGTGGCGCCGGCGAGCACATCGCCGGTATCGACAACAAGCGCGAGCGCGACATGCGCACTCGCTGGTAACGCTGCAGAGAGACCATATGCGGTCGCCACATCAGCGCGTATTGCCGCATGCGTCGTCGTGATGATCAGGTTGCCAAATGCAAGATTCGCTTGGTCAATAAAATGGGGCGCGATTGCGAACGCATCGCGTGTTACAGTGGCATATGCGAGCGTCTTTATTCCTGAATGTTCAATGAGCAAATGATAGTCAGAGAGCGATGCGATGATAGCGGCATATGTTTCATTGCCAACCGCGATATAGGTACTCGCGAATGCATTCGCGACACGCGATGGTGTTGCAATAAATGCATATACGGCAAACAGGGACGCTTGTATATTCCCGACAGTAAATATCAATATCCGTGCAGGAGCTATATTCAAATTCAACGGAACATTATTATTCGGCACAAATGCGAACGCGGTAGAACGTATGAATATATTTTTAGAAATTATCACATGCTGAAATGATGAGAGGTTGAGATCAGCGAGAAACGGCGACGCACTGCGCGCAGATGGGAACACGGCAGACGCCACGGTATACGATGGATGTATGCGCATCTCTGTCGACACTGTATTAATCCGAAGTGCGATGCGCGATGGAATATCTCCAAATGTTGCGTTGAATCCGGATGCGGCTTCGCGAGCAACCGTCATCGTCTCTGTTGCGAATTGCAATAACGGCGTTGCATGTGCCAAAAATGCACCGAACATAACGACAAGAAATGCCACTGACAAGGAAATGATTTGTGAGCGTAATGAACTTTCCCCGATATTTAAGGAAGGTACGGTGAATGGAGTTGATAATGTCTTCCCAACACCGCGTAGGAGCGAGTGGTACTCGCGATATTCAACTTCGCGCGCACGTGCGAGCGCGCGAGCATAATCGGCCTTGCGATCTCCCTGCTGATCTAAAAAGTGCGTGAGTGATTCACTATCAATGAGCCAGCTATGTCCAATTCTCTTGCCAGCAATTTTCCCCGAACGAGCAAGGCGTGCCAAATAATCTGGCGTATATCCAGAAAGTTCTCCAGCATATTTTGTCGTTATCAAATTTTTTTCAAAGATTGGATCCATGTCGGATAGCCGAATTAACTAAATAATAACTTATCATTTCGTCATTTCCTAAAGGAGATATGTGGATAAGATATTTTTGTTCTGCCTGACATTAAGAGCGATTTCAAGATATCTTAAATTTACACGGAAGCTGAAATTTTATACGCATAAGTTCTTCTAACATTGCCGAAAAACATGCGGAATAACGAAAGAAAGTAAGAGAAATGGTCTGTGAGAGACGTTAAATAGGCTTTTTATCTCTTGAAAAACACTAGTGAGTCGAGATCTTGAAAATTAATCTGTAAAAATTCGCTTTATCACCTTCAAGTAAATGCTTTATATTCCTCGTACAATTTACTTCACAAAAAATTGGGGGTGGCGATATAATTAATACCACTAATATATAGCGTATTCATTAATTATGTCGCGTATACGAAACTGAATCAATAATTAGATTTAATTACTCAATTATTTTTGATATGTCGCACAATCATTAAAACATTTTACGACACTATATACATATAATTTATCTATTTAAATTTATAATCACTTAAATGACCTTTTTAATGACAATTTATTACCTCTAAACAGTCATTTTTTACAAAACGGCTTTAATTTGATGATTTTGATCATACACACCATACACATTCTATCAAATCATCTTATTATAAAATTTCGTGTCTTTTATAAAAGATTGTCTAAACGAGACGAGAAAACTTGTATATATGCTACTTATTATATAATTCTACACCGGCTATTATTTCCGTTGGGCTACTCGATAATACATATTTATCAAAATATCCACTTCCAATTACCGCGAAAGCAGCTGCCAGTACCGCAAGTAATGTCCCAAATACTTGAATTATTCTTGTCGCTCTCTTACTCCCCCTTTGTGTCGTTCGTGTCTCTCGCAAATTACTTAGCGGTTTTGCCACTATGTTACGCGGCAGGAGTTCTTCTGGAGGCGACTGATAGAACGGTCGATATAGAGCATGAATGGGCACATTTATATTCGCGCTTTCTTCTATTTCTGGTTTTTCTTCTATCTTTTCTGGCACTTCCGGCATTGTAGAGACAATGGGCTCAACCGCATCCCCCATATGATTGAAACGATCAAACCACGCCTTCCAGGAATCTTGTATGTGCTCTGAAATGTTCTGTTTTCCTTCGTTATTTACTGATGTATCATCAGATACTATATCTTTCTCTGTGTCCTTAAGGCGATTCATAGAAGGAAGCAGTTCTTCCGAAGACGCTTCATAGCGTGGGGACTCCCATGTGGGCGAAAGAACCGGTGTTCCCGCTAGCGCAGGCGATATGGCTTTGACAGGCTCTTTTGACTTAATTTCAGTCTTGCCGAATTTATGGTCTTGGATAGCCGCTTCAAGAACATACCAATTTCGGCCAATAAGCCGCGCCGGCACTCGTCCCTCCCGACACAATTGGCCAATATAATCTTTTGCATAACCGGTCATCTTGGCGGCTCGTTTTGACGATACATACTTCTTCTCTTCTATAAGAATTTCATCCATACCAACAGTATAGCCATATCTCGACTGGTATGAAAGAGTTATGCACAATTCAACCAATTTTCTCTATTATGAGTTTTCGCACGATTTCCGGGTTCCCCGCTCCTCCGCTTTCTTTTATCGCTTTCCCAATAAGATACTGAAGTGCTTCTTGCTTGCCTGAACGATACTCAAGGACCGCTTTCGGTTCTGCAACCAATATCGTGTCTACTACTTTACCGAGCGCTACGGAATCATGAATCTGAATGAGATTATGCTCTTTCGCGATTGCCTCCGGATCGCCTCCAAATTGCACTAATAGAAGAAGGGTGTCTTTTGCGCCACGCGATGAGAGTCTGTCGGTGTCTACAAGACGAATGAGTTTCGCAAATGCCGCTGGGTCAAGCGCCGCATACGCCTCATTCCCCTGTTTGGCGTAAATACCTGCGAGGTCTGAAATAATGTAATTTGCCGCGAGTACAATGCAATCCGCATCAGCAGCAAGGGCTGAAGCGACGGCATCAAAAAATGCGGCGCGCTCCGGAGTTGCGCAAAGATATTCCGCATCGCCTTCTTTAAGTGTGTAGACGTGCGCATACCGTGCTCGCCGCTCCCACGGAAGTTCCGGTAACGATGTACGAAGTGCTTCCTGCGAGAATTCAGGAATCTCTGAAAGAAAAAGTTTAGGGAGATCCGGTTCCGGGAAATAACGATAGTCAGCGCTTTCCTCCTTGAAGCGCTGGTGGAAGGTCTTTTGCTTTATTTCATCCCAACCGCGCGTTTCTTGTACTACCTTTCCGTCCTTTTTGATAAGAGCGATTTGACGTTCTATTTCAAATGCGATGGCACATTCAACAGAATGAAACGAATTAAGGTTTTTTACTTCTACCTTTGTACCAAACGCTCCCTCTTCATTTGAAACAGATACATTTGCTTCAATGCGCATCTCGCCCTTCTCCAAATTTGCCTCGCCTACACCGAGCGTACGCAAAAGAAGTTGCAACTCGCGCGCGAAGTGTGCCGCCGTCTTCGCGTCAGGGATTACCGGTTCGGTGACAAGCTCCATAAGCGGGATGCCTGCCCGATTAAAATCTACGAGGCTCTTGCCTGCCTCGTTAGCAGACAGACCGCTCACGTGAATTGAACGCGCGGTGTCTTCTTCAAGATGTACTCGCGTGATAGCAATGCCCAGGAGCGAACCGCCCATAACGAGCGGATGCGCATATTGGCTGATTTGATAGCCCTTGGGAATATCGGGATAGAAATAACTCTTGCGGTCAAATTCACTAAAATCGGCAAGCGTACCTCCAATAGCGGCACCGACACGCAAAACATGTCGCACTGCCTCACGATTTATAACAGGCAGGGTGCCCGGGTCTGCCATACAGACCGGACACACGTTCACATTGGGTTGTGTTTCGTCCGGATTATTCGCGGAATCACAAAACATTTTGGTTCGCGTGGTGAGTTCCGCATGAACTTCAAGACCAATAGTCGGGCGATAAGCCATTGCCGCTATACTAGCTGAATAGAACTATTTCGCAAGAAGTTTAGCGAGCTGATTGGAGAACTGCTTGAGGATTACGGCGTTCTTTATTGATACCACAAGCACTTCCCTATCCGTTTCTCGAGCAAGTAATTGTATTTTTGTTTCGCATTCTCCTGTTGAGACAAGGTCTGTTTTAGACAGGACGACTATTTCTTTCTTTTCAAGAAGCCCGTGCCCGAATAATGCTATTTCCCTGCGCACTTCCCTATACGCCGCGAGGGGGTCATCTTGGTTTGCCGAGACAAGATGCAGCAAAATTCTTGTACGTTCAACATGCTTAAGAAATTTTACCCCAAGCCCTCGTCCGGACGAGGCGCCCTTTATAAGACCGGGGATATCGGCGATGACGCGTCCATAGAAATCGCCGAGATTTGGTTCAAGTGTTGTAAAGGGATAGTTCCCCACTTTTGACTTGGCTCGTGTAAGTGCGTTGAGGAGCGAAGATTTCCCAGCATTCGGGAGTCCAATAAGACCCGCGTCTGCGATAATTTTCAAGGTAAGTTCAATATTCCCGCTTTCCCCTTCTTTACCTGCGGTCTGTTGAAATGGATTTTGATTCGTGGAACTCTTAAAGTGAGCGTTGCCCCTCCCTCCCGCGCCGCCACGAAAAATAACGATGCGCTCATCCTCTTTCGTTATCTCATATTCTTCGCCTGTCGCAACAATGCGCGAAAGCGTCCCGACCGGCACTCTAAGAATACATTCCGCGCCGTTCGCTCCATGTTTTAAAGCGCCTTTTCCGGCAACGCCATTCTCCGCATGAAATATTTTTTCATAACGAAAATGCGCAAGCGCCGACAAATCGCGCACGCCAAGAAGTACGACATTGCCGCCCTTGCCGCCGTCACCGCCGGAAGGCCCGCCGCGCGCATTCGTCTTGGTACGCAACCAGCGAACGACGCCATTTCCGCCTCGTCCCGCTTCTGCATATATCTTCACTTCATCAACGAATGCCATACTAACGTGCATCCATTATTTCCCAGCCGTTGGCCAAAAGCGGTTCAGCTTTTTTAAACTTAATCGTCCGCGTCTCGCCGTCCTTTTTTATTGTGACAATATCATTGCGCCCATATCCGGCCGCTTTTTTAATCGGCACTGGTGCGCCATTTTCCTCCTGACCTGCCGCAATGAGCGCGGCGCGCGTCTTTTCTTCTTCCACGCGAATACGCTCATTGTCCACAGATTGAAGACGTGGCAATGCTTCAGCAACCGCTGCCTTAATATCCGCTTCCAGCTGACGGAAACGCGCGAGTCCTTCGCGCCGATATTCAATTAAAGGGTCCCGCTGCCCGTACGCGCGAAGCGATACTGAACGCCGCAGGTAATCCATGGTCTCAAGATGCTCAAGCCAAAATATATCAATGACCTGCAAAAGGAGACGGCGCAAGTGGGCGGTGAACGCGTCGCCGAATTCTATTTTTTTTGATTCAAACGCGCCGCGCGCCGCATCATTATTTAAAAGAAGCTCATGGAAAAGCGCCTCAATCTCTGCATCGCTTCCTACAAGCGCCGCGCGGCGGCGCGCATATATGGCGAGACGTTGAGTGTTCATCACGTCATCGTAGGCAAGAACTTGTTTCCGCGAGTCAAAATTAAACCCCTCGATACGCCCCTGTGCGGTTTCCAGAGACCGGGTAATCAGCGCGCTTTCAATGGGTTCGTCCTCGGGAATGCCGAAACGACCCATGACCTTCTTCAACGTCTCGGACGCGAAAACACGCATCAGTTTATCCTCCAAAGAAACATAAAAACGCGTCTCGCCCGGGTCGCCTTGACGGCCGGAACGTCCGCGCAATTGATTGTCAATGCGGCGCGCATCGTGCCGTTCGGTACCGAGAACCATCAGACCTCCCTTCTCAATGACCGAGGCGCGCATCTCGCTCGTGGCGAGCGCGCCACCGAGCTTGATATCAACGCCACGGCCCGCGAGATTGGTCGCGACCGTCACACGTCCTTCCTTCCCCGCTTCGGCGATGATTTCGCCTTCGCGTTCATGATTCTTCGCATTCAGCACTTCGTGCGGCACGCCTTCGTTCGTCAGATACGTGCTGACAATTTCATTATCTTCAATAGAAACGGTTCCCACCAAGACCGGTTGGCCCTTTGCATAACGCTCCTTCACCGCACGCGCAACGGCGCGATACTTTCCTGCCGCTGTTTGGAATATAAGGTCGTCATAATCCTTGCGCTGTGATGGTTTATTGGTCGGCACCACGACGACATCAAGCGCGTAGACGGTATAAAATTCTTCTTCCGACGAAAGCGCGGTACCCGTCATGCCGGCGAGCCGCTCATACATGCGAAAGAGATTTTGGAAGGTAACCGATGCATACGTACGCGTTTCCGCATGTACCAAAACACCTTCCTTCGCCTCTATCGCCTGATGCAAACCCTCCGACCAACGGCGGCCCGGCTGCATTCTCCCCGTAAATTCATCAACGATGATAATTTCGCCGTTGCGCACCACATATTCCTTATCTTTATGGAAAAGCGCTTGTGCGCGCACGGCTGTTTCCAGATGATGCGCGTATTTCATTCCGCCCTCGGTATAGAGATTCTCCAGACCGAGCGCGTCTTCGGCCTTCTTCATTCCCGCTTCGGTAATCTGAATCGCTTTTTGTTTTTCATCAACGGTATAATCCTCTCCCTCTCGCATGCCCCGCACGATATGTGCGAACTGCTCATAAAATGATTCCGAATCGCCGGAAGGCCCCGAGATGATGAGCGGCGTGCGCGCTTCATCAATTAAAATGGAATCAACTTCGTCAATAATCGCATAATAATAACTTCGCTGCACGATCTGCGACGCGTCATAGGCAGTATTGTCACGCAAATAATCAAATCCGAGTTCATTGTTGGTGACATAGGTGATATCGCACGCATATGCCTCTTTTTTAGTCGCGGGGCGCAGATAGTCGTAGAAAACTTTAAACGAGCCCGCGGCATCGCGCTCGCTGTCTAATTCTTTCGCTTCTTCTTCCGCCACATGCGATTGGTCGTAGCGATACGCGCCGACGCTCGTCACAACACCGACCGTGAGACCAACATAATCGTAGACCTGTCCCATCCACACGCCATCGCGGCGGGCGAGATAATCATTAACGGTGACAATCTGCACGCCCTTCCCCGAAAGCGCATGGAAAGTCGCCGGTAATGTGGCAACGAGCGTTTTCCCTTCGCCGGTCCGCATCTCGGCGATTTTGCCGCGGAGAAGCGCAAGACCGCCGGCCAGTTGCACATCAAAATGAGATTGTCTGAGTGTGCGACGAGCCGCCTCGCGCACGAGCGCAAAGATAAGCGGGATGTCCTGCTCGGCCGCCGCGCCCGCCTCCTTCGCTCGAGCGCGCACTTCGTCAAAGCGCGCTCGAATCGCTTCATCCGAGAGTTCGGAGAGTTCCTTGGACAGGACATTCGTCGCCGCCACAATTGGCGCCGCGGTTTTCAGAAAGGCCTCAGACTGATTTTTAGAAAAAAAGTGCGAGAAATCAAACATTATGGCGCATTATATCACTTATCTTGCATTTGAGCCAAAAAGAAAAATCCCTCCGTCAGTCAACGGAAGGATTTTTCTTCAAACAAAACTATCCGCGCTTCTTTTTTCCCGCTTTCTTCGCGGCCTTACGTCTCTTTGCCATGGTGGTTGCGAATTAAGATAAAGGTTGATATGTCGACCCGTCTGCGCACGAACCAATTTTTTATTGCGCAAACGTTTCTACTTGTCATTATCGCGCATAAAAAAACCTTTTTGTGCCGAAAAAAAATATGTGTGGATAACTTTGCAAAAAACTATCGTGTGCCGAATGTCTCTACTTCGCGCTCAATCACAATATCCGTCATAGAGAGAACGCGCTCCGCGATTTTGCGCGCGAACGCGTCTACGTCTGCAGCGGTTGCTCCGGCGCGCGCAACAATCACCAGCGGCTGTTTTTCATAAAGCCGCACGCGGCCCTTTGAAAATCCCTTGAGAGAAAGCGCGTGGTCCAGAAGCCATGCGAGCGGTATTTTTACCATGTTATCTCTCTCGGGAAACAGCGGGAGTCCCGGAAAACGTTTTGAAAGCTGTTCGGCGCGTGCATTTGAAATAATAGGATTCTTAAAAAATGATCCCGCAGTGCCCTCCTTCGTCGTGAGAGAAAACATCTCGGAGCGAATGACGCGAACGGCGCGTGCGATCTCGGACGGCGTTTGAAGCGGCGTGCCCGCCTCTTGCGCGCGTATGAGATTCGGATAAGTGATGTTCGGAAACGCTTGTTTCGAGAAACGCAATGCGGTACGTATGATAATAAGTGTACGATGCTCTTTGAAAAAACTGGTGCGGTATCCGAATGCGGCCTCGGTGCGGTTGATACGCCTCTGTGCGCCCGTTATACTATCAACGACATCGGCATAGTCAAACGTGTCAGCGAGTTCCGCGCCATACGCGCCGATATTTTGCACCGAGGCACCGCCCATCGTTCCGGGAATACCCGCGAGATTTTCAATGCCAAAAAGACCACGTTTGCTCGCGGCATTCACAACCGTTTCCCAAAGTGTGCCGGCACCGGCAATGAGTCGCGCAGCGTCACTTTCATTTTCAAACGCAATATCGTGCAGTGCTATTTTGAGCACAATGCCTTCAACACCGATGTCCGGTACAAGCAGATTACTTCCGGCGCCAAGAAGATATATCGGGAGATTAAGTTTACGTGCGCGGGCAATTGCGTTTTTTATTTCTTTTTCAGTTCGTGCTTCTATAAAAAAACGCGCCGGTCCCCCGATATGAAATGTCGTGAACGGCGCGAGAGAGATGTTTTCTTGCAGATTCATTTACCTGCTTCTATTTGTTTGATGGCGGCGGCGCCGGAGGAAGATGCGTCCGGATACAGTGCGACCGCGGCATGAATCGTTGCAATGGCGTCTGCAGCATCACCCGCGACATAATATGCCGAGGCGAGAGAAAACCAGATCTCAACACTTGCGCCGGGCTTCTCCGCGCGCGATTTCCAAATGGCGATAAGTTGCGGCCAATCTCTCGCTTGATAATAAGCAACTGCGAGAATATCGCTGTCAAGGGTCGTGGTGCCGAAGGTACTAAGCAGGATTTTGTTGCCCGTTGACTGGTCTCCGGCGGCAATATCGCCGGCGGCCGCATACGTGGCGAGATCTGAGAACGAGGGACCGAGCGCATACGCCTTATTGAAATCTGTTTGTGCCGCTTTGACGTCATTCAAATCCCATTCAATCGCGCCCGCTTCAACAAAGAATTCCTCTTTATTCGGCGAGAGAAGAATCGCGGCTTGGACTTGCTTGAGCGCATCGGCGTTGTCGCCCGCAACGCGATACGCATATGAGAGTTGGAGCCGCTCGCGCGCGTCTTGCGGATACGCAGCAACCTGTTTTTGCATTTCGGTTATGGCAAGCGAGACCGCCTGCTGTTTTTCAGCATCTGTCGCCGACTGACTTTGCACAATACTTGCCGCGGAGGAAATGATTTGTTCGCGAACTTCCTGCGCCGCGAACGCCGGATGTGCGGCAAGGTCTTCAAACGCAGCGATGTTCCCTTCAATTCCGGCGGCAGAAGGCGAAAGCGCCGTAATGAGCTTCGCCGCGACTTGCATTCCGGGGATATTGATATACCAAACGAGTGCAAAAGCGGCGACGGCACCGATCGGAAGAGCATACGTCATCCCATCTGTCGCGGCAAGTTCGGGCGCGCGTTCAAAACGGGCAATCGGCCGCGCAACCTGCGAATCAATGAGTGCGAGTATCGCGAAGAAATATATATATGAATAAAGGTTGTCAAAAACAAAAAGATTGTGGCAGGCATAGCCGACGAGCGCCGCGGTAAGCACGATACGCTCCGGGCGTGAGAGCGTTGAACTTTTCCAGAGCAATATAATGGCGGAGCCGAAAAGTGAAAGATAGAGAAGAAATGCTGGAATGCCTCCTGCGGCGAGCCAATCAATGAAGGCGTTATGTGCACGGTCAAACCACGGCTCCTGTTGATATAGCGACGGGTCATAATATTTATTGAAAACATAATTGAAGCCCTCTTGTCCCCAGCCCGTAAGAGGACGTTCGAGCATCCCCTCAAATGCCATATGCCAGATGGTGAAACGCGTCTGGCCATCAGAGAGCGAAATGGAGGCAACGCGTTGGAGTACGTGATTGTTCTGTATGAAATTAGAATTGCGCGCAAAATAAAAACCGCCCGCAAGGATCAAAATAATCGCGAGCGCGCCGATGGCGATGCGACGAATATGTTTGCCCGCGGTACACGCGGCGATAAGCGCGGCGAGCGCGAGCGCGCCAATAAATCCTAAGATTGTTCCGCGCGTCTCGGTAAAAAAGATGAGTACTGCCTCTATGAAAGCGAGCGCGAACAATGACCATTTGAGCCATGGACGCTTCTCAGTTGACGCGAGCCAAAGCGCGATGAAGGTATTAAAAAGAAGATAAATCGCGAGATACGCAGAATTGCCGAACGTGGCGTCAATGCGGGAAGAACCTTGATGGATAGCCAGCGTGCCCGCGAGTTGCAGAAATGCGTATGCGGAAACGACACAAGAAACACCGAGAGACGCGAGAAACCACGCACGCCACTTCTTTTCCACCCGCAGCACCGCGCTCGCCACAAAGAAAAAACCAAGAAGATGAATGAGTAGTACCCAACCCTCCATGCGCTCAAAATTGCTCCAAAAAGCCTTTGCAACATTAATTGCGAAAAGATCCGAGATGAACATCCACGCGACGAAAGCGAGCACCGCAACTCCAATCCAAGAAAAGCGCGGACGATATTCTTTATCAAGAAATGCGAGTACTATCCACGCACACACAGCGATTTCTACAAGAATCCTGAAGAAAAACGCTTTCCCGGTGATAAAGGGGAAAAAGAGCGAATTCGCAACGATAAGCGGCGCGAGCGGTATGAGGAAAAGCGCTCCGAGCGCCACCCACCTCGCAATCTGCTTCGCTATCTCCTTATCCCGCATGATAGTCATACTATACCACAGACACGGCGAGCTTTTACGCCTCCTGCATTTTGTAGAAATACGACTCACTGTCTCGGAGAAGTTCCTGCGGCGAACCGCGCTCTTCTATGTGACCATGATTCAATACGAGAATAGTATCGGCCTCGGCGACAGTAGATGGACGATGCGCAATGATAAGTACCGTTACACCCCCATGAAGCGCTCGAATAGATTCATGGATAAGTTTTTCTGATTCGTAATCAAGAGCGCTCGTCGCTTCGTCCAATAGAAGAAGCGCTGGTTTGCCGGCAAGCGCACGGGCAAGCGCGACACGTTGGCGCTGTCCGCCCGAGAGCATGACGCCTCGGTCGCCCGTTACCGTCTTGAATCCTTGAGGCAATTCCTTAATGAAGTCATAGATATTCGCTTGCTTTGCGGCGTTCTCGATATCTTCAGTGGTCAACGTCTGATTATAAAACCGAATGTTTTCTTCAATAGAGCTATTGAGCAGGAACACATCTTGAGATACGTAGCCGATATGTTTGCGCCATGCCTCAAGAGCAATAGATTCGCTCGGCACTCCATCAAGTAATAGTGAACCTTCGTCCGGTTTGAAAAGACGCAAGATGAGGTCGGCAATTGACGTTTTCCCTGCGCCCGAAGGTCCAATGAGTCCCGTTGTTTCCCCTGCTCGTATCGAAAAATTGACTCCGCTTAAAATTGGTTTGTCTTCATCATATGAGAATGAGATATTTTTAAAAGAAAGTTCTCTTGCAAAGGCAAAGGGTGCATCGCCCGAGGATAGCTCGCGATGCAGATCAAGCTTGCGCTTGAACGCGGCGATATTCTGTGTATACGGAACCAGCTCGCCTACCGACTGCAGAGCGGCTTGTCCGGACTCGAGATACGTGAACATTTTTTGTATCAGATACAATGAAGCCGCAAATGAAATGACGTTGAACGAGGGTGTGTGATACGTCAGCAAAAAAAGCACGATGACGAGGACGATGCTGAACGGCTGGAAGAAACTGGTGCTAATGGAATGAACGAGTGATTGTCGTATTGAAAGAGAACGCAGGAGCTGTATGTGCTCGTTGCCATCCGCAATAGCGGAGCGCTCCGCACCGGCGGCTTTGACGGATTTCAATCCGATGATGTGCTCGCTTAGAAATTGCGCGAACTGCTTCTCAACTCCTGCCGCTTGCTCCGCGATACGCTTGGCACGCCGAAGAAGCGGCTGCAAAAAGAACACGAGGATGGCGCCGCCGCCAAGCGTATACAACGTCATGGTCGGTGAAATATTGATGGTTACTAAGAGATACATAAGGAAACCGCTGAACGATTGAACGATCTGCGCCACCGTGCCGAGAAGCGCTCCGGTCTGTTGAATGTCACGCACGAGTGTATTGTGCATGGTGCCTATTTTCTGCTTCAGCGAAAATGACCACGAAGAAAGGAGCGTTCGGCGCAACACGTCCTCGCTTTCTTTGCCGAGGAAGTCCGCGCTTATCCAGCCGCGAACGTAGCCGAACACGACGACGGACAATGCTCGCAATATGAATAGACAAAAAATGAAACCGAGCAGATAACGGAAACTGAATGGTATGTGGAAGAAGCCGAACAGTATTTGAATGGTGTGAGTAATGAAATCAGTCGGCCCGCTACTTGCACCAGTGAAAAAAGATACGAGCGGAATGACAGCGTTGATGCCGATGCCTTCTAGTATGGCGCTCAAGAACCCAAACACCACGAGTACCGCGATGTGCCATCGATATCTGCGAAACGCCTGCCAGAGCGTCGCCAAAGTATTCTTCATATGGTAATGGTAACTATAACCTGTACGAGCCGCTAAAAGAAACTGGCTCCTCGCGGCGAGGAGCCAGAAAACGAAAACGTCTGCATTTAAGCTATTTTCGCCGCCCGCCTTGGACCATATTCCATTTAAGCGGCGATGCGAAGGAAATATCGCGCGTTGCGCGCTTACCCAACACTTGATGATAATACTTGGACGGTAAGCCCGCGCTCGGTCGCACCGAGCGGATATTCTTCTCGGTAAAGATCTCGCCCTTTTTGATATCGGCCGCCGCGAATAGCGACTTGCGAAATCGGGCTTCTCCTTCTTCGCGCGCGCCGCGCGCATCAGTCGGTTTCCCAAGCGCACTTTCTACAATGTGCGCTGACTGGACGAGCGCCGCGAACTCGGCCGGTTCAAGCGAGAACTCCGAATCAACACCGCCCTCGGCACGCTTGAGTGTCATGTGCTTTTCTATCGCCCGAGCACCAAGCGCTACCGCAGCAACGGCGACATCAGTGCCAAGCGTATGGTCTGATAATCCCGCCGGAATGCCAAAGCGTTCCGCAATGTACGGAATCGTTTTCAGATTCATATCCTCTGGCTTCGCCGGATATGCGCTTACACAATGCAGAATTACGATATCTTTGGTGCCGGCGTTGCGCAGGGTATCAATAGCGAGCTGGAGCTCTTCAAAACTCGACATCCCGCGCGACATGATGACCGGTTTCTTCGTCTTCCCTATCGCTTCAAGAAGCGGAATGTCTACGACTTCAAACGAGGCGACTTTATAGAGAAGAACATTGAGTCGCTCAAGAAAGTCAACCGCGGTCGTATCGAAGGGCGAAGAGAACGGTATCATGCCGCGTTCACGCGCATGAGCGAAAAGCTCCGCATGCCATTCCCACGGCGTTCCCGCTTCTTGGTAAAGGTCATAGAGCGTACGCTTTTTGTTCTGCCACGTGACGAGAAACTCGGGTCGGTCGGAATTGAGCGTGATGGTATCGGCGGTATAGGTTTGGAGCTTAAGGGCATCGGCACCGGCATCCGCGGCGGCATCAACGATGGCATGTGCACGCCTGACGTTGTGATTGTGATTACCGGACATCTCTGCGATCATAAAGACCGGCTGTCCTGGTCCAATCGTGCGCTTTCCTATTTTGACCGTATTTTTTTTCATGATACCTCCCTTTCTTTTTTAATGTTAATAACAAAATGAGCGCCTGTAAATAGAATACTCATTAAAACGCTGTTGTCAAGATGTGGATGTGATGTATTCCGTATAGCCCTTGTAGAATTTCGTACCCGCTTTGGGCGGCACATACGAAGAGGCGGGATATCCCAACTTTTCTTCCAAGGACCACACCACGTCCTTGAATCCCAGTTTATGCCGGAATACGACGGTGCTGGAGAAACGCGGATTTATTTCAAATATGACAGGCCCTTTTTTTGTGAGCCGTAATTGGACGTTGATACTGCCTTTAAGCGAAAGTCCCTTCGCCAGTTGCATGAGCACGCGCGTTATGTCCGGTTCGTCAACAACTTCCCCTCCCGAAGTGTAGCCCGTCATACCGCCGGAAAGTTTCCGCTTCATAACGATAGTTCGTATTTCTCCATTCTGACAACCGTAGACGCCGGCGGTGTACTCTTCGCCTTCAAGGTATTCTTGCCAGATATTGTCGGGGCGCTTGGCACTAAAATAGGAAACCGAGAATTTATCAACAATTTCAACTCCTCCTTTGCTTCCGATACCGCGACTTTTAATGATGCAGGGGAACGCGCGCGGGGTCCCGTCGCGAACCAGCATAGTCCAGGGATACGGCAGGCCGTGTGACTTTAAAAACTCGGCGGTAACAAGCTTGTCGATAGCGACATCGAACACTTCACGATTCGGCATAACCACCGGCACTCCGGCAAACGTTTCGGAATAATCGTTTCGATACCACAAACGTATCTCGGCCTCGGACATAGGAATCAGCAAGTCCACAGAATATTTCTTAACGAGCTGTTCAAGAACGTCAAAATATTGCGAGTCATCCGCCCTCGGCAGCACATCACAGGTGTCAAAAACGCATATTCCTGCATTGTCCGGACGTATATCGGCGCCAATAATCGTTTGCACGAGACCAGTTTCTTTTAGGATGCGGCCGATACCGGTGCCGATGTCGCCTCCGCAACCGGTTACCAAAATTGATTTATATTTTTTCATATCTTTTTTCTTCGGAGCACGTCCACGAGATAAGGAACCGCAGGGTCTCTGCGTTGCGCTTCTTGCAGAATCGGAGCGGTATCGAACATTGTCCGTTTTTGTATAACGCTCCGATTCGCGGTATCAATAATAGCCCAACTCGCCATATTTCCTATATCCCTCGGCTGCCCTACCGATCCCGGGTTAAGTACGACCTTGCCTTTATAGGTATACATCAAGGGATAATGGGTGTGTCCAAGCAATACGAAATCCGCCCCTTGCGATGCGCACGCACGGAGCGTCGTCTCATCCGCATCCGGATATATATATTCATTCGTGTCCCACGGAGAGCCGTGACACAATAGGAACGTTACGCCATCAAGAGCAATTTCGGCGGTTTCTGGAAGCTCTCGTAACTGCTTAATCTGTTCTTTAGAAAGGTTTTCCAGCGCGAGCGATGCTCCGCTTCCGTATTTCGCGCGTATCTTTTTTGCTAACACTTCATCATGTTGCGCCACCTCCATCATCGTTTCGTGATTGCCGCGTATCATCGTCGTTTTAAAATTCGCCAGTTGCGCAAGTACTTCGTTCGGACTGTAGTAATAACCAACGAAATCACCAAGCACAAAAAGCCGGTCAATGCCCTCTTTTAACGCTTCTTCCAGTACCGCGTGAAGCGCAATATTATTGCCGTGAATATCTGCGAGGACGCCTATCTTCATACGCGTATATAGCGCTTGACTAATTTCTGCGCGACAAACAACGGGTTTGACAGTTTGCGCGCCCGTTGCAGTTTTTTAAACTCTTCAACGCGCGGAAAATTCTTGCGCGAGGATTGCCGTATCTGTTTTTGCATGGGCGTGTTCATCACGCCGGGGTCAAATTCGTGGACGATAAATCTTTTGTTGTTCTTATATTGCCTCTTTATTATCGCAAAGAACATTTTGAGCGCGGCTTTGGTGGAACAGTACAACGGCCAGCCAATGATGGGCGTGCGTGCCGCACCTGTTGTGAGATGAATAAAGGTAAGTTTTTTCGCTTTTTGTAACTTGCACAAAACATTCATGATGAGCATGGGACTCACAAAATTTATATTCGCAGCCGCGACAATCGCCCCGTCGTCAATCTCGCCGATGAGCCCTATTGGCGCGATTGTTGCGGCGTTGTTTATAAAAACAATGTCATTTGCACCTTCCAAAATCTTGTTCAATTTCTGGGTGATAGAAAATACTTCTTTCACATTGCTGAGGTCGCATACGAGCAACGTCACATTTTTGTCTGAAAGTGCAGTTTGATAGCTAAGAAATGTGCGCGAAATACAGATGAGACGCACACCCGTGCCGCGCAGGGTATCAAAAAGGGCCTTTCCGAGACCCGATGATACGCCGGTGATGATGACGGTTTTTTTGTTCATATTGTAACGGGATAATACCTCTAGTGCTCGTGTTTGTCTTCTGCGGGAGCGCTCTGATAGGCACCTTCCTCAAGGGCTGCAAGTCCGCGCGCCTCCGATGCAATCCGCGTTTGGTACGCGGCAGTTTTCTGCACCGCGGCAAATCGCGCGGCAAATTTCGAATCAACTGCACCAAGTATCGATTCGGAAGAAACAAAATCTCCTAAGATGTCATCTTTCTGGCGGCGATAAAACGCGATGATACGCGGGAGATGGTAATCGCTTGAAAGGAAAAGGATTTTCTTCCATCCTTTTTTCTGTGCGAGCCGTATTGCTTGTTGTACAACGGTCTCAGTGTTTGTCGAATGTTCCTCTTGTATGATGCGTTCAGGTGCCACGCCCAATTCGCGCAATTCATCGGCATATATCTGCGCCAACGTTGGGAGGCCCGTAAAGTTGCGTGAGACCGTTACGAAATACGCATCCGGATATTTTTCGGCAAGCAGAGCGGCGGCTTCTAGGCGATCGCGGCCGCCAAGTGTCCCGAACGCATCGCTATTGTCGTATGTTGTAGCGCGCCAATGGGTCCTCCCGCCTTCTTCATACGCAATGGAGCCTGCGGATAAAATGATAATCGCATCTGGAGTCATAGATAATTCATCGCTTTATCGTGCTCCATAAACTCAGATTAATGGCTCCATGATTAATATTCCTGAAGCAATTTTCTATTTCAAGGATCCAACCACTGCCAAGAGAAGATGCAGAATCTTTCACGGTGGCAATATTCTCTTTTAGTTGAGAGAGAGTTTCAACACCGAAAACTATATAATCCGCCCTGCAGTGTTCGTTCGCAAAGAGGAGCGCGGCCTGAACAGGAGACAGGTGATATCGTCCGATAATTTCAATAAACTGCTCTAGATACGGCTGGATATAAGAAAGATGCTTCGGCAACTGGTTCGGTCGCATTAGCACTAATCCCTGCAGAAAAGGACTGCGAGCAAAAACGGTTACATTATTTTTCTTCGCTATGCCAAAAAAATCAGTGGCGTCCAACCGCTGGTCAAATGCATTGTACGGCACCTGCACATAGTCAACGCCGAGTTCAACCGCTTGAAGGGCTTCGGGCTCGTCATAGATTGACACGCCGATATTTTTCACCATGCCGGCATCCCGAGCTTTTTGCAATCCTTCAACCATATGGTGCAGATAGATGTAATACGGTGAGTGAAATAAATAACCGTCAAGAGACTCCACATGAAGACGCTGTAATGATTTTACTAATTCCCTTCGTACGATATCAGCGGCTTTCGTTCCGTCAGGATAATCGTTCAGAACATGCGGTTTCATTTTTGAAATGATATGGACCTTCCCCGCCAGGGAACGTTCCTGAATCCATGCGCCGAGAATGTCTTCGGAGGTGCCGTACGCATATGCAGTATCAAATGTGGTAATGCCGACGGCAAGCGCCGCATCCAATATCGCAAAGGATTCTTTCTTTGTCGGTTGTCCATGAGTATTGTTGAGCCCGTATTTCATGCCGAGCTGAACGGTGCCGAGTACGAGTTTACTTTTTTGTGTTGTCATAGATGACTTTTTACAACCATATCCTCTTTCAAAGATTTTGCTAAACCCTCATATCCAGTACCTCCTTTATTTATCTCCAGAAGTTCCGGCCGCCGTGCGAGCAATTCAAACACATCGTCTTTGTTAAAACGTGGATTGACCGGATAAAGTTGCTCAAATACTTTTGTCACAAAATCAAAATCCTGTTCGGTATCCACCGACCAATGCATAACGGAGTAATCATAGTCGCCTTGTTTCCATAACTCACCAACATTAAATAATTCCGGGTGATTGCGGATATATCGCGTCACATGTTCGCGCTCGGACGGCAATGTCGCGCTCTTCCATGCGCGTTCAAGCGCTGAAAATAAAAATACTTCGGTATCTAATCCCTCGGGATAATTCACAGGGGTGCATG
This sequence comes from Minisyncoccia bacterium, assembly GCA_050011835.1. GTDB lineage: Bacteria > Patescibacteriota > Minisyncoccia > Phycocordibacterales > Phycocordibacteraceae > C7867-001. The sequence goes on along the minus strand of JBEKII010000003.1, from coordinate 78,704 downwards.
CATAATCAAGCTTATTGTTCAAAAAGCGCCCAATGACTTCATCAATGACCGCAGGATCATGGAGCGGACAATCGCCCGTGAGCCGTACCACAATGCTCGCACCGGCTTCTTTGGCCGCCTTATAAAATCTATCCAGCACGTCGTTTTCGTCTCCGCGGAAACAATTGACACTGCATTCCTGCGCAAGTTGTGCAATGGCATCGTCTTCTGTCTTATCAGTTGTCGCGACAACAATTGCGTCAATCTTTTTCGCTTGTTTTACGCGTTCAAGCATTTGTGCAAGCATCGGCCATCCTAAAATCGGCTTCAAAATTTTGCCGGGCAACCGAGTCGAGCCCATCCGCGCTTGAATGATAGCTACAGTTTTTTGCATATACATATCGCTCAATAAATGATGTGTCGATATCGTATTAACATTATAACATAAAAATACAAAGAGCCGGAGGTCTTTACCGTCCGGCTCTTCTTTCATCTTTTTCCCATCCTGTCAGCCAAGCGTAATGGTTCAATACCTTCGCAACTTTAATGCCTGGGTGTTGCGAATATAGTGTCCCACCACCTCCTGTACACTTTGTGTGAGCGAAAATTATCAACTTTCACCCACAAAGTATGGAAACGAGAAAAGTACTTAACGATCCTCGTGCTCAACAGCGCCTGCGCTGGATCGAGTGTTATCAAAACATCACCAAGAAAGTGGCCCCGACATGCCGGTACTTCGGCATTGCGAGGGGCACCTTCTACTTCTGGTACCACCGGTACCTGAGCCTCGGAGAAGAAGGGCTGCGCTCGAAGTCGTGTCGACCGTACAAAATTCACCGATGGCTCCCAAAGGATGTGCGAGAAAAGATTATCGAGCTACGGCTTCAGCGTGGGTACGGTCCGGTTCGCATGTCGTATCATCTGAAGCAGAAGTACAACTGGTTCGTCTCCAAAACCACTATCTGGCGCCTCTACAAAGAACACAGTCTCAACCGCCTGACGTACAGGAAGAAATGGCAACGCTATCCGCAACGATACGAAAAACCACTCCCGGGTGATCGACTACAAGTTGACGTTAAATTCCTTAATTCCGAAGCATTTGCGGGCAAGCGATACTATCAGTTCACCGCCATCGATGACTGCACGAGATACCGAGTCCTCCGCATCTATGATCACAACACCGTGAAGAATGCGGCTGATTTCGTGGACAAGGTGCAAAAAGCACTTCCGTTCGCCATCAAACAAATTCAGACCGACAACGGCTCCGAGTTTTCGGAACAGTTCTCCTGGCATTTGCAGGACCTTGGTATCAGCCATCGCAAAATTAAGATCCGTTCTCCCGAAGAGAACGGCAAGGTGGAGCGGTCGCACCGCACCGATGGAGAAGAATTCTATGGGATCAACCGCTTCGTATCAATCCAGCATTGCATACGCCTCTTGCAAGGATGGGAGCGGGAGTACAATGAGAGACGTCCGCACATGGCGCTTAAGGGAAAGACGCCGAAAGAATACCTTATGCAAAAACTTCAAAATCACGTCTCGTCGGTCGTGTTACAATCACCGCTCAAAAGTGTTCAAGAGGTATGTTAGGTATTACAGAAACTTTCGCGAACGATTGTCGGCTCCGAGGCCAACGAACAGTTACGGAAAGCGAATGAAACGATCGTGCGCTGGCTTGGCGTCCAACCAATAGGGTTGCGCACGCCTATGGGAAATGTTCAGCCCTTCGGTTCCGAAAATCGCGAAATACTTCAGGCGATACGAAACAATGGGCTTCGGTACGTGTCTTCATGGCTTAAGGCAGGACAGCGAGAGTGGAACGTGCCCGGCGAGAATACGACATCGTTCTTCTACAGCAAAGAAGGATTCGGGGACATTCTCGAAATTCCCGCGGTCGGTGCCTATGATGTGCACTTCGTACAACCAACAAAGCTTTTAGTCTTTGACGAGGAAGAAGAGAGCTTCAGCGTTCGAGGAACAAAAATGAATGGATATTACATTCAGCTCTTAGAAGAGGCGCTTCGTCGTGCGAATGAGGTGGAGAAAACGGTATTTGTCCCCCTCGTCTTCCATCCGCATGTTGTCCCCTATTACGATCCGAAACTCCAGATGCACGAGGAAATCCTAAAGTTCTGTAAACAAAAGGACATTCTCGTGAAAACTTATGGGCAGATAGACGCGATGCTGCGGCTGCGTCATTAGTCAACAAACGCCTTAGTGGGCGAAGCGCGAGCTTCGCCCACTTTTTTATTAGTTCAGACGTTCAAAGTTGGAATGTGCGATTGGTCCTTTGAGACGTTTATGTACGGAGTTAGTGTCTATTGCTTTACGAATCTCGGCGAATACGTTGTCGAGCGCACGAATGTAGCGTTTGATATGCGCGGAAGTATGGGCACAGGAAGGATTGAATTCGGTTGACGCGAGAAATCCGCGTTCAAGCATTTCCTGCGTAAAGAGCGTTCTCAGCGCCTGTGTGTCTTCAGAGAGGAAAGAGAACGTATTATAGGCGACCGGTCCACTGATTTTGATTTTCAGTCCATGTTTTTCTGCTATGCTTGCCCAGCCCGCGCGCATCTGCGCGGCCGCGGCGGCGATACGTTTCGGCACATTCAATCTCTTCATTTTCTTAAGCGTTGCAAGTGCCGCTACAGGGCCGGTACGGTCAGTCCAGTAGGTACTTGATATAAAAGTATTCTGCGCCGCCTGCATCACGGAGCGCGTGCCGATAACCGCCGCCATCGGGAAGCCGTTGCTCATCGCTTTGCTGAAAACGGCGATATCGGGATTGACACCGTATATAAGATGTGCACCTCCGTAAGTGAGCTTCCAGCCGATTGATACTTCATCAAAAATAAGAGCAGCGCCGGCTCTGTCGGCGATTGTGCGAATTTTTTTAAGAAAATCATTTCTCGGTTCTTCGTTATGGAGCGGTTCCATGACAATCGCCGCAAGTCGCGAGCCCGCGTGCTTAACGATCGCTTCAAGCTCTTCAAAATGATTGTAGCGAAAAGGGAAAATACTGCCGCGCAACCCTTGCGGTACGCCTTTTGCTTCAAGCCCGGCGAGCAGATGTTCTTTGAGCCCATCGGTTGTACCGAGATTTGTCGCCAGATACCAATCGGCCCAACCGTGATAACCGCAAAAAGCAATGATGTCACGACCGGTAGAGGCGCGCGCGATGCGCACCGCGATAGCCATTGCTTCTCCTCCACCGCGCGCGAAGCGCGCCATATGCGCCCAAGGATGTATTTTGCACAAAAGCTCCGCAAGTTCTACTTCTTCGGGTGCATTCAGCGTTGACATTGAACCGCGGTCCACCGCATCTTTCACTGCCCTATTGACATCCGGATCGGCATAACCGAGTAGGCAACTCCCCACCGCCATTCTGCCCATATCTACATAACGATTACCGTCAAGATCCCACACTTCGCATCCTTTCGCTCTTGAATAATAAGCGGGCCATTGCTCCGGCAAAAACATTTCCGCACGCTTGGAAAGCAACTGATTCCCGCCGGGAATGAGCTTCTTTGCCTTTTCCCACAGCTTTTGCCCGGTGCCTTGGGACTTTTTCATACGCTGATAGTACAAGATTTATATTCTTTTGCAAATCAAAACGCTCGCCACCGGAATGTGGCGAGCGTTGCAGTGAGCACCGGATCAAGCCGGTGTAAAGAAACTGTGCTCGAGAAGCCACGGAATGTGAATGGAATGCGCTGGGATTGGTGCGGCGGTGAACCACCCAACGTTCTTCCATTCCGCACTGCCGCGAATGTCCAATGACTTCGCGCGGCAGTGGAGAACGACTGACATAGAGTGGACGATGATCTCGCACTCCACGCCATCGATTTCCATGGTCGACTTCTCGGCGGGAAAATTCATACCGCCGACCGCGCCGACAATCTCGACTTCTATGCCGAGGTCGTGATGTGCTGTTCTGGCGGCGAACTCTTCAAAGCTTTCGCCGCTCTCGATCTTGCCACCAGGCAAGTGCCAGGCACCGACCTGTGGTGGGATGCTGCGCTTAACGAGCGCGATCCCTTTCTGGCTTGTGACGACAAGGTCAACACAGGCTCGGACAACTCCCAATCCCGAGGTCCTGTCAAAAACCTCTGCATACTGACTATTTGTCATTCTCATGACATTTCCTCCTCTTCGCTTAATTTAATGACCAGAAAACTCTGCTATTCAGCATAGCAGATAGCCATGTTTTGTCAAGCGCGTTAACGCTCGTTGAGAAGCCGCTCTAGGTTAGCCCGAACATATTTCTTATCTTTGGTGGCGGTATACCAGCTGATAGTGCGGCGGAATCCTTCGGTAAAACTTGTTTTGGGTTCCCACTTCAGGAGCGCGCGATTTCGGGTGGTGTCCGCCGCGCGGCTAAACACTCCTACAGGTTTCGTGAGATCGCGCTTAATTTTTTTCGGCGTAAAACCTATGATTGAAAATACTTCAGCAACAGCGTCGTTGACGGTGATGTGCTCGGCGGTGCCGACGTTGATGGGGCTCCCGTCGGTTATCCGCTCACACGCACGCATGAGCCCTTCCACCGTATCGCCCACATAGGTAAAATTGCGGTCTTGTTCGCCCGTGCCCCAGATAATGTATGGGTCCATACCGATAAATGCGCGGGCGATGAAGGCAACGACCGCGTGGGTCTCGTTCTCCCGCTCACCGTACGCGGTGAAAATCCGGCATGAGACGCTTTTCTGCCCGTACTGTTTGTAGTAGGCGTTGAGCACCATCTCGCCCATAAATTTTGCCCAGCCATATTCCAAGTCAGCATTCGCCTTACCCTGTTCAAAATGATGTGCGTCCTCTTCCCGCAAAAATATTTTAGTGCCGTCCACGCGCGAGTCCTGCAGATGCGAAGGATAGACGCATGCTGAAGAAGCGAAACAAATACGGTCCACTTTTGCCTTGTGTGCTGCAGCGAAGACAACGCCATCGAGAATTAAATTGGTTGAGCATTCAACCGGGTGCGTATGGATAAAACCGCGGCCGCCGTGACTCGCCGCAAGATGGAAAACGATATCTATACCCTTCATTACCTTCTCCGCAAATGGGCGTTCACGCAAATCGCCTTTATATATCCGTATTTTCTTGGCGATTGAAGAAAGATTCTTGCGTTTGCCGGAAGAGAAATCATCTGCGACTCGCACGATTGAACCTGCGTCAACGAGGCGCTCGCAGAGGTGGCTTCCAATAAAGGAAGCTCCTCCTGTCACGAGAACTTTCTTGCCCTTCCAAAAGCCGGAATTGTAGGGGTCAAACATATATATAATCAAATACTTTATTACATCAGAGCCGCTTTTGCAAGTTCCTTCCAACTCTCAATCTCATGAATATAGCGTGCGTATCCGCCCCTTCCTTCACTCGTGAGCGCTTGGGCGATCGAGCGAGCGAGCGCAGAAGGCGATTCAAGAGTAAAGACCATTCCTGTTTTGTACGTGCGCACCACGGCATTGAAAGGAAATATGTCCGGCACCATCGCGGGGCGTTCGGCGAGTGCTGCCTGCACGAGAAGCCCGCTCGTCCCGTCTTTGTAAAATCGGCGATATGGAAGCACTACCACGTCGGCGGCTCGCAAATAGAACACAGCTTCATCTTCGGGGATAAAGCGGTCGTCGAGGATAATATTCTTGCGGTTAAAATCCTTGCGGTTAAGCGCGAAGTTAGCGCTTGTGGTGTTACCGGCAAATACGAACATGACATTCTTATTGGGAAATTTCTGTGCAGCTTTAAGAAGAATATCCGCTCCTTTAGAAAAAAAGAAATTCCCGAAGTAGAGCGCGAGTTTTTTGTTTCGCGGCAATCCGAGGCGCTTACGAGCCGCCGTCTGCGAGATGCGGTAGGCGCGCGGGTCTTCATAGATGGGATCGTACACGCATGAGAGAACGCTCACGCGGAAGGTTTTTTCTTTTTTGAGGCGCGTCGCGGTACCTTGCGGTTCATTAGAGTGCACCAGGATACGGCCAACCGCTTTGTGTCGCGAGAGAAGCGCGAGATACTTTTTGAATATCGGACGAGTATAAATCTCGGTAATTCCAAATATGGAGAAGGAAATTTTCACGCGAAGTTCCGGCGCGGTAGAGAGCGCCGCGTAGAGACGTTGTGGATAGACCAACCGGCAAAAATGGATGTGCCGTACATGCAATTTTTTTGCAAGAGCGAACACTTCCAAAAAGCTCTGTTCGTCAAAGCTGCGCGCGCAATACTCAAACGGCGCAGATTCAACCTTGCGCACGCTCTTTGGGAAAGCGGCGGCGTACGGTTGGCCAGTGAGGACAAAAACTTTATGGTGCCTGGCGAGCGCCCTCACAAATAAGGTGAGGTATTTTAAATAGAAGCTCGATGGCGTTTCGCTGACGACGAGAATTTTCATAGGGATTCCAAAATATGTTTCAGCGTCGTGGCGATAAACTTTTGTTGCTTCTGCGTGATATTCGGGGAAAGTGGGATAGAAATTTCGGATGCGACGAAAGTCTCGGTGATGGGGCAAAGACCTTTCTTGTAACCAATTTTTTCATAAAAAAGATGCCGGTAGACCGGTACATGATGTACTTGTACGCCAATACCCGCCTTACGCATTTTAGCAAAAACTTCATCGCGCTTTCGTGCAATTTTCGGTGCAAGCCGTACCGGATAAAGATGCCAAGCTGATTTCTCATAAACACGTTCGGCTGGCGGGAGCATGAGATTTGGAATCTTCTCTAATATCTTTTGATATCGTTTAGCGACCGTGCGGCGTTTTGCAATAAAAGAATCAAGGCGCCTCAACTGGCTTTCGCCGAGAGCCGCGGACATTTCTGGCATGCGATAATTGAATCCAAGCGCCTGCATTTCCTGATACCATGCGTCATAATTCTTCCGCGCAAATGTTTTCGGGTCTTTACTGATACCATGACTGCGAAATAGTTTAAGCCTCGCCTCAAACACTGGACTGTTCGTCACGATACTGCCTCCCTCGCCCGTGGTAATGGACTTTACCGGATGAAAGCTGAACATCGTCATGTCCGCTTGCGTGCCAACCGGTTTACCCCGATATTCCGCGCCAAACGCTTGTGCGGCATCCTCAATGAAAATAAGGTTGTGTTTTTTTGTAAGTGCGCGGAATTCGCGCAAATCTGCCGGCCGGCCGCCATAGTCGACCGATATAATTGCTTTTGTCTTTTTTGTTATCTTTTTGCGCGCATCGCTCACGCTCATGTTCCCCGTCTCGGGATCAACATCCGCAAAGACGGGTTTCGCTCCGAGATAGAGCGCGGCATTGGCAGTCGCGGCAAAGGTAAGCGCGGGGACGATGACTTCACCTTCCTTCCCTATTCCAGCGGCGAAATATGCTGCGTGGAGTGCGGCGGTTCCGGAGTTAAAAGCGACCGCAAATTTTGTGCCAACTTTTTTTGCAATGGCTTTTTCAAATCTCACAATAGCGGGACCTTGAGTCAGCCAGCCTGAACGCAGTACTTTCACGACCGCTTTGATATCCTCCTCATTAATGTTTTGTGTGGAGTAAGGAATCATTAGCGACTCAAGGTTCTTTCCATTTGCTCAACCAGACGAAGAAGCGTCTTTTGCGACAGGCGTTTGGCGCTCTCATTACTCGAAAACTGGAAATCGGATTTCAGCAGTTTGCCTCGCTTCAGGAATTTCTGAAGTCCTTTTTTTTGTTTCAGTGAGCTGATATTTTCCGGCAAAATGACAAAATAGTCCTCAAGCCCCACTGCGTGGCGCGCCTCTTCTTTCGTCAGCAATACCTCGTGCACTTTCTCTCCCGGACGAATACCGATGACGTCCTGTTTCGCTTTTGGTGCAAGGACACCAAAAAGATCCGTTAATTTCATTGATAGCGCTTTTGGTATAAATATTTCTCCTCCCTCCATATGTTCCAGAGCGAATAGGACAATGCGAAACGCCTGCTTCAGGTCTATCCAAAAACGCGTCATGCGTTCGTCGGTTATTTGCACGGTGCGCGCATCTTTATTCAGCATCAACTTTTCAATGACACTACCGCGACTACCGACAACATTTCCGTATCGGACGACGCTGAAATGCGTCTTCCCTGCACTGTATGCATTGCCCGCGATGAAAAGCTTCTCGGCACATAATTTGGTAGACCCGTAAAGATTAATTGGCATCACTGCCTTATCGGTTGATACAAGTATGGCTTTCTTCACATTTTGGTCGAGCGCCGCTTCAATGACGTTCTGACTGCCGAGAATGTTCGTTTTCACCGCTTCAAATGGATTGTATTCAAGCGCAGGTACCTGCTTGAGCGCTGCGGCATGTATAACGATATCGACGCCGTGGAAAGCCCGTTCCAATCGCGAAAGGTCGCGCACATCGCCGATAAAAAAACGAATGCGCTCGTCGCGTATCTCCGCTTCCATTTGCGACTGTTTCAATTCGTCACGAGAAAATATAATGAGTTTTTTCAGTTTTGAACCGGCGAGAATGTGTTTGGCAAAATTCTTACCAAAAGAACCGGTGCCGCCGGTAATCAACACCGTTTTACCCTTGAGCTGCTCAAGATTCATAAAGAATAATATTACACAAATATTTTGTTATAGCAAGTACGTGATAATTTTTTGATAATAATCAAACTATTGTCAATAAACCCGCTTTCATTAATTTTCCAATAATTGGATATAACTCCCACACCGGGGTTTTCGTTTCATTGCTGATATCTAGTAGATCATTTTCCCCATCAGCATAAGCGATAAAATTCATGATGTTTGTTACTTCATTCCCGGAAGATTTTGTGCTGATGGTGGGATATAACCCTCTTTTCCCCAGTTGCGGTTCTCCCAAACAGTTTATTTTATATGTGCGGTTTTCTTCAATAAGCGTGAGGCATTCTCTCAATATTTCATACGCTCCTGACAATCCTTCCGGGTTCACCACATTTAGATTATCCAATGACGTATGGTATTCCGGATATGTTCCGTATTTGCTTCTCATCACAGAACAAACGGGGAGATCAATTCCCGGCGCATTGTATTGTCGTTCATCACTTCCTCTATCAAGAAAAGAGTATGTAATAAAATCTGGTTGTTTAAATAACAGTACATTTAAGGCAACTCTATCGGTATAGGTGTCGCCGGCTCTCGTTGGAAGATAACTGTATGCTCTATTATCGCCGACACATGTTACGTTAAAACCGGCGATTGTATTCCTTTTCATCACTTTTATATTTTTTCTTAAATAGGTTATCGAACCAATGGTTTCAGGTATAAATATGATGCGATACGTAAACCGCCTTGGTTTGCTCAAAATCCATTTCGCTAAAAATGTCGTCACCGCGGGGCCAGAGAGTTCATTATTCGCCATTGAGGGATGGCATACATACGTTGAGATGAAAATTTCTTTTTTAGATTCCCCGCGAATGATAAGTTCACCGTACGTCAATGAGCCGTCTTTTAATTCGCTGTCAATAAAAACGGTATATTCCCCTTCTTTAAGCTTTTCTCTGACTATCTGCGAAATACAAAAGCCCCATCTTTCTTCATAATACGAAGTAACATAAGGAATGGCCTCTGGCTGGTCCGGGAGCGAATATAAGTGCTCTTGCAGTTCTGAAAGAGAAATACGTTTGTTGACCGGGACAGAATACCCGACAATATGAAGATTGTTTTTCTTGAAGTCAACAATTTTTTTCCCTTCTGCATCCATTATATATGCATCCCTTATATTCCATTCTTTAGGAACGGTCCAATCGAACACTTTTGTCCCTGTCGGCACCTCATATATCTGAATCGGGATGGACTTTTGAATTATTCTTAATGTTTCCCTTGTGCCGGGTCCTGTGATGCTTCTACAGAGAGGAAACAGTCGTTCTATGAGTTCGTACATTCCTTTGCCTATTCCTTTTTCCATATTTTATATTTCAATCTAATCTGTTCTTCTCGCCTCAACAACAAAAGCCGAGGCCATCAGATATCCCTTCCAGTCATTGGTTTTCTCCAACTTTAGACTTAATTCCCTGAATATTTTTGGATATCTATTTTCAAAAACGGGCGGGAGTGCATGATAATGATAAAAATGCAGATTAGCAATAGAAAAACCGCATGGATTGAATAATTCGTTTCCTATGCTTAATGGGTTGCGGAACTTAGCCAGCGTATCTGCATAAGCTATTTTGCCATCTTTTTTCTTGGCAATAGTACCGGCTTTAAACTTTTTTGAATAAAAATTCATTACATCAGTACTGATATCTCGAGGTAAGGAATGTACATTAATGAGCTTCTGTGTGAAAAATTCAAGAGAATATTTGTTGAAAGTATATACAGCAAACAATTCGTTCCTGAACTCAATAAAGACCAGGCCGCCAGGATTCAACAACTTCCGCATATGGGATAGTGCCCTCTGCTCATCCACGATATGAGGGAAAACGCCCAAAGCAATTATCGCGTCAAATTTTTCATTTGAAAAAGCCGATTTATCCTCTAAATCACCAACTTGAATTAATTCAGGGTCGTAGCCAGCTTTCTGGAGTTCTTCTCTGCCCTGCTCAATCATCTTTTTTGAAAAATCAAAACCCTTAACGACAAAGCCGTTTGTAAGAAGTTTGATCATTGGTCCGCAGGTACCGCAACCAACGTCCAAAATTGTTTTGACATTATTCTTTTTTAGCCTTTCAATAACAAACTGTATTCGTATGAGGTTGGCAGGATACTCTTCATAATTTTCTTGGTACTGCTTGATATAACCCCCAGCTTCCTGATCGTAAAGCTTCTTCGCTTTTTGTTTTCCCTTTCGTTCATTCATGGTGCATATGTTCAGGATAGCCCAAAATACTCTTTGAGTGAAGCCTCCCGTGATTCCAGATATGCATGAAAAAATTCCATATCTAAAAATTTTTCTATATAGTAGATGTCACGCGATTGATGGTGGGAAAATTTATCCTTGAAACGAGCAATGCCACGCTTTTTCTCCGACGTGAGCGCATGCCATGTTGAAATGTCTTCTCTTGATCCGAGGTCGTAGAGCAGGATGCCGCGGCGCAACAATTCCTCAATAGCGCGGCACTGCAACTGATATCCCACACACAGTTTCTGGAATACAGGGTCAACGGCTACTGAATTATAGTACGCCGCACCCTTATAACAGTTTATGAGAGCCATCCCTGCAACGTTGCTACTTTCATTGTGCCGAGCGACAACATAAAAACCCATTCCTTGCCTCGCGATATCCGCTTGCTTTTTATAGCTCAGACGTGAACGGAACTGGCCCCCGGCATCTTTTGTGTGAAGTTTAAAGTATGTCTCCTCAAGAACGTCTGTCACTTCGGAACCTGTCGTAACAGTAATTGTAAAGAATGATGAGAAATGCTTATAGTCATAATGTGTACGCGCCGCCTCGAGAGCATTGGGACTCACGTTAACCTCATGGAAACTCAAAGGGAAATAAAGATAATTATGTTCTGAAGCTACGCGCGCTACTCGTTCTCTTTCATTACCTTGGTTCATCGGTGGAATCATTAAAACGGATGCTCGGCCGGTCCTTGCACGTCGAGCACGCTGTTCGAGTTCTGTAAATGCAAAGGTCTCAAGTGCCGATGCACGCTCCGGCTTAAGACCGGCGCGGAAACAAGGCTATGGCACTTCGCATTCTTTAAAGTTACCGATGCTTCCTTCTTGAATGATAAGCGAGACAACTCCCACCGCTTCCTCGTTTTCATAAATAAAAAAAGAGTTGTCCTCGGCTTTGAATTTCTCTCTTGCGCAGAGATTAAATTCGTGCGCTAACCATGTATGCCAAATCCATCCGTCGTTAGACGCATCCACTATATCTTGCCAGAGTTTAGGTGCTTCGGTCACTTTTGTTATATCAATCGCTTCCATGTTCATTTTGTTTCTGCGCAAGCCGCTCAATAAGAGCCACTATACGCTCTGAGGCCTTGCCATCAAATGAGTAGAGTTGCGTAAGCACTTTCTCTGCGCCTCGTGCCAGGCGCTTGCGTAAAGCTTCGTCGTTCGCGAGCGAACGGCATGCGATCTCGAGTTCTTCCTGCGTATAGGTGACGATGAGTCCGCCCGCGTCCGCGTACTGTGTGAGATGAAAACGGATGCACTCTCTTTCCATTGCTTGAGCGCTGAAGACAATAGTGGGCTTATTAAATTGAAGCGCTTCCAAAACAACCGTGGAAAAATAAGAAACAACGATATCCGCGGAAGCAAAAAGTTCTGAAAATGGCTCGTCGTGGGCGATAGTATGCGATACTCGAGCGAATATGGTATCAATCGTAGAACGGCACGAGCTCTCGCGGAACGAACCGGGACGCAGCTTGATAATCGCAGAACTGTTGGGAATCTTCTCAAGAGCTTGAGCGACCGCAGAGTAATATTCCTCCAGGTCGTAGTCGTCATAGAACCATTCCACGCTTACGGCAAATCCGATACACAGAACGGATATTCCTTCGCCCTCGCGGCGAACTCGATGCGCGAGGACAGCTTCTCTTTTATAGGCATCAAATCTTGGAGAACCCACGATGGGGAATCTCTCGCGAGGGAACCCGAGAGCAGCAAATTCATCCTGTGTTACCCGCCCGTACACAGCGATATATTCGGCACCGTGCTGTTTGCTTACGGAACCGGAGCCGAGATATTCTAGCCCATGCTGGAGTTCCAATGAGGGAATGCCGCACATACGAGCAACCGTCGCGAGAATATAAAAGTGCGTCTGCGCGCTCACGCTCGCACGCAAAAATACCATGTTAGGCGCGAGTGTTTTCAACATCTCATACGCGCCATCAATATCACGAAGTGTTTTGGGCACTTCGCGCAAAAATATGCCGTCTAACGCTTCAGTAAGAAGCGGGCGCAATGAGAATCCGCCTGAGGAATAGTCCGGAAGCCCGTCACGACGAAGAAAGCGCCATCGTTCCTCAAACAATTTTTGCGTCTCTGCGCGCTCCGCCCTCCTGCGATGCAGAGAGAAAGAGCTGAAGTTAAAAAGGCGTATTCTGAATCGCCACATATTCTCTAAACCGGCTTTAAGCGCTTCCCCGCGGTCAAATAACATAAGTTCCCCTCGTGGCAGACGTGACATGATCGGCGCGATATTCCGCCAGTAATCGGACGCGAGAATACGCGGAGCGCCGCGTGGACGAAGCATGCCAACGCATATGTTCCAGATATTTACTCCACACTCCAAAAATGCTCGCTTGAACGAAAAGAATAATGATCCCGTACGGACACGTTTCGCAGATGCAATCGTTCGCGGTATAATAACGTCAACTCCATGGCGTGCTCCTATGAGCTTTGCACAGGCGACTACCGCGGCGATTCGTTCGCGTTCAAGAGCTCTGCCTCTACGAGGAACGGATTGGAGCGAAGGAAACACCACCAACCGGCGTATACTTTGGTGTTTTACAAACAAATTCTCTACAATTGCTCCATAATAGAGTAACTGGACGAAATAAAATTGAATGGGGACGGAAAACATCTGCGAGAGATGCAGATTACGATACCGAAACCATTTCCACTCCGAACTCTCAAACATCTCGGACGTCCATTTTTCTGCCAACATAAAACGGCTCGCATCAAGCGGACGATAATCGCGCCCCGAAGAAAAAGTGACGCCTCGTTCTCTCAACTCCTTTTCCACATCCGGAGTAAGCGCCACCACGAGCGAAACGGCTTTCCCCTCCTCAGGTCGCTCGCGCCAAAAACGTTCAAGCTCCTTGGCGTGCCCCAATTCGTAGAGGAGGATTATAGTATAAGGATTCTTGTCCTGCATTTGCCTCAGTATATCGTAAATTTGAATTCGACACTTCCTGGGTTATACTTCATGAAATCTATCGGGTAAAAAATTATATATGAGACCTTTTGCGTATTTGTCCAATCTATATAGTCAGGCTTCTCTCCCCGAAGCACCTATCCTACCGCAATATGTAACGGTGGGACGCCATACCTATGGCGTCACAAAAAATACGTTTCTTTATCCCACTGCCAAATCACCCGTGCACATCGGTAATTTCTGTTCGTTCGCGAAGAATGTACGTATCCTGTGCCATGCGAATCACCCGACCGATTTACCTTCTAGTTTTCCTTTCCGTTCCTTGCTGACCCGCCGACTTATAAAACCGCCAGTGAATGATGGCTACAATTTTGACGCCACGACGAAAGGGCCCATTGATATTGGGCATGACGTGTGGGTCGGCGAGAGCGCGATCATATTGTCCGGCAGCGTTATCGGGACCGGTGCCGTTATCGGAGCCGGCGCCGTCATAAGAGATGCCGTTCCGCCTTATTCGGTGGTTATCGGAAATCCTCAACAAATTATCCGCACACGATTCCCCAAGTATGTCGACCAAATGCTTGCTTCACGGTGGTGGGACCTCCCTGACACGGAAATTGCCGCGCTCGATGATGCTTTTTATCAAAAAGATATTTCGCTTTTCTTGAAACGTGTTGCAGAAGCGTGGAAACGTTGCTCGTCTCAATTTAGTGCCTGAAAAATCTTTATCATTTTGGGAATGATCACTTCGTAGCAATCGTTGTCTCGCACATACGCCTGCCCGACACGGCCGAACCGTGCTCGTAATTCCCTATCAGAAAGAAGTTCTTCTAACTTCCCCACCCATTCAACTTTATCGTTAGCAAGATATCCGTTTACCCCGTCTTGTATCACATGTGTGATTTCGCCAACGGCACTGCAAACAGCGGCAACGCCGCACGCCATATATTCTAATGGTTTGAATGATGATCGCGCGAGATTCCATTCGCCTTTCTCGACGAGGGGCATCACGCCGATATCAAATGTCTGAATGACACGCGGAACGACTTCGGGATTATTCCAATCCAGATTATCTACAAACTCAACCTGCAATCCGGAAATCCGCTCAAAAAGAGCGTACACTTTTTTGTCTTGCATCGCACCGACAAGTTTAAATGTGAATGGAATGGTTGTTTTTTTAAGAAGTTCCTCAAGAATGGTCGCGAGGAATTCTAAATTTTTGCAATGATCTGTCGCCCTCCCAACCCACCCGATGACCATAGGTTCTGACTCGACTGAATAATTCTTAGTGAACTTAGCATATGCAGAAAATTTAAGAGAAGTGTGAACGATGTGAATCGTGTTGTTATACCGTCTCACCCACGCGGCGAGCGCCTGACTGCACACGATAACGGCATTCGCCATATGCGTAAATGTTTTTGTCTTATAGAAATCGTGCATATAAATCGCATCATCAAAATCAAAAACCATTTTCCTCCGAAAGAATTTAAGATACGCGATCATAATAACGAAAAAATACTTATTTCCGATGGTCCTTTGAAGAAAGACGATGTCGCCTTTTTTTATAGAAAATAGCGAACGGATAACCGCCGCAATGAGCAGGAACTTTTTCGGCCAAGGAGTGGTTGACATGAACATCACGGGCGGCCAGTGCACAACCGACGTAATCCCGCGAGCATTCAGCTCGTCCGCGATGCGAAACGCCCTTTGGCGAGAATCACCGAGCCGTTCATCCCCTTTCGTAAAGAAGTGAATGGTCATATCTTATTCACTATTCCCTTGCTTCATTTTCATTTCAAGATATTCTATCATCTGTGGAAAGAAAAAACGGATACTATAAAAAAACTCGTGCGGAGATGCTCGAGTTTATTCCTCGTGATGCAAAAAAAATACTTGATATCGGCTGTGCCGAGGGGGTTTTTAGTGCATTGGTAAAAAAGCAGCGCGAGGCGGAAGTGTGGGGTATTGAAATAAATGAAACGGTAGCAACACGCGCACAGGGGAAAATAGATGTGGTTCTTGTCGGAGATATAACTAATCTTTTAGGGAAATTGCCTGAAGCGTATTTTGACTGCGTTATCTGCAATGATGTGCTTGAACATCTCGCCGATCCTTATTCGGTATTATTTGCGCTAAAAGAAAAATTGAGCGATAACGGTGTCGTGGTATTTTCCCTTCCCAACGTCCGCCATCTGGGGAACCTGAAGAATCTCTTGGTAAAGAAAGATTGGCAGTACCGGGATGCGGGGATTCTTGATGCAACACATCTTCGCTTTTTTACTGAAAAAAGTATCCGGAGAATGTTCGACGATCTTGGCTTCGAACTCATCACACTGCGGGGTATGAATCCGATACGCTCGTTGAAATTCATTTTATTTAACATATTCACTCTTGGCCTGCTTTCAGATGCACGCCACTTGCAATTCGCTGGAGTTGCAAAACCGAAACAAGCTCATCAATAGAAATTGCATTGATACAATCGGGAAAATCTTTATAAATGTGGCCGGCGTTACAGAGATCGTCGCGAGAAAAAACCGTGACGGGTGCTTCTTCCCCATATTGTTTCGGAAGCCACCAACTACGTCCGAGGCAAGTACGCATGACAATAAGTGGTTTGCCAAGCTGCGCAGCGATGTGCGCTACTCCGGTATCAACACTGACAACCCCGCGGCTTTCAAAAATTAAATTCATGAGTTCCTGGAGTGTTGTTTTGCCTGCAATAACAGTCGCGGGAATGCTCTCCGCTATACGCAGTGCTTCTTCCTGATCATTCGTGCCGCCACTTATTACCAGACGAATGCGGGGAAGTTTTTCAGCAAGTATATTGAGTAGTTCGCGTTTTTTATCCGGATGCAGTCCGCGACCCGAATTACCTGCAAAAAGATGGACGATAATAAATTTCCCTGTTTCCAGATTGAATTTAGTACGTGCCGTATTATCTCGCACAAATTCTAATGCAGGGAATGGGAGAGACATCGGCAGTCCCGCCGCACGCAAGGCCCCGCGTTCATGGTCAGCAACTGCTATATCGGAACGCGCGGACAACAGCTGATCGTAAAGTATCCCATTCCACTTTGATGCATCAGTAAATCCGACGAGGCCTCCGCGTTTAGCGAGCATCCGAGCAGCAAGCTTGCTCGCGAAACCAAAACTTCCGCCTTGCTTGCCAGCATATTGCGTCACCACGAGATCGCTCCCGTGAAAATTTTTCCACAATGAAAGAAGCGCTTTCGGACTACGGCGATTCGCTTCAATAATTTCTAGCCATGGGTATGCCGCGAGAAGATCGCGAATCATTCCTGCACGGTTTGCCACCACGAGCCCGAGGCGCGCCTCGGGGAATTGCGCATGAATATTTTCCAGAAGATACTTCCCCATCAGGCAGTCACCGATGGAAGAAGCGCGAAATGTAAGCGCCTTGCGTACGATCATATACGCTTTTTTATTGATTCCAACTCCCAGGTAAGACACTTAACAGGAAAAAGAAGGGAAAGATATTGGTCATAGAAGGACGCGTGCGAAGTGATAAACGATTTAAGGAGTTGTTTGAGCGGATTGCGGGAAGAGTGCGGCCAGCCGAACCAGAAACCCCGCTTGATAAAACGCGCAGGCGTATAGGCATACGCGGATATTCGCGTATCGGCAATGCAATAATCGAGCGTTTGTGAAGCGAAAAAATGTTTGTGCGTGGGGTCAGTGTATGCATCGACACAGCGAAAATATGGCACTTGGATTACCACGCGCCCACCAGGAGCAAGAACGCGGTTGATTTCTTCCATCGTGCGAAGGACATCGTCCGCGTGCTCTAAAAAATGATTCGCAAACACTAGGTCAAAGCTATTATCCGCGAACGGCCATGGGAATACAGACAAATCATGCACGACATCCACTAACGAAAGCGCGAGCTTATCAATGCCTACCGCCCCGGGAAGTTTGCGGTTTCCGCATCCGATATCAAGCGCCTGTGCGGAATTGAGAATATTTTCCTGCACAAACCCTCGAAACGTATAGAGAGCTGGGGTCCAGAGGTCGTTCTGTCGCATAAAAGCCATTTTACGCTACCGTATGATATATTCCACCTCATGGCTACTGATACGCGGCTTCCTTCTTTTTGGGACACGGTTTCTCAAGATGCCGCCGCCGTCGGGTTTAAAGTTGATCCCCACGCATCGTTCATCTCCCGCGTTTGGCAAGTCCGCCGAGCAATGAGGCACAAACCGGGCTTCGCGTGCGTGTTTTGGCTGCGCGTAAACCAATTGTTTATCCGCAAGAAATGGCGCGGACAATTCCGTATCAGAATGTGGCGACAGTATCGGTTCGCCAATGATATATCGCCCTATGCAGACATCGGCCCAGGATTATATCTGCCGCATCCGGTTGACGTGACGATAGGCGCGAGCGTCAAAATAGGCAGAAACGCGATTATTTATAATGGCGTTACGCTCATAGGCATCGAGGGCAGGGGTCTACCGCGGCTCGGCGATAACGTTATCGTCTACACGGGGGCAAAGGTGATTAAGCCGGTGCACATTGGCGACAACTCCGAAATTGGAGCCCTTTCATTGTGCAACAAAGATGTCCCGCCGCAGAGCGTTATGTACGGCATTCCCCCGAATGTGACGATAAAACCTAAAGAGAAAAATTCGCTTCAATAAAAGCCAAAATGCGAGCGGCGCGATTTCCCCATGAGTGAGCTTCAGCCATATTCCGTGCGTGCATGAGACGAACGTCATTCGGCGCGTGGAGCGCATCGTTTACGACGCGCGCAAGGTCGTGCGCGTCGTCCGGTTCATACCACACAACATCACTCTCGGGAATGATGCTCGCAAGCGCCGGTGTCCTGCTCGCGACAACCGGCCGGCATGACGCCATGTACTCAAATATTTTCATTGGTGAAGTATAGCGATACGAATCTATATTATTTTTTGTGCCGAGGATAAGCAGTACATCCGCTGCCGCGAGCCACAAAGGAATTTCCTGGGCCGGCCGTGAACCTGTACAATGCATGTTCGCGGGAATATCGGAAACCCCAGAGATTTTGGCAAATTCTTTTGCATCGCCGCCGACTGCGTACCAAGCGACATCCGGCTGCAGGCGCGCCGCCGCGGGCAGAATCTCAAGGCCTTTCCATTCATAAAATCTACCAATATATAACGCGGTGCGTTCATGTAATGGTAGTCCTAATTGCCGGCGCGCTTCTTCTTTTGACGGCAGATTTTTATATGCCGACAAGTCAGCGCCGTTTGGTTCAACCAGAAGTTTTTGTGTTGGGAGATTAAACGTGCCCGATATCGCACGTTCTATTTCCGTATTGGTAACAATGACTCCGCGCGCATGGCGGAAGAAGTAGCGCGTCACGGATGTTGAGGGTTTCTGCCCATGAATTTCAATAAAACAGGGCATACCGAATAATGGCAAGGGCGTAAAGGAAAACGTGTCCATGTCCACGGTATAGATAACATCACTGCTACTTTTAACTCGCCGTAGGAGCAGAAACACTGCCGCCGAACACATAAATGACAGTGATGCAATAGAAAAACCAGCGCGTTCTCCATTATAAAACGGCAACACGGGAAGTCGTCGTACCGGTACGTCAGTACGCAATCCGTAATACTCACGCACCGAACGAGGATCGGCCGTACGGCGAGGAACGATAAGTGTCACATCAACACCGGCCTCAATGAAGGCCTCACACATTTCTGCTATTTGGATGCCATGCGCTTTTTCGGTCGGCATTCGTGCATTGGCAATATAATAAATTTTCATAGATTGCGGAACCAGTCTGTAGCAACGGCCACGATCGCACGAAATCCATCTCGGTAACGAACCTTTTTCCCTTCCGCGACCGAACGCGGATGATGGGAAATAGGAACCTCTGCGAAACGATACCCGCGGCGAGCCAGAGCGGGGGTGAATAGTATGTCCGACACAAATCCTCCGGGGGCAAATGCCTCTCCCGCTTCGCGCGGGAAGAGCTTATAGCATGTGCATATGTCGGTCAGCGTAAGGCCATAAAGTATATTAACCATTTGTGTGAGGAACCATACGCCCAGACGCAAGGTTACCGGTCCTTCTTTCTTTTGGCGAATGAGCGTACGCGAACCATGAACGACATCTGCCTCGCCTTTATCGATGACAGCGAGGAGCTTCTGTATTTCGTTTGGATCGTATTCGAGGTCAGCGTCTTGAATGAGTACATAGTCCCCGCGCACCTGCTTGAGACCGGTATGTACCGCAGTTCCCTTCCCACCATTTTTTTCTTGAAAGATACACGTTATGGGCGCACCAAAGACCTGAAGAATTTTCCGAGTGCCATCTGTTGAGCCGTCATCAACGACAATTATTTCTCGTTCCCAGCCCCGCAGGGGCGCACCAATAACGCGCCGCACTATTTCCTCAATTGTGCGCGATTCGTTATAGCACGGGATGATGATGGAAAGTTTACGCATTTTCCCCCCGTCGCTTCCTGCGCAGAGCGGAGATGAGCACGGAAACCGCATACGCCGCGAAGACGAGAATGAATACATTCACGGGCAGGCGATATCGTGACGTTATGCCAAAGCCAGAAACAAGCGTCGTGGTCAAGGCAAAATATAAAACAACCGCAATCATGATAAGCGCGGAAAGATTGCGGGGTTCCCGCCGCAAATATCTCCATGCCCCATATAAAAACATCCCCGTCGCGAGGAACCAGAATATTCGCCCGAACAGAACGAAAATCGTCGGAGTCATCGCTACCTGCGCGATAAACCAAAAGAGAGTGCGTGGAGAAGAAAGAAGCATGAAGAGGGCCGGCTCACCCAAGCGAAGATTCGTTGAGGCCCCGATATGCCGTAACGTATCAAGTACGCCGTCGCTCGTGAAAAAACTCACGGCGGTATCGGCCTCTACAATCGCGAGCGCTTTGGGATGCGCCAAGAGAAGCGGTAGTGCGAGTTTGGTATATTCACCACCTTTCGTGATATCGGCCACGTTGGGACCCTGTACTCCTGCGCGCGTTAAGATGGCGAATTCTTGTTGCCAGCTCGTGCCATGCTCAACAGCAAGTACCGACGGTAAAAGCACCGCATATAAATTCACTCCTAATTGCGGGCTCAAGTCCGCAACGCCAAATGTCACATAATTTCGATATATCCACGGCGAAATCACCGCGGCAAACACCAGAAGGTATGTGCCAACGTGCAAGAAAAACTTTTTTGACAGGTATTCCCGGGCATCCCACAGAAGACACGCGGCAATAATGATGGGCAGATATTCAATTGCCGGTCTGGTCAGGCATGCAAGCCCGAGCACGCCTCCGGAAATAATAAGGTCATAGAAATTTTTCTTTTTACTATACCGAAACAGGTAGAGGAGCGAGAGAAAGAAGAGGAATATAAACAAAATCTCGCTGTAAAAAAATGTTGAGTATAAAATCCCTTGCGGGTCAAGAGCAAGGAGCAGTCCGATGGTTATGATGAGTTTGCGAGAGTTCAGTGCATACGACGCAAGCTTCATCCCTATAATGGGCAGAGCGCTTCCCAGTATCATTTGAAGAATAATGACGCCCCAGTAACCATTGAAAAGAGTGTGGAACCAATAGATAAAATAGAAAAAGAGAGGCGGACGAAATGAGTACGGGATGTATGGTGGACTTTGAGATTGCGTAAACCCGTGCCCAATGATGAGGTTGTGACTCACTTCGAAATATCCATCTGCTCCGTGTATCGCATCAGTCAATACGCCGCCATAGTGCGCAATGCTCGCATCAAGATACAAAAAACGAAGTACAAGAGCCAGTATGAAAATCCCGATTTCTATTTTATGCGCCCGTATAAAAGACATGGGTTAAATTCTACGTCATGATAAGATATGTGCAATTCATGCAAAAAGCGATAGCACAGTTTTGTAAGACAATAGCGAATTCGCGCCTCGTGCGCTCTCTCGCGACAGGAGTCATTGCGGTTATCGTGCAGACCACGATATTTGAAATCCTCGGTATCTATCTGCATGTGTTTTCCCCCAGCACTGCGGTCGTGATTGGCGCGGAGTGTGCCATCTTAACTAATTTCTATATCAGCAACCGTTTTGTCTTCCATGATCGGCGACATAATCTTTCGCTTCTTTCGCGCCTCATACGTTTCCACCTCGTCGTGAGCGGTTCCGTCTTCCTGCAATGGCTATTCGTATTTATAGCTGAACATCAGACAAGCAATGTTCTCATCATCCATGTTGCCTATGCAGCTGGCATCATCCTTGGATTCGCGTGGAATTATACGTTCTATCTTCTTTTCGTTTGGCGACACATCCCCCCTTCTTTACCCGCGCGCGAAAATTAATACTGCACCCGATAAATCTCAAAGCGGCCGTCGTTGTAGACACGCATGGCGCCCAATTTTTCAGGATGATACTGCGGATCAAGGATATCGTCTTTAAGGATGTAGGAGACGTGATATTTTTTCAAATACATTTTTATGTTTGGCTTGATATCGGTTTGAAATTCTTGCTCAAGATTGGCAAAAAATTTATCGCCGAGCAATTCCGCCGGAGTAAGAAGTATGCCGCAATTCTTATTTTTGTCCCAAAAGTACATTGTGCGACAAATCTTTACGCTACGGTCAATTGTCGCGGCGCGATGATACGCATCCTGTCGCCCAAGATAGACCGACATATTGGCTTTAAGAGAGTCAACGGTCGGATTGTTAAAATATTGCGAAATAAGATACCGCTCGCGAATTTCGCTTTCAGACACCAATTCCCATGTCGCGGCGGTCGTAAAAAGCGTAAAGTGTTTGGTAAACACAGGAAGGACGCCCGTAATCTCATCGTTGACCGGGTCGCTCCACACGACAACTGGATTTTTTTCTGTTTTGTCAAGCCATGCGAGAGGTTTGACATATAACTGCTCGGTGTACCAGAACTCACTATTTGTTTCTGGATTAATAAAAGGACCGTAGAGATTGAAGAAAAGAATGCTCGCAATTGAACACGCCGCAATGACAATCACCGAAAACCATCGCCATTTTCGCGTAAGCTGCGCGCGCCGCTTGTAGAGATATATTCCCAGAAGCACGGTGGCGAATACGAGCCACGGAGCGATAAATGCCCGCATATGCTCTCCCGTCTCGAGCAATTTGCCGGTGATGAGGTTGCTGCCTTGCATAATCCAGATGCCTAAACCGCTTATACCGAGGAATAGAAATAGCGACATGAATTCCGTATCCTTTCGCAGTGTTCGCATGCGCCAATAGAGCAGTGCGAGAAAAGCGAGCGCGACGCCGATCCATCCGCCAGAATACACAACTTCGGCCATGGGTAGATGCGTATTCACGAGCCCGAGACGACCGATACTTTCCCAAAAATACGGCGAAGAACGGGAAAGCCAGAGCATGAGGAGCGGTACAGGTAGACCGATAATACCCCCGATGATTGACGAAAGGAGCGTCGCTTTCAGCAATTTCCAATTTTTTCTTACCAGAGCATAAAGTGCCAGAATCCCGAGTGTGATGACGACCGTCTGCCATAAATATGAGAAAAAGTAAAACGAAAGAGCTGTCGCCGCCGCGAGCAGTCCTATGTTCTTGCGACTTCGTTCACGGAGAAAACGGGTAAGTGCGATGAGAAACAAGAAAAAGAACGGATATACCGTCTGAAGATTCACTGCCCGCCACACGTGCTCATACGATTGCAGATATAGAAACACCGTGCTGGCTACGGCGATCCACCGCGGTACCCTCCATTCTCGAAACAGCCAATAGAAAAGTGCGGCGAACGCCAAACTCCAGATGATGAAATTGAACATCAGCGCCGCATCAAACGGGATGCCGGCAAGAAGTGGCACTGCGTTCAACCAGGCTCCTCCGAAAATGACTAGCGGAGGGTCATTGCGGTGTTCCAAAAAATAGGGATTCCCGTCGTTCACATATCCTTCCGCTATGGTATGCATGTGCGCGAAATACATGGTCTCGTCACCGAAGGACGGGGGAAATCCTTGCCAGGCATTTCCGAGAACGAGAAACGTATCAATAACCGGAATCGTAGTGAGCACGAGAATAATGACCATGAGCACGACAGCGGGACGATGCTGCTGAAAAAATCTTTTTGCTTTAGTCATACTCATATTATTATGTAGCGAAGATGGGCGCCAGCATGTCCTTATTAGTGATGAGCCATTCGTGAATATCGCCCATGATGGTTTCAATGTCGCGCTTCGGCCTCCAACCTGAAAGTTTTTCGAAGCGCACATTGTCGGAAATGTAGAGTTTTACATCTCCCCAGCGGGTCTCCGACATCGAGCCGATGCCGATGCTCCGGCCACTTATCTTTTCGCATATCCGCGTAAGTTCAAGAAGCGATACGCTTCGTTCTGTTCCGCCGCCGAGATTAAACACGCTTCCTGCGAGAACACCAAAATGCTCCAACTGATAGGCAAGCGCATTAAATAGGTCGTCGGGATGAAGAAAATCCCGTACCTGTTTCCCCTTTCCCCCCCATCCGACATATGCGAGCTTTTTGTTTGGGAATATATGCCGCGCCATCCAAAGTACCGCGATACCTTGGTCAACCTTACCGAACTGCCACGGCCCCGCAATAACTCCACATCTGTTAATGATGGCGCGTATGCCATAGAGAAGCGCGTATTCCGTGATAAACATTTCTGAAGCAAGTTTGGTAGCGCCATACAGCGTCCGCTCCGTACCCATCGGAAATGCTTCGTTTATGCCACGCTCTGTGATGCCCGACATTATTTGATCAGGAGCTATTCTAAATCGCGTATCGGTTTCGATCACGTTAATCGCATTCAATTCGCGAATCGGATACACCCGGCTCGTTGAAAGAAACATCACAGCCGCATTGGTGCGCCGAGCAAGTTCGAGCATATGTATCGTTCCCCACAAGTTTGTTTCAAGTACATAAAGAGGCGAGCCGTCTTTCCCCGCCAACACCGACGGCTCTGCGGCACAATCGATAATCAAATCAACCGAACCGAGAGGTTTGAACGTTTCGGCATATCGCACGTCACCATCTCGACACTCGACACCTGCCCTAAGCAAACGAACTTTATTAAGTTCGGAACCTTTGCGTACAAGATTATCGACAACGGTAATACTACTTTGGGGAAATTTTTCTTTTAGCCGCAATGCGAGAGAAGAACCGACGAATCCGCATCCGCCTGTTACAAGTATATGTTGATATTTCATGGAGAATATGGCTAGGAACGCACGTGTGCGCACAGGTCCCGCAATGTCGCATCTATATCGTAGACAATATTCCATTTCGGATAGTGCGATTTGAACTTTCTAAGATCGGAAATATACCAGATATGATCTCCAACGCGCGGTGTATCGTTATACACGATGTCCGCTTTTTTGCCGGTGAGTTTTTCTACCTTTGCGATCGCCTCAAGCATAGAGATGTTCGCTTGCCGCCCTCCGCCGGCGTTATACACCTCGCCCGATCGCGGATTTTGGTGGAAATGCCAAAACATATTCACAAGATCGCTCGCGTGGATATTATCCCGTACCTGTTTCCCCTTATAGCCCAAAATAGTATAAGGAGCTCCCGTAGCAATACACTTCACCAGATAAGAAAGAAAACCGTGGAGTTGCGCGCCACTGTGGTTCGGGCCGGTAAGACATCCGCCTCGAAATACACCTGTCTTTAGTCCGAAATATTTTCCATATTCCTGCACCATCACATCGGCGGCAACTTTGGAAGCTCCAAAAACACTGTGAAGCGTTTGGTCGATGCTCATCGACTCATCGATGCCTTGGTAAAAAGCATGGCTTGGTTCGATCTCCCACCTTGTGTCGGTTTCGATGAGCGGCAGGTGGTTCGGTTGGTCGCCGTACACTTTATTTGTTGAGGTGAAAATGAACGTTGCTCTCGGTGCGAATTGCCGGACGCTTTCAAGCAACACGAGCGTACCGAGAGCATTAACAGTAAAATCCGTGTGCGGCTCTTTCGCGGCCCAATCGTGACTCGGTTGGGCAGCTGTGTGGATGACGATATCGGGCGAATATTTTTTAACGATCCTTTCAATTCGCTCGCGATCTCGTATATCCGCAGCATAGTGTCGGTACCGTGCTCCAAGTTCTTTCGCGAGCTGTTTTCGGTTCCACTGTGTGCTTGCGCCTTCGCCAAAATAATACTTGCGCATGTCATTGTCCACGCCAACTATTTGGTACCTTTTCCCAGCAAAAAAACGGGCCGATTCCGAGCCGATCAGTCCCGCAGAACCCGTAATCAGGACTACTTTCGCCATACCATGTCGCGATTATGCTAACACAGGTTTATACTAGAGTCCTAGCATGCAAACAGCGCTTAGCGTCGTCATCCCTGCCCATAACGAAGAAGGGTCCATCCGCGAGACCGTAGAATCGGTAGCGACCGTGCTTGTACGAGAACATATTTCATTTGAAGTCATTGTAGTAAATGACCATTCAGCAGATACTACGGCGACGATACTAACGGGACTCGCGCAATGTATACCGCAATTGCGCATCGTACATAACGAACAGCCGCCCGGATACGGCAGAACAATTGTGAGCGGTATCAACGCGGCACATGGAATGTATATCGCTATGATGATGGCCGACCTTTCAGACGACCCGGAGGATCTTGTGCGATATTATCGCGTAGCACAGGAGACCGGAGTTGATTGCGTGTTCGGTAGCCGTTTCATACCAGGAGGCACAACGTATGGATATCCCCGACACAAATTACTACTCAACCGTTTTGCTAACACGCTCGTACGTCTGCTCTTTCAAATCCGCTATAACGATTGCACAAATGCGTTCAAACTTTATAAACGAGAGGCGCTTGATGGGTTGCGCCCGTTTCTCGCACCCCACTTCAACCTCACGCTCGAACTGCCGCTGAAGACCATCGTACGCGGGTATACGTATACCGTGCTTCCCAATTCGTGGCGCAATCGCAAGAGCGGGGCCTCAAAACTCAAAATCAAGGAAATGGGTAGCCGATATTTGTTTATACTTTTATATTGCCTTATTGAGCGATATTTTAGTCGCGGAGATTTCAAGAAAATGCCTCGTTAATCTCCAATTTGGTGCAACAGAAAAAACAAGGCCGTTAGCCGATTGATCGGCTAACGGCCCTGACATTCGAATTCACTTCAATTCTTGAGAATACCGAAAGCGGATGCGAGCGAACTCTGAGAAGGTTGGTGCTCCCTGCGCTCCGGTACCGAGCCATAGGTATATGGTGGACTCGTGCAGGCCGTGCTCCTTGGCCGCCTGTGCCACAGGTACTCCCTCCTCTCTGATTCTGCGGATGATATCCGACTTCACGTCCGCTGAGACTTTGTGTCCTTTGTTGTTCATGTGGTTAGTGTGCTATTAATTTCGACCATGTGTCTAAGATACGGGGTCCAGGTCACTATGTGAGGGAATTCTGCTTCAGATTTTCCTCGCCAGAATTGTTCGGAAACCCGCGCAGTTACTTATTAAAATCGTTAACGCTTGTGCCAACTCGTTAGGGATACCTGCGAGGAGAACCCCGTAACTTATGAAATTCGATTTTGTGCGACAACAGAATCCATTAATTTAAGCAGAGCTTCGGCGAAGTTTTTTGTTGTGTAGCGCGCGACCACCTTCGCGTGACCAGACGCCGCTAAGCATTTACGTTTTTCAACGTCATTCCAAAGCGAATTGATTGCCTGTGCGAGAGATTCAGGATCGCCCGGTTCAACAACCACAAGGTCTTCGCCGGGAATAAAATAATCAGCGATCCACGAACGGTATGTTGCAATAACTGCCTTGCGTGCCGCGAGAGCGTCCAAGATTACGGTCTGACCCGAGCAATCCGACCCTTCTAACAAATAAACATCTTTTGACGCGATAACGACCAACCGTGCGCGCTGATATAAATCCCGAATTTCAGTAAAACTTCGGTCATAGAGTACCGAGACATTTGCAGGAACCGACAGACCAGGCGGAATGTTTTTGTGCGTAGCGACGACAACAAATGGGTGGTCGGTGCGCTCCGCTGCCTGAAAAAGCGTTCGGTAATCGCGACCCGCATCACGGCCAACGCTTACAATGAGATTTTCTTCATGAGATACATCAGTTGGTTGAAAGAAATGTGCATCCACACCGAACGGTATAAACGCGAGACGCTCGCGCGCAATGCCAAGCCGTATAAAATCTTCACGCTGTTCGGAAGAAAGACAGATGATGCGGGAGTAACTTGCCCAAAACTTTTTAAGGAGAAGTAGACGAACCGGATGAACAGCATGGCGCCGCATGAGCACCGATGAATTCATTGCCACGTATATCCATCGTGTCTTCAACTGAAATAAACGGGCGCAAACGGACACCGCATATCCAAGAAGTAAGTTGTCTTGAGCAACGATAAAATCATACTGAAGAAGACGTGATACAAACGGCAAAGATTGTAAAAATCTTGAGGGAGCGGTGGAGTATGTGGCGTCAGGAATATAGTTTAAACCGCGTAGTGCAGTATCCGCGTCCTGTCCTGCCTGCACTCTAGACACAATCTCGTCTCGAGAACTGGGGAAAAGAAATACCACCCGACTCATGGTGCTCGCATGATATCAAACATCGCGGGAATAAGACGCTGAAGCGAATGGTATTCTCTAACATACCGAGAAAGTTCCGCGCGATCAACGTTTTTAGCATGCACCAGCGTATCGGCAATACACTTAGGACTGTCCTCCTTCACATACAATCCAAAAGGTGTGAGCATCTCGCGAAATGCTTCATTCGAGGTTACCGGCGCAAGGCCAATGGACATCGCTTCAAGGACCGCGCGGTCAATACTGCCTGTTTTACTCAGATTGATGAAAACAGACCCGCGACCAAGAGCATTCGGCAATTCCCGGTACGGCACCATGCCAATGAAATGAACATCGCTTGCATATGGTCTGCGAGCAATTTCGCGCTGTATCTCCTTTTCATATGCTTTATCATGTTCGAAAATCGGCGCGCCAATGATAGAGAACTGAAATGGGATACCTCGGGTATATAGCACATCGAGCGCGAAGAGCATTTCAATAAGACGTTTTGATTTGGTGATGCGGCTCACCGTTATGATATTGAGATCCTCTATATGAAGTGCCTGGGGAGCAAATAGTTCGGTATCAATCCCGTGTCCCATAATGCGGAGTTTTTTCGTGGGGAGTCTGAAACTCTCGCGTGAAGCGGAAAAAATAACATTCGCCAAGAAAGTTCCGATACGCAATTTTAGATCGACGCTCTTGTGCGTGTACCAGAGTGCAATTTTTCTGCCAGACATTCGCCATATGAAACCTCCAAGTAGAATATACTCAGGATTCATGTGCACAAACACCGTATCGTATTCATGTCTGAGTTTCCAAAGATAGTTCCAAAAACGTAATGCGTAGCGAAATCGCGGAAGACGACCGCGCTCCTTACCAAGTGAATAGACGTGTACGTTTTTGGGTAAGGAATGTTCACCTTCGTAGAGACATATGACCGAGACCTGCTCGCAGTGTTTGGCGAATTCCCCTATCCACCGGTGTATGAGCGCCATATTAGAATGGGTTTGATCAACTACCTGCGTGACAATTAGTAATTTCATGCGTGTGATTTGAGCCAGTCTACCAGAGGCTTCGCGATCGCGCGTGGAGAAAACTGATTCAATGAAATTGCGCGGGCGCGTTCACTAAGCTGGGTGCGTAGGACTACATCGCATTTCAGTTCAAGAATTTTTTCCGCGAGAGCAACGCCATTACCCGGCTCCACCATACATACCCCTTCGTAATCGTGCAGTACTTCAAGCGCCGCCGGCGATCGCTCGGTAATCACCGGTTTTCCACAACTGAGAGACTCATAGACTTTATTCGGAATAACGCGCAGGGCTTTGGGAGTCGCCCCGAATATGCCGAGGCTCACATCGCCGCGAGCAATGGAATAAGGGAGCTCTTTGAGCGGTTCCCTGCCGAGAAATTCAACATTGAATAGTCGAAGCTTCTGGGCCATTGATGTAATTGCAACGAACAATTGCCCCATGCCGACGATCTTGAAATGAACCTTTTCGTGCTTCTCCTGCAGGATTTTTGCCGCTTCCATGATGTACTCGATGCCATGCAACGGAATAAACGACCCATGAAATTCAACAATAAAATAACCTTCCGATTCCCTCAAATGAGGAAGCGGTATAAAAAGATCGGAACGGCATCCGACGGGAACAACGAGTATTTTTTTCGCATTAACGAAAAATTTTTCAGTAAAAAATTTTTTATGTTCGTGCGTGTCGACAACTATCGCATCGGCTACGGCACAGGATACCCAGTCGACTCCCCATAAAAACCACGCATGCGGACTGAAACGAGATATACGTTTTCGGTCAGTGACTTCGGTATCGTATTGCGATATGAGCGTGTCGAGGATTACGGGAATTCCCCGCCGGCGCGCGAGACACCACGCAAGCGGCATGAGATAATAGCCCATAAAAATCACATAGAGTGCATCAATATTTCCGGTGATACCTTTCCATTTTTGGTACAAGTCATGATATTTCGCAAAAAATCCGTCGACGAGCGTTCGGCAGGGCTTTACCGTAACGTCATTTTCCGCCAATCCAGTCCGTATCGCCCACGTCCGCCCGCTCTCATCACGTTCGTCGTATCCAAAAAAGCAAACGATAACTTGTTTTGTCATACGCTCTGAAATGTACGCATAAGATCGTCCCGTATGCGCTCTGCAAAATTCCCTTGTGATGCGAGATGTGCGCGCGCCACGGTCTCGGCATGCATCGGCAGTTTATACCGCATCATGGCATCCTCAATGCATTTGGTGATGTTGCGCGCAAGCGCCATCGGGTCGCCAACGGGCGAGGAGAGGACATCTTCATAACTCTTGAACACATCGCCGACAATACCGACATCGGTGGTGATAATCGGCACGCGGGCGAGCGCCGCTTCAACAAGCGTGCGGCCGTAGCCCTCATACGCGCTCGCTTGAATAAATGCCTGCGCGCTTCGCATCAATCCCCACGCGTCAGAGCGGTCGCCGAGAAATATAATTCTATCCGCGAGCCCGAGGGAATGCGCCGTTTGCTTGAGCCGCGCACCCGAACGACCTTCTCCGACGACGAAAAGGCCGACCATCGAATATTGTTTGGCGATATGCTTGAGCGCGATAAAAATATCTTCAACGCGTTTCTCGGGTTCCAATCGGCCGACCGCGATAAGCGTGAACGTGAACGAATGCGCGGGCAAAGGCACGGGAGAAGGCAGCGTCCCGCTCACGGCTATCGGGATGACCGACGGTTTGGGAATGCGCAAATGGTATCGCGCAATCAGCGAGTCCTTTATCCGCTGCGAGACGACACGAATCCCCGCCGCCGCGGGCAAAACGCGGTCAGCGAGGCGACGACGATAGCGATTCAGAAGAGACATGCGTACGCCGCAGTTCACGAACCATGGAGAAAGGAAGTCGGTATGCACCTGCACATGCAGTTTCGCAGGCGTGCCGCGTATCGCGCGCAAAGCGGCGAGCCCATGCTCAAAAGGGTCCTGCGCGGAGACAATGTCTATGGCGTTCTCGAGGACAAGTGCATGCGCACGCGCGGAGAGCGCGCGCGTTCTGAATAATTTTGACGTGTGCACGGGATGCAGAAAGAGGTTTTCTTCTTTTTCTTCATGCGCGTCCCGATTCGCATGAGAAAGAATGTGCAATTCCCTCAGCGCTGCGGCATACGTGCGCATACGCATGCGTACGGCGCTCGCCGCGTCAAAGATATTCGGGTCATTGGATATGAAAAGGACTTTCATGGGTTAGGACATCGGATGTCCAATGCCTTGAGGAAATCGGATGTCCGCAAAAGCATTGTTTCAGCTGAAAAGCGCTTGGAAGATTCACCTGCCGCCGTCTGCAGGCGCGCGCGGAACTCCCCGCCATCGAGCAGGCGCGCGAGCGCGTCCACAAGCGCGGGCATATCGCCAACGGGTATCAGAAGACCATTTTCACCGTCGGCAATGACTTCGGGATTTCCGCCAACACGTGTCGCAATAATCGGCTTGCCAAGCGCAAGCGCCTCAATCAAGTGATGAGAAAGACCTTCG
The DNA here is from genome assembly GCA_050011835.1 of Minisyncoccia bacterium. Taxonomy (GTDB): domain Bacteria; phylum Patescibacteriota; class Minisyncoccia; order Phycocordibacterales; family Phycocordibacteraceae; genus C7867-001. The sequence goes on along the minus strand of JBEKII010000003.1, from coordinate 46,939 downwards.
TACGAAGAATTGAGCACAAATACATCCCCGACTTTCACCGTTGCGAGCATGTCCGGATGCGTGAGTATACCCGTCATGACACATGCTTCTTTTAGATTTTCAGATGCACGCGCAGAAAGTTTTCCATAGAGCGGGCCTTCGCCAATGAGCACGAGTGTCGCGGCGTTTCCTTTTTTGCGAAGCATCGCGACAGCATCAATTACACCCTCCATATTTTTCCACGGCACCAACCGCCCCGCCGTAACAATCAGCGGCCGCGATAATTTCTTAACGGATTCGGGAACATTCCCGAGTTCTTCAATAGGCACGGCGTTATAGATAACTTGAATTTTGTCGGCAGGGACGCCCCATGTAACAACAATACTTTTCAGATAATTACTCGGAACGATAACGCGCGCGGCGCGAAGTGCCACGCGTGTTTGGATGTGCCGAAATACGCGCACAAAAAATGGCACATTTTTTATTTTCACGAACTCATCAAGATTCTGCGTAATGCCGAATCGCTGGCGCCCCTGTTCCCATGCATAGTCACCCACAATCTTCACGACAAATGGTTTTTTAGCCAGCCATGCGGCAAAACAAGCCGGCAAGCCAACAGATACCGGGTCAAGCGCAAGCACGAGGTCAGCGTTATGCAAGGCACGATATACACGCCGGGCATAAGCAATATGCCGTATGAATTTCGGTAGATGCCGAATATCGCCAAACTTCACCAACTCAACTTCTATGGCCTTCCCCGACAATCCCTCAAAAAGAATTTTTGCATACGTCGCCGGACCACCGATTTCCGGCGGATACAAGGGCGTCGCGACAACGATTCTCATGGGTATATTCTAACGGTTCTCGAACAATCGGTCGAAGAGCATTTTCATCTTGTCGGCGATGCCGTCCCAGTCATAATTCTCAACAACCATCTTTTTTGCCGTCGCCGTTACGCGCACGACCTGTTCAGGATGCGCGAGAATATTGTTTACCGCTTCGGCAATTTGCTTGGGTGAATCCTTGTCAACCGCCCAGCCCGTCGTTTCCTTATCAGGATTTCTCTTCGCGTCAAAGAGGAAATCCGCGATGCCGCCTTCTTGTGTCGCGATGACAGGTAACCCTGCCGCCATCGCTTCAATAAAGGAATTGCCCATACCTTCGGACCGCGAAGGACGAATAAAGATTTCACATGCTTTTAAATAATTCGGCAGATCTTCGTTCGGCACGAATGAATGAAAATGGACGCGTTTCGAAACATTAAGTATGCGCGAAAGCTCTGCGAGCGCATTTTTGTCGGGACCTTCGCCAATCATGAAAAAATGCACACGTTCGGGAAGAAGCGCTAATGCGCGAATAACGGTGTCAAGCGCGTTTTTATGCACCAGTCGGCCAGTGTGAATGAGCAATGTCTCGTCTTCTCCTTTACCAAGAATAATTGCATTGGCATTCGCAAAATGTTTTGTGTTAACGCCGTTGGGAATAACGATTCCCATACCTTGAAAACCCATACGTCTTGTCCATAAAAGAAGATGATGCGAAATCGCCTGCACTGCCGCGGCGTGTTTGAATCCCGCGACAAGGAGCGGACGAAATGGAAGAATGAACCAACGATTAAACATATGTTCCCATGGATCGCCTTCCTGTAATGTAAGTAGATAAGGTACGCGAATCCCATGTGCCCGAAGTAGCACAATGGGGAACATCATATACGACATCATTGCCCAGAACGCATCAAAAGGACGCGTGTGGTGCAGGCGCGCCGCTTCAAAAGCGGCGCGCGGTATGAAGAGTATCTTTTGGACATAGGACGAGCCGTTTCCTATTCGATGTACAAAAACATTTCCAATTTTTTCTTCCATCGCTTCACCGCCGAAATTCAGCGTAAGCATATGGAACTCAATATCCCGAATACGGTCAGTGATTTCTTTCAGCGCAACTTCCGCGCCGCCAACATGCGGATAATAAGCGAGCGAAAATATAAGGATACGCTTCGTCATGCCATCAGTATTAGAGAAGAATGAATGCCCCACCCGAGAGGAGCACGACATCGAGAAAATCGAGAGTTCATGGAGATTTAACAAGCGACAAAGGAGGCAATGCCGCCCCCGCAGCGGCGAGTCCTATCGTCGCTGCGGGGGCGCTTACTGCTTCTTCATTGGTGTGCGGATTTGTCGTTGAGTTGATAATCGGTTCGACCACCTGCACTGCATTAGTACTCATACCAGACGTAGAAAGTTTCGCGTCGGAGACAGGTTGATATGCTGCGGTCATTTCTCCTACTGAATAAAGAAGAGGCGCAGAACTCGCGATAGGGAGTTCAATCACTTGCGAAGGGAAAGGAAAGGTGTGACCGGCGAGGATCTCCGTATCCGCTTCCAACAGCGCGAGCGTACAAAAACAGAAGCGCTGGCGCATGTGCATATAAGGTGTAGTTAAATAATATTAGGTTTCGCCCTTCAGTACCTTCTGGAGCGCATTTTCAGGAACTTCAAAGGGTTGCTTTTTCTGCGGTGGTTCCTGCGGTGGAGTCGTTGCTGCAGAGCGCTCCGGCTGCTTTGGCAATTCATTGTTTATTATTGGTTGTCCGCTTCGTGCTAACACGTTCGCGAGAGTTTCTTTGAGCGACTGCTTGTTCTGCAATTGTTTCTCTTCTTTTTCTGCTCCAGTCTTTGTGACCACAGTGCGCAAGATTGACTTCAAATCATCTGCACTTTTAGCTGACGTAACTGGAGGCGCAGTCGGTGAACGATGAACGAATGGCCTGGCTCCGTTAGAGGCAGGTAGGTTCGAAGATCTTTGCGAGACGTTCGGTGGCTGCGTATTTTTATCTTGCGGGATGGCCATTGGACGACGCTTCGCACGCGCGTCCGAAGGAACAGCGGACGCGAGACTTGCCGCGAATTCTTTCATAATGGCGTTCTCTATTTCCGCACGCGGCGCGGTAAATTGCGCACGCGAAGAAGTGACAACTTGCCCGCGATAGGATGTCGGCGGCGCTTCTATTGGCGGGATAGTAATCGCGGAAAATGGCGCTGACCCGACTCCGTCTATCATGAGCGTGAGATAGACCTGCCGGCGATCAAGTGTTACCAAATCCTCCTTTGTAAATTTCGGCATAAAGATAGTTTCCAATACTTCGGCATCAAAAGGTCCAACGCGGAAGACAACGGTCGTACCGACATTGCCGAAAACAGCATCACGCACTTCTTCTTCCATTTGCTCTATGTACTGATGCGCAATAACTAGATTCAATTTGTATTTGCGCGCCTCGGAAAGAATTTCTGCGAACGTCTCGTTCGCAAAATTCTGGAATTCATCAACATAGAAATAAAAGTTAGGAAGCTTCGCGAGTCCTTCTGCGGGCACGTTCGCGCGACTCATCGCAGAAAGGAAAATGCGTGTGGTAAGCATAGAACCTAAAAGACGCATGTTGGTTTCTCCCACGAGACCTTTAGAAAGATTAATGATGAGAATTTTTTTTTCGTCCATCATCGTGCGAATATCAAACGAAGATTTCGATTGACCGATGATATTCCTGATAAGCGGATTGCCGGTAAATTGGCCGACCTTGTTCTGAATGGCGGGAGTCGCTTCCTGGGTATAGCGGTCGGTATAAATGGCGAATTCTTTTGTCCAAAAATCTCTTACAACTGGATCTTTCACATTATCAACAACCTTTCGCCGGTATTCTTTATCGGTATACATGCGATTCACACCGAGCAAAGTCGCATCCGGATATTCCAGGAGCGCGAGAAGCGTATTCGTGAGGATGTATTCCATACGTGCGCTCCATGCGTCCTCCCATATCTTCTTGAAAGTCGCCATGAGACCGCTCACCACGAGATGACGCCTGTCATAGCCAACATCTTCCATCACGTTAAACGCGATGGGATGTTCCATATCAAACGGTGCGAAGTAGACGACATCCTTCACGCGATTTTCGGGAATATAATCAAGTAATCGGTCAACCGTTCCTCCGTGCGGATCAATGAAGGCGAATCCTTCACCATTGCGAAGGTCTTGAATCGCCATGTTCTCCAGCAAGGTTGACTTGCCCATACCGGTTTTGCCGATAACGTACATATGGCGGTCGCGATCCTTCGCTTTGATGCCGAAAGGAACAAACTTCCCGCGGCTGTCAGTTGCCGCGAAGTACGTCACGCGCTCGGGATTTTCCATCACGCTTTAGTATAACAAAATCTTACTCTTTATGATGAGCGCGCATGGAAAGACCAAGGCCAAGCACACATGCGCCAAAAATGACTGCAAGTAATGAGCGTAACGCTATTGGAAGGCCGGAGAAAGGCGCAAGAATGACTAAAATGCCTAAAAGAATAAGAGAGCTGGCGCGAGACATGGGTCAAGTATATCAGGGCGCAACAATGACAACAAATTCGCCGCGCACCGCCTCGGGATGCATGGCGAAATATGCCTGCATTTCTTTCGCGCTTCCCGAAACCACTTCTTCATGGATTTTCGTGAGCTCGCGCGCAACAACAACACGCGGTACTTGAAGCGCTTCAAGTTCTTTGAGTAATTTCACTATGCGATGCGGCGATTCGTAGAGTATGACGGGGATTTCGCTTTCCAAGACCCTTTTCAACGCCGTTTGTCTTCCCTTTTTGTGCGGTAGAAATCCAACAAAAGTAAATGCATCGGCGGTTATGCCTGCAATAGAAAGCGCCGCGGCAAGTGCAGAAGGCCCGGGTATCGCTTCAATTTTTACATTGGGCAATCGCTCGCGCACACGCGCCACGAGCCGCGCACCGGGGTCGGAAATACCAGGCGTACCTGCATCGCTCACAAACGCGACATGTTCTCCCGTTTCAAGCCGAGCGGCTATCTCATCTGCTTTTTTCAATTCTGTTACTGCGTCAATCCGTTGCAGTGATTTCTTTATGTCATATCGCGCAAGCAATTTAGAAATGACACGTGTATCCTCGGCATAGATGACACCGCATTCTTTTAGCGTGCGTAACGCGCGCAACGTTATATCCTCCAGATTCCCTATCGGCGTCGCGACGATTGAAAGTTTTCCCATATCCACACTTTATCGCACTTACCTTTTCACACCATGTTGACTTGTTTTGCTAATACGCTAGAATCGTTAGCGGACTAGTTGTACAAATCAAAGACAAGAAAGGAGAAAGAATGTACCGATTGGACAAAGTTTCTGTTGGGGAACATAATATTGCCGTTGGGGTAATGTGTCCGAACGATGCTCGAGGTTTCGGACTTTTGAGCTGGTCTTTGTGGATGCTTCAGGAACAAAAAGATGCTTGCGGCCAAGGTCCTCTCATTGCAGGCCTGTATACCGCGCTCCATCGCATGAAAGTACGTAAAGCATACGCACCAAATGTCGCGGCATCCAGTACAAACATCACAGAGGCAGAAGCTCTGAAAAAACGAATTCGGCTCGGTGAGAATGCTTTTCTTTACCGAGACAATTCCGTTCTGGCGGATGGAATAATTATTCCGAACGGCGATGCGTGCGCAATAAGTGGAACCGACCCTGTCATCATCGCGGCTGGCGGTGGATGTGTAGTCATCGCCGGTGCTGGATTACACAGCTTAATTGATTACAACATGGTTGTGAGTGGACAGACCCGTCGGCAACACGTGACCATTATCCATTCAATTATCGAGGAATTCTTAAAACGAGGCATTAGAGATATCGAGATGTGTATGATGTTCTCAACACCGGCTGAGACACTCGAATATCGATTCGATGAGAAGGGAATGGGGATGTATAATCAGACACTCCATAAATTTATCAAGCAACAATGGCCAAGCGGGGTAATCACTCGAGGGAAGAGCAGTATGTTCCTCGACTTGGAAAGCTTGTTCAAGGAGCAAGCTTATGAAGCCGGCATCGAGAAAGTACGGTCAAAATACCCGCTAGACAAATACCCTGCCATGGCGGACATGCGCGACAAAAAGCAGAACCTTGTCGTGATCAAGCGTTGTTCTTGACCACTACGGTAACGGCCGACTCTGCAGGATCACTCTGCAGGGCCGGTCGTTTTTATTTGCCTCTCCTCACGAGCGCGTCGGCGACTTTATAAATATCGCCCGCGCCCATGGTCATGATGACATCACCACGCTCAACAGCGCCGAGCGCACGCTCAATGGCATCAAATGAATCAAGCGCAGTCGCATCAACACCGGTTGCCCGTATGCGCTCGGCGAGCATCTCGCTTGATATCGTGCCGTCATCGCTCTCGCGCGCGGCATAGATAGGAGCGACAAATACTTTATCGGCATCAACAAATGCAGTCGCGAATTCATCAAGAAGGTCACGCGTGCGGCTGTAGAGATGCGGGTGGAATGCTACAAAAACTTTTCCTTTCACCTGTGCGCGGAGCGCTTTCAGTATCGCCCGCACCGACATCGGATTATGCGCGTAGTCGTCATAGACGTCAGCGCCGTTTCCCGACTTCCCTTTGTACTCGAATCGACGCCAGATGCCGTGGAAGGTTGCGAGTGATTTAGAAATTACAGAATCAGAAATTGAGGGAAGAACGGCACGCGCGGCCGCTATAGCCGCACGCGCATTGCTCTGATTAAATTCGCCCAGCATTCGCAACGTGTAGGCGGGTTCCTTCGTGTAGTCAATGACATGCGCCTTTGCGACCGACAGAAGCGGCGCGATATTTTTATTATTCGGGTCGGTAATGACGGCGCCGTTTTTAGGCACGCACATAACCGCCTTTCTGAATGTTTCTTGAACCGCCACGAGCGAGGGAAACCAATCCGTATGGTCCCATTCAAGATTCGTTATTACGAGCACATGCGGAGAGAGTTCGAGCAGATGATTGCGATATTCGCATGCTTCAACGATAAATAAATCCGAGTTCCCGTGTACATAATTAGAGCCAAAGTCCTTCACCAGAGAACCGATAACCGCCGTCGGCGACACATCCGCATCCTTGAGAATTTTCGTAAGCATACTGACTGTTGTCGTCTTTCCTTTTGTGCCCGCAACCGCAATTGTTTTCTTCCCTTCCGATACTTTCCCGAGCATCGCAAAATAAGAGAATTGTGGGATGCCGAATTCGCGCACTTGCGCGCGCTCCAGATTATCTTCGGGCACCGCATCGCTGTACACCACGACATCTGCATTCTGCGGCACATTTTCTTTCTTCTGTCCGACAATAACTTTGATTCCTTTCTTTTCCAAAAGTTCCGTCACCGGACTCGCTTCTCTGTCCGAGCCAGTTACCGCCATTCCCTGGTCTTTAAAATATTGAGCGAGTGCCGACATCCCAATGCCGCCGATGCCGATGAAATAGACCTCCTTCGTTTTCTGTTCCATATGTACGCCTAATCTAACACTTCAATTGACAATTCGCCGCCAGGAAAGAGTCGGGCAACACGGTCGCGAAAAAATTGCGAATTTTTGCTAATGATGAAACGAGTCGTGCCATCGCCGACCTCCCGCGGCCATAGTTGGCGTCTCACGCGTTCCCCGACCGCGAGTGCCGGGTCAAAGAGACGCGGCGAGCCAACTACACGTTCAAAAATATGATTAACGAGCGGGTAATGCGTGCAGGCAAGGACAAGAACGTCAAATGAACCCATTCGTGTGTCCTTAAAGGCGTCACGGATAATATTTTCCATCTCCCTATCAGAACCACCGAACTCAATGGCCGCCGCCAAATCAGGAATGGCTACTGTTTCAACATTTTTCCCGACCATACGAAACGCATTCTGATAAATTTCAGAATTGATTGTTGCAGGAGTCGCAGTGAGCAGCAATCGAGAGGAAGAATTCTTGAAAGAACTCACCGTTGGGCCGACCATTTCTATAAGATGGTCTGGCGTGAGCGAGAGCGTATCAAACAATGACACCGCAAGCGACGCCGAGACGCTGTTGCAGGCGCTCACGATACTCTGTGCGCCGCGCTTCTGAAGAAGCTCTATGGCGCGCACGGTCAGTAGCGAGAGCTCGCTGTTTGATTTTGAGCCATAGGGCGCATTTTTGATATCGCCAAAATATAAAATATCCGCCGACGGCATCTGTTCCCGAATTGCCTTAAGCACCGTCAATCCTCCCGACCCAGAATCAAAGACGCCGATCATGGAGAGAAACTGACGACAGTAAAAAAACGACTGCTCGTCTTGTGCCGCCGATAACTTGGAAAAGGAAAATCGGTCGCGGTATTGCGAGAATCGAAAACGGTATGCGGAGGAAGTAACGAGCCAATGGCATTTTTAAAATTAAAAATCAGTTTCCCGTCTTTTTGTTCAACAAAATGCTCTCCAAACTTTTGAGTTATTTGCTCATAACAAAAATCTCTCTGAATCTCAAAGGAGTGGAGAAACGGAGCTACATAAACGGCGAGTGTGGCCGTGTCAAAATTAGGAATCATTTTTTCAATAAGCCCAAGACACAGTCCCCGCCAGCCAACATGAGCGATTCCGATTGCTTTCCCGTCGCTAAAACAGATTGGCGCACAATCAGCCGTCCTGACCCCAAGAGAAAAACCGTGATTTTGTGTAACCAGCGCATCACAATTACTTACGTCCTCATTCCCTGACTTAATGATAATTATGGTTGAACTGTGAGATTGCCGTGGAGCAATAACATCTTCTCTTACTTGTTCGGGAGGCAAAAAGAGCTTGATGTGCATTCCTCCCATGTCAAAAATGTTTTCTTTTTTCATGGCAATTTCCTCACCAATTCAACAAATTGGTCGCCACGGTCAAATTCGTTCTTAAACATACCAAAAGAAGCGAACGCGGGAGAAAAGAGAATGTTATCGCCCGGCGCGGCGGCGCTTCGCGCCGCCGCGACCGCCTTTTCAAGCGAATCGAATATCGGCGCATCAGGAAACTCTCCCTTGATACGCTCGGTCCCCGAGCCGGCTAGTAAAACAACCCGCTCCGCATCTTTAAGCCGCGCTATAAGTGCATCCAGATTTAAGTTTTTGTCAGCCCCACCGGCAATGACGATGGTATGAGCGACATCAAGAGCATTTAATGCGGCGATAGTAGCTTCGGGTGTCGTCGCTGTCGTATCGTTATAAATTTTTACCCCATTTTTCTCCGCGATAAACTCCAGCCGCCCCGGCACGCCCGCGAACGATTCCAACGCACGACGGCTGATAGTATCCGAGATGTTGAGTGCGCGAGCGACAGCGAGCGCGAGTGCCGCATTATAGCGATTGTGTTCACCAGGAATTTTAAGTCGCCAATCGGACGGAAAATTCTCCGTGCCGGCAATGATGGTGTGCGAATGAATTAGCGAGCGGTACTCTCTCTGCACAAGTTTTGCTGCCTGCGCGCCCAGCACGAGCGTATCTTCTGATTTTTGACAAAGAAAAATGTTTGCCTTGTCGGCGAGATATGCATCAAGATTATTTTTATAATAATTCAAGTGGTCTGGATAAAACGTCGTGAATACCGCGATATACGGGCTTATCTTCGCTTCTCTGAAACCCTGCAACTGCCACGAATCAAGTTCAAGTATCGCGATATGTTTAAAAGTTACTTCGGAAAGAAGCGCGAGAGTGGAGACGCCACGCACGTTGCCTCCCAACACTACCGGCTTCTTTGCCACCTTCAAAATCGCATAAATCATGTGCGCTACCGTTGATTTGCCGCGCGTGCCTGTCACGCCAATGACAGAAATACCGGAAATTTCTGCAAAGAGGTCCGCACTCATGCGAATCGGTATATTGTTTTTCTTTGCTTCTGCGATGTAAGGAGAATCCATCGGCACGCCGGCGGCCTTGAGAATAAAATCGCGATCGCAAAAATCTTCAAAACGATGCTTGCCCAGAACAAAGGTGATGCGAGAAAATGATTTAAGCTGTGCCACTGAATCGGCGAGTTCCTCACGCATTTTCAAATCGGTAACAATAAGTTCGGCACCGCATTGGACAAGATATCGTGCATCACCAACACCTCGACCCAGAAGGCCGAGACCCATTATCGTCACTCGCTTCCCGCGGAAATATGCCGATGCGTCCATCGGTCTAATTTAACTTATTTGTCACTTCATTGCGAACAGCTGGTCGTCGCAATTCTATCTTCGTGCGTGAGGGCAAGAGATGTCTTGGGAAGAACGATGAGTTCGTAGGGTGCCGTTATGGAATGTTTCGGTTTACAGCTCGCGGTTGGTTGCGCAAGCGTTACGATGACGGTGCGCACATTAGTATCTTCAACTCTAGAGACCGCAATCGTGTAGTCGTTAGTCGGCTTCTCTCCAGCAAAAACGGCGGCAACGGAGTATCGGGTAAAATCAACGGTCGGTATCTTTTCACTCGCACTAATCATCTTCCAAAGTTTTTCAAGTTCATCCGTTGAAGTGATGAGATAATTGATGCGCGTTGAAATACTTGATTGCATACCTTGCACGAGCTTCGTAAATGGCACGACAGTTATTGTCGGAAGATTTTCTATCGCTACGGAGGGTATGGTATTCAAATTGCCGCTGTAAAGAAAAACAAGCACTTCAATAATAATAACGGCAAGCACTACCCCACCCATAATAAGTGCGCTTCGCATAAATTCAGTATAACAAAAGATTTTGTGCAAGCGGTAGGGATCGAACCTACGACCGCCCGAGTATCAGTCGGGTGCTCTACCAGCTGAGCTACGCTTGCGGAGTGCCTTTCCAGACACTCTGCGATAGTAACAGAAAATTCCTATTTTTGAAAAGATGTGTACGCTCTTTTGTTCCGCCTATTCGCTCTTATCGAAAGCTCAATTGAGGCTTTCGAGAAAAACACCGGGATACGTTATCCGGCATCCGAGTACCGTTTAGAGATGAGTACTATTTCTCTCGCGTGGTGCAAAGCACTTTACGCGAATCGACATGATTTTCCTTTCGGGAAAATCGGTTCCAAATTGGATATGTTCCACGAACAGCTTCCGCTACCCGTGCCTTGTTACGACTTAGTCCTTGTCACTGAATTTGCCGTAGCCCTGCGCAAGGCAGGCCTTCGGGCACCCCCAGCTCCCTTGACTTGACGGGCGGTGAGTACAAGACTCGAGAACGTATTCACCCCGGTTTGGCTGACCCGGGATTACTAGCGATTCCGGCTTCATGAGGTCGATTGCAGACCTCAATCCGTACTGGGGCCGGTTTTATAAGGATTGGCTCCGCCTTACGGCATTGCAACCCGTTGTACCGGCCATTGTATTATGCGTGCGGCCCAAGGTATCAGAGGGACATGCTGATCTGGCGTCATCCCCACCTTCCTCTCCCGTGAGGGAGCAGTCTCGCCTGGCCATATAGGCAACAGACAACAAGGGTTGCGTTCGTTACCCCACTGAAGGGAACAGTTCAAACCACGAACTGACGACGACCATGCATCACCTGTCCAGCACCCTCGAAGGCTCCGTCCCTTTCAGGTCGGATGCAGCTGGATTTCTAACCTTGGTAAGGTTCTTCGTTTACCGACGAATTGAGCCGCATAATCCACCGCTTGTGCGAGTCCCCGTCTATTCCTTTGAGTTTTAATCTTGCGATCGTACTACCCAGGCGGCTCGCTTACCGCGTTAGCTTAGTCTCGCAGAGGGTCGATACTCCGCAAAACGAGCGAGCAACGTTGAGGGCCAGGACTACCGGGGTATCTAATCCCGTTCGCTACCCTGGCTTTCGTGTTTGAGCGTCAGGAACGTACCAGTGCACTGCCTTCGCTTTTGGTGTTCCCCATGATATCAACGGATTTCACCCCTCCACCATGAGTTCCGTGCACCTCTTACGCCCTCAAGCCCTGCCGTTTCGCTCGCAGACCGCAGGTTGAGCCCGCGGATTTAACGAACGACTAACAGGGCCGCCGAGACACCCTTTACGCCCAGTAATTCCGGGTAATGCTTGGGGCCTCTGTATTACCGCTCCTGCTGGCACAGAGTTAGGAGCCCCTTATTCATCGGGTACCGTCAATAAACTTCGTCCCCGATAAAAGATGTTTACGTACCAAAGCACTTCATCCATCACGCGGCGTCGCTCCGTCAGACTTTCGTCCATTGCGGAATATTCTCGTCTGCAGCCTCCCGTAGGAGTATCGGCCGTATCTCAGTCCGATCGGTGGGGATCGAGCTCTCACTCCCCCTAAGCGTCGTAGCCTTGGTAAGCCATTACCTTACCAACTAGCTGATACTACGCAGGCCGCTCCTCTAGCGGTAAACCTTTAATCCTCAACCTTGCGGTTTCAGATGCCATCGGGAATTACCCAACCTTTCGGCTGGCTATGCCTGACTAAAGGGAACGTACCTACGTGTTACTACCTCGTTTGCCGGTTGTTCGTCTTGCGACGAACCCCCTTGACTTGCATGACTTATCCACGCCGCCAGCATTCACCCTGAGCTAGGATCAAACTCTCATTAAGAATAGGCGGAACAAAAGAATTCACACATCTTTTCTCTCGCACCGCTTCGCGGCGCGAGTTTCCTATTTTTTCTATTTTTATCTATTTATATTGTCAAAGACCAAAAGAAACACATGTCCCGCTACAACGGGACAGTAGAGACATAATATAGGAGGTGTGGATAAGCGTCAAGCGGTATACTATATCTTCACTATGAAAAAACCAATCGTCGTCGCGGTATCGGGCGGGTTTGATCCGGTACATATTGGGCATGTGCATTTGTTCCGAGACGCGCGGAAACTCGGTGACAAGCTCATCGTTATTTTAATGGATGATGCATGGCTGATGCGCAAGAAGGGCTATGTTTTTATGCCCCAGAGCGAGCGCAAAGAATTACTCGAGGCAATTTGCTGGATAGACGAAGTCGTTATCTGCGAACCGCGCGAGACGTATGATGTCGCACACATGCTTGAAAAATTACCCGTTGATATATTCGCAAACGGTGGTGCCGACCGAAAAAAAGAACGATTCGCTCCTGGGGCTGACAAGGGGCATGGGAACGAAATAATCACGCCCGAATCTGTTGTCTGCCAGAATAAAGGGATCAAGATGGTCTTTAATGTCGGAGACACTGGGAAGCCGCAATCAAGTTCGTGGCTGGTAAAAAATCTCGCGCGACAAGTTGATGACTTTGCCAAGTTGCGCGAGACCGGCAAAGCAGTATAGTGAACGAAGCCGTCATCCTTGCCTATGAACGCGAATGAGCGGAAGCGTGTTGTGGTGTCCGTGGGAGGATCTCTTGTCGTTCCCAACGATATTGATATTGGTTTCCTGAAACGTTTCAAAACGCTTATTCTCAACAAAATACAGCAGGGATTCACGTTCTCAATTATCGCGGGCGGAGGGAAAACTTCGCGCCATTATCAAGATGCCGCCACGGCGGTAACGCCGCTCTCGCGCGACGAGCTCGATTGGATCGGCATCCACACAACGCGCCTCAATGCGCAACTTTTGCGAAGCATTTTTGCCGGATACGCGCATCCGCAGGTGATTAAAAATCCAACGGTTGATATAAGCGCCGATGAGTCACTCATCATCGCTTCTGGATGGCGGCCCGGTTTCTCAACCGATTATGATGCGGTCCTCATGGCGAAAAATCTCGGCGCAACGCATCTGGTAAATCTCACTCACACCGATCACGGGGATTATGTATATGACTGCGACCCGCGGAAAAATCCGAACGCGAAAAAAATTGAGAAAATCTCATGGGCAGAATTTCGGAAATTGATTCCAAAAGAATGGAGTCCTGGACTTTCTTCCCTCTTTGACCCCGTCGCCGCGAAAGAAGCGGAAGCGATTAATCTTGAAGTCGCTATCATCAACGGAGCGAAATTGAGCGAATTTTCAAATTATCTTGACGGCGAGCCCTTTGCCGGAACAATTATTTCTTAAAGAATTTTTGTGCAAGCGGGATGAGAAGCGGCGCGGCGAGCAAGATGGAAGAATAGGTGCCGGCGATGACGCCGACGAGCATAACGAGCGCGAAAGTGCGCGTCGCGGCGGCACCAAGAAGAACGAGCGTGAGGAGAGCGAGCACCACGGTAAGCGAGGTGTTGATGGAACGCGTCATCGTCTCACTGATGCTCTTCCCCACAGTCGTTTCAAACGGCTCTATGGTATTCGTCTTCTCGTTTAGCGCGAGATGCTCGCGTATGCGGTCAAAGATGATGATGGTGTCATTGACCGAGTAGCCGAGAAGCGCGAGAAGCGCGGTGACGAAAAGCGCATCCACTTCGGCGCCTGTAAAATGCGCAAGAATTGCGAAGAAGCCCGCAGGGATGAGGAGGTCATGCACAAGAATTGCGATGACGGTCAGACCATAGCTCCACGACGGGACAGGGCGCGAGACCTTACGAAATGCAAAGGCGATATAGAGAATGATGGCGAGCACTACGGCGAGGATGGCCCAAAGCGCTTTGCTCGCGAATTGGCTTCCGAGCGTCGGGCCAACCGAAGTATAAGAAAGTTCGGTTGTTGAGGCATTTTGCGAGAGTTCCGTAAGAACAGCGCTGTGCTCGGCGGGCGTCATGGTGCGCGTCCGAATAGAAACCGCATTGGTTCCCAGTGCCCGGACAGAAATCGCACCCAGCGGCACGACGGCAATTTCCTTCTGAATATCCGAAAGTGCCGGACGTCCATTCTGATAATTCACTTGCATCAATGAGCCGCCCGTGAAGTCAATATCAAGAGGCAATCCAAAGAAAAAGATTGCGCCGATAGCGGTCGCGAGGATGATACCGGTAACCCAGAAATATACTTTCCGATGAATGGCAATATTCATATATTTCGTATGCCGCTCCCGAGCAAGAATTTCCACCTGCCGCTTCTATTTTCCGGTACAAGCGCAAGCAGGAAGATGCGCGAGAGCGACACCGCAGAAACGAGAGACGCAAGTACGCCAAGAATGAAAACGAGCGCGAATCCCTGCACAATGCTCGTCCCAAGCCAGAAAAGAATGACGCCCGAGATGAGCATAGTGAGATGGCCGTCGCGAATAGCGGTCCATGCACGCGCGAAGCCGATATGCACCGCTTCGCGCGGTGACTCCCCTTTGCGTAATTCTTCCTTTGTACGTTCAAATATGAGTACATTCGCGTCCACCGCCATACCGACCGAGATGATAAATCCCGCGATACCTGAAGCCGTCAGAGTGACAGGAATAATTTTAATAACCGAAAGCATAAAAACGACGTACTCCGCGAGCGCAACCGTAGCGACAAGACCGGGAATGCGATACCACGCGATCATGAAGAGTGCGATGATAGCAAAACCAATGAGGCCGGCAACGACGCCCGCTGCGATAGCCGCGGCGCCCAGTGTCGGCCCGACTGAAGAATTGCTTTCAAGAGAAATGGGAACGGGAAGCGCGCCGAAGTTGAGATTGCGCACGAGGTTGCGCGCTTCGGTCGCCGTAAAATTACCGGTGATGGTGGCTTGGCCGCCCGGAATTGCTTCTTTAATGACGGGCGTAGAGATCGGCTGTCCATCAAGAAAAATAGCGAGCGTCTGGCCGACATTCTCGCTCGTGATTTTTTCAAAAAGTTTCGCGCCGTCGCTATTAAAATTGAGAAGCACTTCTGGCGCCGCGAGACCCGCCGTCGCGCCCGAGCCGAATTGGAGCGAGGCACCGGAGAGATAGCGGCCCGTAAGGCCAGTCGGGACATACGCGACTTCGGTCGTTGTTCCGACGGTGGTTGTCGTCGCAAGACGAAATTCAAGAGTTGGCGTTTCGCCAAGCGCGGCGACGGCGGCCTTAATATCGGTCACGCCGGGCAAATCAACAATGAGCCGGTCTTCGGTGGTACCCGAAAGCGCGCCCGCCTGTTCGGTTTGCACCAACGGTTCGGCGACGCCGAAGAGATTCACGCGACGCTCAATGACACCTTGCAAGGCCGCGAGCGCGTCGGAGCGTTCGCTCGGGTCCGTCTGGCTCATATCGGCTTTGTACACGAGCTCGGTGCCGCCAGCGAGGTCAAGACCGAGCTTGAAATGATAGGAACTTGAAGGATTCGTCTCGCTTGCATAGACGAAATAGGCAAGCAAAAGCCCCACAACGAGGGCAACAATCGCAAACACCCGAAAACGAGTCATAAAAAGAGTATAAACAAAAAAAGGTAAAAATACAAACAACGAAGGGGGCGACCTCAGGCCGTCCCCGTACGAGAATTCGGAATGTTTCACTTCATAATCTCTCCAAATTCTCAAGATTCCAACTTGTATAATCCCATCTTCCCTTGTTTTTTCCTGACCGAGTCCGGAATCGAACAGCCACACACCAGCCGGCACGACATAGCAATTTCCCATTTTTTCCCCGGATCTCGCCAAAATTCAAGCTAGTTTTGTTCCAGACTGCCATCCCGGGCTTCAAATCCTTTTTCCTCATCTTTCTAAAGGGCGATCCCATTTTTATCACTTCCTTTCTAATTTCAGTCAGCACATACAAGTTCTGCCGTTCAGATTACAGGAAAAGTTGCACTTATCAAGTTCCTGAAAAAGAGAGGAGAGCGCGGAGGGTTTTGACCGTTATCGCGAGGTCAAGCCCGAAGGAGCGATGTTTCAGATAATACAAATCAAATGAGAGTTTCCGTTTTGTGCGCGCCACATCCGCAGCGCCCTTCGGCGGATCGGCATCATGGATTTGCGCCCAGCCGGAAAGCCCGGGAGCGATTAAATGGCGCATGCGATACTGCGGAATTTCACGTTCATACACTTCAGCGATTTTTGGAAGCTCCGGTCGCGGACCGATAAATGAAAGTTCGCCGGCGAGCACATTCCACAGTTGCGGCAACTCATCAATGCGCGTTTTCCGAAGGATGCGGCCGAGCGCGGTTACCCGATTCTTTTTATGCAATTCGGGGTCACCATGGTCATCAAAAAGCATTGAGCGCAATTTCATAATGCGAAAGGTACGGCCGCCCTTACCGATACGTTCGTGGTAGAGAAACGGTGCACCATTTTCAAAGAAAAGAAGCGCTGCCGCGACCCCGATGAACGGAAGAGCGATGATGGACCCCACAACTGCAAGGACGATGTCAAACAGACGTTTGGCGGCATCGTAGATTGCGCGATGTTTCAGCAGTGTTTCAAGTAATTGGCCTGCGTCTATGTGCTGTAAGGGTATGCGGTCAAAGATTTCTTCATACAGTGATTCAAATTCTATAAAAATGATGCTGTCTGCCATAAAGGTATACAGTTCCGGCAAACTGCGAACAATTGCCGGATTAGATGTATCTATGACGACAGCGCGTACACCATTTTTAATAGCAGAAACAATCGCGCTTACCATCGCACTATCTTTGAGCCCGGTAGTATCAAAATGCTGAACAAAATTGATAAGATATCGCGGATTTCCGCGCACTTCGTCAAAAAGTTCCAGAACGGCGGAGCCGGAACCAACGAGCAGAGCCGGGATTCTGTTTTCTTCTTTCATCTCGCGATTCATGCGATAAAAACGCCACACGCTCTCTGCCACTACCGACACGACAAGGTACAGAATGAGAATGGTCTTTGGAGCGATAGAGAGAGGAAGAATAAAGAAAAGAATAGCGGCGAGAGCTACAGTTGCCACTTGCGCACCGAGAATGCGCGCGCCCATAACACGGCGTATGGGCCGCGTCTGTTTTTCATACAAGCCGGCGATATAAAAGATAATCAGAGAAATGAGGAACATCGGCACAAATGGCACGACATTTGCCTCAAAGTAACCAAGAGGGGGCACGGCGAGGTTTCGAAGAAGAAGTGCGAACCACAGGGAAACGACCAGCACGAAAAAATCCCCCATAAGGAGGAACAATGTCTCCCGACGGTCAAACGCCATAGATGGATACTATAACGCAAGAAATATAGTGTACAGTTGCACGTATGGAAAATCTCACCCAAAAAAAGATACTTTTCGTCATAACGAAATCAAACTGGGGCGGCGCCCAGCGGTATGTGTATGACCTCGCGACACATTTTAAAAAAGCGGGCGCGAATGTGGCGGTCGCGTTTGGCGGAACCGGAGAAGCAAATGCTCCCTTCGGCGTATTAGCGGTCAATTTACAGGAAGCAGGAATAAATCGGATTCCTGTACAAAGTTTTATGCGCGATATTTCTTTTTTGCGCGAATTTAAAGCGCTACGGGAGTTGACTCAAATTTTCAAGAAAGAACGGCCAAACATCATCCATTTAAACAGCTCAAAGGCCGGAGGTGTTGGGGCGCTCGCTGGCCATATCGCAGGTGTGCCGAAAATAATATTTACTTCACACGGTCTTGCGTATGACGAAGACAGAAATCTCCTAGCACGGACCGCGATTTTCATGACAACATGGTTTACCTTTTTACTTTGCGATTCGGTTATCTTGATCTCAAAAGACACCTTTAAACGGGCGCGCCGTATGCCTTTCTGCAAAAATAAAACGCACCTTATTTATAACGGCATAGCTCCAGTTAACTTTGAAGCCCGCGAGAAAGCGCGGAGGAAACTACTGTCGGATGCGTCCATACAAAATGGGCCGTGGATTGGTACCATCGCGGAGCTGACTCGCAATAAGGGGCTTTCATATTTGATAGATGCGGCCGCACTACTTAAAAAGCGTGGACTCAATTCTATAATATGCATCGTTGGCCATGGAGAAGAGTACGCCAATTTAAAAAAACTGGTGGCAGAAAAAGAATTGAGCGACCAAATATATTTCCCCGGATTTGTCTTTAACGCGGCCAATTTATTATGTGCGCTTGATATTTTCACTCTCACGTCCGTAAAAGAAGGCCTCCCTTACGTTCTTCTTGAGGCCGGACAAGCCGGCTGCGCCATAGTGGGAAGCCGAATTCCGGGAATTATGGACGTCATTGATAACACGACTGGCATATTAGTTGACGCAAAAGACCCAGAAGCAATTGCCGCCGCCCTTGAAACTCTATTGCGCGACTCCAAACGCCGCCAAGAACTGGCAAAAAATCTGCGTGCACGCATATCTGAAAATTTTTCTATAGAACAAATGCTTGAGAAAACCGCGGCGGTATATCGCTAGCCGCCCAGATATTCGTTCGCACTTACATCGCGCACGGCGCCGCGGCCGTAGCGCGCGAGCGAGACAATAATTCCGAGGGCAGCGAATTCAAGCACCAGGTGCGAACCGCCCGAACTCATGAAAGGTATCGTCGTTCCGGTTACGGGCAGGAGTCCGAGGTTAATGCCGACATGTATCGCGACATGCGCGGCAAAAAGAATGAGAACGCCAAGCGTGAAGAACGTGTCAAAGTTGGTCGCGGACGCGCGCGCGATTTGCACGAGCCGAGCGAAAAGAAGCGCGTACAGCGCGAGGAGAAGAATGACGCCTACAAAGCCCCACTCTTCTGCAAACGCAGCGAAGATAAAATCGGTCTGATATTCAGGTAAGAAACGCAGTTTTGATTGCGTGCCGTAGCCGATGCCCTTGCCAAAAAGTTCTCCGGAACCAACGGCGATCTTTGCCTGATACGCGTTATAGCCGACACCATGAATATCGCTCGCTGGATTCACGAACGAGACTATGCGCGCGCGCTGATAAGGTTGCAATCCTCCGAACCAGAGCGCCGAAGCAACAGTGATGCCGATGATCCCGAGAACAGCGAGATGTTTTTGAGAAATGCCGGAGACAAGCATCATGCCGAGCCAAAGTGCGCCAAATATAATGGCATTCCCCATATCCGGCTCAATGAGAATGAGCACAATAAACGCGAGTGCATAGGCGCCTGAAACGATAATATGGCGGAAATCACCGATAGCAACGTGCCGCCGCGAAAGATATTTCGCGAGAAGCGCAATGAGCGCGAGTTTCGCGAGGTCCGCCGGCTGGAAAGAAACGGGCCCAAGTGAGAACCATGCGCGCGCTCCGAGAACTGGGTGGGCAAAAAGGAGCAGAAATGCCAGAAGAGCAAATGCAAGCGCATACAGCGTTATGACGACCGATGTTCGACGGATGAAACGCATATCAAACATTGAAAGCCCGAAATAGACGCACAGCGCAATCGTGAGCCAGAGAAGTTGCCGCGGCGCGAGCGACGCGCCTTGTCCAAAGGTGCTCATAGTGAGAATACCTAAAAGCGAGATTGCAAGCGCGGGGAGAAGAAGTGTCCACCCTTCTTCAAAAGAGGAAATAAGATTTGGAAATAATTTCCTAAAACTCACGGCAGTGGAATAATCGGCACAACATTTATTGAAGCAGGCACGCCGACAAAAGCGCTATTCCAGGTAAATATCGCGGTCGCCTGCCCTTGTGCGGGGATGCTGGACATTACCGTCTTCGATGCGGCAATGAGATTCTCCTGCGCATCATAAACGAGGACGACCACTTGCACATTGGAAAGTGCCGTGGCGCTCGGATTCGTGAGCACGGACTCAATGCGTGGGGAATTTCGCGTACCGGTTTGCATCGTATTCACCACTACCGGCACAATACGCGGGTCAACAACCATCGTGAACCACCAGGGCGCGGACGCCGCTATGTCAAGGAATGCATTGGTGACCTTTTGTGTCCCTGATGCCACGTCGAGCACGTATATCGGCTCGGTCGCCCCCGGCGGCAAGTCAAGCGTACCGTCAATTTCCCCTACCAATGATTGGTTGGCCCCGAAAAGCGAGAGGCGATAGGGAACATTTTTCGCCGCGGCATTCGTATTTTTATTCTCAACCATGGCGACAACATCGGTTCGCCCCGTACCATTAGAGAGCACTTTGGTGAAGAGAACCGTCGGCGGTTGCTCCAACGCGGTACAGAGATACGGACACGGACCGCCGCAATCAATGCCGGCTTCGCCCTGATTCTGGATGCCATCAGTGCACGACGGCGTTTTATACAGTGTTGCGATGAGCACAACCGTTAAGAATGCGACGACCGCCGCGCCAATAATAATCAAAATTATTAAACGTCTTCGCGCCGCCCAGGACATGCAAGCAGTATAGCAAAATTGCCGTGCGAAGCGCGGCAATTTTGTTCAAATGCTCGGTTCTGGCGGCTAGCTACTCTCCCCATCTGTAACGATGAGTACCATCGCCGCGAGCGGGCTTAACTGCCGTGTTCGGAATGAGAACGGGTGTGACCCCGCCGCCAAACCACCAGAACCGAACACTCGAAAGGGTTCGGTACATAGAATACGTAAAGGTATGCAAACAAACAATTGTGCTCTACAAAATTCCGCACGAGAAACTGGACATATTAGTACTTCTCGACTCCACGCCTCGCGGCGCTTCTATCTAAAGCCTATCAACGTGGTCATCTTCCACGAGTCTCATAACGATTCCTTATCTTGGAGTGCGCTTCCCGCTTATATGCTTTCAGCGGTTATCGCAACCCGACATAGCTACCCAGCGATGCCCTTGGCAGGACAGCTGGTAGACCAGAGGTCAGTTCGTCCCGGTCCTCTCGTACTAGGGACAACCCTCCTCAAGAATCAACGCCTGTAGTAGATAGGAGACCAACCTGTCTCACGCATGTTCCCACGCATTACTGCGTGCATTGGACTGTAACTTCATCGGTTCTCGATGATCAACATTCAGTCTCTACGGGCAAAACTTAGATTGAGAAAAAGGTCTGAAGATAATACTTCAGAAAAGTGCTGGAGGGAGGCAAAGCCTCCCCTGAAACTGAATTTTCCAGTCTCTGGAAACTCTCTATCTGTGGTAAAAACGAAAAGGAGTTACTAACTCCAGTCTATCCACAGCAGGGGGTCAACGTCACAGACTCGCCCTTTTCAAGAGACTCTTTCCATTGGCGAGACTAGCTTACCCACCTACGTGGTTAAGTACACGTTTTCAGCCCTTGCGGGTCCAGTCCCTTTTCTCAATCTAAGTTAATTCCCTCGGTATTATCCTTTTCAGGATTCCACCGAGACTAGTTGATGGTATGTACTGCATTCCTGCAACACATCGCCGTGCCATAGTTGGTTCTATCTTTTTTTATTTGTTTTAGACGAAAAGACATTCACTTTATCGGGTTCTGGCAACAGAAACTCGAAGGGATTCAAACAGGTGAGAAAATCAATCCGAAGATTAATTTCCTCACGGTTTGAACCCAGCTCGCGTACCTTTTTAATTGGCGAACAGCCAAACGCTTGGGACCTTCTCCAGCCCCGCGCTAAGGTGAGCCGACATCGAGGTGCCGAACTCCGCCGTCGCTATGGACGCTTGGGCGGAACTAGCCTGTTATCCCCAGGGTAACTTATATCCGTTAATCTCTGGCCGCATCTAAGGCGTACCATCGGTTCACTATGCTCTGCTTTCGCATCTGCTCGGGATGTGCCCCTCGCAGTTAAGCTCTCTTATGCCATTACACTATCGGCACGGTTTCCATTCGCGCCTAGAGAACCTTAATAGACTCCTCCGTTACTTTTTAGGAGGATAGCGCCCCACCAAAACTACCCGCCACGCACGGTCTCCCGCTGGTTTCTCCAGCGGGATTAGGCACTGCACAATGCAAGAGTGGTATTTCATATCGCGAGTCCATCCCATCCGAGAACGGGACTTCAACCTCTGCCACCTATGCTACGCATACATCACGCAGGACCAATACGAAGCTGTAGTAAAGCTCCTGGGGTCTTTTCGTCTAACTACAGGTATCCGGCATCTTCACCGGAAGTGCATTTTCACCGAGCGAGTCCTCGAGACAGTTTCCCAGTCATTACACCATTCGTGCACGTCGGAACTTACCCGACAAGGAATTACGCTCTTCGTTTCCTTTTAACACGCGAAGGACCATATCTTTTTCCGCCTACGCGGAACATGACGTATGGCCTCTTATATGAGTCATTGTTGGACAGACTACAGATTGCTCCGTAGTAAGGTAGCCTGGTGTATTTCTGTTTATCCTATAATGTGTCCCAGTCCTTCCGCGCTCGAGTCTCCTCAAGCGCGAAACCTTAGGACGATTCATGTGTGTTATTCTGCGACAATTTATCGCAACTCTCATAGTCGCCTATGAGTTCGGACTATATCATCCCTGCTTTCACAGAGTTCGACGTATAGTCTCTGGGGATTCTCTCAAAATCTTTGACAACGTCTTTTCTCTCGTATTTCCGCTTCCTCCCTTTCCCTTCGTTCAATTTTTCCCGCAATTCGACAATCTTCATAAATCCTTCGCGAGCGAGATGCTCACCGGAATATACAATCACTGCGATTTGTTTGAAGATTACGAAGTTTTTTATTTTTGATTCGGATTGAAAAGGAAACCGTTTGAAAAACGGAAATACCTTTTCTACGAGTTCAACGTAATTGGTCACAACAAAGTAATGGATGCCATCACTTCGCTTTTGTAGTCTCCCGCATTGCAAATGTCTTTGCAGAAGCAGAAGATTTGTAACATCTCGTTGGGCTACATTGAAGGTAAGCACTACTTGCCATTTGAGTTTATGATCCGGTCTTTGACGAAGAGAAACATTGAAGCTTCCTTCTCCGTCACTGAATCCAGATAAATACCATCCGATATTTGGCGGTGTGTTCATGCGTCCAATTATAGCACCTTTTTTGAGAGTCTTTCCTGCTGATTGTCCGCACCAACAGATTTTCACCTTCCGGTACTGTTGGATACTCGGAGTTTCCAGCACATGGTCGAATTTTATAACTACGATCGTCCATAGTTATCGCCGACATTCACCGGGGCTTACACAGTCCAGCTTTTCATATTGCTATGAAGAACCCACCGTGGTTGACCTTCCGGCATTGGTCAGGTGTCACCCCCTATACTTCCTCTTACGAGTTTGCAGGGAGCTGTGTTTTTGATAAACAGTTGCCAGGAAAACTTTCACTGCGTCCCGCCTTGCGGCGGGAAGGCCTTATCGCTAACTTACGGCCGCTTTTTTGCCGAGTTCCTTGAGGACATCTTGCTCGTTCGTCTTGGTCTTCTCGACCTGACCACCTGTGTCGGTGTGCGGTACGGTCGTCTGCAGAGTTGAATGCGTAGAAGATTTTCTTGGAACCGCGCTTTGTACTCTCTCTCCCTCCGAAGAAGAAAATTGTGCCCGTGTTTGGGATAATGCGCGCCGGATTTTCCTGACGCGCGCCCTCGCACGGACAACCGGAATCCAATTACCGGCAGCACATACAGCAGTCCGTCACTCCATCGCCTCTGCAAACGGTCACGGAATATTGACCGTGTGTCCATCGGGTGCGGCTTTCGCCATCCCCTTAGGCCCGACTAACCCTCAGTTGATCACCATAGCTGAGGAAACCTTGGTCTTTCGACGTGCAGGGTTTTCACCTGCATTGTGGTTACTTGTACCGGCATTCTCACTTCCGTACGCTCCACCATGGGTTACCCCTTTAGCTTCAGCGCGAACGGAACGCTCTCCTACCACCCACTTGTTCCGAAGAACAAGCAGGTCCGCAATTTCGGCACGACATTTAACCCCGATCATCTTTGGCGCAAGAACCCTCGATGAGTGAGCTGTTACGCTTTCTTTAAATGGTGGCTGCTTCTAAGCCAACATCCTCACTGTCTACGGATCCTCACTTCCTTGTGATGTACTGAATGTCGATTTTGGGGCCTTAATTGGCGATCTGGGCTCTTCCCCTCTTGAACGATGGAGCTTCGC
The DNA here is from genome assembly GCA_050011835.1 of Minisyncoccia bacterium. GTDB lineage: Bacteria > Patescibacteriota > Minisyncoccia > Phycocordibacterales > Phycocordibacteraceae > C7867-001. The sequence goes on along the minus strand of JBEKII010000003.1, from coordinate 22,528 downwards.
CCCCATCTTCTAACTGCTGCGCGAGCGCGCGGTATTCGGAGTTTGATAGGAACCACGAGATTTCTCCCTGTTGGTCCCTTCCAGTGCTCTACCCCCGCGCGCACTTATCGCAACGCCAGCCCAAAAGCTGTTTCGGAGAGAACCAGCTATTCCCAGATTCGATTAGCTTTTCACTCCTTACCACAAGTCATCCCAAGGCGTTGTACGACCTACGGGTTCGGGCCTCCATGCGCCTTTCGGCACATTTCACCCTGCTCATGGCAAGCTCATCTGGCTTCGGGTCGTCCCAGCACTGCCAATCCCGCTAAAAGCGGGATGGACGCGCTGTTAACACTCGCTTTCGCTTAGCCTCCGAGGCGGAACCTCTTAGACAAGCAGTGCGGGGACACTCGCCGGCTCATTCTTCAATAGGCATGCGGTCGCGGAATAACTTGCGTCATCCGTTCCCACCCCTTGTAAGTACACAGTTTCAGTTCTATTTCACTCCCCTCTCGGGGTTCTTTTCACCTTTCCCTCACGGTACTAGTTCACTATCGGTCATAGGACGTATTTAGCCTTACCGGTTAGTTCCGGCAAATTCACTCGAGCTATCCATGTCTCGAGTTACTCAAGAATACGAGCCAAAGTCGTCATACATTTCGCGTACGGGACCATTACCCTCTGGGGCGCTGCTTCCCAGCAGCTTCTGCTATGTAGACGATTGATAACTTTGGTCCCGAAATAAATCGGGACGCTCGCATCTTACAACCCCCTAAACATTCTTGCGAATATTCGGGTTTGGGCTTTTCCCTTTTCGCTCGCCGCTACTGAGGGTATCACGAGAGTCGCGTTCCCTTCAAACGAACATACGCTTGAAGAGAACGCAACTCCTATTGTTCTCTTTTCCTCCGGGTACTGAGATGTTTCACTTCCCCGGGTTCGCATCGCGCAGGTATTACCCTACGGATTCCAATTCAAGATTGGAAGGTTTCCCCATTCGGATATCTCCGGATCACAGGCTACAAACCGCCTCCCCGAAGCTTTTCGCAGGTTAGTCGCGTCCTTCATCGCCGTCCTAGGCCAAGGCATCCACTGTGTACTCTTATGTCTCTCATGCGGAACTTTGTATACCACAATCATTATTTGCACTCTGATATTCCATCCTCTTTTGGAGAACGGAATTTTCAATTACCTTTATACGTATTCGTATGTCAAAGAATCTCTAAGCAGTTTGCTTCGTAAACCGCCGGGCGAACATTCGCCCTCGAATGTTTTAGCCGCATCTCCTGAAACGAAAGAACCGCCTCTGGGGCGGCTCGTGTTTGCACACGCAGGCCTATCGGCCTTCTCGCCTCAAAGAAAATTTTTGGTTCTTTCGGTTCGTAGACACGTAGTATAAGTATAGACAAGCCCCGCAAGGGCGTCAATACCCTAATCTTTGATTTCTGACGAGAGACGGTCGAGGAAGCGCTCGGCTGTTTTCTGGCCGCCAAGACCGAAAGCGAGGCCAACCGCGAGCGATACGGCGATAACGACGCCCATGAACAAGGTCTGCATAAACTCAGCCGCCACGTTGAGTTGCGCAAGCGCCGCGAGAAGTGCGAATATCCAGATTGCGTAGCGCGCCACCTTGCCGAGAAAGCTGGCCGCATGAAGAGACGCCGCTTTCGCGGAACCCGCGATGATGCGTTCCGCCGCTTCCGCGACAACCGCGGCAACGAGCAGAATCAAAACCGCGACAATGACTTGCGGAAGATATCCAAGGACGACGTCGCTAATGAAGAGATTCACCGTCGTCAAATGAAGCACGTCAAGTGATGCCATCAAGAAGACGATAATAAAGAACCACTTGACGAGAAAGCCGAGAAATTTACCAGAAGAAAGCGCGAAGCCAGCACGCGAAAGCAAGCGTTCAAGGCCGGTTGCTCGAAGCGCCTGGTCAATGCGCAACGCATCGATAATCTGCTTGACCACACGGCCGAGGCCGACGCCAACGAGCCAACCGACAATGAAGATAACGATTGCAATGATTACATTAGGAATGAACACGATCAGCCCATACGAAAGATTCTGAAAGGACTGGCTTAGTACACTCGCCCATGTGTTGAAAACCATAGTAAATGACGCTTTGTTTATGCGATTAATGACTCGCACCGTTTTGCGAGTACCTACTGAAAGTGTACCATTTCTAAAGCCCTATTTTATCGATAAGGAGGCGGTGTGGATAGTCAAAAACGTCCCGCAGGAGGCGGTCATAGACCCCGAGACGATACCGAAAATCCTCTGTTGCAAAGGAGGCATAGCGAATTTCGCGCCCGAGTTCGGCTTCAAGAGAATGCACCGCCTGCGCGAGCAAACGTCCCTCAAGATGGTCGCCCACCACAAGAAGGTCAATCCTCGATTCCGGAACGCCAGTGAAAAACCCCGAGAGCGCGACGAATTGCAGCGTCCCGGCGCGCCGCAGTGCCCCGACCATAATGCGCGGACGAACACTCGTCGTTTCGCGAATAAAGACATTGAGCGCCGCGAGATATTCAAAACGCGGATTTACCTGATAGCGTGCCGAAACGCTCCGGTTTTTCCTATGCAATAGACCGCTCGCGCAAAGTTCATTGAGCTCGTGGCGCGCTACTTCCTTTGAGAGTTTTGTCCGTTTCATAATCTCTGCAAGAGAGAACGCGGTATCCTTGTTGAACATAAAAAGGCGAAGTGTCTTCAGGCGAGCCGAGGAGCCGAGGAGTTTTGCGAGCGGTTCCATACGTGCCCGCCAGTGTAGACGTTTGGAGCAAAAAACGCAAAACACGGCACCGTCATTGACGGCGCCGCGTTTTTGTCTTGTTTTTCTCTGGAGATTACTTCAAGGTTACCTTCGCTCCGGCATCGGTGAGCTTTTTGGCGAGCTCCGCGGCTTCGTCCTTCTTCATTCCTTGCTTTAGCATAGAAGGCGCACCATCAACGAGGTCCTTTGCTTCCTTCAGCCCGAGAATGAGCGCTTCTTTTACTGCTTTAATAACAGCGATTTTATTAGCGCCAACTTCAGTAAGTTCAACATCTGCCGTAGACTTCCCTTCCTCCTTCTCGGCGGAAGGTGCGTCTCCGGCGAGAGGGGCGGCAACGGCCGTCGCGCTCACGCCGAACTTTTTTTCCAATACCTTCACCAACTCGGAGAGCTCAAGAACCGTCATGGTCTCAATTTCTTCCACGAGTTTTTTGAATTTACTTGGTACTTCGACCAAGGCCTCAGTACTTTCAGCACCCTCAATTTTAGTTTCATTCATATTTATTGTTTCTTCTTACTAATCTGGTCAAGCACGAAGACAAGCCCCTGTATCGGACTATTGATGACGTTCACGAACATGCCGCGTAGAACGGGCATAGAAGGAATGGCCGCGATTGCGAGTGCCCTTTCAGCATCAATAAAAACTCCTTCAAACACGCCGCCGAGAAGCGCGAGTGCGCCCTTCAGCTTTTTACCGTACCCATGCACGCCACGAGCTGGTGCGGTTATATCATCTGCCGCATCGGCATCCCCGACGGGGGATTTCTTTGTCCACGCCACGGCGACTTCGCCGGGTAGCGCCGGCACTTCGCCCGAATAATTGCATCCCTCAAGCGCCTTACGAATGAGCGTCTTCTTCGCAACAAAGTAACGCACGCCAACTTGCGAAAGTTGTTTACGCATCTTTGAGGCATCCGCAACCGACAGCCGCGTGAAGCCGACGAATGCGACTGAAGACGCTTCTTTAAAAGCGTCCGCCAATTTTGCGACTATCTCGCGCTTCTTTTCTTTTGATATTGCCATACGATTTCGTACGAACGAAATATAAGGAGAGATCCCCGCCACAACTTCGCAGATGTGGGCGGGTCGCCCTGCGTAAGATTCACATCCAACGACCAGTGGATTACTTACGGTCTTCGGTTCGTACAAAGAGAACCTTATCAGATTGGTAATAAAACGCAATTCTCAAAGAGATTGTCCTATAGAACGATGTTGATAGTTAAAATAAAAGTAGCCCCGTACTCGCTCCACCTTCGTGAAGACAAATATGAGGCTATGCAAGTGTCGCCTAGTACGGGATAGATTCCATTGTAAAGCTATCGCCTGCAGGAAGGTGACCTTCGAAGTGAAGGTTGAATATTGCCGCTCTCAATACGTGCTTTTCTGCCTGTGAACCACCGGCATTAAGTTTTGGATCCACGTCTTCTCCCGTTTCGTCTTTAATAAAGGATGAGTAAGATCCTTTGGGCGCCTGTATGAGCAAGAACAGCAATTCGCGGCCAATTCCTTCACCTGCCCTGATTTTCCCAATCAATTCCGCCCGCTTTTCTAGCGGCAGAGCATTAAATTGGTTAATAACGAAGTTTATCTCAAGCGTTTTAAAAAATTTCCCAACATCCGCCTCGGTCTCGATTTTCAATTTACTTATGTCTACCTTGGGCATAATACACTCTCCTTTCTGGGGTTTTCGATAAGTTTCTGTCAAAGATTCTGTCTATATTTATACACAACTGATTCTATTCGTCAATTGTTAATCATTTGTTGATTACTGCATCGCAGCGACAGCGAAATGAAGCGCGAGGAGCGCGATTGCGATGATAACGGCGAAGACGATAAAAAATTTCACGAACTCAACGGCGAATGGGAGCAGGCGCTTTTCGGCTTCGCGACGCTTTGCTTGCTTTTCGGCGGACAGATTATTTTTTTGATTGTTCATAGGCCTGTATTTTCGCGAGGTCGCTTGCCGCCGCCGTATTGCTTGGGTCAAGCCGCACAACTTCCGCCAAAAAGAATGCCGCATCGGGAAGATTGAGCGCATTCTCATAATAACTCGCCGCGCGGCGCGCGGTCTCAAGGTCGCCCTGATAATCGGCCTTCCCTTTTGCCGCTTCAACAGCCGCCCCTGCGGTGTCTCCGGAGGCGAATAATAATTGCGCGAGTACGAAATGCGGCTCGGAGAGATTCGGCACGAGCGCGATGTAACGTGTAAGGATATCTTGTGCGGCGGCGTATCCGGCGATGCGCTGCGCGGAGCCGGCGGGATAAGTGTTCGCCTCACTTAAGGAAAGATTGGCCAGAATGTACCACGGTTGATAACGTTTCGGCGAAAGACGAATGGCGCGTTCAAGCGCTGAAGAGAGAAGCGCGCTGTCAACCGTCACACCAGGCGGCGCGAGCGAGAGCACGTGCGCAAGGCAGAGCGCGGTACGCGCGTCATACGGATAACGCTTGAAGTTGGCAGTGAGAATGGAAAGGGTCGCTTGGTATGCGTCCATGCGCGCTTGCCCGGCAAGCGCGGATACCTGATTGTTCGCGTACATATCGTATGCTTCGTAGCCGTATTCCACGTCGCCATACGTTCCGAGCGCAATGCCGTGCGAGAGATAGCTTATTTCCCTGGGGATATCAACAAGCTGATACAAGTAAGCCGCCGAGAGATCGTATGCCGCGAACGCCGGACGAATGGAGGCGGGAATGATGAGAATAAGAAGTACGCACGCGAAGGGCCACGCGGCGCGCCGTGTCCACACAGGAACGACGAATGTTGCCCGTGGTTCATCTTTAAACGACATAGCAAGAAAAACCGACAAGAGCGCAAGCAGGAGCCAAAAAGAAGAAATGGTGTCAAAAATGAAAAAGTTTTGAACGGCGTAACTAAGAGCGAGCAGTGCGAAGATTCCCGCGATGCGACGTTCGCCGCGGCGCCACAAGCGCGCCGCAGCTATAAAGAACGTAGCGATGAGTGCGAAATAGAGCAGGAGACCGCCGATGCCATACTGCGCAGCGTAATCAAGAAAAGCGTTGTGCGAACGATCAAACCACTGTTCGGATATTTGCGTCGGATCATAAAAACGATTGAAGAGCACATCAATGTGTTCGGCTCCAACACCAAGTACGGGACTTTTTTCTATTTCTCCAACCATATTTTTCCAAATGAAAAGGCGATTTGCAATATCAGGGTCGGTAATTGAAATAGAAGCAACGCGCGCGACTGGAGCAAATGGCGCTTTCGCAAGTTCGCTACGAAACGCGAAGAAGATTCCTCCAAGCACAATCACTGTGCCAAGTATTCCCACCGACCATGCACGTTGCGTCCCCTCCCCGCGCAACGCGAGAAAGGCAAGGTATGCAATACCGGCAACGATAAGCGCAAGAATTGTGCCGCGCGTCGCGGTGAGAACGATGGCGACGACTTGGAGTACGGCGCCAAATATTGCGGCGCGTTTCCATGCGCGCGAAAGCATTTGCGCCGCCGCCAATGTCGCGAAGAATGCAATATCCAAATATCCGGCAAAAAATGCAGCGTTACCGAGCAAGCTTCCGATGCGGCCGCCGCCCAAAATCCACTCGCCGATACCATACACCGCGACAAAAGTCGCAACGGCCGCGATAGCGCGCAGGAGCCATTTAAAAAATACCCAATCGGCGTAAAGCAATACCAAATAAAAACTTGCGACCGCGCAAGTGAGCATCAAGAGTCCGTCGCCGCGAACAAACAAGCTCCAGAAACTCCGGTAGAAATCAATGCCGACCCACGATGCAGTATACGCAAGCACGAGAAGCGCGGCGGGAATCCACGTTTCCCATTTCCCGAGCCGTGCGTAAAAGAATGCGCGGCCATGTGTCGCAAGAATCGCGAATGCGCCAGCCGTTACAAGAATAATCGCGTAAAAGAGCAATGTTTTAGGAACCAGATACGGATAAATGAGCCCACCCCAAATGACAACCGGTAAAATGATGGGTGCGCCAAGTAACCAAGGATAAATTCGTTCAATATATTTCATCATTGCTTTGCTTTTAGCTGTGCTATCTCGGCATCAATCGCGGAAGTGTTTTCCCCCGGCGAGAGCGCTTCAACTGTCTGCCATGCTTTAATCGCGTCCGCATAGCGGCCTTGTCCGGCAAACCACTGCGCCTCTATGGAGAGAATAGATGCATCATCGCCAAATTGTTTTGAGGCATCAGCAAACGCCGCCGTGATAAGCGCGGTATCGGTGGGAAATTGCCGTGTCAAGAAATTGAGCCGCTCAATGTGATACTCAAGCACGGAGGGTTCTACCGCAACCGCCTTCGCATACGCATCGGCGACGGTGTGATATGCGCCGAGCTCATCCATAAGATGTCCGAGGTTTGTATATGCAAGACCTTTGTTTGGATGGATGGAGATGGAGTGGCTGTAATTCTGATAAGCGCCCTTGCCGTTACCAAGAAGATTGTCGTCATTTCCGATGCCGAGATAGAGGTCGTAGTCATCGTATTGCCCTTTCCCGATGAGGCTGGTGAGATGCGCGATGTCGGCGTTCGCTTGCACGATAAGCGTATCGTTTCCTGCATAAGCTCCTTTGAAAGTCCACGAGGAAATGGAATCAGCGGCATCGATCGGAAACGACTGAACGATTGTCGTAGTAGCGATCGGTTCCGTGCTCGATGCAACGGCGCTAGTGTGAGCAGTGACTGACGAAGAAGCGACGTTCGACACGCCAGATGATGCGGGCGCTTTTGCATACTGCAGCCATCCGAGCGCCGCAATCACCACCACAACGCACACGACTCCGGAAAAAATCCACTGTCTTTTTGAAAATCTCATACGCAAAAGCATACCACAAGAGCAAAAATTGTCCGTCCGCCAGTTAGCGGACGGACAATTTTTGTATTTCTACATTAACTATTCGCCCGCATTAACTGCCGCACGCGTCAAAGGGCCGAAGTAGCCGACGGCAGGTGTAATGCCTTTAGCTTTCTGATACTTCACGAGCGCCGCCTTGGTAAGAGGACCGAACGTGGTTGTTTCATTCCCAATGGACCCGGTACCGCTTGCCGCGATGGTGTAACCGTGCGCGTTCAAGTACTGCTGAAGTGCCTTCACTTCACTACCGAGGAGAGATCCGGTTGTGAGGTCTGCCTCGAACACGTGCACCGCGGCACTCGTCACGGAGCCGGCGGTCGTACCCTGTAATGCTGCCCTCACGCTTGCGAGCGTTGACGTATCGGCGTCAAAGGACGCAAGCACGTCGAGAATTGATTGTATTTGTGAAGCGGAGAGACCCGACGCCGGCATTGCTGGAGTTGCGGGCGCGGCTGGAGTAGCCAGCGATGCGGATGTTCCTGGTGTTGTCCCTACTCCTGATGTTGTCGAGGGAGACGGGGTCGCGGGTGTAACTGGTGGAGTCGCGACCGTAGATGAGATTCCTGGAGTCATAACGGTAGCGGCATCGAGCGTAACGGCGGTTTGCGCAAGCGCTCTGCCGTTTAATGTTGCACCGGTATTCAGCACGATTGCTGTTTGGTCCAATATATTTCCATTCATGACAGCTGTCGTACCGATGGTCGTCTGGCCAGCAACCTGCCAGAAGATATTCGCGGCCCGTGCGCCACCGCTAAGGATAATGTGCGTACCGGAACTCATGGTGAGATCCCCTGCGATCTGGAATATCCAGACATCGCTTGCACTGCCCGAGATAGTAACGTCGGTTGGTATGGTGACGCCACTCGACCATTTATAAAGCCCAGTGGGAAGTGTCCGTCCGCCAATATTTCCAGCGCCTAATTCAGTTACCGTAGGATTTGTCCTCCCTGCGGCGTCAGTGTACGCATTCTGCATGTCGAGTACCGCCGTAGTGAGGTTCGCGGGAGTCGGAACTGCATAATCGGGCGCATATACTTTCCCGTTCACCATAGCTGATGTGGAATACGCACCCGCTGCAGGAAGATTTAATGCGAATCCGGTTATATAACTCGCTGCCGCCGGACTCACTCCAATATCACCAGTGATGGAAGTAGACCCGGTCGTCGAGATCCCTGATTTTGATAATATCGCAAAGTTGCCCGCCGATCCGAGATTTACTGCCGCAGGAGCCGTGTATGTGACGCCGCCTTCTTCGCCACCTGCCGCAGGACTGTAGACCGCCGTAACGACCGATGACGCGTTGTTCGCCTCATCACATCCGATCGCACTCAATGTTGTTGAGTTGGAAATTGTTATTGCGGAGGTATACGCGGTGCCGGTAGAAGGACAGGACGGGGCGGAGCCGTCTATTGTATAGAGGATTTTAGACGAACCGATTGACGCAAGCGTAACCGAAACAGAGCCGTGGAAGACCGTGCCCACGAGGCCCGTCGGAGTGGCAGGCGCTGAATTATCCAGGAAAGCAATATGCGTCGCCACTGCATAGGAATTCCCCACGGCATCCTTCACCGCCGAGGTCGGGACAACGTAATCGGCACCTGTAATGGTGCTGCCTGCATTGAGGGTAACGGAGAGTATGTTTCCTGCAGAATTCCATGAAATAGCGACGGGAGATGTGCCCCAGCTATGGCCGTTGCTTGGCGGAAGGACTGTATCAAGGGTTGTAGAAGCGATTGTCGTCGTCGCCATCGTCTCGCTGAAAGTGGCGGTCATGGTGTCACCGCTCGCGAACTCGGTATTAGAGCCGGCTGCAGTCCATATAATTGGCGATGCAAGCGTCGGCGCGGTACTGTCGATGGTGACGTTCGGAAGAGTGGTCAAATTCGCTTGTGACTCGGTTGTCGTTGATTCACCCGCGGAACCTCCAAACGCCATGTAGAATTGTACGGGACCATCATTCCACGAAGCCGATGTTGTCGTAGCGTAGAAATACTTACCCGTACCGCCATGACTCATGGTCGTGGAACCCATGCCCTGAATATTGATAATGGGTGTCGTCGTCGCTCCAGGGTCGAGGACTGGAGTGAAGTTGAGCTGGAAGCGAACCGAATCACCAATCGCCGCCCGTGTGGTGGTAGCGAATGGATTGGCGGTATACACAACGATACTGGAGGTGGCAGTTAGTGTTGAGGCACTCAATGCGGTTGCGGATGCCGCATGCGGTATGAGTGCTAACGAACAGATAAATGCCGCCCCGAGGACAAAAAGAGAACGCACAGAAAATGATTTCATAAATAAATTATGAGCAATTACAAAGATTTGGTCGGATAATGCTATTTATTGTATATGTATTCCTTACAGGCGAATGAGTTATCCCCAAATACAAAAACCACCCCGCCAAATGGCGGGGTGGTTTTCATGTTGGGCTAAACCTTACGGTCGCCCATGCTAGGCCAAATTCCTAGCTGGAGTTCTCACAAGAATTCACGAGATGCGGTTACTACTTGGAGTAGCTGGTCGCACTCGATGTGAAGTTCTTGAGGAGGTAACCGTTTGTCCAGTCAGGGGTGGTAACCGCATGTCCTGACGCTGAACGGTCAGACCATACCACGTTGGAAGGACTGTTTGTCACACTTGTTGCGTCAGACGTGGTAGTCGCCGAGGTGTCTGGAGCAAGTGAGATCGTAATTGACGTACCGGTGGTCCAGTCCGAAACCGTGCCGAAGAGGTCATAGGTTACGGTCTGGCCTGCACCGATTTGCTGGTACTTCGCTACGCCGTCTGTCAGTAAGTTGATGGCAGCTGTCGAACCAGTCGTCGTCGCGTACTTTCCGGAATTAAGCAGGCTCACGCCGCTTGCCTCATTGGTGAGGTAAAGGTTGGTGAGTACCACTTGATACGCACTTGACGTTGACGTCGAGAGATTGAACGCGATATGCGACCATTCAACAGCGCCCGCCGGGTCAGCAGTAATGCTGAAGCGGTAGAGAGCCGTACCCGAAGACGGGTTGCTCGAGGGTGCCGGCAACATCGCGAAGGTCGGAATTGACTTTCGGACGTAGAACGTGCCTCCGCTTGTGAGCGGCGCACCCGTTGATACGTACGTCGTTGCTGAGCCGGCAGCGTTAAGCGCGCGGAACGTAGCATTGGCACCCGCGGCACCGCCACGGTCAAGCGAGATGTTAATCGGCGCGCCCGAGGCAGCACCTGATGCGATAGTCGGCGTACCGACAGACACATCAATATTCGACGAGTCATTCGCCGGGACGTACATCGTGAGCCCTGTGAAGGTTGCCGTTGCATACGGCGTAGAGGTCGCGGAGCTCACGTTAAGTGCCGTCGTTGACGTCTGCGTCGTGCCGTTCACATCCTTGTAGGAGACCGTCACGTTCGTGACCGAGGTCGCTGCGCCGTTCGGAACGAGAATCGCGAGATTCTGAACCGTGAAGGCGGAAGCGGTAGCCGCGAAGTTGAATTCGCCGACTTGGATCGAACTCGCGCCTGCAAGAACATTATTACTGGTCGGATCACCCGCACCGGTTGTCGCAGTGAGTGTACCAGTACTTACCGTGATCGTCTGCAATGCCGTGGAAGCGGCAGTTGCCGAGGTACCGGTAAGATCACCGGTGCCCGCGGTTGAAGTCGTGAGTGTCGCTTGCATTGTACCGGCATTTGCACCCGAGAGGATGTTGCCGATGATATCAATCACTTTCGTGCTTGAGACCGGTATATCAAGCTGCACCGCGTACGAATTGCTCGTAGTGTTCGGTGTTGAGATGGCAGTGCCGATCTGATTGCCCGTTGAATCATCCACCAGTCTCACATTCGTGATGGATCCTGAGTTCAGTGCGCCGAGCGAGAAGGCGATGGTGTTAACCGTCACGCCTTCCGTTGAACCCGTTGAGAGGGTGAATGCACCGAGCTTCGCGTTAAGCGCGCCGGCAATCATCGTCTGATTACCGTAGCCCGAGTACTTCGTCGCAGTGAGCGTAGAAGATGACACGGTGATTGAATTGCCGTTCGTGTTTGACGCCGGAACCTCCGTCGCGGTAAGCGATGTCTGGCCCTGTGCATTGCCAGCCGCATAGGCAGCGAGCGTGACAACGACCGTGTCGCCCGTTACAAGATTAGCGTTCGCGGTTGTCTTTGCATCAGCATAGATGTCAACCGTGACTGTCTGACCTGCCGGAAGGATAAGCGAGGAACCGAGCGAGAAGTCCGCCGGTACGCCGCCGCTGTACGGCAAGAGAGAATGCGTTGAACCGACCTGAACGCCGTTCAGGTAGACCTTGCCGTTTGCGAGGCCGCCTACGCCATCAATAGCACCACTGCTAAGCGTGCTACTTGCATAGACATAGAGGTCGGAAATCTTCACATTTTCACCCGAAGCAAGCATGCTGAAGGAGGCCCACTTCACGCTGGAAGCGCCTACTGCAACCGTTTGATTCGGAGAAGTCGGGGAGAGCGATACCGAGACGCCGGAAGTAGCTCCGACCGAGGTCATCGTGACCGTTGACGTCGTCACCGCAGAGAAGGTCGTCGAATTGTATTCCGGCGTTACCGGCTGATTCAGCTGACTATCCACAAACATACCGTCAGCCGAACGCTGTACCGAGAACTCGAAGGTGAGTGAAGCACCTCCAATGATATTTGCGAGAACTTTCACAACATGGCTCTGGGTTGAGAGGAGCGCAGGAGCAGCCGAGAGATCAAAGGTGATCGTGCGGTCGCTATTCATCGCCGGAACTGCATTCCCCACCTGCACGCCGTCAATATAAAGACGGAGATTGATAATGTCACTATTATCAATTGAACCGATGTTCGTGAATTTCAGCGATTTGAGATACACCGGGTTGGTGGAGACGCTAATGTTATCCTGCCAAACCGGATAGTCGTTCTGCGGGCTGATTTGTGGGCTACCTGTCGGTTGCGGATTAGAACTGTAATTAACCGTCGCGAGCGAAGCCGCCGAGACCGTCTGATAGCCTGAGTTTAACGGGAAGCTGACTGATGAATCAAGCGTACCGTTGCTCGTTGCCGAGATAAGTGAAACGCCGATCTGCTGTCCGCTCGCTGTACTCAAGATGTCCGAGCGAACCGAAACCGTATAGGTCTGGCCTGCCTGGACCGTGAAGAGCGCCGTCGGGTCGGAGAAGCTGAACTGCGAGTTGCTGACGCCCGCCGAATCCGTGATGCGCGTTACCCCATTGTAGAGGTACACGTTGGTCAAGGACGAATCATTACTGACGCCAATGCGATTGAAGGTAAGACCCGTCACATTGATTGGAGAAGCGGTCGGGTTCGCGAAGACGAAATCTCCGAGGTCCCCGATGCCCTGACCTTCAACGAGCACCGAACCGTTTGGCGAAGTTGGCGAGAGGTAGACCTTAAGGCCATTGCCCGAGCCGATTGCCACCGTGCCGTTCCCGTTCGTTGTCGTGGTAGTCGTAGTAGTCGTCGTGCTAGTAGAAGAAGACGAGCCACCGCCGAGATTCCAGTGAGCGCGTGAGATTGCGCCGAAGTAGCCGGCTGTCGGCGAAACGCCGACTGCCTTTTGCCACGCCGAAACTGCCGCCCGCGTTTGGGCACCGAAGTAGCCCGTCGCACCGGCCGGGATTGAATACCCGCCCGCGATGAGCGCCTGCTGGAGACACGTCACATCGCTACCTGTCGACCCAATCGTGAGATCCTTTGTGAAGGAGCACGAAGAGGAAGTCGTGGTCGTTGTTGAACCGCTCGTCGAAGACGTGCCGTTCAATGCCGCGTTGACATTCGCAATCGTAGCGCTACTTGCGCCGAACGAAGAAAGAAGCGAGAGGATTGACTGGATCTGCGAGGACGTCAGTGATGCCGCATGTGCCATAGGCGCAAGAGAGAGCATCGATGTCGCCATCGCGAGTCCAGCCGCCACTGCTGCAACCTTCGCGACTGCTTTTGTAGTTAACTTTTGCATAACAATTATTAATGATTTTAGGAGCACATGAGTAATCAAGTTTACGCACAAGGCACTTTCACCCTACCCCACAGCGCACAGTATCGACCAGTGAGCCATGGGTTAGTTGGCAAGGATTGATGTCCGTCGTTTGACGGACTATTAGTTATCAAAGAAAGTACGCCCTTTCGGGGACAGAATTACCCCCGCAAGGACTGTTGCCCAGTATACAGCGGAAGCAACTATCCTCCGATGCTGCTATGTGGATAACGAATTAAAGAAATGGCACGGCGAAAAGGCCGTCCTCGGCCTTTTCTTCCGCACCTATCTAGTAGTCGCCACCACAGACTGCATATTAACAAATACGCCCCGCCAAGTCAAAAAATTTTGGCTTTACGAAGCAAGAGAATAGATACTCCAGCGCCGCTCTCCCTCTTTCAGAACCTTCCCTGAACTAATAAGCGCCGAGAGTTCGCGCTGGATGGTTTTTTCCGAGACGCCTCGGATAAGAGTTGAGATGTCTTTTATTCTTGCCTTTTGTCTATCTTTTATAACGGACAATATTGCTTCGCGTCTGTCCTTTATATGTATGTTCGTGTCCGATATGTCTTTTATAAGTTTCCGTGCAGGAGGCCGAGAGAATACAGGATTTGATATTTTACCCGCTTCTCGCGGGAGTGCACTCTTAGCTAAACTGGAGAGTGTCGGTACGTCTTCCAGAAATAATCGCGGTTCTTCATATCCAGCGACTTCTTGAAGCAAGGCGCGCGCCTCGTGAGTGATAAGTTCAGCGTTCATAGAGGAAAGGAGGCCCCCTGTACGTGCTATGGAAAGAATGCTTGAAAGGGCGAGGAGCTCGCGAGAAAGTGCGGTACGTGCAGTACCGGGCGGCAGTATCGCCGCATCAACAAGGGCAATCGCAATTGCATCCATACGGTTCTTCAAGGACACCGAATCTGCAAAAGCAGGCGTAATAAGATGAATCGCTTTTGCGAGCCGCTCGGCTTTTTTATAGATAAAGACTCTTCGTATGTCCTTTTCAAATATGTTGTTAAATATGCTTTTTTCTAGGACAAAATCCTCTAAATGAACATCCTTGGATCTCGTCTGGATTTGCTTGACTTCCGAACTGTGTCCTATATCAGATTGCTCTTGTCCCATATTGTATAGGACAGTATACGTCCATGCAGATAGTGTGCAAGCTCTTCCTGTTCCAATTTTACGCTAATGGTGCGATGCAATGTTATAATAGATATTTATTATCCATGAATCGTAAAAACGATAATGACTCTCGGCGCGAGCGCTCGCGCGGGAAAAAAGTGCGAGAATATGATACGCTCGTTCGCTACTCTTCTGCTGTCGTACTTCTCGCGGCAGGCATTCTGCTTCTGCTCGCGATATTTGGCGCGGCAGGCCCTATTGGCGGCGCGGTTTTTGCCGCGAGCTATGCGATTGTCGGCATCGGCGCATTTCTTCTTCCTCTTGCCCTCATCGCAATCGGACTTTATGCGGGCTTTGGCCGCCCCACACTTGAGCCATTAACCGCCTCCGGTCTCTTACTCTCCCTCGCTTCCATTCTTGCCTTCGCAGGTCTCTTTCCAGGAACACAATTCGGAGGAAAGACCGGTATATGGCTTGGAAAGGTACTTGCCGAATTTTTTGGATTCTGGGGCGCTCTCGTGCTTCTTATCGCAGCCATCGCTATCGGGGTCGCAATTGTCATTGACCTTGAATCACTCGGTATTCTTCTTGGCGAGAACATACTTTCGCTCTGGAAGCGTTTGCGCTCGCACAAAGAAGAAGAATTTATTGATGAAGAAATCGACGGGGTCGGGGTGCCCGAATCCGAAAACGAAATATACGGGTCAGAATATACAACCAAATCCGAACACGAGCCGGTGGTGACTATTTTTAATCGTACTTTGCCTACCGACAAGCAGGCGCCCTCGGGCATCGCAAACTTTGATGCCGAATATGAGGCGCCGCCGCTCTCCATCCTTGGCGCAGACCGTGGTAAGCCGGGCGTTGGCGATATCAAAGCGAACGCGAATATCATCAAGCGCACTTTTCAAAATTTTGGCATCCATCTTGAAATGGATGAGGTCTCGGTTGGCCCGACGGTTACTCGATATGCAGTGAAGCCAGCCGAAGGGGTACGCCTCTCAAAAATTGTGTCGCTCGCGAACAATCTTGAACTCGCACTCGCGGCGCATCCCGTCCGCATTGAGGCCCCTATTCCAGGGAAATCGCTCGTGGGCATTGAGGTGCCGAATACCGTGAAGGCGATGGTCGGACTCGGCGGCCTCCTCTGCGCACCCGAATGGTCCGAGAGCGCGAAGCCTTTGCTCGCCGCGCTCGGTCGGGACATCACAGGCACCCCGCATTACGTCAATGTCTCGAAGATGCCACATGTGCTTATTGCGGGAGCAACAGGGTCGGGGAAATCAGTCGCCATTCATGCGATTATCACTTCTCTTCTCTACCGGAACGGACCGAACCAGTTACGTTTTATCATGATTGACCCAAAGCGCGTAGAACTTACCGCGTACAATGGTATTCCGCATCTTCTTACTCCCGTCATCACTGATCCAAAGAAAACCATATTCTCCCTCAAATGGGCGGCGAAAGAAATGGAACGGCGCTATAACATTCTTGAAGCGGAACATGTGCGAGATATTGATTCATATCATTCCACTATCTTTGAGCCGGCAAAAGCGAGGAATGCAGCAGACATGCCCGAGGCACTTCCCTATATCATCATCGTTATTGACGAACTTGCGGACATTATGCATACCTATCCGCGAGAGTTCGAGGCCTCAATCGTTCGCCTTGCACAGATGTCGAGGGCAGTCGGTATCCACTTGGTGCTCTCCACACAACGTCCATCGGTAAATGTTATTACCGGTCTTATCAAAGCGAACATTCCGACGCGCATGGCTCTTCAGGTCGCATCTCAAATTGATTCGCGCACTATTCTGGACGGCGCGGGTGCGGAAACGCTCCTTGGCGCGGGCGACATGCTGTATCTCTCGGGCGATATGCAGAAACCAGTGCGCATTCAAACGGCGTTTATCAGCGAGAATGAAGTGAAGAAAGTAGTCAGCTTCATCAGGAACCATAATGTGGTTGATCTTTCAAATATTGACTTCGGCGGCAATGGCGCGAGTATGGAGTCAAACGATGTCATTGGGCTGGCTCATGGCGGTTTTGATAATGACGATGAGATTGATGACACGCTTTATGAGGAAGCGCGTTCTACAGTGGAGGAGGCCGGCCGCGCTTCTACCTCTTACCTCCAGCGAAAATTAAAAATCGGTTATTCGCGCGCAGCACGACTCATGGATGTTCTTGAGGAACATGGCGTTATTGGCCCGGCCGATGGCTCCAAGCCGCGCGAGATACTTACGCGGAAAGCACATGGAGCACGTTTAGGCGATGACGAACAAAACTTTTAGCGCGAGAGTATGACCAAATATCTAATACTCGCAATTCTCCCCATTCTCGCAGGATACGGTCTCTTTGAAGCATGGCCGCTCATTGCGGGTCCCGCGCTTTCTGTTGCCTCCCCTTTAAACAACACGCCATTCCCGGGCGGCATCGTGACTGTTCGGGGGAAAGTTGCGCGTGCTGCACAACTAACACTTGACGGCGCACCCGTTCTTCACGAAGAAGACGGCACCTTTTTGGTAACGCTTACCTTCCCGCACGGTGGCTCTGTACTTACGTTCGCGGCGTCCGATCGTTTCGGAAGACGAGCTACCGCTACACGGACCATTTTCGTGCCGTAATTTCAACCACTAAAAATAATAAACACCATGGCATTCAAAAAACCGGCAAAAGAAAAAGTACTGAAGACCGTTACCGCATCAAGCACCGACAAAAGCGAAAAACAGAAATCAATTGACCAGGCGCTGAAGGAAATACGAACCAAGTTCGGCGATGAAGCGATTACCGTTTTTGGTGCGGGCGCTCCACAGAAAATTCCCACGATTTCAACGGGCTCCATCGGGCTTGACGCGGCTCTCGGAGTCGGAGGTCTCCCGCGCGGACGCATCATTGAAATATTCGGACCGGAATCATCCGGGAAAACGACGCTCGCGCTCCATGTCATCGCCGAAGCGCAGAGGGCCGGCGGCATCGCGGCGTTCGTTGACGCCGAACACGCGCTTGATCCGGAGTATGCGCGCCGCATCGGCGTGAAGCTCGCCGAGCTTCTCATTTCGCAACCGGACACGGGCGAACAGGCGCTGGATATCGTTGAATCGCTGGTGCGGAGCGGAAATGTGGACGTTATCGTCGTTGACTCGGTCGCGGCCTTGACGCCGAAGGATGAAATTGAAGGCGAGATGGGACAACAGCACGTCGGCAAGCAAGCGCGGCTGATGAGCCAAGCGCTCCGCAAGCTGACCGCCATCGCCGCGCGGAGCAAGACCATCGTCATTTTCATCAATCAAATCCGCATGCAAATCGGCGTCATGTTCGGCAATCCGGAGACGACGCCGGGCGGCAAAGCGCTTAAGTTCTATACGTCGGTGCGCCTGGATATCCGCCGCATCGCTTCTATAAAGAAAGGCGAGGAAGTCGTCGGCGGCCGTCACCGCGTCAAGGTAGTGAAAAATAAAGTCGCGGCGCCCTTTAAAACCACCGAATTTGATTTGCTCTATAACGAAGGCATCAGCCGCGAAGGAGAGCTTCTCGCGCTCGGCGAGAAGTTTGGCCTTGTGACGAAATCTGGCGCCACCTATAAGATGGGCCTGCCCGGCCAGGGCGACCAAAAACTCGGCGTCGGTTACGACGCCTCGCGCACCTTCCTCCACGACAACAAAGAGGTCGCCAAAGAACTTCTCAAGCAAATAAAGCTAAAACTCGCCGAAAATTAAATACGTACCGGAGTAAAAACGGATGAAAACGCACGGGCGGTTTCGCGTGCGAGATAGATGACGGAGGCGAGCGTGAGGAGCACAAGCGCTTGAACGATGAAGCGAGTATGCTCAAAAGCATACACGAGATAGAAAGAATGGCCGATGAAATCCTGCGGGCCATTTTGAAACACGCGCGCGACCCACACTTCTCTCCCGATGCCCCACAAGGCAAGTACGCATACTATCGCCGCTAAAGCGGCGGAAGAAATAATTGGACGAATCACACGAATAATGCGTACGCGGCGCATCACATTTTTTTCAATGATGCTTTGTTCAGAATTATTCATACTTTTGTTCGTCATAGGCCTGTTTAAAAAGTTTTTTCGCGCGGTGCACCCGAGTTTTCACGGCAGGGATTGAAAGATTTTCCGATTCGGCGATTTCTTCCTGGCTTCTCCCTTCAATGAACTGTAACCGCAATATCTTCGCCGCAGTTTCAGGCAGCTTCGCGAGCGCACTGAGCACTTCGTTTCGTATTGAGATATCTTCAAGAAATTCAGCCCGCGAATCGGGGAGCGACTCATAGTGTTCTGGCAAAAGTTCGGCGCGCCTTCCCCGCTCAATACTTTTAACACGATATTTCGTGTAGGCGACTCGGTTAAGAATAGTGTACGCCCATGAAGAAAATTGTGCGCCTTCCTGCGGATGATACTTATCCGCATACAGATACATCTTGGTAAACGCGTCCTGCACGGCCTCCTCGGCGTCCTCGGGGCTCTTCAATATCGTCCGTGCGCGGCGCAAAAGGGCTGCTTCATAACGGTGAATGAGCACGGCAAAAAGCTCGGGCTCCTTCTGCGAGCGCGCAAGCACCTCGGCGTCTGACAGAGCGCCTATATCCGGCGTTAAACTTGAAAAACTCATAGTATTTGCTAGCATACACGAATTGCCCCATTCGGGCACTTTTTATAACGACTCTTACCCGGATTTAGTTTCAACATTATGGCCGTATTGTCATACAACGAAATCGTCTCAAAAAAAATTATCAATTATAACGGCGAGCCCTACGAGGTTCTTTCGTCGCATGTGTTCCGCATGCAGCAACGCAAACCGGTGAATCAGACCAAATTGCGCCATCTCGTTTCCGGCAAAGTCACCGAGATTTCATTCCATCAAAACGAGACCGTAACCGAGGCCGATATCGGGAAGATGCAGGCGAACTATTTATATACGAACCGCGGCGAGAGCTGGTTTGCCGAGGAAGGAAATCCGAAAAATCGCTTTTCATTCCCCGAAGAAACCGTGCACGATAAGGTGCAATGGCTCGCGCCGAATTCTGTCATAGAGGTGCTGACATATGAGAGGAAACCAGTCGCGATTAAAATACCGGTGAAGGTGGAACTTGAAGTCCGCGAGGCACCGCCGAGCACGAAAGGCAACACTGCGACCGGTGGAAATAAACTGGTCACCCTTTCAACCGGCGCAAAAGTAGACGTCCCGCTTTTCATCAACGCAGGCGACATCGTCCGCATCAACACCGACTCGGGCGACTACACCGAGCGAGTAGAAAAGGCGTAGAAGTCGAAATAAAAAACCCGCGTGGTGATGCCGCCACCACGCGGGGTTTTACCATCTCCAACTCAATCCGAGAACAATTTTGGATTGAGTTGCGCTAACGTACGGAATGAATTTCGGATTTTCGTAAAGTCGATAGGCACTCAAGGCCGCATGCGCTAACAACGCGACTTTAACGATATCCGTGTTTACTCCGCTGTTGCGAAGCGTTTCCATATCTCCATACCCTCCCTTTTCCAAGCTATCTCGCAGAGTGTAGATGAGAGGATTTAAGATATCGAATGCCAGCCATCCGAGGATAAATGCGTTGTCTTTCGGGATGACGTTGGCGCCGAGGATAACTTCGGAGCTAAATACTTCCGCCCCATATCCCGCAGCCGCAATAACGCGAAGTTTGGACTTGTTGTCCGTTTGGGCGGTCCAGCGAGGGTCGGACATATCTGACCAGTCCATTCCGACGTTTTCCAATCGGGCCGCTACGGCATGGCCCGCCTCGTGGAAAAGGAGACCGCACTGCCATCCGGCCGCAAAACCGACCACTTTCTTAATGACATCGATTCGTGCCGCCGTGACTTCGTCTCCGTCTCCCCAACAAGGATAAGCCGAAAAAGCCACAGCAAACGCCAATAGCACTGTTCCCACTTTTCGCATTTTCCTTTCCTCCTTCTTTTTTATCTTATTAGAAGTCAAAAATCACCTCTCTTGGTCTAAATCTAGAGTAGCATACACAAAAATATTTGTCAAGCCGAGACGTACGGGAGAAGCGCCATGAAGCGCGCGCGCTTGATGGCTTGCATAATGTCGCGCTGCTTTCCTGCCGGGATGCCCGTACGCTTTCGAGAAAGCATTTTCGCGTGCGGATTGGTAAATTGCTTCAGGTACGCGACGTCTTTATAATCAATATATTTTTTGATTTCTATTTCTTCCCGTTCCGCTTGGTACGCCATAGTTCAGTAATTAAAAAGGGATGTCTTCTGGATTTATTTCCTCGTCTGGGTATTTAATCGCCTCGTCATCCTTTGGCGCCGATTGCTCTTCGTGCGCAGGCCCTCGACTAACGCCTGAACCGCCCCCGCCGCGACCGCCATCACCAAACTGAAAATTTTCCACGACGATTTCGGTGCGATATTTCTTTTGCCCATCGCTCTCCCACGAACGCGTCTGGATGCGGCCTTCAACGAAGAGCGGACGTCCCTTCTTCATATACTGCGCGATAAGTTCCGCCGGGCGCCCGAACGCGACAATGTTGTGGAACTCGGTCGCTTCTTGCTTTTGCCCGTTCTTATCTTTATACGTACGGTTCGTCGCAAGGCCGAAGGAAACGAGCTGTTGTCCGGAAGGCAACGCTTTCAGCTCCGGGTCACGGGTGAGATTGCCGTAGAGGAATGCTTTGTTGAGATACATACATTTTCAATTATACTACGGCGTGCTCAAGCGCAGCATCCAGATCGGCACCGCTCGCTGTTACTTCTGTCTCCTTTTCGCGTTCTGGCGTCTTTAAAGCGAGCTCGCGCACTTCAACAGAATGGCGGGCGGCATCCTTTGTCGTCAAAAGGTCAATGAAGCGAATGATGCGCTTATTAGCGCTCGCCGCGGAAAGCACATCGGAATGATTTTCAGCCGAGGTTTCATAGACAATCCAGGAGAAATAAGCGGAATCAAAGTCACGGCGGCCGCCGGTCTCCTGTCGGGAAATGGTGTAGGAAAGCTGAATTTTTTCGGGCTCACCTTCGGCAACGATAGTGCCCTTATTCGCAATGAGCGCGCGCATGGCCTGATACGCTTTCTTCACTTCTTCGGTCGGCAGCTCGGGGTCAAGATGAAAACCGAGTTCATACACGCGCGGGTCAGAGCCCTCGTCTTCGAGAATCTCATTTTCTTGCACATCCGAATTCCGCTTCGCCATAGTGGCGGCATCGTAGCACGCCTTTAAATCAAATACAAGCGTCATTACGGATATAATTTTCAATCGGGAGAGATATAAAAATGATACGGCGGAGTATCCGCCGTATTAAAAATATCTACTATCGTCGCGGAGTCCCAATTACTTTGTGGTAAAAGGACCGATTCCTGTCGACTTCTCTGTATCGTACGTCATGCCAGCATAGTGTGTGCCGAAGAGCCAAGATAGCTGGCCAGCCTTTCCCTTATAAGATATAACCGTATCAAAAACAAGAAAGAGCTGCTCGCCAACGTAAATTGATCCTCTTTTCCGATTGTTTCTGCCCCCCACTAACGCATCAACATTGCGAGGAACACGATATTCTTTTGCTCCCGCCGCCCGACAGTCAGCTAGCGTGACGACGAGGCCCTCGCCATTGGGAATTTTTAGTTTCCCCTCTGTTACGATCGAGAAGCCACTCTTTTCCATCTCTTGCAACAACTCGACACTTATGACTTTTGACATGTTGTTTCCCTCCTCCTCTATTCTGATTTTGGCGACTCGTCTTTCGAATTTGAACGTTTGATACACTGAGCGCATGAAAAAAGAAGAGACGGAAAGCATTTCAGAAGAAGTGAACGCGACGAAATTTCGATACTAAAACAGAAAGGAT
>JBEKII010000002.1:0-169853 GCA_050011835.1 Minisyncoccia bacterium | reverse complement strand
TATCCTTTCTGTTTTAGTATCGAAATTTCGTCGCGTTCACTTCTTCTGAAATGCTTTCCGTCTCTTCTTTTTTCATGCGCTCAGTGTATCAAACGTTCAAATTCGAAAGACGAGTCGCCTGTTCAAAATAAAACAGGAGGTGCGAAGATGAGCGAGTATAGTGGGGTGTTTTGGTTGTTGAAGGTGACACCAGTGTGGGCAATTGCGCTGTTTCTCTTTATGGCGTTTGCTGTAGTGCCATTTGTCCTGGGAGATAGAATAATAGGTTTATCCTTCAATACCTCGTATGCGAGCGGCGTAGGGCTCTTTTGCTTGACTACTGTGGTTCTCATCGGGGCCACGGTATTACAACGAAAGTGCTCTATTCCGGCATGGTTCGGTGGAATGCGGTTACAGATAGTGTGGCTTGTGGTTTGCGTCGCAGTGGGAGTTATTCTTACCAACACAGTGACACCTCTATCGAACGCAACGCCGTATTGCTACCACAATCTTGTCGTGTTTCCGCTATATTTGTTTATGGTGCCGCTCGCGGCGCTCACGGTCATGTGTAACGGAACATTCACGGAAAGAACGGCGGTCGTGTTGTTACTGGCGGTGTTCTTCTGGCTCGCGTGGTTTGATTTCAGTCATGAGAGGCTGAATCAACCCGAATATGTTTACAGGAAGTTCGGGATCAACCTTCATAGGATATAGCAACTTAAGTAAGCCCTCTTTGTCTTGGGCCCTACGAGAGATCGCGGGGCCCTTGTTTTTGTTATACTCTCTTTTTATGAACCTAGAAGAAATGCGATGAAAGTTAATCGTGACTATCTCAATATTTTTAAAGAGCCGGCGCTGTTCGGCGCGCTCGCGGCGCGCCACACATTCAAGCGAAAAGCAAACGTGGCGTCAGACGCCATCCTTATCGTCAATGTGTGCCTCATCGGAGAATTCGCGGCCTCTGCGCCAGCGATGCGCGAACTCATACGCCAAAATGAAGACAGGCCTATTGATCTGCTTGTGTCCCCAGCGCTTAAATCGCTAGCGCAACATATGATCGGCGTCCGCATGGTCTACAGCGCCCGATCGGTTTTTGCGCGCGAATCGGAAGGGACACCGGACGACGAATTTTCGTTCCATGCATATGAAAAAATAATTGTTTTGCGCATAAGCCCCGATGCTTACCGGATGTTGGATACTATTGAAACCGCGCATATCAAAACCGGTCTTCCACATTTTGTGACCTACGGAGCCCATCTGGGATGGAATCTCCTGCGCGGCAAAACGCCGAAGTCGTGGAGAGAAATTACTTTCTCTATGGTCGGCGCGCCGCCGCGCGACATACCTTTCGGAGAAATTTTTGATTTTTCTTCCGCGGAATACAAGCGTGTACGAACTTTGCCGGCGATGCACACTACGCAAAAGAAAATAATCATTCACACGGGCGCGAGTTGGTCAACGAATCGCTGGGACACGAATAAATGGATTGAACTCATTAAAAAACTGTACACGCTCGATAATTTCAGATTAACATTCGTTGGCGCAAAAAAAGATGCGGAGGAATACCAGTTTATATCTTCCCGTCTTCCGTTTAAAACGCATTCGCTTATCGGAACAATTGATATTGTTGACCTAACGCTCGTTTTGCACGCCAGCGATTGCTTCATCGGCGTGGACAGCGGGCCGCGCAATTTGGCGCACCTTGTTGACCTTCCCAGCGTTACCTTGCTCGGACCTGGACCTCATATGTTCACGCCGCATAATCCGCGCGATATCGTGCTTGACCGTTGCGGCGGCCGCGGTCTTTATCAACGTTTCTTCCACAAAGAAAAGAACCGATTTATTGATTGCATCTCGCCTCAAGATGTGTACGAGGCGTTCACCGTATTACTTCCCACTCCTCGTGAACGGAGCGGTTAAAGAATTTCACCATAAAACCATTGGTGGTCCACTGTGTCACGAGACGCGGCCATCCGACCTTATGCGCGCGCCGGCAGGTTTGAAACGCGACAAGCTCCGGGTCAAGTCGTGTTTTACCAATACGCCCGAGTTTCATGAACATATCCATATCCTCGCACTGCACGATGTGTTCGTCATAGCCGCCTACTTTCTTGAAAGCTGCCGCGGGTATGATTTGAAGTTCCCCGGGCGCAGTGGGACTTGCGAGAACATTGTTCATGACTCGGTTAAAAATATTAAAGAAGCCGAGGAACAAGACATCGGCTGTGGTACGCTCGAATTCCAGCACATTGAGTCGCGGGATGAGACCCATGAGCTGCGGGTCGTCCTCAAATCGCCGGAGCACATGAGAAAAGAACGCGTCCATATCCGGAATAAAAACATCGGCGTCAAAAAAGGCGAGGAGGTTCCCGGCCGCTTCGCGCGCACCGGCGTTGCGACCCATGGCGATATTCTGACGAATTGGCTCTTTCCATTCAATGACCTTATCGGCGAGGCGATACGCGATAGCGAGCGTCTCGTCAGTTGAGCCGCCATCAGAAACGATAATTTCATACGGTATCGTCTTGAGCTCGCGCAGTGAGAGCACCATGCGTTCAAGTATTTTGCTTTCATTTAAGGTCGGAATGATGAATGAAATTTTCATGCCACATCAGTGTACCACTTGCGCGATGCGGCGCGAGAATGTTCGCAGGCCGAAGAAAAGGGCGATAAATACTATGATTGCGAAAATGATTTTAAACGACCCAGGAATGAGCGCGTAGAGATTGCCGAAGAAAAAGCCGACGGTCATGAGGAAAAGCGTCCAGACGAATCCGGCGAGCAGATTGACTATCGTGTAGCGCGCGAATGATATGCGCAGCATTCCCGCGACGAGAAGTGTCGCCGTGCCGGTGCCGAATCCCATCGTGAGTTTTGACACGGTGAGAACCTTCGTATCATATTTCTTAAAAAGCTGTTCAACCTTTTCAATAACGGGAGGCGTCGCGCCGACCAAATGTCCGAAACGCCGTATCAAGCGATGCGCAGCAAAATAGCCGACCCAGTACCATACCAAGTCGGCGGCGAAATCGCCGGCAACCATGGCGAGATATGCCGGCAGAAACGCGACCTGTCCGAGATGCCAGAGAAATCCCGTGCCCATCATCACGAGCGGACCCTCAAAAAATGTCCCGAGGAACATGAGAATGTACTTTGACGCGGCAAGCGCCGCAATAATTGAATTGACAAAGGGGAGTTTAGAAAAAGTACCTAACAATAAAGTGGCGGCCATTAAAGCAGTCGTCATTCTCGCCAGTATACTACGCGTGCGGAGAGTGTGGTTCGAAGTTGGAACTTTAATAGTTAGTAATATAGTAATCCAGATCAGTTAATCTTTTATTGAATTATCTGACCAGTTTTCTTTAAGAATCGATGCTGTTTGAGTATCTATACTCTGAACTCTATTTTGAGAACGGAGATGTATTAAACATTTTGCAATATATTTTGTACCATTTATTGATTTAAGCCGGATATCTACTGGTATATTAACCTCACCATTTTGACCTAATAATCTAAAGTGTTCGGTTATGGCATTTTGTTCATCGGTATCTGAAGGAAAATAATAATAGTTACCAGGTGGAACAACCCGAGTTTGAGAGTAATCTCCCCCTAGTTTTGTTGATGATGCTAGAGGATCATCAAAAATAATTGCTCCCACAAAAATGTCCTTATCTCCAGTATTACTAATATCTATCTGTCCATTTGGTGGATTATCCCAGTGTACATATACCGACGGAATAAAGTTTAAGTCAAGAAGATTTTGATTAATCCCATTTTGGATTATCCCAACATAGACTACTCCAAGAAAAGCAAGAGACATGACGATTGTTTGTATTTTCAACCATCTATTTTGTATTTTTATTTCATCTGTCATGATATTTTATAATATAAATCCCCTGCGGAGAGGGTGGGATTTGAACCCACGAGAAGCTTTCGCCTCTACTGGTTTTCGAAACCAGCGCATTCGACCACTCTGCCACCTCTCCCTATAACGCCGTTTCGCGGCGCTCGGGCGAGCGAAGTTCTAACTTCGCTTTAGCCTGTGTTCGCTATCCTAGCATTTCAGCGCGGAAATGATAAGTTTTATGTACGGCCCTATCGTCTAACGGTTAGGACAGCGCCCTTTCACGGCGCAAATCGGGGTTCGATCCCCCGTGGGGTCACAAATGGTGCACACACAGTGTTGTTTATGATAGCTTTTTATTAGAAGATTTTCGCAATTCAGTGTGCCTAATTTGGCCAATCAATACCGAGGAGAGGAGGACTGAGATGTTGAGAGCAAGAGATGTTAGAAAAAGCTCTGCTGCTGCACGCGCCCGCGATAAGAAAGCCGATGAGGCAGCGAGAAAAGAGGGTCATACGGCACAGAGACGGGTCGAAGCCGCTGCTAAGAAAAAAGTTCTATACCCATCTAGGCAGGAACGGAAAGATGACATCGTAGTATTTTAATAAACGCTTACTTATCGACACAGGCCTAGCATCTGACTCTTCCCCGCCTGAGATACACGCCTCCCGCTGAATAATTATGGTTTCCATAGTGTTCCATCCTCGGGACGGACAATGGGTTCACCAGCGAGGTTGCAAGTTTTTATGAATTATGGTATTACGGTGCCAGAGTGCTTTGATTTTTAAAGTAGTAAAATTCTACGGGAAGGGAGAGGGAGATGAGAAACGTTCTGGTAGGCCTGTTGGTATTTTTTGTCGTAGCCGTCGGCGGGTGCACGCTTATGGTAGGCGGGCAACCGCTATTTCCTCAACCTCAGCCTCCCGCCGTGCAGGCGGAAGCAGAAATGGATTACGTCGGCAACACCACCCCATTGGTGGTAGAAACGTACCCGGGTGTCGCTTTTTATCCCAGATACGTTGACGGAGTTATCGTACCGGTCGCATTTATTAATGGCAGGTACGTTAACGCTCACGGGGTGGTGATTGTACATCAAGGACCCTGGATTCATCCACCCGCGCATGTCATTGTTGCACACAAAGAAGAAATGCGGCGCAATCCCGCAGCGTTCCGGCGAGTACCGCCAAATCACCCTTCAATAAGACCAGCAATGGAACGGGGTTCGCAGCCGCCATCGGCAGGATCAGGGATACAAAAGCAGCCGCCAGCGAAATCGTCTGCCCCAGCAAAAACCACGCCAAAAAAGAAATGTCCGCCCGACAAACCGAAATGTTGACAGTATAGTTTCGGTTCATCGTGGCACAAAAACCCAGCCCCATGCGACTGGGTTTTTTCTTTTATGTTATAGTTTCTTCGCGCGCGGTTAGCTCAGTTGGTAGAGCGCAACATTGACGTTGTTGATGCCGAGGGTTCGAATCCCCCACCGCGCACATGCGACCCAGACGAAAGGAAAAGCGGCAAGAAAAAATTTATATTTATGGCAAGCACGCGCTTATAGAAGCGCTTCGGCATACGCCTAACGTCATCCGAAAGGTATTTCTCGCGCGCGACATGCGCCTGTCCGGCCAGGGCGACACGGAATTGCGCGTACTTTTAACAAAAAATAATATCCCGACAGCCGAACTTGCGGCCGGCAAGGGTAAGGAACTCGTGGGGAAAGACGCGGTGCATCAGGGCGTCATCGCCATTATGGACCCCGCTTCCCTGCTTATATCGTTTGATGATTTTCTGGCGACCCTTCCTTCGTTCTTTCCTTCGTCGGGATCTTCGTCAGGGTCCGCCAAAACTGCTCTGGCAGTTTTGGCTGAAGTTCAAGACCCGCATAATGTGGGCGCCCTTATACGCTCGGCCGCCGCGTTCGGCCTTTCGGGCGTTCTTATCCCCGAACATAACCAGGCGCCTCTCACCGGCGCGGTTGTAAAAAGTTCTGCTGGCATGGTGTTCCGCGTGCCGCTCGTTTCTATAGGCAATGTGAATCACACGCTTCGCGTGCTGAAAGAAAAAGGTTTTTGGATTTACGGCCTCTCTATGAATGGAAAAACGACCCTCGGCACGGAAACGTTTGATGCGCCCGCGGCGTTTGTCATCGGCAACGAAGGTTTTGGGATTCGCGAAAAGACGCTCGTCGCCTGTGATGTTATGCTTTCTATTCCCATGCATGAACGGACTGAATCGCTCAACGCCGCCGCATCCGCCGCAGTCGTTTTCTATGAATGGTCACGGAAGCATCCGGAAGCGTTGAGTAGTACACTATCCACATGAACGAAAAAACTATCGCCGTTCTCTACCATGGCGGTTGCCCCGACGGTTTCGGCGGCGCCTATGTCGCATGGAAGAAATTCGGCGATACTGCCGATTATATTCCAGCAAAGTATGGATTGCCCGTTCCCGAAGGCCTTGCGGGGAAACATCTTTATTTCATTGATTTTTGTTATTCACAAAATCTCATGGATGAAATTGTAAAAACGGCCGCATCTGTCACGGTTCTTGACCACCATCTCGGCTCAAAAGAGGTTATAGAGAGCATGCCAGAATATATTTTTGATGACCAACGTTCCGGTTCGACTATCACATGGGGATATTTTTATCCGAACATTCCTGTTCCATTTTTCTTGAAGTGTGTCGAGGATGGCGATCGGTTCGTTTTTAAAATTCCGGATTCTCGCGCGGTAATTGCCTACGCTTATGCCCAGCAATTTACATTTGAGGAATGGGACCGCCTGGTACAAGAATTTGAAAATCCCGAAACGCGGGAGGGGATGATTGAAAAAGGGAAAATATACGCGGAACATTTCGCTATTCTAACCGAGCAAATTGCTAACCGAGCGGTTCTTGTGTCATTTGAAGGATATGAATGTTATCAAGTGACCGCCGCTAGTATGTTCTCTTCAGATGTGGGGAGTCGACTGGCACACCTGAAGCCACCCCTCGGCATCGTGGTGAATTTATACGGGGATGTGTTGCATATATCACTCCGCAGTGATGAGAGCGTTGATGTGTCAGCCATTGCAAGAAAGTATGGAGGAAATGGGCATCCTCGTTCGTCTGCATTCTCTTTAAAGTGGGGCGGTCCGCTCCCATGGAAAGTACTTGAGGTGAAATGAAAATTCTTGCTATTGAAACGAGTTGCGACGAGACCGCGATTGCGATATTGGAATGTGGAGGCGATGAAAAGCACGCAACGTTTACCGTACTTGGAAACGCGCTTCTCTCGCAGATAGACCTACATAAAAAATACGGCGGCGTCTTCCCCGCACTTGCGAAGCGCGAACACGCGAAAAATCTCGTACCCATTTTAGAAGCGGCGCTTGAAGAGGCGGAGTTGCTACATGAAGATACGCGAGCGATACCGGAAGAAACGCGTACCCAAATCTCCGAAGTTTTGGTACGCGAACCTGGTCTCGCTGAATCATTTTTTGCATTTATTTCGGAATGCGAACCGCCAGCGTTGGACGCGATTGCAGTCACGACAAATCCCGGATTGGAGCCAGCGCTTTGGGTGGGCGTCAATTTCGCAAAAGCACTCGCACTCCTCTGGGAGAAACCGCTCGTCGCCGTGAATCATATGGAAGGACATATTTTCGCTTCTCTCTTAAAAAAGGAACCGGAAGAAAAATATTCAATTTCCGATGTGCAATTTCCACTGCTCGCGCTGCTTATTTCCGGCGGACACACGCAACTCGTCGTGATGCGCCAATGGCTCCGTTATGAGCTCGTCGGGGAAACGCGCGACGACGCGGTTGGCGAGGCCTTTGATAAAGTTGCGCGCATGCTCGCTCTTCCCTATCCGGGCGGCCCGGAAATTTCAAAACTCGCGGAGAACGCTCGTCATGAAAATAAAAATAATCCTTTCACGCTACCGAGGCCGATGCTACGCGATACGACGTGCGATTTTTCGTTTGCCGGATTGAAAACGGCCGTGCTGTATCTCTTAAAAGATATTCCAAACGTCAGTAGGAATGACAAAAAACACATCGCGCATGAATTTGAAAACGCCGTCGCTGACGTCCTGTGGGGGAAAACGTCGCGTGCGCTTGCCGAGACCGACGCGCGGACACTTGCCATCGGCGGCGGTGTTTCGGCAAACATGCACATTCGCCGTGTCTTTACCGAACATATTCGCCGCGAACATCCAGAAGTCACTCTTTACATTCCGACCGCCGCACTTACCACCGATAACGCTATTATGATTGCGCTCGCCGGCTACTATCGTTGTCTTCGCAACGAATATGTCCAGCCCCTTGAAAAACTTGAAGCGAATGGTAATCGCTCGCTCGCGTAATCGCCCGTATTTGCTATATTCTTAGGCAATGGACGAAAAGTTTTTGAAGCCGTATGATTCCGCCGCGACTGAATCGCGCATATACGAAAAATGGGAAACCAGTAAACTTTTTAATCCCGACGAATGTGTGAAGCAAGGCGTCACGAAAGCGGATGCGCCGACGTATTCCATTGTGCTCCCACCGCCAAACGTCACCGGACGACTTCATATGGGACATGCGTATGAAGATTCATTGCAAGATGTCATTATTCGCTATCACCGCATGCGCGGAGAACGCACCGTATGGATTCCCGGCACTGATTCGGCCGCTATCGCCACGCAATCGCGCGTTGAAAAAGATATTCAAAAGGAAGAAGGCAGGAGCCGTCACGACCTCGGTCGAGATGAACTTGTGCGCCGCGTTTCTGCTTTTGCGAAAGAAAGCGAGAGTACGATTCTTGGACAAATACGAAGAATGGGCGCATCGCTCGATTGGTCGCGCTATGCGTATACGCTCGATGAAAAACGCAACGAAGCGGTTACGGTGGCATTCAAACGCATGTACGACGCCGGACTTATCTATCGCGGCAACCGCATCGTCAATTGGGACCCGAAAGGCCAAACGAGTATTTCTGACGATGAAATCGTGTACCAAGAAGAAAAGACCACTTTTTATTATCTCAAATATGGACCTTTTACAATCGGTACCGCTCGCCCGGAGACGAAATTTGGCGACAAATATGTCGTGATGCATCCAAACGATCCGCGTTATGCGGATTGGAAGAACGGACAAAAGATAGAACTGGAGTGGATAAACGGCCCAATCACGGCGACTGTGGTGAAAGATGAATCCATCGACAGAGAATTCGGCACCGGCGCAATGACCATCACTCCTTGGCACAGTATGGTTGATTTTGAAATCGCGGAGCGACACGAGCTTGACAAGGAACAGATTATTGATGAGCGGAGTAAACTCCTCCCTATTGCCGGTGAATTCGCGGGAATGAAGATAACGGAAGCGCGCGGAAAAATCGTTGAGAAATTACGTGCGAAGGGTTTGGTGGTAAAAGAAGAACCCTATGTCCACAATATTGCGACCGCGGAACGCACCGGTGGGATTATTGAGCCGCAAATCAAACTTCAATGGTTCGTTGACGTCACGAAGCCTTTTGTTATTGGACATTCGGAAATTCCAGGCATTAAAAGCGGCGACTCAGTAACGCTCAAAACGCTTATGCGCACCGCGGTCGAACATGGAGGCGTGACGATGCCTCAAGAGGGATTCAGAAAGGCCTATTTCCACTGGATTGATAATCTGCGCGATTGGTGCATTAGCCGGCAAATTTGGTTCGGACACCGCATTCCGGTTTGGTATGGCGGAGAGCAAATCCACGTAGGGACAAAAGCGCCGCTAGGCGAAGGATGGGTGCAGGACCCGGATGTGCTTGACACATGGTTTTCTTCGGCGCTTTGGACATTCTCTACGCTCGGCTGGCCCAAACAAACGGCAGACCTTGCGACATTCCATCCGACCACGTTCATGTCGCCGGCGTACGAAATCCTCAACTTGTGGGTTTCGCGCATGATTCTTATGAGTGGATTCCACTTGGGACAGGCTCCTTTTAAGACCGTCATTATTCACGGATTGGTTCGGGACAAACAAGGACGGAAATTCAGCAAATCGCTCAACAACGGCATTGACCCGATTGACATGATCAACCGATATAGCGCAGATGCCTTACGGATGGGACTTTTGGTCGGTGCCGCCATCGGCAGTGATATTAGCTTTGATGAAAATAAGGTGAGGGGCTACAAACATTTTGCGAACAAACTTTGGAACATCGCACGATTCGTATTTGAGAATACTAAAGGTGAAAATCCTATCGCATCGCTCGCAGTGAGCGATGCTGAAATTCTCTCTACATTTGACACGCTCATCCGCGATATAACTCTTGATATGGATGAGTATCGCATACATCTCGCCGCAGAAAAAATCTATCACTATGTGTGGCACAAGCTCGCGGATAAAATTCTTGAGGATTCAAAGCCGATATTTGCCGGTACTGACGAAGCCGCGCGCGCTTCGCGCGCGCGGCTTCTTCTCACGCTTCTCAATCGCGTGCTACGGCTCCTTCATCCCTTCATGCCATTTATCACCGAAGAAATCTATCAGTCATTTCCCACTAAAGACACTCCGCTCCTGATGATTGCCTCTTGGCCTTCCTCCGCCAAGGCTACGGAGGATAAACCAATGTTAGAATAGACACGTGACTCTCACGATACTCGGTTTCGCAATCGTCGGCGGACTTCTGCCGTCCTTCATCTGGCTTTATTTTCTTTTAAAGGAAGACGCGCGCCATCCCGAGCCGCGTACGCTTATCGCGCTCACCTTTATTGCCGGCATGCTGGCGGTGCCGCTTGCGCTTCCGCTTGAACAATACGCAAAAATCCATCTTCCCGGCAATTTTTCCGTTTTCATCGCATGGGCGCTCATTGAAGAAGTTCTGAAATACGCGATGGCGGCTCTTTTCATCCTCTGGCGTCCCGCGATTGACGAAGCACCTGATTATGTGATTTACATGATTACAGTCGCGCTCGGCTTTGCCGCGGCGGAGAATATGCTTTTTCTCATTACGCCGCTTATGGGCGGAAATATCGCCAACAGCATCTTCGCCGGCGACGTGCGCTTCCTCGGTTCATCACTGCTTCACGTTATCGCCTCCGCGGCAATCGGCTTCTCGCTCGCTTTCTCGGTGAAAAGTAAGCCGTTCATTCGTACAATTGCGGGCGGGCTCGGACTTATCCTCGCCATCGCATTGCATACCGCCTTTAATACGCTTATTATCAATCAAGGTACCTCCACAACGCTTGATGCATTCTTCCTCGTGTGGGTGGTCGCCGTTATTTTATTCGCAACATTTGAAATACTCAAATATTCCCAGTATCGTAATCCTCTTAACACCACGCATGACGTATGACTACAAAACGCTCATTTTTTGACCGTCTCTCCGGAAACTCTTCAGCCAATGATTCTTTTGACACTTTTGATGATGAGCCGCCAACGATGACGATACCCACGCGCAAGGAGGCGCGTGAACGCGCAAGCGAGGCGGCCGCTCGCCCAGCGCCGTTGGATGATGATCTTTCCGGAAGCGAAGGCCAACTTCCCATCGATGTGCATCAGACCGCGAGCGACATTATTGTCCGCGCCTTTGTCGCCGGGGTACGTCCCGATGAATTAAGTATTTCTATAAGCCGCGATATGGTTGAGATAGAGGGCTCGCGCATGGAGCGCGACCAGGTCTCCGGTCCTGACTATTTCACGCGGGAACTTTTCTGGGGTTCATTCTCACGCACGGTGATGCTCCCGCAAGAAGTTGACGTGGAGGCCTCTTCCGCGAGTGCTAAAGACGGTCTCTTGACTATTATTCTACCGAAACTTGATAGAGCGCGACAAACGAAATTGCGCGTGAAGGCGGGCTAAGTTAAGGCAAAGTAATTGTTTCTTCAGGCGGCTCTGTTTTTGTTATTTCAACAGTAAAAGGAATCCGCGCGATGAGACGGCCGTCAATTGTCTCCACGTTAACGCGCCATTCCCCTTTCTCACTTATGCGTATCGTTGAGTAACCGCGATAGCCGCCATCGCGCCCTCCGACAATCGGATACGTGATGGTGGCTTCCATTATCCATTGCTTCTTTGTCGGGTCATACCATTGCCAGCGATGCACGATGGTCGTTGTCAATGCTGTCGGCGCAAAGACGGAACTGTACGCAGAAAGCGACTCGCCCTGAACAATATGGAGGGTCGGCGCAAAGCCGAGATAGTGCACTTGCCACGATTCCGCCTCATTTTTCGCAAGATACGCGCCGGGAACGCGCCACACCGTGTGATATATGCCAGCTGAAGTCGCCGAGAGCGGCAAAGGCGGCAGTATGTTCGTAAAATAGGAAGCGAAAATAATGATGAGAACACAGAGCGCGCCTACGCGAATCCGCCACACATCGTTAGAAAAAAGTTCACGCCCCACAATCCGCACCAAAACGGTAAAAAGCGCGAAAACGCATATCGCTACCACAGTACTCTCAAGGAAGGTCAGCGCCCCGATGGTACCAGTATAAATAGGCACGGCAAAAATCGCGTACGAATAAAGCGCGAAGAAAAAGAGAACGCTCGTGAAGACAAGTCGCGCGTGGTAACGATGAAAATATTCGCTTCCAAGAAATATCAGGAACAAAAGCAGGAGGAACGGCCATGACGCGCTTATGACCGCCGAGCGCCCGTAGAAAATAATAAAGGCGCTCCAGAATCCTCCCAGCGCGAATTGCGTCACGAGTGGAAGAAGAAATCGCCAGCGCGGGCGCGGTCTTCCGTGTATGGCGCGCGTTTCAATAAAATGAAGAAGCGGAATGGATATGAAGCACGCGGTGGCGTAGATAGCGAGAAGAATTTGCGTCCGCACTAAGTCAA
Organism: Minisyncoccia bacterium; assembly: GCA_050011835.1. Lineage (GTDB taxonomy): Bacteria > Patescibacteriota > Minisyncoccia > Phycocordibacterales > Phycocordibacteraceae > C7867-001. The sequence goes on along the minus strand of JBEKII010000002.1, from coordinate 157,241 downwards.
TGCGGGTAAAAAACAGATTGTCGGCGATAAAACCGGCGATCATCGCGAGCGCGGAGAGATGCCGTTCGTATTTTTGCATCCATGCAGAAATCTTCTGATACATAACCAGTGCTTGGACCCGGGCTCGAACCGGGGACCCCCGCCTCTTCAGGGCGATGCTCTACCAACTGAGCTATCCAAGCCCCGCGAAATTACAGTTTCGCTTTAAGTGAGTTTATCAGATTTTGTATTTCAGTGGAAGTCGGGAGCCCGAGAAAGCCGCTGGTTGTCGTAGTGGACATTCCGGAGGCTACAGAAACCTTCGCGATAATTGGTTCCAAATATTGCTGATAGAGATAGAGCGGCAGGGCGAGTACGAGAATCCACACGATAATGGTGCTTAAAGAACCTAGCCACTGTCTGCGCCGCACGGCGCGAAGCATGCGGTGGTTATCTCTTACGAGCGCGTGAATCTCGTCAAGTTCACGTCTGATTTCTGGGTCCATATGTTTTGCATTCTATCATTGAAAAGTGAAGGGCGGCCACAATTACTACTGTGGTCGCCCTTGTGCACAAACTCTCACAGGGAGAGAAGCTTCCCCGCGCACTTCTCTACTTCTCGCTTCCACGAATTTAAATCCGTAGTATCGATATTGGCAAGAACGGCGCATGGCGGCTTTTTGATTATCCATTGGCCGCCGCCTTTGTTTATCGAGCGATAGTGCTGTGATGTGCGCCTCCACATCTCGCGAATTTTCACCACCGTTCCTTTCATCCACTCATGTTCATGCCCTTCCAATCCCTTCCAAGAAGAGGAAGCGCCACCGAAAAAATCGTCAACGCCATAAAGGAAGTTCATGGAAATGGTGCGACCTATCATGGTATCAAAGTCGCAATAGACACGGATAAATACGAGGCGGACGCCGACTTTCCGTGCTTTCCCGCGAATGATCGCGCGCTTCTCCGCATCAATGAAGTCAGAATCCATGACGGCGTTGCTACCTCGTGCGATGGCTTCAAAAACCACGTTTTCGGCAATCAAGCGCACATGTTTATATTCCTCACCCTGCTCGCGTAATGCGACACGAATATGGTCACTACTGATGACTATCGCGCCGATATGCTTGGCGAGCTCTTGTGCCACCGTGCTTTTGCCGGAACCAACGAGCCCAATCATCGCGATAATAACCGATTTTTTGGTTTTACGTTTCTCGACTTTCATCTCTTCGAGAAGCGTGCCTTGAATAATGCGTTCTTTCTTGGTGAGAATTTCTTTTTTCATGACTTTCATCATACCTCCTCATTCTTTTTTCAACAAAACCATCTTCCCGTGGCTAAAAACAGCACGAGACATCTGCAAAGTAAAAGTCTTGTGCCCTCGCCAGGAGTTGGACCTGAATCGCCGCGTTAGGAGTGCGGTGCTCTATCCATTGAGCTACGAAGGCAAAATTATTCTGTCAGACCGAGAGAGGCGACAAGCTTTTCTCTATCAAAACCGATGATCATCTCTTCGCCAACAAAGATGACCGGCACGCCCATCTGGCCGGATTTCTGTATCATTTCCTGACGCCTTTCCAGGTCGTGCGCCACATCAAATTCAGTAAAGTTAATACCTTTCTCTTTCAAAAAATCCTTCGCAATCTGGCAAAAATGACACGTCGGTGTGCTGTAGATGGTGACAATTTTATTCATAATTGTTTCTTTATGCGATAAGTATAGCATAATTGAATGACATAGTGCGAAATGCGAGAATCGAACTCGCGCCTACTGCTTGGGAAGCAGTCGTTCTACCACTAAACTAATTTCGCTAGAACAAATTTATTATCTCCTGCCACCATGAAGGCGTTGTCGTAGTAGTAGTTGTCGTCGCAGGCGGCACCACCACAATAACCTCTTCTCCGGGGCGCGCAACGCCAAAGGTTGTTCGCATGACCGCATCCTGCCCACGGTCCGTTGAGAGTGCGGAAAGATTCGCCTCAAGTGCATTCTTGCGTTCTTCAAGCGCCTGATACTGCCGCTGCGCATCATGCGCCTCCTGAACTGCTATTTGTGCTTTCCCGACAAGTCCCCACATAAGTGACACCAGCCAACAGGCGGCGAGTAGAAGAACGCCGATAAGAATCCCTCGCCGTAACTGCTTCGTGCGCATAATTCCAGTATATCAACTCATTCGGCGGAAGATTGCACCACCTTCATAAACACCTCTTCCGGAATATTTACCTTCCCGCGCGCGAGGAGTTTCTTCTTCCCGCGTTTTTGTTTCTCAAGGAGTTTATTTTTTCGTGTGACATCGCCTCCATAGAGGTAACCAGTGACATCTTTGCGCGTCGCGGAAAGTGTTTTTGAGGCAATAATGCGCCCCTGCGCTCGCGCCTGAATTTTGATAACAAAGAGTTGCTTCGGCAAATTTTTATAAAGCTTCTCTACCATTTTCTCTGCTTCTTCTTGAATCCGACGGCGAGCGACCACGCGCGTGAACGCCGGCACGGGCTCGTCAGCCACGAGGATATCGAGCCGTACCACATCTGCGAGCCGCTCCTCGGAGAAAATTTCATATGAAAGCGACGCATAACCCGAAGAAATGTTTTTCAGAGTGTCAAAGAAACCACGCATAAGTTCCCGCAATGGCATTTCCACCGTCATTTCAATACGGCCGTCTTGAAAAACCTCGGTCGCCAACGTTTGCGCTTCATGTCCATGCAATAACTGGATAAGCGCACTAACCGAATTGGAAGGTGTAATAATGACAACTTTCGTCCAGGGTTCTTCAATTTTCACGATGTCGCCGTGCTCGGGGAATTTCGCGGGCGTGTAGATGACTTCGTGCGCGCCATTCGTTTTTGTCACAATATATGAAATGGTCGGAATGGTAACAATAAGCGCGAGGTTGAATTCACGTTTCAAACGCTCGGTAATAATTTCCAGATGCAAGAGTCCGAGAAAACCGCAACGGAAACCTCTCCCCAATACGCCCGAGGATTCCTCTTCAAAAGAGAGCGAGGAATCGGAGAGTCGTAATCGCTCAAGCGACTGGCGCAGAAACGGAAGGTCGTCCTGACTCTTTGGATACACGGAAGCCCAGACAACCGGTCGCGGACGTGCATAGCCGGCGAGAGCCGCAAACGATCCTCCTGCTTCTCCAATGGTATCGCCGACAGCAGCGATTCCTGGCTCTTTAATGCCTGTGATGATGTAGCCGATTTCACCAGCAGAAAGTTCAAAAGCGGGCATCTCCTCCGGCGCAAAAGTTCCGACTTCAAGCGCGGTAAAATTTTTTCTCGCGGCACGGAAAGTGAGCGCCTGTCCTTTTTTAAACGTTCCGTCAAAAACCCGCAGGTATACGGCGACGCCGCGGTGCGTTGAGTAAGAAAAATCAAAAATGAGACCTCGCGGCTCCTCACCCGCTACGGGCGAAGCGCGGGGGGGCGGCACACGACTTACGATCGCCTCAAGAAGTTCGTCAACTCCCGCACCTATCTTCCCCGACACGGCAAGCACATCGTTGGGAGAAACGTGCACGAGCTTCGCGAGTTCGTCCCGCACCTCGGTAATACGCGCAGCCGGGGAGTCAATTTTAGAAACAACTGGAATAATAGCGCATCCCTGCATCTGCGCCGCCGCGAGCGTCGTCAGGGTTTGTGCCTGAATTCCTTGCGTTGAGTCAACGAGTAAAAGTACTCCTTCAACTGCGCGAAGTGCCCGCGAGACCTCGTAGGAAAAATCAATATGGCCGGGTGTATCGATAAGATTGAGTATGTAGTTGCCATATCGCATTCTGACGGGCTGCATTTTTATCGTGATGCCGCGCTCGCGCTCTAAGTCCATGCGGTCAAGCACTTGGTCGCGCATCTTGCGCATCGGAATCGTTCCGGTACGTTCAAGCAACCGGTCGGCGAGCGTCGACTTGCCATGGTCGACGTGCGCGATGATAGAAAAGTTGCGGACGCGTTCCGGATTCACGGTTGTATCGGTTCTTCAGCGGAAGGCGCGAGAACTTTTGAGCGCCGGTCATGCAAACGTACAAGCTTATCAAACGCATTCACCATGATGCGGAATTCTTCATTGCCGATGAGATAAAGCGCGAGCGCCGAAGCGGCAAGACCAACGATACCGGCGATAAACCCTTGCGTAAAAACGGATACCAACGTCGTCAAGGGCGCGATGCCGCCGAGAAGCGCGAGTGTGGCGTATGCCGCCGCGCCGCCGGCAATCGCGGCAACACAACCATCAAAACACGGCCGTATGAGCATACGAGTAAGACCGGGAGCGACACCTCGCAATGCGACCAAAGAAAGCCCCACAAGGAAAAATTGACCCAGGATGTTCGCCAGCGCGAGAAGAAGAATAGAAGTTCCGGGGACATCGCCGACGCGCAAAAAGGCGGCAAGCGATGCGGGTATTCCCGTAGCCGGTAGAGAAAGAAATGCGATTGCAAGAATGACGGTAAGCGTGCCGCCGGCAATTTGGTATAAAAGCGGCCGCCACGACTGCCGCACCGCATAAAGCGCGCGTGAAAAAAGAAGCTCAAGTGCATCGACGACCAGACCAACGACGAGAATAACGAGAAGCGCCGCAGTGAGACGGGTCGCATTCCAATTGAACGCGCCAGTTCCGAGAATGACGCGCACGATATGCGCACGTAGGACGGCGATAATTCCGAGAGATATGATTGACCAGAGGATGATATGCCGCGCACTCGCCGAAAGGATTCGGATAAATTCGCTTCGTTTCTCTAACGCCGATGCCTCGGAGAGAGCGGGAAATGCCGCGACGGCATACGAGGAACCGATGAGCGCGAGCGGGACCGCCTCAAGATTGCTGGCAAAAGTAAAAACGGAAATTTCTCCGGTGCCGAGCCGAGAGGCGATAGCGGTGAGCACAAGTATCGTAATGGAATTTATGCCAAGCGCGAGCGAGCGCGGTATGGAATTATGCACAATCGATGCCATGAGTTTAAATGTCGGAAAACGAAAAGAAGGCAAGACGCCCGCTTGCATGAGTACCGGGATATGGACGGCGAGGTACGCGACGGCGCCGACAACGACACCAACGCCTATCCCCGGCAAGCCCCAGAGCGGATAGAGGACAACGGTGCCCAGGATGATACCAAGATTGTAAAGAACCGGCGAAACTGCGAAGAGCAAGAAGCGCCGTTGCACTTGCGTTACGCTAGAAATTATGCCCGAGAGTCCAAGCAGAATGGGCTGTAGAAGCAGAATGCGCGCCAGAAGTATGAATGCGGCATGATAGGGGGACGCAACGAGATTCGGATAGAGAAACGCGAGGAACTGCGGCATGAAGATTCCGAGGACGACGCAAAGCAACCCGCCAACACCGAAAAGGAATGTTGCCGATTCGGAGAGAAGTCGCCGCGTCGCTTCCCTATCCATTCCCGTAATGCGCGGAATGATGACGTAAGCACTCACGAGCGAGGAAACGAGAGCAAAGACGAGGTCCGGCACGCGGAATGCGGCGTAGTAGAGGTCAAGTATCTGACCCGCACCGAAGGTATGCGCGAATGTTCTATCGCGCAGGAGTGCGAGCGCCTGCGATGCGAGTGTCAAGGCCGCGAGCAAATACGCGGCCTGATGCAGGCCGCGTATGGGTGCCGCGATACGCTCAAAAAACCGCCGTACCATTTTTCTATAATACTCTATTCTCTACTGTTTTACCGGCGTTGAGGACGCGGAGAAGAGGTTCGCGGGAAATGGATTAGTGCCCGCGGTGAGCGCGGCGAGCTGCGATGCAACCGCTTTTGCATTGTCACTTGAGAGTGCCGCAATCGCCTGCATCTGCGCAAGCGCATCTTTCATATCACCCTGCTTCGCATACACCGCCGCGAGGAAGTAACGTGCGTTCGCAAATTGCGGATTTGCAGCAACCGACGATGAGAGCGCGGCGGCGGCATTTGTAAAGTCGTTCATTGCCGCGTACAAGATACCGACTTGGAAGAGGATATCAGGATTATTCGGTGTAAAGTAAGCGGCGGCGAGCGCGGCGGCGAGCGCGTCCTTTATATCACCATCCTGGACTTCGAGCTGCGAGAGAAGAAAAATGGCATTTGTGTAATCCTGCTTAAGTGCGATGGCGGATTTCAGATCATTCTCGGCGGATTTGTTGTCCTTATGCGCAATATCAAGCTGTGCGAGAACATAGAGAATTTGCGGACTGGTCGGATTGAGCGCTTCTGCTTTGTCATACGCCATCTTGGCGTTGTCATACGCACCCGAGACCCCGAGTGGCACCGCCTGGGCATAGAGATTTCCGAGTGCGAGCCAGTTCTGATAATCGGAGGGAGCGATGCTCGTCGCAGTTAGCGCGGCATTGATGCCTGACGAAAGCGCCGTTTGGAACGCCTGCTGCGCTTCGGCGACTGGCATCGTTGAAGAAGCCACTATTTGATTGAGGCGCATAGTCGCAACGCCCGATTCAATCTGGTAGGCGGCGGCGCTCGGCGCGAAGGAAATTGAATTCTGCGCTGCCCTTTCAGCTGCATCAGCGTTACCGGCAGAGAACGCCGTACCCGCATTTGAAAGTTCTGTCGTCGCAATGTAGTGATTAACGAGCGTATAGGCGGCAACGACCGAGGCAAGCAAGAGAATCGTGAGCGCGAACACAATAACGAAACCGAGGCGCGGGCTGCGAGAAAAGATAACACCCCACTGACGGCTCCGCGCGGCAAAACGAGTCGTAGAAATAAAAAGACCAAAGAAGACGAATGCGAGCATAAGGGTAACTGCATTCGGCAAGCCGAATAATGCGACAGCGAAGAGGTAGAGCGATGAGACAAACGAGAGTATTGCAACGTAGCGAATAAATGCATCTTGCGACGCACGCATAATAAGCATTCGCAAACCGAATACGATAAGGAGCGCGAAGAGCACAATCCAGGCGAGCATTCCCACAAGACCGGTTGTCACGAATGATGTCGGAATAAAGCCGATGCCGGATGAGAAGTCAACGTTCCAGAAAACACTTGAATTGAGCGCTGCGTCGCGATATTTGAGCCAATCAACCCCGAACGTGCCGGGGCCAGAGCCGAAGATTGGCGTTGTGGCATACACATTGCGTGCAGTAGAAAACGTTGATTGCCATGAAGGACTGACGGAAAGCACATTCGCATGAAGTATATTCGCTAACGCACCGCCGAGCGTTCCGCCGATGAGGAAGAAGAGCGAAATAGCGAGCGCAACGAGCGGCAGAATAAGCGAGTGATTGACCTCGTCCGTTTCAAACGGTGTTTCATCCATCATGCCTATATCATCAAGGTCGGCATCATGAACCTTCGGCCCGCGTTGCATCACCGCTTCTACGAAAAGACCGAGCGAAACGAGAGCGAGCAGTATCCAGACGATCAAAGAATTTGCAATGGCGAGGAGAAAGAAAGCTACGATGCCGCACGCGATAAGGATGTAATACGTGAGTGAAGAGAGTTTAAGAAATCGGAGCGTGATGAGAACGCATATGATGCCGAGTCCAAGTAGAAATGCGAGGTCCCCGAAAGAACCGACAATCGAAAATGTCGGTGAAACCTTTGGCGAGAATTGCCCGACAATAACAATGAGCGCTTGGAGGGCGGTCACTATGCCAAACGCCCACGCGCCTGCGCGAAGAAATTGGCGGTAATGTTCGGGGCGACGTAACACGAGTGCGGTTAACGTGCCGAGAAATGCCGCGATAAGCATAAAGCCGAGCGTGTCTGTCTCAAGCGCTGTCCCCCACACGGCGCTCGCAAACGATACGCCCGAGAATGCGGCCGAAAGTACGTATGCGAGTACAGGCAGCCAAAACGCACCAATAAGAATACCGGGCGGGAGAATGATATTCCCGCGCGAAAGGCGCGCGAGAATATAGAGTGCGAGTGTAATGAGGGCGCCCGCGGCAAGCAGGAAGGTTTTGGTTGTCAAAAGCGGAATTGCCGAAAACGGAATGAAAATAAACACGGCCACGACGAGTGTAGCGATAAGCCCCCAGATACTTACATTTTCAAGCGAACGGCGCGGTTTACCTTGAGTTATTTTAAATGGCTTACTTCGAATTGAATCGGGGGACGAAACTGTTGGTTGTTGTTGTGGAAACATGGCGATTTTCCTTATGCTTTTCAATAATAATGCTCTGTAGTATACTATATATCGGACTGGGCTAGACAATCGTTCCACGCACGGAAACAGCATTGCGGCCTTGCCGCTATCTCTTTGAGACAATGCCGTTCCGTGCGGGGAGAGGAAAGTCCGAACATGCTCCTGCCCTTTCGCAAGAAAGAGCAAGAAAATAGGTAGCGGGTAACGCCCGTCGTCCGTGAGGATAGAGGTGACTACAGAAACGTCCGGAGCGAAAGCGAAAGAATTCCCCCGTGGAATACGCTCGTCGCGAGACGAGAATGCAACGAACAAATCCTTACCCGCATGCAAGGCCGTGTCTTAAGACATGTTTTGCGGGGCTAAAACATTTTGCTTCTTGGCAAAATATTCGCCCGAACATGCGAGGCATGTTTTAGGGAGTGCCGCTTGATTCCGATGGCAACAGAGGAACTAGATAAATGATTGTCCACGACAGAATTCGGCTTATCGGCCCGGTCCAATAAAATGAAAAGACTCGCGCAGGAGCGCGAGTCTTTTCATTTTTATTTCTAACTTTTTACACTTCGCAGGTACCGCCTGCACAGGCGAGCTCCTTCGCGCCAACGGTCTGGTCGTTTTTTTCGTAGAGTACAAGTTTTGAGAAATCAATTGCGCCTAATTCTTTCTTGCGCCGTTCATACTCCTCTTTCGTGATCTCTTGATACGGCGCCAAGGGGTACACGTGATCGTTGCGCGGGAGAAAGGAGAGTCCGCCGACAATCTCCCAGTTCTGATACACGAAGTGCGCGGCCGCGAGCCATTCGTCGTCGCCCACATAAATCGTGACGGAGGGGTTGTGCTCGGTGAAGTGGGTCTTCAGCCGCTTCCATTCATTCAACATCTCAAGCGCGGTGACATCTTTGGCGACAATCGCTCCTTCGGGGGCCTTAACCGGGAACTCAAGAACCATCGTCATCGCGTTCGATGAAGAATAGCCGACTTCCGGCTTCACGGGCACTCCTTGTTCCTGTGCGAGCTTGAGCAAAGGGTCAGTGACGCTGATGCGCACGCGACGGATAAAATAGGGCGCATACCAGGGATGCATGCCGCTCCCGACGCCAAGGAGTTGCCCCGAATTCCCGTGCGGCTTCACGCAGGTAATGGCGGTTGAGGGGTTCTTCTTAAAGCGCCTCGCGTATTCCCTATTCACCTTTATTGCCTCGGAGCGAAGTGTTTCAAGGTTCTCATCATTGCGCACGATCTCGTTGTCGTAATAGCCGGTGATCGAGACGCCGAGGAGCTGTTCTTCTTCGCAATTTTTCTTCCAGTCCCTCGAGAGATACCCAAAGTTGGTCAGGGTCGCCTGATAGGTGCCGAGCATGGTCGCGAGACGCATCTTGCGCTTCAGGTTCTCCATCGTGTCACCGGGACGCACAACGATAGAAGTAAGGTTGCAAAATTGTTTGGAACGCAGATAAATTTCTCCGCAAGGGTTCATACCGACTTGTTTCTCATCCTTCAGTTTCTCCCAGCGGCGCTTCGGCAACTGCTTATTCAAGTCGCCGCGGTTGAAGATGCCGCGCTCGCCTGAGCCGCTCGTCACGAGCGCCGTCCATTCTTCAAAGAATTCAGCCGCTGTCGGCTTTGACTCATACACGGCGGAATTATTAGCCATTGAGCGCTGACCCTCGGTCTGCCAGAAAGATCCTTTCTTCGCATCGCGCATTTCCACATCGTCCAGAGCCGAGAGCGAAAGCAACGCAGAGCGTCGCACGCCGCCAGCGACGACGATAAGGCCAATCTGGCAGATGATGTCATGCACGTCGCGCGTGGTGAGACGCCGACCTTGGCGCGCGAGCATCTTTCTGCGCGTGAACTGCATCAATTCCTGGAGCGGCGCCGGGCCCGAGGCTCTGCCGCCCATCGTTTCGAGGCGCGCGCCCGCGGGACGTACAAGCGAATAATCAAAGTCTACATCAAGGCCGCCCGCCCACGCCTCGCAGGCGGCGACGAATGCATGACACCAGCCGATCTTGCTGTCTTCAACGACGATGACGGGTGCCTTCTTCCCCGTTTGCTTCTGAATCTGCGGGAACTGTTCAACGTTCTCCGGCTCAACGGTGAAGCCGCAACCCGCGCCGCACATCGAAACATATATAATCTCGGAAAGGTCTCGCCAGCACGTCGGTGCGATGTAGGCGCAGTTGTATGCGGTCACGTCGGTCGCGCGACACGCTTTCCCAGCCGACCAGAGGAGACGCATGGAGGGACAAACATCGCGCGTAAGAATCCCTTCACGCATTTCTGCGTATTCTTTTTCGGTGAACAGCTTGTCCATACGTTCGCGCATAAAATTCATAAAGCGGTCAATCGCCTCAACCCAGGTCTCGCGTCTCCCGAGCTGGTCACTCCAACGGGAATAGAATTGGTAGAAGATAAATTCTTGGTACGGCGTCGCGAAATATTTGCTACTCTCTTGAATTTTCGCGCGCACTTCGGGAGAAATGAGTTCGCTCGACGCGCGCAACTGCGCCCGCTTGTCGCGGTAGAGAATGTATGCCTTCGCCGTTTTCACATAATCGTTCAAAATAAGATATTTTTCTACTGAATCCTGCATGCCTTCAACCGTGGGAAGAAAATTCTTGTATTTCTTCGCGAACCGCCCGAGCTCGCCGGCAACCTGGTGGGCGACGAGATAGGCGTCGTCCTGGTTTCCCTCCTCCGTCGCATTCATCGCTTTCCGTATCGCGGCAACGATTTTTTCAAAATTAAACGGCACAAGCCGCCCGTCGCGCTTTTCAATCTGCGGAATCATTTTGCGATAACGAATTGTTTCTTTTGACACTGGCGATTCTGACGCAGAAGAAACGGTAGGGGCGTGTATTTTTGTGTCAGCGGAAACGCGGTCGGTTTTTGACATGAATAAAGGCGATTAAATTACTAGATAAGCGTACGTTTCTTAAGTGTACTCTTGTGCGCAAGAAATGCCTGTGGATAGAGTTACTCTAAAACGCTTGGAAAATTTTTCAACAGAAGCGGTGTGCCTGTCGCGATGCCGCGGTCACGCGCAAATCCCGCAGCGGTCTCAAGGACATATCGCGCTGGTACCGAAGGATAAAAGACACTCGGATATGTAGAGGTTGCGACATCTTGGGCAATAGATACGACCTGTCCTTTATCGTCCAACCAAAACATATCAAGTGGCACGAGCGTGTCTTTCATCCAGAAGCCGTAATAACCATCACTTGGAAACACAAAGAGCATCCCGTAGCCGCTGGGAATGCTCATTCGATCTCCTAAACCTCTTTCTCGCTCGGCTTCCGTCGTCGCATAGTCAATTCTTAAAGACACGCCGCCAAAATTCCCCGTTGCCGCCGACTCCGTCGGCGGCAAATTTGTCCTATAGAAACACAGGGTCGTCACTCCAGCTATTGCAACTGCTAAAAGTCCACCATAAAAATATCGCGACCGCGGCATAGTGCTAGCACTCATTCTTCATCCGACCGCCGCGGAATTTTTCTGCCGCGAGAATCCTATTGACAGCGAGAATATACGCGGCTTGACGCAAAGTGATGTCTCCTGATTTTTCTTGGAAAAGATCGTACACGCGCTGCCAGTTTTCTTTCATTTTTTTCTCCAAAAGTTCGCGCAGATATTCTTCTTCCAAAATCTGTCCGGTGCGATTTTGCGCCCACTCAAAATAACTGGCAATGACGCCGCCGGAATTCGCCAAAATATCGGGAATGACGATTTTTTTATTTTTCGCCAAGAGAATGTCTGCCTCATACGTCACCGGACCGTTGGCCAATTCAACGATATAATTAGCTTGAATATTCTTCGCGTTCTCTTTTGTTATTTGATTCTCAAGAGCCGCCAATACTAAGATGTCGGTCGGCAATTCCAACAACTTGAGCATTTTCTGGCCGGCCCCATAGTCACTGACTTGATGGCCCTCCTTCTTGAACGCAGCAAGCGACGGAATATTTAATCCGGCTTTATCATAGATGACGCCCTTGCTGTCAGAAACAGCGATGATTTTAAAACCGTCCGCATGCAATTTTTGGGCTATATATAAACCAGCATTGCCGAATCCCTGAATAACCACGCTCAAACCCTTCCGTCCGCTTAGAAATACCTCAATCATTTTTTGCACAACGAAATAGCCGCCCTGCGCCGTCGCATCACTTCGCATCTTAAGGCCACCGAGCTCAATCGGTTTCCCGGTAATCATTCCCGGCTCATGCCGTCCGACCTGCTTTTCAAATTCATCAAGCATCCACGACATGACCTGTGCATCGGTATAGACATCCGGAGCCGGAATATCTTTGTCTTGCCCCAGGTATTTATAAAATGCGTCAATATATTTGCGGCTCACTTCTTCCAGCTCCGCCGCATCTGCCATCTTTGGGTTAAAAGCGACACCGCCTTTGGCTCCACCATAAGGAATGCCTGCCAATGAATTCTTCAATGTCATCCAAAAGGCCAAGGACTTCACCTCGTCTTCATTTACCTCTGGGTGAAAACGGATGCCGCCCTTGCCGGGACCGAGCGCTCGGTTATAAACGATTCTCCACGCTGGATACCGCTTCCCTTTTATGCTCAATTCGGAATAGTTGACCTGCATCGGATCAAGAAGTGCTGCCATATCTGCATCGCCGATGTGCTCTATCTTCTGGATATCCTTCAAACGTCTCGCATTATCATCAGAAATGCTCATATTATTTTTATTATACTTCTTATGGGCAACGAAATCTATTCGTACCGCAATGCGTCAATGGGATTTTTCCGACTAGCTTGGCGCGCCGGATAAATGCCGAAAGCGATACCGGCGATACCTGATACGACAAGACCGAGAACAACCGCCGAGAGGGGGAAAGCAAAGACCCAACCGATGGAGAAAAAGGACGAGAGAACAAGAAACACCGCGCCAACAACCGCCGCGCCCACCGTGATACCGATAACGCCGCCCACAAAAGTTAACAGGACCGACTCAATGAGGAATTGCTGCAGAATGTCGGTATTGGTCGCACCGACCGCCTTGCGCAGCCCAATCTCGCGCGTTCGCTCTGTGACGGAGACCAACATAATATTCATGATGCCGATGCCACCGACGACGAGCGAGATGGAAGCGATCGCCGCTAGGAAGAGCGTCAGTATGGAGGTGATGCTGCCGAGAATGGAAAGGATGTCCGCCTGCGTTTCTATGTTGAAGTCATCTTTGTTCGGGTCGGTGATGCCGTGGTCTTGGCGCAATACAAATGTTATGCGCGATTTTACGAAATTAATGTCATAGGCGGCGTTCGCCTGCACAATAATGACATTGAAATACGTAATGCCGAGAAGTTGTTTCTGCGCGGCGCTTATCGGCATTACCACCAAATTCCCGATATCCACGCCGAACGCTCCCGTTCCTCCTTTATTTAAAACGCCAATCACACGAAAGGAAACTCCTTTCACCATAATGACTTTATTGAGCGGGTCAATGTTCGGGCCAAACAAGGTCTGGGCAAGATCGGGTCCGATAACGACCACGTGATTCGCCGAATCAACGTCGTTTTTAGAAAATGTCTGACCTTCCGACACCTTTGCCAAATTGCTTACGACAAAAAAATCGGCGGTGCTTCCGATGTAGCTTTCCGTCGCATTATTATTCCCATAAACGACTTCCGCTTGTCCGCGGACTTCGGGCACCGCGAGGTCAACTGACGGCTCGCGCTGCAAGGCGTCAACGTCATTTTGTTGTAAGCTCGTGATAACTACTCCCTGCGCGGAAGCCGGGGGAGAAAATTTGCCGTTGCTCGGGGCGCCGGGGATAATGATAATGAGATTGGAGCCGATGCTTTGTACTTGGCCAAGAATCAAGTCCTGCGCCGATTGTCCGATTGACATCAGGACAATCACGGAAGCAATGCCAATGACGATGCCGAGCATCGTCAAGATGGAGCGCATTTTGCCGTGCGTGAGCGAACGAGTAGCGGTTTTGAAGGCGTCTCGTAACAACATATTTATTTAAGAGGGCCGCGGAGATGTCGCGCGACGAGCGCCCTGTCGCTTTCCATGAACCCGTCTTTCAGCATGATGATGCGATTAGCGAACTCGGCGGTCTGAGTTTCGTGCGTTACCAATATAACGGTGCGTCCTTTCTGGTGCAGCGATTCCAAAATCTCCATTATTTGCAGGCCTGACTGTGAGTCAAGATTGCCTGTCGGCTCGTCGGCGAAGATGACGTTCGGGTCGGTCACGAGCGCACGGGCGATGGCAACGCGCTGTTTCTGGCCGCCGGAAAGTTTTCCGGCTTCGGTGTGCAATTTTTCTTCAAGCCCGACCGCCCGGATGGCCTCTTCCACAAGTGTCCGGCGCTTGGCGGGCGGGGTATCGGCGGAATAAAGGAGCGGTATTTCAACATTATCATAAGACGTTGACCGAGAGAGCAAATTGAACGACTGAAACACGAAGCCCATATCTTTATTGCGGACGTGGGCGAGCTCTTGGTCTGTCATGTCGTCAATGCTCTTACCTTGAAATTTATAGGATCCGCCAGTCGGCCGATCAAGGAAGCTCAATATTTGGAGGAGCGTAGATTTGCCGCTCCCAGACGGACCCATGATAGAAATGAATTCGCCCTTATCAATGGAGAATGTTACGCCTCGCAGTGCCAGTGTTGGTACTTCCTCATCCGTATATTCTTTCTGCAAATCACGTATCTCAATCATCATTGCGCTTTGAGCCCGATATTGATTACTTGTTCGCCGAGAGTAACGCCGGAGAGGACTTCCACATTCCCGTTTTGGTCTTGGATGCCCAGCGTTACCGGGCTGGTTGTCGCGACTCCCTTTACGAGCGTTTCAACGAAAGTGCCGTTATCGTTCTGCAGAATTGCATATTGCGGGAGGATAAGTACATTCGTATCTTGTTTCGCCTGTATAGTGATATTCGCTGTGAGGCCGCTTTTAAGTCGCGGGTCAAGCGTATCAAACGAGATTTTAATTAAATACGTAATGACGCCTTGAGTATTCGTTTCTGCCGGCGCGATGTAAAATACCGAACCGAAGAAGGTCTCGTTCGGAAATGCATCAAGCGTCATCGTTACCTTATCCCCCACGACTAACTTCCCGATGTCCGTGTCAGACACTCCTGTATCCACTTCAAATCCATCATTGCCGATAATGGAGACAAGCGGCGTGCCGGGAGACGTCGACTGCCCCACTTTCGCATCCTGCTGCGTTATCACGCCGCTAATCGGAGCGATGAGCTCCGTATTCTCCAAGCTCACTTGAGCGTTGTCAACGCTTGCTTGCGCTTCTTCCACCTGCGCTTGCTGCGCGGCGATATCTTGAGAAGTTGAACCCGCCTGCGCGAGGGCGAGCGTGCCTTCGGTGCTCGTGAGCGCGGTCTTCGCGGTCGTGAGCGCCGTGAGCACGCCGGCAATATTCGTGCGTGCGCCGGCGATACTTGATTGATAATCGCCCAAGGTCGCCGAAGGTAGAGACGCCGAGGCCTCGGCAAGTGCGGCTGCAGTGTCGTTAAGGAAAGTGCTCACTTGCGTGAGGTCTTGCGTTGCTTGTGTTGCCGCGGCCATCGGGTCGCTTGAGCTGAAAGAAGGCGACACTATCTGCGCACTCCATGCAGTGAGTACCGGCTCAAGCGCTATGCGCTCTTGCGTAACGGTGTTGGTGAGTACCGCGTCAGGCACAATGAAAGTAAGCGCCGCGGTCGCGTTGCGCGGATTGGAGAAGAATTGGTCCGCGTCTGTATGCACGGCGCCATCGGCGGCGGCATACGCGCTCGTTATCGCATTAAAAAGTGCGGCCTGGTCCTGCGTGACCGCGCTCTGGTCTATCGCAAGCTGCTCGGGGCGCGTGCCGGCCTGAAGTGCGGCAAGATTCGCCTGCGCAACGGCGAGGTTCGCCTTGGCCTGCTGAAGCGCTGCGGAAAGATTGCCCGTTTCAAGTTCGGCAATCACCGCTCCCGCGCTCACCTTATCGCCCAGATTGTAGTGGACGCTGCCGATCACGCCCGAATTTTGGAAAGCGAGCGAGACGCTCTGCATCGGCGTCGTATTGCCCGTCGCGGAGACCGTTTCGCTAATGGAGCCCCGCGTGACCGTTATAAATTGGTACGAGAGTTTATTACTCCGCACAAAGAACCAATATCCCCCGCCTAGGACAATCAGCACGATTAAAGTAATCGTCCACTTGGATTTCAGGAACTTCGGAATTTTGTCAGAAAATGTGGACATGACTTTTTTATTATAACCGATTTCAACTAATCCACCATTAATTATGTATATGCCGTAGCGGAGTAGAATCAGAGTCGGTCGTACTAACATCATCGAAAAGTTTGAGTCTCTTTGCGGGGCGATAGAAAAAGGCTGATAAACACTAACGCCCCAAGCTGGCGGAGGAGGGCGAGATTCGAACTCGCGGCGCCCTTTATTATATAATATGCGGGATATGACGCTCGGAAATGCTCCTGAAGAGCGTTCGTATAAAAAAATAAGCCCAACTGCGTGGGGAGTGGCATGGCGCCGTACTCTCACGGATATCCCTTATTCGAAGGAAATATTTGAACAATTGAAGCAAGCTCATTCTGTAAACCAGGACGATTTGTCGAGAATAATGCAGTCCAAAGACATAACTCCTATGTTCGAGGCGCGTTACAAGCTTGTCAACAAACTTCTGGAACGGACTGGCAGCAAGCAGATACTAGAACTCGCTGCGGGATTTGCTCCGCGAGGGCTTGAATTGACACGAGACCCAGAAATGCAATACGCAGAACTTGATCTATCAAATATTATTCATGAGAAAAGACAAATCATTGAGAACATTTTAGAAAAAGAATCACGTACGAATCTTCATTTCATAAAAGGCAGTGCGCTCTGTGAGTCGGATGTGATGAGAGCAGTAAGTATATTTCGAGCTGGCAGAGAAGTGACTGTTATAAACGAGGGACTTCTTCGATATCTTTCACACGAAGAGAAAGCCGTTGTTGCTTCAAATGTTTTGGCAATCTTAAAAGAACATGACGGCGTTTGGATAACCCCTGACATACCAGTGGCTAGTATTCTTGAGCGAATTACAGGGCAAAGTAAAGAAATGCGGGAAAGATCAAGCGCGGTAGAAAAGATGACCGGCATCAACAGAGACAAAAATTATTTTAGAAATAAAATAGAGGCGCAAGTATTTTTTGAAGAAAGAGGATTTACCGTTGAACAACATTCCTTTATGGAAGCGGTCGATGAGCTTGTATCTCCAAAAACACTTTCAATATCGCCAGAATCAGTCAGCGCGTTAATAGGGGAATTAGTCGTCTTTCTGATGAAGGCTCGTCGTTAATCAAAAAATCGTGAGGAGAATAATATCCGAATTGTCTCGGTCCCTCTGGCGCCATTAAAAAAGTTCGAATCTCTTTGCGGAGGCGGAGAGATTCGAACTCTCGAGACCCTTTCGAGCCTGCCGCCTTTCCAAGGCGGTGCACTAGACCGCTATGCGACGCCTCCGTATGGAAACCGTTATATCAGAAAAACGTTTATCACGCTCCCGAACTGAGAAGCGCTTTAATACGTTCGGGAATAGGCGGATGCGTTGAAAATAATCTTTCAACCCAGCCGTTCGTGCCACCGGCCTTCGCGCCAAACGGGTCACCGATAAAGAGGTGCGCCGTTGCGAGGTTGGCGCTCCGCATCGGCATTGTATCATTGCCGATTTTTTGGAGCGCGGAGGCGAGGCCTTCGGGATAGCGCGTGAGTAAGGCGCCCGAGGCGTCCGCGAGGTATTCGCGTCGACGCGAGACGGCGAGTTCTATAAGTTTCGCGGCGATGGGCGCGAGTATGATGCCGACAATCGCGAGAATCAAGAGAATCGCATTTCCATTTCCCCTATTATCGCGCCGTCCGCCACCAAAGAAAGAAAAGCGCAGAAATATATTCGCTGCGAGAGCGACGAAACCCGCGAGGACAACCGCAACCGTCATCAGAAGCATGTCGCGATTCTTGATATGCGAGAGCTCATGGCCAATAACGCCTTCCAGCTCGGTACGGTTCATCATCCGAAGTAACCCGGTCGTCGCACAAACTACGGCATGCTTCTCGTCGCGGCCGGTCGCGAACGCATTCGGTGCCGGGTCATCAATCACATACAGTTTCGGCATCGGTAGTCCCGCGGTGATAGAGAGATTTTCCGTCACGGTATAGAAATCAAAAAATTCCGTGCGCGAAGCTGGCCGTGCATGATTCAAGGAAAGCACCAATTTGTCCGAAGACCAGTACGCATAGAAATTCGTCGCCACGGCGATAATGACTGCGATAACGAGAATGGATGGATTATCGTAGTACCACGAGATTGCGTAGCCAACCGCGATGACCACGATGAGGAATCCGAGCACGAGCGCCCAAGTCCGGCGAATGTTGCTTGATTTTTGTTTATAGAGATCCATTTAGAATTGCACTTTTACTGGTTCGTTTGCGGCCTGGTCAGAACTCGCAAGTTCAAAAAGGTCCATCAGCTTGAAACCGAACGAAGATGCGATGATGTTGCCGGGGAAAGACTGCGCAGCAGTATTGAGAGTCATCACGGTCGTGTTATAGAAGCGGCGGGCGGCTTGAATCTTATCCTCAGTATCGCCGAGCTCTTGCTGAAGCTGCAAGAAGTTTTGATTCGCTTTGAGGTCCGGATAGGCTTCGGAAACGGCAAAAAGCGTTTTCAATGCACCAGTGAGCTGGTTTTCCGCCTGCACTTTGTCCGCAGTACTCGTTGCACCCATCGCGGCCGCGCGCGCCTTCGTTACATTCTCAAAAGCCCTGGATTCATGCGCGGCGTAGCCCTTCACTGTTTGAACGAGGTTCGGTATGAGGTCATAGCGACGTTTCAGTTGCACCTGAATATCGGCCCACGATTCTTTCGCGCGATTGGTAAGCGTAATAAGGTGATTATAAGAACCGGCAATCCAGAGCACGATAAGTACGAGGACGATGATAACAACGATTATTGTGGTAGACATATCTGAAAGTATAGCAGGAATTAGAAAGACCCGACAAGGCGAGAGAAGAATCCGCCGACAGCGTTGAGGAAGCCTCCTCGCGCCGTTGGCTGTGAGCCACTCGAGCTGTTCAAGGCGCCCAGCGCATTGGCTGTTTGTTTGGTGCCGCCAAGGAAGCTAGCCGTAGATCTCGTGGCTGACCATGTTCCGCCGGAAGTACCGTCGGGATTGGTCTGCGTGCCGCTCATACTATTCCCATCGCTTGAAACCGTCGCGTTAAAGCGGTACCCATTACTCCAAGTTAGTGAGATAGAGTGTCCATCTGGTCCGATACTTCCTGAAGTGATAGTGGCTCCGCTACTGCTGGTTCCACTGACTGAAGATCCGGACTGAGACAATGTCCAAACACTTTGAACCGTTCCCGCTGTTTTGTTCCACACTCCGGAAACGTTAACGACAGAGGGTGCTGTGCACTGGCTGCTGCAATTCGGCGGGTAGAGCGTATTGCTTAAGCCGCCCGGGCAGCTGCAGTTGCAGGTTCTTGTGACCGGATTGGTGGAAGGAACGACCGTGGCGCAGGTGGGGTCGGTAGAATCAAAGCTCGCCCACTGATAGGACATCACCGTGCTGCATCTTCCACAGTGGACAGATACCGGCGCACAATTTTCGGTGCCTGCCGCTGTTCTGGTCGTACCGCAGTTGCTCGTTTGGGTAAAGGATTGGCCAGAGCAAACCGTGGAAGGATCAGGAGACCATGTGGTGTCAGTGCACGCTTTGCATTGCGCACTACAATCCGGCGGATAAGAGTTGCCCACATTGCCCGGACAACTGCAATTGCAGGTCCTTGTTACGGGATTGGTAGAAGGAACAACTGAAGCGCAGGAGGAGTCAGTAGAATCAAAATTCACCCATTGATAGGAACTATTCACGCTGCATCTTTGACAGTGAACGGCAGCCGCAGGACCTCCCGTGCCTAATATTTGACCATCATGAACAAGCTGTTGTTTTAATTCATTGTAGTTAACATTCTGGACAGCCACATTGTCATCAATTGCGATAGACGCGGCAGCTCCCGCACTTTGGCCAAGAATCATCAATATGGGTTCCGTTCGCATTGAACCATACGCCACATGGCTGGCCGAGAGAGTGACGGGGTCCAAAAGATTTGTTACTTCTTGCTTTTTAGGAACGATGGAGCGGTAACTTATGGGATACGGTGCGGCCAAGTTCGTACCGGACAGGCCAACTAAGTCGCCTTCGTTCTGGACTGTTCCTCCGCTCGTCAAATATCTCTGCACATTATGGGAATCTATGGGATACGAACCCATCCCTACGGAATCGCTAGCATTTCTACTGCCATTGGAATTACTTTCCGTCATCACATAATCCGATATCATTCTCCTTCCCTCTCGTACGTATATTTGATCTGGCCATCCTCCGTTATCGGTAAATTCATCCTTGCAAAGCCCCCATTTATTTATTTCATTCCTGATATTTTGGGGAACCCTCGGATTCGTCGCGAGCGTCCAAAACAGGCCTTGCTGATAGGAAATTTGGTCGCGAATTATATTTTCTCTGGTGGTGTAATCCCCATCGGGGTAATCGTAATTCATTCCAATGTTGTCAGTAGAAAAGGGACCGTTGTTATTTGTATCTGTTTTGAGGTTTGGCATAGGCAGAAAGGCCCACGGTGTACCTGGGTTATAACCAAAGTCGGAGCTTTGCACATTGCTGCCGTAACCGGAGTCAAAATAACGCAAAAGCAATTCGTATCTGCTGGGGTCATATCCAGCCGGCTTAGACCAGGGAATAGCATTTTGAGGCACGTCGGTCGTGCATAATCTGAAATTATATGCCTGTACTTTATTGTCGCCTTGGCCACTCGTCCCGGGATTTGAATTTATTCCCGGCAATAAACCGCTCGAGGGATTGCCCTTAATAACATACGGGTCAACTGAAGATGCAAATTGATGGGGACCGTTTGGATTAAAAATCACGCCATTAAGCGTTTCCCCATAGATGCTATCTGACTCCCGGCCAACGGTATAAGACACTCCTGCTTTCGCCATCAGGTCACCTTCATACGACGCATCAATAAACATTTGAGCCTTAAAAATCATTCCCGACTCCATGACGATTTGTGTAATGGTGCTGCCGCTTTTGGTTACGCCAGAATCAAGGTTCAGTCTCTGCCCGTAGAAAACGGGTATGTTGTAGGTTTGAATGAATTGCTTAAAGATATTTTCCGCGACATGCGGTTCGAAACTCATCATAGTGTCTGTGCCGACATATCCGAAATTCGCTGCTAAGTTTTTGTAGGCGTCGAAATTTTGCCCGTACTGCCAATTAGCCGAATTGTTATAATAAGAAAGAACGTCCTGATAAAATTCTTTTGCGATTCCGCCCACAGTTTGCAGGTTACCGATATCCGTGGCTCCCAGCCCATTTGACGTCATACCGCCGAGATGATTGCTGGGTTCTATGATGGCTACGGTTTCCCCCGTTCTAGCGGCTTCTACTGCTGCGGTTACTCCGGCACTTGTGCCTCCGTAAATAACTACATCATAACTTTTGATGTTTTGGGTTGTTCCTGAAGAAGAAAGTGTGTGAGCCGATGTGCCACCAACAAGTACCGATCGGACATTCGCTATTGTTGCACTGTCTGCACCAAATGAAGAAAGAAGCGAGAGGATTGATTGAATTTGCGAATTTGAGAGGATTGCTGCTTGAGCGAATGTTGATGGGACAAGAACGCCGAAGGAGAAAATGGCACCGAGGATATACTTTTTCATTTTAATGAAAAGAGTTTAGTAACGTATAGTATATACCTCAAGCTATACTGTTACCCATGCAGCCCGAGGACCTTGTTGATAAGCATTTCACTCGCCTAAAACCTGAACAGAAGCGCGCTCTGCATAAGCTGAAGATACGGACGATTCGTGATTTGCTCTACCATTTCCCCGCCCGATACGAACAGGCCGGCGCAACAGGGACGATTGCCGGCACGACAGTCGGAGGCGATGTAACGCTTTACGGAACGGTGCGCAAGCCCGATATTCGTAAAACCTGGAAGAGTCGCCGACCGATTGCCGAGGCGTGGCTGGAAGATGCGTCGGGAAAAATAAAAATGATATGGTTCTCCCAGCCATATATCGCGAAGACCTTATATGACGGAATGGTGGTGAAAGTAAGCGGAAAAGTGGTAGGAACAGGAGTAAAAGTGTACCTCGCGAATCCGTCTATCGATAAATCACCCGTTGTTCCTGAATCCGTACATAACTCCCTCTTTATAAAAAGAGGAGCGCAAAAAGAAGAGGCGGTGTACCCGATCTATTCGGAAAGTCAGGGAATTTCTTCTTTATGGTTTTTGCATGCCATCAGAAAAATAATTGAGGCAAAAGCACACGAGCATTTTGAAGATCCTATCCCGCCGGAAATTCTCGCGCGTTATAACTTGCCCGTACTCGCCTCTGCACTCGTTTTTATACATGCGCCGCAGAAAATATCCGATGCGACTGCGGCGCGCAAACGTTTTGCCTTTGAAGAGGTTTTCGCACTCCAGGTCATAATGCAAGGACGGCGCCGCGTCCTCGCGGCGCAGAAGGCATTGTCAGTTACGATTGACCGCGAGGCGCTCTCCGATTTCGTCGCGTCATTCCCCTTCCCCGCGACCTCCGCGCAGACGCGCGCAATTGAGACAATCGTCGCTGATTTCGAAAAAACGCACCCGATGCTGCGCCTTCTTGAAGGCGATGTGGGAAGCGGCAAGACCGCCGTTGCAGCTGCGACGGCGTATCTTGTTGCGACATCACTTCCTTTCGAGAGAATCGCAGGAACACTTCAAGTTGCGTATCTTTGCCCGACCGAGGTCCTCGCAAAACAACATTTTTCCACTTTCGTCTCATATTTCCGCGACCATCCCATCCCCATCGGTCTCATCACCGGGAGCGAATGCCGAAAATTTCCTTCCCGAGTCCGTTACGAAGAATCCGCGAAACTTTCCAAAACGGCATTTAAGAAAATGGTAGCGAATGGCGAAATTCCCATTGTCATCGGCACGCACGCGCTCATTGAGAAATCGCTTTCGTTCAAATACCTCGCGTATGCCATCATTGACGAGCAACACCGTTTCGGCACCATACATCGGCAAAAACTCGCAACGAAAGGAGGAGTGGCGCCGCACCTGCTTTCAATGACGGCGACGCCCATTCCGCGCACGCTCGCGCTCACCATTTATGGCGACCTTGATCTCACGCTTCTTGATGAAATGCCCGCGGGCAGGAAAAAAGTCATAACTGAAGTGCTCGGACCAAAGGAGCGAGAACGCGCATATGAGCGCATTCGCGTCGAATTATCCGCCGGCCATCAGGCATATATCATCTGCCCGCGCATTGATGAACCGGACCCTGCGAAAGAGCTTGCGCTCCAGGCGAAATCGGTTAAGGCTGAGGCAGCTCGTTTGAAAAAAAGTATCTTCCCCGAAGCGACTATAGGCATTCTCCACAGCAAAATGCGGCCAGCAGAAAAGGAAAACACGATGAGGGATTTTGAAAATGGAAACATAGATATTCTCGTCGCAACGTCCGTCATTGAAGTGGGTGTCAATGTTCCGAACGCGACTGTCATCCTTATTGAAGGCGCCGAGCGCTTCGGGCTCGCGCAGCTGCATCAGCTACGCGGGCGCGTTCTCCGTTCAACGTATCAGTCGTACTGCTTCGCATTTCCCGAATCGTTCGGCGAAATGACGCGCGGACGGATGAAAGCATTCACTTCCGCAAAAAATGGATTTGAGCTCGCCGAATATGACCTCGCGCTTCGCGGCGCGGGCGAGCTCGCGGGCGGCAAACAGTGGGGCGTTTCGGATATCGCGATGGAAGCATTAAAAAATATTAAACTCGTTGAAGCCGCCCGTACTGAAGCGGCGACTCTGGTCGCCGCCGACCCCGAACTAAAAAATCATCCCGCGCTTCTTCTCCGCTCCCGTTCCGCCAGCGAAGAAATGCATCTGGAATAAAGAGAGGGGAGCAAGTCCCCTCATCATTACATCTGTAACTATTTTTTCTTCTTTTTCTTACGCATGTTCCTTACTATCTCGAGTGCCTTTTTACCATCCGGGTCATACTTTTTTATTTGTGCATTTAGTTCTGAAAGTGGTGTTGGTAGAGGATTACCACCTTCGAAATGCTTTGGGTTAGTCAACGCATTTCTTAACACTTCTTCCATTGATCCATGACTGATCTCTTTATCCATTTTACTTTCACCTCCTCCCTCAAGGAACAGTACTCTAAAGATTCTCTAGCTGGAGTTAATTATACATCAAAACCTTAAGATGCGTCTAGCATGACTCGAACGTAAAGTCAGCGAAGAGATGCGTCTGGAATAAAAAAGAGGGGCCGGCCCCTCTTATTCCCCCCCCTGTGACCTTTCTAATCTAATTCAACCTTTCCAGTAATCTTGAAAGTTCGTTCACTCCTACACCACTCGGGTCAAGCTCCTCCTCTATTATTTTATTCAACTTCGGAGATGGTGTCAGGTGCTCAAGAGCTTCCGAATTCTTTTTTTCCTCCCTTTCGCCCACTTCCTGCGTTAGTTCACAACTGACTTTCTTCTTCATTTTCCACCTCCTCAAGGTTTTCTGGCTCTCTAAAATAATTATACCTCACAAAGAAATATAAGGTTACCTCTCTTAATTTGTGCGCCCACCACGACTCGAACGTAAGATCGGCGAAGAGATGCATTTGTAATAGCTCTGAGCAAAATTTTAATTCGCGCCAGAGATTCTATTGAAGAATTCGTATTTCCGGCGCATATAATCTTTCCAATTTAATCCGCCGGCGGCAAGTTTTATTTGTTCATACTCTTTTGCCAATACAGGAGAACGCTTAAGAATTTCGTGCGTTTTTAGTTGTTCAGCAAAAAGCGGCGTCATTTCTCCTTTGAAATAAAGTTCAACAGGAAAATTATTTCTCTCAAATTTCCACTCTGCTCGTTTTTTATCGGGCTTATAACTTGTTGGTTTGTCATACAAACTTTCTAACGCGGATAATTCCGTTCCGAATAATCCTGCGCTTATGATACTGATATCTATATCATTTTCGCCAGCAATACCTAGTACAGAAGAGCCGATATAATAAATCGCTACCTCGGGTAAAGCCTTTTTAATTTCAGCAACGAGAGCAAGTCCTGTTTCTCGAGCCAAAGGATCAAAGGGTTTTACGTGGGCAATTCTTCCGTTCGGCAGAGTTGCAAGATATTTTTCTTGGCCAGGAGTGATCATATTTATTTAGTCCGCCCCCTTGGACTTGAACCAAGACTCACCGAGGTATAAGCTCGGGGCTTTAACCAATTAAGCTAGGGGCGGCTATTTTTATACTACAACACTCTCCTCCTCGTCGCGCTTTTTGGGCGTGATGCCATTGGCGATGAGAATTTTTTCAAAATCAGCGCGTTCAATGGTTTCCTTTTCAATGAGTTCCTTCGCAATAGCATCAAGCGCGCCACGATGCTCGCTGATGGTTTGTTTCGCGCGCGCCTTCGCTTCGTCAACGATGCGCGTCACTTCGGCGTCAATCTCGGCCGCGACTTTTTCGGAATACGGCTCGTTCCCAAGCTGGCGATCGCCGAACGCAATCGGCCCGAGCTTCTCGCTCATTCCATAATGCATAATCATATCGCGGGCAATCGCCGTGACCATAACGAGGTCGTTGCTCGGTCCCGTCGTTACATCGTTAAAGAGCATCTCTTCGGCGACATAACCGCCCAGAGTTGTTGCG
The DNA here is from genome assembly GCA_050011835.1 of Minisyncoccia bacterium. Taxonomy (GTDB): domain Bacteria; phylum Patescibacteriota; class Minisyncoccia; order Phycocordibacterales; family Phycocordibacteraceae; genus C7867-001. Next base: position 131,452 of record JBEKII010000002.1, on the reverse strand, counting down.
ATATCGTCCAAAAATTGCTTCCGCGATTGCATTTTTTTGTCTTCAAACGGAAGTTTCAAAGTGTATCCGGCTGCACGGCCGCGGCTGATAATTGAGATTTTGTGCACCGGGTCGGCATTTGGAAGCACCGAAGAAACAAGTGCGTGGCCGGCCTCGTGGTATGCGGTTATTTCCTTTTCTTTCTTTGAAAGCAAATGGCTCTTGCGTTCCGGACCAAGCATTACTTTTTCTATGGAACGGATGAGATCGTATTGCGTGACTTCTTTCCGATTCTCGCGTGCGGCGAGAATCGCTCCTTCATTCATCAGTGAATACAATTCGGCACCAGAAAAACCGGGGGTGCGTTCGGCGATAATGGCGAGATTGACGTCCGGCCCCAGCGGCTTTTGCCGCGCATGAATTTGCAGAATTTCTTCACGGTCGCGACGGTCCGGGAGGTCAATAGTGACGCGGCGGTCAAAGCGTCCGGGCCGAAGCAGGGCCGAATCCAGAACGTCAGGCCTATTGGTCGCCGCCATAACCACGACTTTTTCTGTCGGCTCAAAACCGTCCATTTCTACGAGGATTTGATTGAGCGTTTGTTCGCGTTCATCATTGCCTCCGCCAACGCCCGTGCCGCGTACGCGCCCGACGGCGTCAAGCTCGTCAACGAAGATAATCGCCGGTGCGGCTTTTTTCGCCATCTGGAAGAGGTCGCGCACGCGTGACGCACCAACGCCGACAAACATCTCAACGAATTCAGAGCCCGAGATAGAAAAGAACGGTACGCCCGCTTCGCCAGCAACCGCGCGCGCAAGCAACGTCTTACCCGTCCCCGGCGCGCCCATCAGGATAATGCCCTTCGGAATTCGCGCGCCAATATCCAAGAATTTTTTCGGACTCTTGAGGAAATCCACAATCTCCAAAAGTTCTTCCTTCGCTTCGCGTGCGCCCGCGACATCGGCAAACGTAACGCGCTGCGAGGAATCGGCGGGATCAATGATGCGCGCTTTGGATTGACCGAAAGTAAAGGCCTGCATCCCCGCCCCGCGCACCTGACGCGAGAGAAACCAAAAAATAAACACGATGAAAAGAAGCGGCAAAATAATCGGCGCGAGCGTGACAAACCAAAATTCAAATCCCGACTGTCCTTGTACCGTAATCGAAACTTTTGCAAGCTCCGCGGGAGTGACGCCATACGTCGCGAGCGTCTCCGGGAGACCGGCGGAAGGGTCCTTGCGCGACGTCTTCACGGACTTGTCAGCATAAGTGAGATTAAGCGAATCGCCGTTGACCGTAATTGAAGTTACCTTCCCCGCCGCAACATCAGCCGCAACAGTTGACAGGGGAATAATATTGTTCGGCTGGGAAAAACTCGTAAAGAGCGAATACAAACTCATAAGAAGAAGGAATATGAGTACGGTAGTCGTGAGGTTGCCGAAAAAGGACGGGCCGCCGAGGAGCGCGCGCCAACCCCGCCGTTTCGGAGACGGCGGTGCGGTCTTTTTATTTTTCGGTTTTTGGGATGCAGTTGCCACGAAAAGTACTATACCATAACGCTAATTTTTTGGTAATCTGTCCAACCCAACACAAAAACCGCCTATCGGCGATTTTTGCAGACCTATGTGGAGGTGCGGGGAATTGAACCCCGGTCCGAGTCAGTTGATGAAAGCGTTTCTACGACGCATAGTCAGCGTTAATTTTAAGGCAGGATGTGAGGAACACCAACGAAACCATTCCTGCCCGATCCCTTATTTAAATGTGCCGGTCGGGATTCCGGGCATCGATTTCACAGAAAATTCCGCCCGTCCTCGCGCTGTGAGCACCGTTAGAGGACAAACGTCGCGCTAGGCGAGAAGGGTCGTGGCGTTAACCGCGAGCCGTCGCGTAGGCGAACGCGATATCGCCGACCTTACCGAAGTAAGGCGACTTCGCGCTTGCAAGAGTGTTCTTGGCAAGTTTGTTTCCCGCCAGTTTTAAGTGGTGAACGGGAGTGCACTGCGCCGCACGTCTTTCAAAGAACAGACCGTCAAAGCCGGTCACCCCCTGTTAAATTATACGCACAAATGCCTACAAGCTGACAGCGACTGATCGAATTATCTGGTTTTCAAAACGCGTTCCGTTTCGCGCAGAGCATCGCGCTTTTTTAAATCTTCGCGGCGGTCGGCTTTCCCTTTACCACGAACGACGGCGATGCGCACTTTCACGAATCTGCCCGCAGTATACACCTCAAGTGGGATAATTGTCAATCCCTTCTTAGATTCCGCATCGGCAAGTTGAGAGATTTCTTTTTTAGTGAGCAAGAGCCGCCGCGCTCGTTCTTTATCATAATTCTTCGGCATGTTCGCCACTTGATATGGCGGAATAGTCATACCAACAATGAACGCCTCACCGCCGCGCACCACCACGCGCGAGCCATCCAGAGAACCGAGTTTATTCCGCAGCGCTTTTACCTCTTGGCCAAGCAATTCAATACCAGTCGTGAAACTTTCAAGTGGCGCGTATTTGAGAAAGGCCTTTTTGTATTCAACGAGGACCATGAAAGAAAGTATACTCCTTAATTGCGTTTCATTAACATTTTTGTTAGTGTCATTCTCGGAAGTCGGCCCGGACATCGGGCTATCGTTGTTCATTTCGGTAAAGAAAGGAGAGGAAAAAGTGGGAGACCGGGACGTGGTAGTGGACTGTGAGGAATGCCAGGACGGGAGGACGCCTATCTCCGGTAACCAAGGCCAAGATGGAAAGCTTGCCGATGGTCGTCGCTACGAGATATGCACGAAATGCGGAGGGAGAGTAAGAATGCCTCGATCCGAAAAAGCAGCGAATGAGAGTCGGGGTACAATTCATCTCGTTAACCCCCAACCAAAGGAAGGAGAGAGAAATGAGAGAACGAAACTTCATGGAAATGTTGAGAGCCCGGTGGGAAAAAAGTAACTTCATTTGCGTCGGACTCGATAGCGAGCTTGATAAAATTCCCGAGTCCGTGCATAAGCGCGTGCGCGCGTTTTTCGGTAACGAGCGCAGCCCTAATATTACCGATGTCATTGTCGCATTCAATCGAGCAATTGTAGAAGCGACGCGAGACATCGTGTGTGCTTACAAGCCAAACTCCGCATTTTATGAAGCGCATGGCAACGAGGGTATCGCAGCTTTGCGCAGAACTATCATCGACATCCATACCATTGCGCCGGACATCCCGATAATTCTCGATGCGAAACGCGCCGATATCGGCAACACCAACAATGGTTACGTGAAGATGGCGTTCGAGTATCTGGACGTAGACGCGATCACGGTGCATCCATATCTAGGACAAGAGGCACTTCAGCCGTTTCTGGATCGCGCGGATAATGGCATCATCGTGCTTTGCCGGACATCCAATCCTGGCGCAGGAGAATTTCAGGATAAAGAAGTAGCCGATGACGAGAACAAGCCAAACAGCTATATGCCGTTCTACAAGTACGTCGCGCATCGCGTAGCAAACCACTGGAACAAAAACGGAAATTGTGCCATCGTTGTGGGGGCAACATATCCCCATGAACTCCAAGAAGTACGTCGGATCGTTGGCGATATGCCGATTCTTATTCCGGGTGTTGGATTCCAGCAGAAAGACGTTCCGCTTGAAAAGCAAGTGGAGCAAGTTGTTTCCGCGGGGAAAAATAGCCGCAAGGAAGGCATGATCATCAACTCGGCACGAGGCATTATCTTCGCATCAAAGGGCGCGGACTTCGCCGAGGCGGCTCATCGCGAGACGCTAAAGCTCCAAAATTTCATCAACCAGTACCGATGAGAGGAGGTAAAAATGTTCCCGCATTCCCGCAACAGATTGGAAGTTCCATCTGGAGTGGTGTATACATCCCACGATATCTTGCTTCTTAAAAAAGCAAACGAAGTTGGCTCCATTGTGTATAGGGAAAAACCATTCACATTGACGTCAGGCATCGAATCAAACATCTATGTTTTCCTTCGGGGCGACCTTACCGATTGTCCTGTCCTTCTAAAGATGGCGGGACAGAAAATCGCCAATGCGGTAGATGAGAACATAACTTGTGCCGACAATCAGCCAAACCTAATTGGCTTGCCAACGGCAGGAACTGCTCTCGCCATTGCGGCTTCGATGGCCAGCATTGAGCTGCATGAATCAAATCCGTGCTTTCCATTAATTGCATGCCGCGTCATGCGTGAGAAACTAAAAAAGGAGCATGGTGCGAACGACCGCTGGGTCAACGGCGAAGTACCTGATTTAAAGAAGTTCACCTTCTGGACAGTGGACAATATCGGGACTGATGGTGGCACGAAGGTCAAGCAAGCGGAACATCTGGAAGAAGACGGCTACCCGAGTAAAGATATGCCCCAATTGATATTCGTTGACCGTCAGCAAGGAACTATCAAACGCCTCCAAGCCGCTGGATTCAAGCGAATCGTCGTATGCTATAACTTACTGGATATAACCTTCGTCTACAGTGAGTTTGGATTGTGGCCGAAAGAAACGGTGAAGCGGGTGGAGGAGGAGATAAAAGCCCACCAGTTTCCGTAAGACCATCGACAGCAATAGATCTTTTCTAAGAGCCGGCGATCTTCCGAGGTCTGCCGGCTCTCATTTTTTTCTTTTTGTTCTATGCTTTTATTACCCATATGAAGGCACTTCCCCGCTCGTGGTTTACGAGAAGCGCGCTTAAGCTTGCACCAAAACTGCTCGGGAAAATCGTGAGGAGAGGTTCGTGCGCGGGCATTATTGTTGAGACGGAGGCATACGGCACCGACCCCGCTTCACACGCATTTAAAATCACGCCTCGAAGCGCCATTATGCGCGATACCTACGGCCATTGGTACATTTATTTCACGTACGGCATGCATTGGTGCGCGAATATAACAACCGATAAAAACGGCATTGGCGCGGTGCTTATCCGCGCTGTTGAACCCCTCGCAGGACTCGGGACGATGAAACATCGCCGCAAAACACAAAATGTGCGGAATCTTTGTTCAGGTCCGGCAAAATTTTGCGAAGCATTCGGCATCACGGGTGCATTAAACGGCAGTCCGAATGGAAATGGATTGACAATCTATGACGCGCCAGAAATTGCAAAATCAGATATCGGCATTTCTTCTCGTGTCGGCATTAAGAACGGCACGAATTTCCCGTGGCGCTTTTATATAAAAAATAATTCGTTTGTAAGCCGTTAGTTTTTACAAAAGTCATAATAATTATAGTTATCGGTTATAATAGAGAGATGGAAAAACCACCAAAGGAAAAACCGGGTGAAAAAGAACACGATATACAAGATTATATGTACGGACAAGCCAAGGCGACCAAAGAAGAAAGAGAAAAAGCCGCAAGGGAAGGCCGAATAGAAGAGCTGGACGAAAAAATGAACCAAGTGACTTCTCGCGTGCAATATGAAGAATCAGAAAAAGCACTTAGAAAGCTCAAACGGACGATTGAGAAAAAAGATTAGCGACGCGATTTCGTACGGTCATTTTGGGTCAAGAATTGCTTACGCAGGCGGACGCTCTTCGGCGTAATCTCAAGATACTCGTCGTCCGCCATTATTTCCAATCCACGTTCAATGGTGAGTTCAAATGGCGGCACGAGCACAATAGCTTCATCCTTGCTGATAGAACGAACATTGGATTGATTCTTCCCTTTCGTTGGATTTACCAGCATCTCTTCGCCCTTCGCAGTATTACCGATAACCATGCCTTCGTAGACCTCGTCCGCCGGTTTGATGTAGAGCTGACCGCGCTCCTGGAGACCCCAGAGCGAGTAGCCAAGCGCCTTACCTGCCGCCATAGAAATCATTGAACCGACGTGCCGTTTTTTAATCTCGCCCGCATAGGGCTTGAAACCGACGACGCGCGAGGAGAGAATTCCCTCGCCGTGTGTGTCAATGATAAATATATTCTTATACCCGAGCAGACCACGCGTCGGGCCAAGAAGCGTGAGACGTGCATTATTTCCGCCCGTTGGCGGATGCGCAAAATTCTGAAGCACGAACCCGCGCGCCCCAAGCTTCTCGATGACAACCCCCTGAAACTCAGACGGCACATCAATAACGACTTCTTCAAATGGTTCACTTCGCTCACCATTATTTTCCCGATGGAAAATGACCTGTGGTTGCGAGACCTGGAGCTCGTAGCCCTCGCGGCGCATGTTTTCAAGAAGAATCGCGATATGCAATTCTCCACGACCAGATACGTGAAAAGAATCCGCATCTGAAAAATCAACCTTAAGACCGACATTGACTTCCAACTCTTTTTCAAGCCGCTCACGAATTTGACGGCCGGTTACATATTTTCCTTCTCGCCCGGCGAATGGAGAATTATTGACGAGAAAATTAAGCGCGATGGTCGGTTCATCCACCGCGATTGCCGGTAAGGGCGCGGCGGTTTCATCGGTCGTTACCGTCTCGCCGATATAGATGTCGGGGAGGCCCGCAATAAGAACGATGTCTCCTGCTGATGCTTCGGCCGTCTCAATGCGCTCAAGTCCTTTAAAGGTGAACACTTTAGTAACGCGACCGGCGCGCGTTTCCCCGTTTGATTTTTTTATAAAAACATTCTGGTTCGGGCAAACAGTTCCTGAATAAATACGGCCAATCGCGAGTCGCCCCATAAAGTTGTCATAGGCGAGATTGAACGGCTGCAGCATAAGGGGTGCGTTGGCGGACGCAGCACTATTCGCCGCTGGAACCTTCTCAAGAATCGTATCCAGAAGCGGCGTGAGATCTTTGCGCTCATCATTGAGATTCTTAAGCGCAATGCCTTCGCGCCCAATTGAATAGATGGCGGGAAAATTGGACTGCTCATTCGTAGCGCCAAGTTCAAGAAAAAGCTCAAAGACCTGTTCTTCTGTCCTCGCCGGATCAGCCGCCGGCTTATCAATCTTATTAATAACGACAATCGGCCGGAGGCCAAGCTCCAGGGACTTTTTCAGTACGAAGCGGGTCTGCGGCATCGGCCCTTCCTGCGCGTCAACGACAAGGAGCACCGAATCAATGGAACGCAATACGCGCTCCACTTCACTGCCAAAATCCGCGTGTCCGGGTGTGTCCACGATATTTATTTTTGTGCCTTTATATTCAACTGCTGCATTCTTGGAATAAATGGTAATGCCGCGCTCCAGTTCAAGTGCGTCGCTGTCCATGGACACACCCTCAGCCACCGCGCCCGTTTGTTTCAAAATAGCATCGGTAAGAGCCGTCTTCCCGTGGTCAACATGCGCGATGATGGCGATATTCCTGATTTCCATAAATAAAAATAGCCGCAGGGCTGGTGCGTTTAATATACAATAAAGAAATTATTAGGCAAGCAAGGTACCGCCATCTACGACGATTTGCGAACCGGTCATATAAGAAGAGAGACCGGAGGCGAGGAAGAGCGCGACCTTGCCGATTTCGTCGGCTTCCGCCATGCGATGCATCGGGATCTTGGCGAGGAATGCTTTCGAGAATTCGTCGGGCATCTTGCCGAAATTCGTCCCCGGCGTTGCGACTCCGCCCGGCGCGATGGCGTTCACGGAGATGTTGTGCGGAGCGAGTTCCAACGCGAGATTTTTAGTGAAGCCCCAGAGACCGTGCTTGCTCGCGTCATAAAACGCGAGACCGACTGATGATGGATGGAGCGCGTCAATGGAAGTAATGTTAATAATTGAGCCACCCCTTCCTTGTGCAATCATCTGTTTCGCCGTGGCTTTTGCAGAAAGATATGCACCCAATAAATTAACATGAACGACTTTTTCAAATTCTTCTGTTGTTTCTTCCAGCACCGGCTTCTGCGGATAAATGCCGACGTTGTTGACGAGAATATCAATACCGCCAAACTCGCTTACCGCTTTCGCAACCATTGCATCAACCTGCGTCTCGTCTGAAACGTCAACGGTACATGCGACTGAATGAGGAATCTTCGCCGCGGCCGCCTTGGCGGCCGCGGCATCTCTATCCGCAATGAGCACGTTCGCACCCGCCTCCGCAAGCCGCGCCGAAATCGCAAACCCGATTCCCATCGCGCCGCCGGTCACGATAGCGGTCTTCCCCGAGAGATTCATGAGTTCTGAAATTGATTTTTGTTCCATAGCTCCAGTATATCGCATTTTAATAAAACAGAAGCAAAAAACGGCGTGAATTCCGCATTGCAAATTGCAACCAGAATCACACGCCGTTGAGAAATTTGGCTTGGCAATCTTTATCCACTAACATCCGCCATGCCACGCCAGAATCCTCTGATTTTTTGTTCTCTGATAATCGCCTGAAGTCCTTCCTCTCTAAATTTCAGAAATCTCTTTTCCTCCGCGGCCTTCTCCGCGGCTAAACGCCTTTCGCAAGCGTTCCTTTCTTCTACCAGAAATTTATTTCTTCCTGAACTCTTGTCTTTCCTCGATGGTTCAAAGGATGTGGCACCGTACCAATCACAGGCTTTTTCATCGTATTTCAACCAACGGTGATTTTTCACAAAGAAGAGACAGATTGACTTATCCCTTTCAGCATCCATACCGTGCCATGAAAGATACCAGTGCACTTGTTTTTCTAACGTATAGAGGTAGCCATGATAACTTTTATCGAGAAGCTTGTACACCTCCTTTCTAATGTAATCACGCCTTCCCCTAGACGAGACACTGTTAATGTAAGCAAGCCCCACGTCAACACAAGGACTGGCGTAATCTCCTTGTTCCCTCGAGACCACTTCCCATAAATGCTGGAGATGCTTGTAAAATTCCGCCTCGGCTGTCATCTCGCGTAATTTGTTCCGCATTACTCCCCACATAATGAATGCGCCAAAGAAAAATGCGAGAACTACCCAAACAATGTTACTCATGATTAACTCCTTTCTCTTATTTTAGGCATAAGTGCCATTTCAAGATCAATATTCTAAAGAAATCCTACTACAGAAACATGCTATCTGTCAATATGTCAGTGAGATAATGGCCGAGATATTGGAGACCGTCATCGCGCCGATGATTAGCAAATCTCCATGTTTTATGAACCAGTAGGAAGTTCGACAAAGAATGTAGAGCCCTTATCCTTCCCTTCTGATTCAACCCAGATGCGGCCATGATGGGCATCAATAAATATCTTGGCGAGATAGAGCCCGAGGCCGGAGCCAAGTAGATTTACTTTTTCGGCATCGGCCCGAGAGAATTTCTTAAAAAGTTGCGGGATGGTCTCGGCCGATATGCCGACGCCAGTATCGGCGATTTTTACTGTTACTGTTTTTTCGTCTTTCGCAATAGAAATCGTCACGGACCCTTTCGGCGTGTATTTGACTGCGTTATCAATGAGATTCCCGATAACTTCTTTTATTTTCCCGCTATCGGCTTGCACCCCGTAGGATTGGTTTTTGTCTATAGCAGACATAACCATGATGCCTCGCTGGGCGGCGGCGGGCTGGAACTCGCGCACGAGATCTCCCACCATTTCCCCGAGGTCGGTCGGCGCAAATTCATATTTCAACTGGTTCAATTCCAATTTTGATTTATCCAGATACTGATTGCTAAGATGGATAATGTCATCGGCTCGAACAAAAATTTTCTGCATGCCATCCTTAGTCGCTGACGTGAGCTCGCCGATATCGCCCTCAAGCGCGCTCGCCGTGAATCCTTTAATAAACGTGGCGGGACCGCGAATCTCATGTGTCGCGAGCGACATAAACTCAGAGAGTTGTTCTGCGAGTTGCTCAACGCGTTCGCGCTGCTCAATTTCTCCTTTGACACTTTTTATAAGAAAGAATCCACTTGCCAAGAATGCAATGAGTGTAATAGCGGTAACAAACAGATCGGTAGTACTGCTCGGCGTGAATATCTGTGATCCAATAAGTAATGTGATTGCAAAAACTAAGGCCTGAGTAGCAAATACTTTGATCTTAAATTCATTATAACGAACAATGAGATAAGAAAGGAAAGCAAGAAGTATAACTACGCCGAGCGAGCCTAAAAAACTTATTACCTGTATGTCAGTCATCTGCCCGACAATGTTCGATCCGGCGAATAGAACTAAAAACGACGCGACTCCGATACCGAAATAAATGATTTGTTTCTTAAACTCGTCACCTTTTTTTAGGGCGCGGAATCTACTTATACAGATACCTAATACCCAGACTATCACTACCATCTCGGCAATATATTCAAAATTCCAATAGATACCCGGAACCCCCTCGCAATTGTTTAGATTGTAGAAAGGAATATTTAATTTCGTTGGAAGAATTAAAAAGACGATGCCCATAATGCTTAAGAAGATAAGTTTAAGCGTAGGACTAATGTCTTTCCTTTGTTTATCGGTCATCACATAAGTGAAATAAACAGTAAAAATAAAAAGAGGGACTTCAAATATTGGCGTTATCTGCCAGCCGAACATAAGCAGACTGTTATACGAAGCCACCCAGAGAACCAAAATATCTAGAACCCACAGCGAAAAGAAAATTGATATAAAAAGGAGCAACTTGCTTTCCAGCGATCCTTTTGCTTTTTTATAAACGTAAAAACCTAGGAAAAGAGATGCGGTGATCGCTGGAATATACGTGTAAAAAAGAAGAGGTGGAGCGGTAGATAAATCAAAAAATTTTAGAAAATATGGTGTTTCTCCTGAGCAAAGAATTGGATTCATGTGGTATCGATGTCATTATAAACCCGATTATAATTTCACGCATCTCATATATACCCCCATCGACAAAGCTTGTCGTATTCTGTTTCTATAAAACTGATCCCGATATCGTGGCGGTAGAACATTTTTGGGAAATAGATATGTCGAATGATTTGTGATGCTTTGGTACGAGCGGTTTCAACTGTATTATCTACAGCTGTCACATACAAAACATAGCCCTGATAATCAGAGATGTAGTATTGTTTCGGGCCACTCCCTTTTCTTAAGCCCACTCCTTCAAAATGAATATGTTTAAGACCGCTTTCTTTCAGGGAAGGATCTAGATAAATATTCAAACCTTTGGGAGACAAATCGGGAAGCTTTTTTGCATATGGAAATGGCGGAGCCGTAACAAGAATAACTACTCCATAACCTTTTTCCCATTTTAGATCATACGACTTCCCGTCAGCAATGGCCTTTAAAAACTCTCCCCATGGGGATTTATGCAATTCTGCCTGAAGATAAACAATGGGTGATCCAAAACGTGGTGTTACCTCAAGAGGATATGCTCCGGTTTCATTCACAATACAATTTAAATCTATCGCTCCTTTATAATTGATTTTCTTGAGATGTGATTTGAGTTTCCCAAGAGTCTCATTGAATAATTTATTATTTTCTCTATCAATATACCATCCGAGGGTTCCCATCTCACTCGTTGCCGGACCCATGTCACCAGGAAAGAATTTTTTATGCTCGATGTTGAGCTCGATCGGACCAACCCAGTCAATACCATTAAAATATCTTGCTACAGCTATTTCAACTCCTTTGATTTTCTGCTGAAGAGTAATGATTCGCGCTTCTCCTTTCAGATTCAAGTTTGTTTGATAATTCTCCAAAACATTTACCAAATCATGTCCGTCATCAAAGAAGCCTACATAATTGAGACCTTTTGAGTCGTGGCCGTTCTGTTTAATCACCCATGCCCCTTTATACTTCTTGACAAAATCGATAGCACTTTGAATATCATTAAAATTTTTCGTTGTTACCGTTTTTATACCCTCCTTAGTAAAAATCTCCTGGGCATACTGTCGGTCATCCTCCAGCTTATCTGCTAACTCTGAACCCCCGAATACTGAAAACCCCTCTTTTCTAAGCTCATCTTGAATCTTTCCATAACCGATATCGTCAAAAACTATAAGACCATTCCCTCCTCTTCCGATCCATTTCAGCTCTTTCTGCCAATTGTCGGTTTTTTCAACCATATTTTCAAAATTTTCTTTACGATCGATATCATCTATAAAAAGCCTTACCTCATTGCCTTCTTGCTTCAGCAGATACGCTAAGTGGGCAGCAATGCTATTACTTGATGATATAAGTAATATTCTCATGGTATAATTTAGCGTATGAGGAAACTCGGGAAATTCTTATTCATATTCGTTGTCTTATTGGGTGTTGTTTCCGTTACATTGACGTTTTATGAAACGATAATAAAGGGCAACTATTCAGTAGTCAATTTCGACCAAGGGATTCAATCATCTTCTTAACGTATACTATTATATTTTACGCCCCTCTCAATAAAGTGGACCTCGACTTCCTTGCATCCAAAATAATTTCGGACGTACTCTTCGATATTATCCGCTGAAAACTTTCCACATGAGTAAATATCAATTGAAATGAAATTCTTTGGCGTCAACGTATGAATCTGGACACCGCTTTGAATAAGAGGGATCCATCCGGAGAGTCCCGCTTTGTTAGGATACGCAATCGTATCACTTCGGAAGATGAATGGGGGCGATTGTTTATCCATCTTAAGTTGGACAACGATATCCTCTAAAAATTTAGAGCATAGTGATAGGTCATCGCATGCGCCCTTTTTACATTCGTAAAGATCGAGTGTTAAGAGATATCCGAATGGGTCTATTTTTGACATGTTACTTCATTCTACATTCTAAGTATACCATCCATATAAAACGACGACAAGATTTTTCCCTCATTACACTCCAATAAAATATGAACCGATGAGGACAAGGCATATCCCAGCAATTTTTTGAATCAGGACTCTTCGTTCAATTGATTCTTGACTAATATGTGGCAAAAATATGGCTAAGATAATACCAATTATAAAGACAAAAACGGGCTGGAATGCATTCACCAGAAGAACCAGCGCAACTGGCGCAAGGAGGGTTGCATATGCAGTTAAAGCCTCTGATACAATAAAAAGCATTTCGCTAAACGAGTTCAGACTAATGACCGCGGCCTTATTTTCCCTCAACATTTCGAAAAACTGCCTACGATACTTTGGAATGAAAGTTAAAAACCAGATTCCAATCACAAGATGTCCAGCAAGACCCCAGAATATAGACGGCCAAAATCCCTCGTTTATAGCGATCAATTTAAATATCACGCCATTTATCGCGTAAAAAATGGATGCGGTGAGCATCAGCAACACTACTTCTTTTTTAAATTTTATTTTTTTTCTCTCAAGCAACTCGAAAGATAAAATGAGTCCCCCGGCAATAATAATAAAAGATCCAAATATTTGAATCTTAGAGATGGTTTCTCCAAGAATGAAATAGCCGAGAATAAACGCAAAAATTGGTATCGTTTGATAAAAAGGAACGACAAAAGTCGCTTCATCTTTATGAAGCGCATAAAAATAACAAAGAACAGCCAGAACCACTAGCATGCCATTGATCATCAGCGCAATTCCCTGCAACGGAGTGATGTTAAAAATTGCCGGATGAATGAGTACTAAGATTGGCAGGGCAACGGTAGAAAATATCGCGGAAAATATAATGAGTGAACCGACCTGCCCACCCTGCAGATACTTCGAAATTAGATATTTATCAATATGGTTTGAAAACGCAACCAGAAGTGATCCTGCCAGCGCAATAAAAAACCACGTCATACAATTTATTTTATCACGAATCTAACTCTATTGTGTGCTATATTGCACTACTCTAAAAATGTAGGCATCGTGCTACTGCCCCGTTAATTGCGTGATGCGGTTGAGAACTTGAGTGAGTTGCGATTCAAGTGATTGCACTTCGGCCTGAAGCTGACTCAGGGTCATAGTGGTAATGTCCACGTTTGAGATGTTATTCGTGTTCGGCACGGACGTACTCCCAAGCTGATTAAGCGCCGTGCGTGTCGCAGGGCCGACGACGCCAAGCGGATTGATGCTATGCGCTGTCTGAAATTTAATGACAGCGGCTTTGGTCTGCGCGCCGTAGTAACCTGTGACGGCGCCGGAGAAATAACCTTGGGCCGCGAGTGCCTGCTGAAGCACGGTCACTTGTGCGTTTCCCGAGCCGGGCGCAAGATATTTTGTGAATGTACTAGTCGGCGGATTCGTCACTATAGCGGTCGGCGCCGGTGATGTTTGCGCCGCCGTATTATTGACTGTCACAACAAGCGTCGCGCAAGAACCGCCACTCTCGCAGATAGCAGCGTTTGTACTCCCGGAGCTTAATCCGGAGACAATCGCGCTTGGCCCGCTTATGGTAACCGAAGCGACGCTCGGTCCGGTATTGCTAGAGAGATAATAATTGCCGTTGCCGTACAAAGTGACTGTTGAAATTTGGCCCACGACAAGCGAAACATTGCTCTGGCTCATAGAGAATGCCGCGGTTGTGCCCGAACCGTTCACCGTTACGGTAAGCGGCACGCAACCGCCACCTGCCGAACATACATTTGATGACGATGTGCCAATCGCGACGCCGTAGACCGTGAGCGTGCTACCGTTCAAGGTCTCCTGCGCTATTGAGCTCGTTCCGCCCGAGACAAAATAAGGTTGTTCGCCGCCTGAAATGGTTATCGTGGTGTTTTGGCCCGCAAGAAGAGAAAGGGCGTTTTGGCTAATCGTAATGTTCGCGCCGGTCGTGGCGTACTGAACCGTCGCGATAAGCGATGCGCACGTGCCCGTTGAAGCGCAAACGGAGATGGACGATGAACCCGCCGCGATACCAGTTAACGTGAGTGTCGTGCCAGAGAGATTCGCCTGCACAATGCTCGGGCTTGAATTGGAAGAAACATAGAACTGCACGCCTGATGGTCCGTAGATATTAATCGTCATACTCTGGTTGGTTGAAAGAACAGGAGCGCCGTTGCTGAAAGAAATCGCGACGGAGTTTGCGCTCCCCGCCACAGCCACGACGACACCACACATCGCCATATCAGAAGAGCAGACGGTAATTGAAGAGGAACCGCTTGACGCGCCCGTGCTCAAGGTAAGTACCGAACCGCTAATACTTGCCTGAATGACACTGGAGTTTGAATTGTAAGTAATCTCATACGCTCCGTTGCCGCCGCTGATAGTGATCGGTAAATTTTGTCCGTTGACAACCGAGACGTTATTTTGGCTGAAAGAGAGTTGTCCTGCTCCCGACTGCTCCACGGTGACATACACGCTCGGGCAGCTAGTCGCGTTACCAACCTGACAAAGCGTCACCGTCGTCGCTCCGGCAGTATTGCCCGAAAAAGTGACTTGGGTTCCGCTGACGCTTACATTCGCGATTGAAGGATTTGAGTTGTTGGAAACATACAATGCCCCAGAACCGATATTCGTCGCAGTGACGCTCGCTGAGGAACCGGCGTTGAGCACGACGGCATTCTGGCTCAAGGCAAGAGAATTCGTAGAATTAACCGTTGGCCACGCAACGGTCGGCGACTTTGGCCCGCTGGTGCCGTTTAAAATCGCGGTAACGAGCGTGCCGGAGGTAAGGCCGTACGTCGCGCTTGACACGACTGTTGAGAAAGAACCCGTTGAATCAGTTGAACCGAGCGAGGTGATTTGCGGGCCAGAGCCGGTTTCGGTATACGAGAGAAGAACGCTCACATTCGGGTCGCCGGTAATAGTTATTTGAACGTTGTCTCCGCTGCCAGTTGCTGCGAGCGAGAGAGTCGGCGGCACCGTGGCGAAAGCAGAGGGCGCAAGACTAATAAAAAAACTTACGGATAAAGCGGCGAGATTTAAAGAAAAGGTGCGTTTCATACTCACTATTATAATATACGCACGGCATAAAGAAATGTTTTTACTTCTCAGGCGTATATATACCTGTACGCTTAGCTATCAGCTATTAGTCACTAACCACAACATCATTATGCACAAACTTACTAAACGCAATTTATCAGCTCTTATCGTCGGTTCAGCACTTATTGGTTCTTTCGCTCTCGTTGGTACTGCACTTGCGGCAGGCACGGGCGGATTCGGTCATGGTGGTGCTGCTATGTCGCGTCCGGCAGTTGTCGGCATGGTTACTTCGATTTCTGGCAACACGCTCACAGTCAATTCTAAGAATTGGCAACGCGGTAGCACGGCTTCGACCCCTTATACGGTTGACGCAACAAACGCGACCGTCACCAAGAACGGAGCGAGTTCGTCCGTCTCGGCTATCGCTGTCGGTGATACCGTGATGATTCAAGGAACCGTAAGCGGTTCAAGCGTTACGGCAACCGCAATCCGTGACGGTTCAATGATGATGGGCGGGCACACGGGCATGAATCCCGGCGTCTTCGGCACCGTCGCTTCGGTTAGCGGTACGACGCTAACCGTAACCAGCAAGGGCTTCAGACAAAATGCGACCGCGACGACCTACACAGTAGACGCATCCAACGCCACGGTTACTAAGAACGGAGCAAACTCATCCGTGTCAAACATTGCGACAGGCGACACAGTAATGGTGCAAGGAACAGTGAGCGGCACATCGGTAACCGCGAAAACCATTCGCGACGGCATGTCGCAGGGACAGACACCGGCAATCCAAGGGAACGGCCAGCCAGTTATCGGCGGTAACATGACCGCAATCAACGGCTCAACTCTTACCGTCACGAACAAGAGCAACGTCACGTACACCGTGGATGCCTCTTCCGCAAAGGTATCAAAAGCGGGTGTCACGACGATGGGAGCGACGATTTCAAACGTCGTCGTAGGAGATAACGTCGTTGTGCAGGGCACCGTAAACGGTACGTCAGTAACCGCTTCGTCTATCATTGATCAAGGAACCTCTCCAAGCTCTCCGAATAATTCAACGGGCTCCAATCCCCCAGTGCATCGCGGTGTCCTTAACGCTATTGGCGGATTCTTCTCTCATCTGTTCGGATTCTTCTAGAGGCCGTCTCGCCTCTGGTGTGGTTTCTGTACCACACAGTCACCGCTAAAGCGGCCATAACGATAAATCCAAGAAATATCCATCCCGCGATATTGAAAAGTTCCGAGAAACTTTGCCAGTAGCTGCCGAGAAAATAACCGGAATACAGCACGCCGCCTATAGAGGCGGCGTTGCCAAGAAAATCATATGCAATAAATGTTCCAAACGACATGCCGATGAATCCGGAAAGAAGATTCGCCAACGAATCGGCAGTACCTGCAAACCGCGTAAAAAATATCGTCGGTCCTGAATGTCTCCTCACGTAGTGTTCAAGCCGCTCAATATAAGAAGGTATGCGCAGGTGAAGCATTTCGAGTATGTGGCGCCCGTATCTGCGGGCTAAAAAGTAATCGAGGCAATCTCCAAAAATACTTGCGACAACGGCAACGACGAACGAGAGCGAGAAACTAAAGTATCCCTGGCTCGCAAAGGCACCCGCCGCAAGAAGCATGCTGTTCGTCGGGAGCGGCAGGATAATAGCAGCAGTGAACATAACGACGAAGAGCGCCCAATATTTATAGAGCAATAGGAACGACAACAGCGACGCTACAAAACCGTTCATTGTTTCTGGGCAAAATACGCACGAATAGCGTTTTGTACTTGCGCGAGAAATGTTAGTTGCTTCATATGCTGGTCCTCGGCATATTCGGCTACGGTCAAACGAGGGTAGCGGCTATCCGTTATGTGAAGAGTTGTCTGCACATACCGCGACGGCAAAGCAAAAAGATGATTGATGTAATCAAACGTCATCCATGTCTGCACGGAACTCGCATCGCTTGCTCCCAAAGGACTTCTCGCATGAAGCGCAGCGAGCCATGGCCCGTATGCCGTAAAATGATCAATCCGGCGCAGATGCTTATATTCCCTTACGAGCATTACGCACAGGACCGCGAGAATCACGGCGGCTATCGCAATAATAATTTTCAGATAATATTCTACTCGCCTTTCGGTTGGTTTCTGCATACCATGTGATTTTTGTTTACAAACCGGCGATTATTTCCTTGGTTATCCTCACCAAACCGATACGAGGAAATATTTTAGTAACGGTAAATACGTGCTCCTCGGCGGACATGGCAGACATCGCATCTTCGGCAAAGATTTGCTGGTAGCCGTATTCATACGCGAATCGGGCGGTGCTCTCAACGCCGATGTTTGTCGCGATGCCACAGAGCACCATCGTCGTAATGGCGCGCCGTCTAAATTCCAAATCCAATTCCGTACCGTAAAAGGCGCCCCATTGATGCTTGGTGATCACGAAGTCTCCGTGCTTCGGTCCCATCTCAGGAACAATATCCGCCCAATTCGACGGAAGAGCGTGAGCCGGCATTGTCGTATCAACGATAGGACGCAATGCATCCTTTCCGTCAAAAGATGGGGTGACCCGCACCAAAAACACCGGCATGGAGTTCTTCCTGAATGCGGCGGCGAGCGCCGCCGCATTTTTTATGACGACCTCGGATGTGTGCGGAGCGGTCGGTCGTCCTGCGATACCCTTCTGGAGGTCAATAACGACTAGCGCCGTTTTCGATTTATCAATAGAGAGATTGCCCATGACCTTAACGAGACAGCGTTTTATTGCGGGCTCGTTGACGTTGAAGAGGTCATCGGTTGCGCGCCCTTGATGGCCTTCACGATCTGTGCCGCGTCCTGATACGCCGTCTTGAGGTCTTTCTGCGCGGCTTGAATTTTGCTACGCGCATCCTTCAGCGCCGCTGTGTTTGACGCCCGCACGGAAGCAACGCCGTTGTCCGGCTGGAGCGACGCAGTTTCTGAAATTGCCGCTGCGGATTGCGTTTCCACATCAGCGACTTTCGCCTGAAGATCAGCGAGAAGTGAAGATGCCGTGGCGTTTGGTGTTGATGCGAGACGCGTTGCTATCTTGCCCGCGAGCGCGGTGAACATGTCGCCGATAGATGCGGCGCGGTCGGCGGCGGCAAGAATTGCAATTTGCGGCTCAACAAGGAGATAAATGCGCTCGCCCTTTGTGATTGATTGGATGTCGGCCTTGAGCGTGGTTGTCGCATCGGCGTCAATCTTGCTCTGGAGCGCATTAAGCGAAGAGATATTGCCAGAGACAGTTACGGAAATTGAAGATTTTTCATCGGCAGTGAGATGCACCATCGCCTGCACTCGCGTAAGGAGCTTGTTTAAACTGTCTACGCGCGCGGCAATTTGTTTATCAGCGGCGGATTTTGCATTCGCAACGGCATTCGCCCCACGTGCCGCGCGTAGAGCAGAGGTGGAAGCGACGCGCGTAGTGCGCGGCGAGACAGCCGCGGTCGCGGTGATCGATTGCGCGAATACTGGCGCTGCACCAAGCACCAGTGTAGCAACCATACCCGCGGCAAGAAAAGATTTGAGGTGTTTCATATTATTTTATTGCGCCGCTGCCTGAGAATCGGCGTTGAGCTGAGTTATTTGGCTGTTAATGTCGTTTATGTCGGCGTTAAGTGACGCATCCGAGTTGTTGCGCGCGGCAATGCCTGCCGCGGGCGTCGGCGCCGTTTCTACCGCCGCCGTTGCAGGCATGCTTGTCGTTTGCTTCACCGCCGTCGAAGACGCTTGATTTGACGTTGTCTGCGGGCGCAAGAAGAAGAAACCGACGGCAAGAACGATTACCACTATCACAATCCACCACCAAGCATTTTTCATAATACGGTGATTAATTGATTAATGCCCCTAATATACATCATTGAACGAGGCAGATATGAACATCACAACTGTATTGCATGCGCCGATGCCGTACCCGCCGCAGTCAATCCAGAGGACATTTTAAAACGTTTAGAGAATTGCTTGCTAGTTTTTGGTGAGAGAAAAAGTGTTGATGTGGCGCTCTCTTAGCATGCGATGTTCTGGTCGACGGCGGTCGAATCCGTCTCATACTGGATGATCCAGATGGGACTGCCGGAGATGAGGGAGCTGCCGGTGAGGCATGCATTGAGAGCTCCAACCTCCGTGGCGATTCCGATTGGAAACCAGGTTGGCGTGGCGGCGCTTCTGCCCGAGAACGATTGTGCGAGAGAGAAGCTATCGCCAGCGATATCGCGCCACATGCGTGGCACGGAGTAGATGCCGACGCGGATGCCCTCGTCATTCAGGTAATCCATTGCTCCCTGTATCACCGCATCGTTCACGGCGACATCGGGCGACCAGCTGTTCGCATCCTCGACATCGAGCCACCAAAGTGGCGCCGAGACGCCTGCGCCCGCCGCATAGGCGTAGGCGCCTTTCGCTGCGTTGTAACCATAGTTATAGCTTGCGCAGACGGTCGGCTCTGGATACGTGCCGCCAGCCGAAGTGGATGTGGTGGCTGCGCCGAAAAGCGCATCGCAGGCATGTGGTGCGTTCATGTTCGTGCTCGTCGCGGTGCTGCCATACGGTGCATTGAGATTGAGATAGAAGGTCGGTCGTATGGAACCGAACTGCGCAAAAGAATATTCCGAGCGGGCGCGCTCATTATACGCGTATGCCTTGCCGGTCGTGACGCCGACTACAACGAAGCCGAACGGTATCTGGGGATAGTTTTGCGTATTGAATGAAAGATCGTAGCCGAGGCTGCCCGAGGTGTAGGGACTGCCGCTCGTGTCAGGGCGCGTAAGTGGTACGACGGGAGTCGATGAAGAGACTGGTGCCGGAAGCGGATCGGCAAGCTGCGAGGGCACGAGGGCGTCGGCGACGCTCGCGATGAGTGATTCCCGTGCATTGAAGGCGCGAAGGAGACCAAGGATCGCGCCTACCTGCGATGAGGTAAGACCTGCTGCGAGCGCCATGGAGGGCGCCACGAGCAAGAGCGCGATGACGAAAGTTCGGATAAGTGTACTCTTCTTCATAGGACCGATGAGCGCAGTATAGCGCTTTCTTGGCGCTCATGTGGTTTTATGCGCTTTTTTGGCCAATCGAAGGAGTCGGTACAGTACTGATTTTGACGAACACCGGTACTGGAAACCGACATCACAACCGTGTTGCCGGGTCCATAATCGAACTGGACTTATCTGAAAAGTGTCACATGTGGCTTATCTACTTGCTTTTATTAAATTCTACGCCCCGTTCAGTACTCAGGATATTGCATTTTCTTATGTAATCTTATACAATCTCATGTATCAGATATATAAGATTATGAATGGAAAATTTAACAAAAGAATAACGACCTTTCCGAACGAAATCTCGGAGCTTATTCGCCAGATAGACGAGCTTCGCGGGCAGTGGGTTGAAGGCGCTAACTTGGATCGGCAGGTGCTCACGCGTCTGCGAAAATCAGTACTAGTCACTTCGACAGGCGCTTCGACGCGCATCGAAGGATCAGAACTCTCTGATGAAGACGTAGAGAAACTCATGCGCGGACTCTCGCTCAAGCGATTCCGAAGTCGCGATGCGCAAGAGGTCCAAGGATATTATGAATTGCTCACGAATGTCTTCAATTCGTATCAATCAATTCCCTTCTCCGAAGGCACTATTAAATTTTTCCATCGCGAGCTTTTGAAGCATGCAGAAAAAGACGAACTGCATCGGGGCGAATACAAGAAGAAAGAAAATCGTGTTGAGATGGTAAACGCCGCCGATGAGTCGGTTGGTGTGCTGTTCGATACTACGCCTGCGTATCTGACCGGCAAAGAAATGTTGGAACTCGTGGAGTGGACACAACAAGCGATTCTCGAACGGAAATTTCATCCTCTTCTCGTCATCGGCAACTTCATCGTGGAATTTCTCGCCATTCATCCGTTCGAGGACGGCAACGGGCGGCTGTCACGCATTCTCACGAACCTTCTTCTCTTGCAGCAGGGCTACGCCTATATGCCCTACGTCTCGCATGAGAAAATCATCGAGGACCATAAGACCGATTACTATCTCGCGCTCCGACAGAGCCAACGAACGTTTCGATTTAACAATGCGAATATCACACCGTGGATGCGCTTCTTCTTGAATGTGATTCTTGAACAGTCGAAACAGGCACTCAACTTGCTCACGCACGCACAGACCGAACAACTTCTTTCGCCGCAACAGGAATTAGTGTGGAAGAATATTCCACAGACCGGCACTGCGACTCCGAGCGAAATTGCTCTCGCGGCTGGAGTGCCGCGCCCGACTGTGAATCAAGCCTTGCAGAAACTCATGCGGCTCAAGATGATCGAGCGCATCGGTAGCGGCCGTTCGACGCGATATCGAAGAAAATAATTAGGCTCAGCAAAACTACTTCAGTTTTGGTTCTTTCCAAAACCTGTGTTGCGCGTTTTGTTCCTTGACCAGTAGTTCAAGCGCGTCCCAGTTTTGCTTTTCGTTCCCCTCATCAAACATCGCGTTTATCTCCTGACCGCTTATTCCCGCATAGACGCCAGAAAGTGTGTACCTAACTCCCTGATTATCATTCGGATTCATTTTTAAAAGGAGCCGGTATAGCTCAATGGCTTTTTCGTTCACTTTCGTGCGAGCGTATAAATCTGCCTGATATTGAATGGCTCGCATATACGGCCGGTTCTCCATAATGCCCCATTCCATGCGCCGAGGCCATGAGGGAAAGAGTTTTTGTGTTTCTTTATACGCTTTTTTAATATGATCCTCGGCCTTCACTTTGTCCCCAAGCGTTCCGTATACATGTGCAAAACCAATATGAACCTGAACGGAATGCTGATCGAGCTCAAGTGCCTTTGTTAAAAGTTTCTCTGCCCTTTTCGCACCAACCTTCCCGCTATCAACCAATTCCATTGCGTCGTAATAGAGATCGCTCACCTGTTCGTTCAGGTCAAAATAAGGACTTGGTATTGGTATGCGCTTCATTTTCTAGATTATATACTCTTTTCTTATATAAAAACCCGCGCCGGAATTGAACCAGATTCCCGTGATTAGAACACAAAACAGTGGCGAATACGAGAGTCGGAATTGAACTGGAAATATGTTGGAAATGCTACATACGCAAAAATCACTCTCGTGGTTTTATGCGCTTTTCTAGCCGACCATGAGGGTCGGTACAGTACCAATTTTGACGGGGGACGGTACTGGTTCCTGGCGTCACAACCGTGTTGCATCCGTTAGACGAGATTGGCAACAGATTTCGGCATGGCTGAGCGTGGATTTGCGGAGCTATGCAGAGTTGTCTTAGAGATTCTTAGTGATTATGTACAGCTCCCGACAAGAGAAAAACCAGAAAATAACAGTGTTAGATCGAAAGGATATTACTGACTACATCAGAACCTTTGTGTGGCACATGAGGGATAGGGGGCGGATATTCAACACCCGACATCTAGGCGAAGTCAAAAATATGGTTGAGCAGATAAATCTTCCTGAAAATACCGCTTTTAAGTCGGCGCGAGATATTCATGGCGGTTATTTATACTGGGATCGGCAGAAAGTAGAGTTCGTACCCTCCAATCTTGGGCCAGACCGAGGATATATTTTCTACTTCCGCTGCAACGGCTGTTACCGCCGTGTAAAGTACCTTTACGAATACAGTATGTTGGAATCCCCGCTCTGCCGTATCTGCTGTCGCCTTCAGTATGAGCAACCATCGAGGAAAGCGAGAGCGATATCCCGTGCGATACGAAAGCCATATCTCTCCGGCGAAACGAAATACATGCTCATCAAGCGGGCTGGTATCACGATGGAGGACGTCGCGGCAGCGGCCACTTAAATAGCCCGAATGGATGCTGTCGGATGATATATTATGTTAGTTTAACTAGCCTGATGATAGGTTATTTTAGTTTAACTAGGATAATTACTGCAAAGATGGAAGGGAAAGACGACGAATAATCCGCTCTCCACAGGTGTCTTTCCGAAAAGGCTATTGACAAAGAAAAAAGTGTTATATTGGAGTTACCTCGCAAGAGGGGACGGGACTTACCGAATTACCTAAGACAACAGATTTTCAAATCGAACAGATTAGAAGGCCTTAGAGGAGGGTATTTCGCGGAAGGAAACTTCCACGGAGTCCCGTCCCTTGAGGCCTTTGTTCTTTGAAATCTATTGGCTTTGACCGTTGGTCTATCCATCGGTGTTTTCTGCCAGCGCATTAGGGAGTGAAGTGCGTGACGCCCTGAAATAATGAAATCTTTATCAAGCTCCGCCAACAAAAACAGAACTATGAATTGCGTTGCAACCATAACCCTCCGTAACGGTCGCGTATTACACGCTTCCGATTACGGGTTCAAGTGCTTCCCTATTGGGGGAGTGTCGAGAAAAGGAAAACGCTCTCGCCGTAAGGTTAAGAGCGCTTCCTAGAAACAAGACTGTTCAAAAAGAGGTGTAACTCTTGAGAACCCAGAAAGCTCTTCGAAAGAAGGGCTTTTTTGCGTTCCTATTTATAACTTAGCTTAGACCAAGCTAGCCGGCAAGATATTGACCAAGAACAACAAAATTGGTGTCGTGTGCTGACATTGATGAATAAGGCTTAATTCCTAACTATTTTGCGCCAAATAACACACTACCAAACAGTACCCCTACTGAATTGTAACGGCCTTGAGCTGCACTGGCGAGGCAAGCGAGGCCGAAATGCCCGTCATATCGCCAGTACCGCTCGTCGATGGGTCGAGAGTCAATTGAATTGTACCCGCACCCGATGGAACATTTCCATAGACATCAATCGTTGTGAGTCCCGAGGTTGAAATATCGAGACCCCTCCCAGTACCAAAAGATACAGGAGTCATATAAAACGGATTGTTTGCACTTGGTGTTGTGATGACTGAGCCAAGTACTGCACCCTGATTGTTATCACCATAGTGATACTTCAGTGTTAGATTCGTCACGAGCGCCGCATTGGCTGCCGACATATCAATTCCTATTGTGTTAACGGTGATTCCCTCTTTCATCGCAGAGAGCGTAAATGATCCGAGACAGGCACTCTGATTACCAAGACCGGTCTGAACCAACGAGCACGAGTATGCCGGAGATGCAGAAAGTGTCCCACTACCGACAACGGGCACCGCGCGTCCTAAGACATCGCTACTCGGTATGGTGTAAGGATTGAGTGAAGATTGGCCTACGCCATTAGATCCTTGAGAACCCTGACCGACGAGCTTGATTTGCACCGTCTCGCCGTCCGAGAGATTTGTTCCTGTCGATGTTTTCACAGTGCCGGAGACAGTTATTGAGGCCGTACCTCTGGCTGGCAGGATGAGAGAAGAACCGAGCGAGAAGTCAGTGCCTGCAGGGCTCGTATCGCAGTCGACAATCGACAGTGTCGAGGCATTGACTCCCATGATGGAGACGTTTGCAAGACCACCATGATGAATCGAATCAATGGAGCAGAGATAGAGGTCGGTAACTTTTACTGCCTCATTTGAACCAGTCAGAGTGAAGCTAGCGAGTGTCCCGCCGGTACCTTGGAATACATTGGCTGGACTCGAATCGGATGAAACGGAAATCGGTGAGATTTGCCCTGTTGGAGGGGCTACATTCACAACGACCGAGTCGGAAACCGCATTTGGTGTAACAACATTATTCACCAGAGCAGAGCAGCTAATAGTTACTGTATTCTTCTGCGCCGTTCCTGAGAACGATTCCGATTTACTGCCAGATGTGCTGACGCTCGTCGCTACACCCGACATGTCGGTAAAGGCACAATTCAGTACACCATGCGATGTCCAAGAGATTGTTACTGCTGGGCCGTCTATGGGCATAGTAATCGGGCCATTAGAACCATCGGCCTTAATGTCTACCCATGGTGAATTTGTTTGTGTTGAAGAAACAGAAGGTGTCGGAGTTGGTGTTACCGGCTGAGTATTTTGTTGATTGGTCTGCGGTGTCGGCGGTGTCGGCGTTACTGTTTGTGTTGTCGCCGGATTCATCGCTGAGGTCGTCTGTTGATAACCATTGGCACAAAGGCTATTCAATTTCGCTCTCGTTGCAGCACCAACATAGCCAGTACCGTATTGAAGGCCATTCGGGGTAAGGATATCGTTTGCATACTTTTGTTGGAGACCCGTAACAGCAGAGGCGGTTTGATCGTCAAACGAGCCGCTCACGGTTACTGATTCCCCGTCATTCCGAAGCGCCGTTTGAAGCGCGGTGATGCCAGAGCCGCTTTGTCCTATGCGTAAATTGGTAGAGAAGTTGTAGCAGGATTGCCCTCCGGTCGTTGATGTTCCGGTTAGAGCTGTCTGAACACTTGCAACCGTCGCGCTATCTGCGCCAAAAGAGGAAAGAAGTGAGAGTATTGCTTGAATTTGTGAATTCGTGAGACCCGCTGCAAACGATACTGATGGCACTACAAAAAATAGAACGGCGAGAGCGACGGTAATTTTTTTCATGGTAATTTTCATCTCAATCTATTAAAGCCAGAGGAGAGTTTGTGTTTACGCAGAAAACCCACCACATGGGTGAGGGCTTGCGCCCTCCATAACGGTTTCCCGCTACGGCCTGTAGAGACAGTCCCACATGATGGGTTTTCTGATCTCTACAGGGCCTCTCGCCATGCCCTCGTTACCGAGGGTTTAGGCACATATTCGGTTTACGAGGTTAGTGTAGCAGGTAGTAGTAATCTTGCTAGCACCATCAAAGTTCATGACGCTCACATGTGTACAAAACGCTTGAAATATGGCGCAAAATATGAGATAATTGCATTGAGATTGATATGGAGAATAAGAATATTTCAGTAAATGAGGGGGATCTAAAACGCAAGAGGCGTCACTTGCTTTTTGATGCTCTTTACGGCACCCCTCACAGTAAAGCCCTACATATAGCAATGATTGAAGCAAGATTAGATATGGTTGACGGACATGAGAGGCGGATTAAGGAGTTAGAAAATAGATTTAAAGTCAAAGACAATCGAATCGTAGACAAGGTAGATAAGACTTATTATTACAATGGAGCTTCTATTTCGATAGGTAACCGAAACACCCTCTATTTTAATGTTTTTGATGTTGTATTCGAGCTTATGCCAGATGGTGGAGAAAAAACGTACGCAGAGATTGAGACTGCTCTTAGAAAACGAAGGATTAAGGGAAGAAAAATAGCTCCTAAAAACGGAAGTGACAGAGATGCCAGAATAAGAACTAACTTGACCAGCGAACAGAATGGTTTTTTCAGATACGCGAAAAATATTGAAAACAGCTCAAGTGAGAATCGCCCTCTGATAGAAGCGAAAAAGGGCGAAGGAATAATTTTTAACAACACACGATAAAGTAGTTTTAGCGCAGTCGATTGTACGCGAGTGAAATATGACCTGCTTCCGCAGGTATTTTCTTTATGATTTGAGCCGTGTTTTAGATTTTCCCATCGGCCACAATCGCTTCGCATCATTCATGATTCGTAAGAAAATTGAAAGATGAAATCAAGAACAGATAAAGAGCGGTACCTCCGCACCACATCATTAAAACTCGCTATCTTTTTATTCGCTAAAAACCAGCAGATAGCAGGCATCAATGTTGTATCGGATTCGGGCAAAAAAGAGTTTGCGTTCGTGCTCTCACCTTACCTAGAGGAGCTAGTTGAGAAATATAAATTCGGTGAACGAAACGACACGGAATTACTCGTGCCGGTGCATCTCTACGAGCGTGCGCGAAACGAGTTACTCGACAGATTAAATGGAAATTAACACTAAATTGATATGGAAACGCAAAGCAACGAGACTGACTTCTACGAGGAAATAAACTTTCACCCATCACTCGACATCAAGGACGACATTCTCGTGCTCGGATTCAGAGTCAAACCGGAGGCTAACAAAGACGGTAGTGAGCTTTTCGTTATTGCGACCGCCACATCGGCCTTTACCATCACCGGCAACTCTTTCACGATTAAAGATAAAACATACTACATTGACACTAAGAAAAGAGTGCTGGCCAAGCTCGCGCACCGGTGGAGCAGAAAAGAACTCGATGCGTTCCTAAAAACCTTTCTCACGGGTCAGAAAGTACAAGCGCCACTAGAGATATTCGAGAGTCTCAAAAGCCTCCTCAAACAACACATGGATATTGACGAGGCTGATGTAATTCTTATGTGTACATGGGCTATCGGAACGTATTTCTTTCCGCTGTTCTCGGCGTATCCCTATCTGCACATTAAAGCGCCAAAAGGCTCCGGAAAGACCCAGTGCTTGAGCTTCTTGAACCAAGTCTGTTTCAACGCCACCAAAGCCCGTGCAAGCCTCCCAGCGCTACGAGACACGGTTGATTCGTTGCGAGGCACATATCTCATGGATCAAGCCGATGTTCTCAATAGACCATTCTACATGGAAGACCTTCTCGACATCCTCACTGATTCCTATAAGCGTGGGGGTGGCAACATTCGAAAAATGGTTGCCGATAAGGGCAAGAATTGGAATTTGGAGGAATTTCAAGCGTATAGTCCGAAGGCGTTTGCCTCAATAAAAGAACTCCCCGAAGACTTGCGCGACCGGTGCATCGTCATTTCGTTGGTGCGTAGCAGAAAGAATTTCAAGTCTCTTGATGAGGAGAGCCCTATATGGAAAGAGACCAGAGGGGCTTTGTACCGATTGTTGATTGGCCATTTTATGTTTGCTGTAGGTACGCATGTAATGAAGAAGATTGAGTATGAACGACAGACCAACCCTGCATTTTTTGCAAGGAAACTGGAACTCTGGATGCTTTTCGATGTCATGTTTTCTGTACTTGGAGTACCGGAAAACGACCAGCGAATAGCCAAGGAACGATTCTTGTCTCAATACAACTTCACTGAATACCAAGTATCGGATCTGGAGCAAGCCATCATAGAGGTCACACGCCAGCTCTTAGGCGAGCAGGATGAGATGGTTCTTTCGCCATCTGAAATCTCTGAGTCTGTAGACGTCTTTCTGTTTGATGAGGACTGCATCACAAAAAAACAGCGGGCGGCTGAAGTTGGGAAAGTCATCGCTAAATTCAATCTCTCTTCTGAAAAACTTCCGAGAAGCAACAGGGCTGCACGTTACCGCTTCAAGCGAGAACAGGTCGATGCGGTCTACAAGGCGTACTTCTCTGTCGCAAACGAGGATGTGCCTACACAACCATGCACTCCCGAAACGAATGAGGGAGATGTTAAAGAATCCTAGTGTATGGAAACGTGTATATCGATTCCAAGTGCATGCTCCTCATACACCACACTTGCGCATACACGGGCGCATACACTCACAGTGCCCTTACAGATGCTCATTGAAATCATTTTGTGTATGCCGTGTATGTCCGAGGGCGAAAACAGGAGATAGCTATGCTCAACGTTCAAGATTGCCGGAAATATCTAGACGCTGAAACCAGCGAATCAATGAGTGATTCCGAGGTTGCAGCTGTTAGAGACGAGATGTATAAACTCGCCGGATTGATTTTGGACATTGGCAAAGAAGACGGGTATGGAAAACGAGACGCGCTTTCCGGTGTATCATTAACCGAAGGAACCCCATGAACCAAGGAATCATATACTGTCGAGTATCTTCTAACGACCAGCTCCACGGCACCAGTTTGGAGAGCCAAGAGCGTGCGTGTATAGAGTATGCCGAAAATAAGGGCTTAAAGGTGGCAAAGATTTTCATTGAGCGCGGCGAATCGGCTACTGCCGCGAATCGCACCGAACTCATCAAGGCACTCGACTACTGCAAGGAACATAAGGACGAGATAAAGGCCTTCATTGTCTGGAAGCTCGACCGCTTCGCTCGCAACATGACCGACCACTATGGGCTACAAGCGCAACTGCTCAAGTACGGCACTTCTCTACATTCAGTTACGGAAGAAATAATCAGCGAGGGGCCTGTAGGAAAAATGCTTGAGGCGATGCTAGCCGGATATGCTCAATTTGAAAACGATATACGCAAGCAACGATGCGAGGGCGGTATGCGGGCGCGTCTGCGCGATGGCATTTCGCCATGGATGCCGCCAATAGGATATACGAACTCAAAGAACAGAGTGGAGCGTCGCAAGCTTCTACCGGATCAACCAGATGAGGAGCGTTTCTATCTCATTCAAAAGGGTTTACGCCTTTATACTGGCGGACAGCACACCATCACGCAACTGGCCGAGGAGAGTAATAAATGGGGTTTACAAACGCGAACCGGTAAGCCGATGAGCAAACAGCTCTGGAACG
Source organism: Minisyncoccia bacterium (assembly GCA_050011835.1). Lineage (GTDB taxonomy): Bacteria > Patescibacteriota > Minisyncoccia > Phycocordibacterales > Phycocordibacteraceae > C7867-001. The sequence continues at coordinate 101,760 of JBEKII010000002.1, read as the reverse complement.
TAATACTTACAAACAAGTTCTATGCCGGAGTCCTTACTGACCCGTGGAGCGGCGACGAACATCGAGGACTGCACAAGCCGATGATTACGCTTGAAGAATACGGGGCCATTCAGAACGTGAAGCGCGGGTTATCAAATAACGCGACCAGTTTCCGCCTTAAACACCATCCCGATTTCCCGTTACGCGGGGCTATTCGCTGTACCTGTGGATCTTTCATGACCGCGAGTTGGCAGACAGGCCGTAGTGGTAAAAAGTACCCCTACTATCGTTGCCACAATTCGGCCTGTACCAACAGAGATAATATCGCCAAGGATATTTTGGAAAAGAAGTTCTACGGTTACCTAAAGCGGATTACGCCTACCGAGAAGTTTGTCAGTATGTTTGAACAAGTGATGCTCGACGAGATACGCTCTCGCAAGACAAGCGCGGGACAGGAGAAACAGCATTATGCCGTCCGATTGGGCAACTTGGAGAATCAGAAGCGACGACTACTGACTATGCGCGTTAACCAAGAGATTTCTAAAGAAGAATATACCGAGATGCGTGATTCGCTAGATAACCAGCTCACAGGGCTTAGAATCGCCAAGAACGAGGCACAGACGAGCGAAGCAGACCTTGAGATACAACTGGCCTATGGAACGCAATTTGTGCGCGATGTGGCGCGTCAGTGGCTCGATCTAACGAACCCTGCAAAGAAGCAACGATTGCAGAAATTGGTGCTACCAGAGGGCATCGTGTACGACAAAACCACCGGATTGTTTGGCACCGCTGTTTTGTCGCCCATATTCAAGCTATCTAAGGACTTCCGTGCTGGACAGTCTGACCTTGTTGCCGGGTCCATAATCGAACTGGACTTTCTATGGCCTAGATGCTTGAACTTTTAGTTCGATTCCGACGCCCATCATAATAAAAAGAAATCGGGGCCATCCGCAATGGACAGCCCCGAAAATTTCTCGAGCCCAAGGATCAAGAATACACAAAAGAGCCAAGGACTCGAGATACAAGAATCACTGCGGGAGGAACGCCGATGCGGAGCCATAGTCGTCGTTGGCAATGCCGACCTCGCCAGCGCCGAACATGGGCTTGCCGCCGCGGAAGCTGAAGACCGGCGCGCGCGAGAACTCGGACTCGTCGCTCGGCTTGAACTCATCGCCAGCACAATCGATCCAGAGGTCGTTGTAGTCGTTGAGGCGCTCGGGATGGGTGGTGAGGAGCATACAGCCGATTTCCCAGGCACCGAGACCGAACTCGTTGACGGCGAAGATTTCGCGTGCCCTGCGGACTGAGCGTCCGCGATGGCGAATGCCGAACTGTGCAGGAACCTGAAGCAGATCGCTCTTCTGTGCGTCACGCAGCTGTTGCATGGCCGCAATCTTTTGCGTCGTTTCGCGAATGTGATCTGCGTCAATCTCGCCATCGCGGTAGTTGTGGAATTTGCCGCCACGCTGTTTGGTGAGTGCAACGATGATTTTCTGTACCGCTTCAGGATAGGTTTTGGCAACGAGCGACCAGTGCGGAATGATGAAAGTACCCTCTGCATTTTCTGCAGCGATGCCGAGCGGCGACAAATCGCCCTTTGGCAGCTCCGGAAAGTATTCGTGCAGGATCTTGAGCTGGTCGGCACTATCTTTCGGCTTGATATACCCGGAAAGATAGCCGTAGCTGGATTCCACTTCTTCGTCCTTGTACTTGTCGGAGACGACGGTGTCAGCGAGCCAGGACTGTACGGCGGTGCGGATTACGTCGGCGAGTTGGTCGCCGCTCGCATGTCCGCGCTGTGCATTTTCTTTGGTCGTTGGGTTTGCTGCGAAATAATCGCGAACGGCTTTGTCGGCAGCGTCCGAACCTACGCGCGCAATCGATTTGATCTGCCCTTCGGTTGCTGGTTCTTGAGTTTGAGTAAGCGTTTTCATAACGTTAGCTCTCCTTTTTTGCCGGATTCGCCCCGACGTGCGGCTCTGTATGAGACGAGCTTGCTACGGCCTAGCAATAAGCCGCAAAAAGCTCGTCTCATACCCAGTGATTCTTGGATTGGAAAGGACTTTTAATCTGGCTAGAGGATAGCACGTCTGGTATAAATAGTCAAATTCCGCGATTCCGCCGCATCTGCTATATTCATGAGCGAGTCTAGGCTCATGCACGGTTCTCCACGGACGGCCGTCGCCGAACTCTTTCTCTTCGAGAAACCGGGCCAGAGTTGTGCCGATCACGATTTGCACAAGCGTGCCCTTGGTGAGGAGATACTGCTTGCCTTCGCCCAAGGCGAACCGCTAATACGGTGTCGCCGGATAAAGTTCAGGAGCGAGAGACGGTCTCAAGCTCCGGTGCCACGGACGGGCGAGGGCAAACGCCGAGCGACGAGTCCGAGTTCTCGAACGCGCCGATCTTCAACTTCAACGACGGCAGGCTCAAGTTCAACACGAACTGGATCGACAATGCGAACGACAACTATGGTTCGGCATCGGCGTTCCTTCCGAAGTCGCTTCTCACCCCAAACAGCGTCCTGACGGACGCTGTTTGTTATCGAGAATCCGTCGATCGTATCCATCCGCCGAGCATTCTACCGATCTCATCAATCATTTCTTGGAGCTTCACATATTTCTTCGTATCGATGGAACGAGTTTCCTTCAAAAGGCGGATGAAAAAGCGAATGATATTGAGCTTCACGCTTGCACGTTCGAGCACTGTCATCTTCTGTGCGCTCTTCGAGTATCCGGCTTCAAGAATCGCTTCGACCATATCGAGAATTGCGTTCTCACAACGTTCGTAGAGGGTGAATCGCTCGGCTTTGGGCACGACACGCCGATACGTGTGAAAGGTGAGATACAAATCATATGCTTTCTTCAGAATCGGAATATCGGCATCATTCATACATGAAAAAATATGACCGTGTTTTCGAAAGAATCGTCTCTCCTGAGGCGCTCTTCCACGCGTGGGATGAATTCAAACGCGGGAAGCGGATGAAGAAAGACGTGCTCGCATTCGAGAAGGAGCTTGAACATAACATTTTTGACCTGCATCGCGATTTACAAACCAAGCGCTATCGGCACGGGCCATATACTGACTTTTATATCCAGGATCCCAAGCTTCGGCATATATACAAAGCGAACGTGCGCGATCGAGTGCTGCATCACGCCATGTTTGCGGCCCTGAATCCAATCTTTGAGCCGACGTATATTCCCAACTCCTTTTCGTGTCGCATAGGCAAAGGAACGCATAAAGGCGTTGAAATACTCACGCAGATGCTCCGCGCTGTGAGCCACAACGGTACGCAATCGTGCTATGCGCTTAAGTGCGATGTACGGAAATTCTTCGACAGCATTAACCACGATGTTCTGCTCAGCATTCTCGAAAGACGCATCACCGATCCCGACACCTGCTGGCTTATGAGAGAAATTATCGAAAGTTACGAGGCGGCGGGCTGTCGAGAGAGAGAGAGAGAGAGAGAGAGAGAGAGTAAAAATACACCGAGAAAAGGATTGCCAATTGGCAACCTCACGAGCCAGCTTTTTGCCAATATCTATCTGAACGAATTTGATCAGTTTGTGAAGCATGACCTATATATTAAACACTATGTTCGCTATACTGACGACTTTTTGATTGTGAGCAACGATTCGGAAAAGCTGAAAACATTTCTGCAACCAATGCGGGATTTCTTGCGTGAACGGCTCAAGCTTGAGTTGCACCCCGACAAGGTCGAGATACGGCGATACAGCAGGGGCGTCGATTTTCTGGGATACATCGCCTTTCCGCATTTCCGACTGTTGCGGAAGAAAACTGAAAAGCGGATGTATCGAAAACTCGGACGTATCATTTCTGATTATAGACGAGGTGCGGTATCAAAAGAACGGGCGGAGGCGTCACTCAATTCATATTTAGGGATATTGTCTCATGCTGATGTGTACCGGGTTAGTGAAAGGTTGAGGAATGATTTTTGGATCAAAATGCATTCATGACATGTGTGCTAGACAAACACAAAAGCCGCGACGTACGTCGCGGCTTTTGTGTTTTTTCGGAGCTTCATGCCTATCGGTACTGTATCAACTTTTCAAAACTTCTGGTGCGGGGCGGTACTTGACACTGACTCACAACCGTGTTGCGGGGGCCGGAATCGAACCGGCGTCTGGAGGTTATGGGCCTCCCGAGGTACCTCTCCTCTACCCCGCGATATAAATTTCTAACAAAATAAATAATATACTTATTAAATACGCTCCGCAACTTTATATCTCCTTAAATTCGCGAAAGACATTCCCATAGCGCGCAATGGTGCGATGCGCGAGCACCTCGGAGAGTTCAAAAGCGGAACCCTCGTGCGCGATCTGGTTGCGAACTTTGTGCGCCTCCCACGCATCCTGGAGAGTTTTGAATTCTGTCGGTTCAACGCTCTTCAACTTCTCGCCAATGCCGTCGCCCACATATCCCTGCCTCGCTAACAGGTCATCAAGCATGATATCGGCCTCAATAATCGCTTCACGCCACTCACTCGCGCTCGCGCTGTCTGCAAGCGACTCAATATGCTTCCAGCGCGGATTTGTGGCGCCTTTCGCACCTGGAACGGAAATGACCGTACCATAATATTTCTCCTCTCGCGCGCGCAGTTCAAAGAGGCGCACTGTCGTATAGACGATAACGAAAAGCCCTATAACCGAAAGTGTATAGCCAATAGCGATAATCCAGAGCCAGAGATGTGCGAGCCATGCAGAGAGTCCGCTCATTGACCCATAACACGAGCCACGAAAACAATCGTAAATGAGACGGAAAAGATATTCTACATTGAGTTGCTCTGCAGGCATTGCCTCTAGTATACGCGGCGAGAAGGATTTATCGCGTCTTCTCCACCGCAATTCCAGCGGCAAAGAGTACGTGTTCTGCCTGATGCGGCGCAGTGAAATGGATGCCGACAGGAAGTTTTTTCCCTTCGCGCTCAACACGACCCATTGGAACGGAAATCGCCGGCATGCCGGTAAGATTTGCGGTCACGGTAAAGATATCTCCAAGGTACATAGAGAGCGGGTCGCTTTTCTCGCCAAATTTAAATGCCGGAGATGGCGTCGTGGGGAAAGCGATAACATCTACTTTCCGAAAGGCGCCTTCATACTCTTGGCGCAATATCGCACGCGCGGCGTCCGCCTTCCGATAATACGCATCAATATAGCCCGAAGAGAGAACGAAAGTGCCGAGCAGGATGCGGCGGCGCGTTTCTCCCCCGAAGCCCTCGGTGCGCGAGATGATGTAATCGTCAAGCAGGGTTCCTCCGCGCGCCGCGCGGCCATAGCGGATGCCATCAAGACGCGCGAGATTCGTGGAAACTTCGGCAAACATGATGACGTAATACGCCGCGAGCGCATGAGAGCTCATCGGCAGTTCGACATCAACGAGCACGTGTCCTGCGTTCATGAGTCGCTCAAGCATAGAATCAAAGGCGGCGCGCACATCCGCATCAATACCCTGATTAAGTAAATGCCGCGGCACACCCACCCGAAGACGCTTCAAAAGCTCACGCGAGCCGTAGAGTCCGTCCGGAATGGTCGTTGAATCCATCGCGTCCCTGCCGCGGATTGCTTTGTAGAGAATATGCGCGTCTTCAACGGTTTGAGTCAGAGGACCGATTTGGTCAAGCGAGGAACCCATAGCAATGAGTCCGGAACGCGAGACGGCACCGTAAGTCGGCTTTAATCCCACGATACCGGTAAACGCCGCCGGCTGGCGGACGGAACCGCCGGTATCGGAACCGAGAGCGGCAATAGCAAGATGCGCGGCAACAGCTACGGCGGAACCGCCGGAAGAACCGCCAGGCACGCGAGATACATCGTGAGGATTCAACGTTGTGCCAAAGGCGGAGTGCTCCGTTGAAGAACCCATCGCGAATTCGTCCATATTGGTGCGCCCGAGAAAGAGCGCTCCCGCTTCTTTTAACTTTCTTATAACCGTCGCATCATAAGTTGCGCGATAATTCTCCAATATCTTTGACGCCGCGCTCGCAATCTTCCCTTCTATAAGTATGTTGTCTTTTATCGCGAGCGGAATGCCGGCGAGGAGCGATACGTCCGCCAATTCTCGCTCGGTATCAATGCGTTTCTGTGCCGCAGCTATCGCCGCATCGTCTGCATCAAATAGTTCAAGAAATGCGTTTAATTCGCTGTTGCGCGCGCGCGCGGCGGCGGCGCATGCATCCCACAGCTCGTGCACGGAAAATTCTTTCGCGCGGAGCGCGCGCGCGGCCTCTCTGATGGTCATCTCATTCGGTTTCGTCATGCTGGATAATTTGCTTCACGACAAGCGCAGTTCCCTCACGTGCAGGAAATTGTTTTACCAGTTTCTCGGTATATACCTCCCGCACATGCGGCTCACCGTCTACACGCATTACGTTGCGCAACGGCGGCCTTTTATCTTTGAAATTTTGCGGCACGTCCAGCTTTTCGAGTTGTCCAACATACGCGAGTATCGCGTCAAATTCGCTCGTGAATTTATCAAGTTCTGCGTCCGCGACGCGGATGCGCGCGAGCGCCGCGAGCTTTTTCACTTCTTCTTTCGTCGCCATTATGCGCAGTGTATCACGCTCCTAATTTTTTGAGGAATTCGGCTTCGCCAATAATCGGAACGCCCAACTGTACGGTTTTGGCGAATTTGCCACCTGGATTCTCGCCTGCGACAACGAATGATGTTTTTGTCGAAACTGATGCTGCCGCTTTACCGCCGGCGCGCCGCACGCGCGCCTCAGCTTCTTCTCGCGAAAGCGTCGGGAGCGTTCCTGTTATCACAACAATTTGTCCCGTAAGAGGGCCTTTCGATGGAGCAATGAATCTTTTGATGCTGAGATGCCTCTCCAGACGTGCGAGAAGCACGCGATTATTTTTATCCGCAAACCACTGCGCAACCGAGCATCCAATAATCGGGCCGATACCATCTATGCGCGAAAGAGACATTTCGCTCGCAGAACGAAGCGCGGCAAGCGTAGAGAAATGAGTCGCGAGAAGAAACGCCGTTTCCTCGCCTATGTGCGGAATGTTAAGACCGACAAGCAATCGGTCAAGAGAAACTCTCTTGGCGGACTTTATCGCTGTGATAAGATTCGTTGCCTTCGTCTCCTCAAATCCTTCAAGAGTGAGCAACTCGTCATTTGTTAATTCAAAGATGTCGTCAAAATCGGAAATGAGACCGTGTTCCATAAGCGTCTTCACCGTTTCGCGCCCCATGCCGTTTATGTCCAAAGCGCTTTTGCCCGCAAAGTGAATAAGCTTACGCGCCTGCTGTTCAAAGGAACCGGACATGGCGCAGCGATGCGCCGCCTCTCCTTTCACGCGCTCAATGGAACCGTCACCACCGCAGAGCGTTGAATGCGTCGGAAACTTCCACGACTTCGCTCCCTTCGGTCGTAATTCTTTAAGAACGGAAACAATTTCTGGAATGATATCGCCCGCTTTTTGCACAATGACTGTGTCGCCGATGCGAATATCTTTCTCTCGTATGAAATCTTCGTTATGCAGTGTCGCACGGGCGACCGTGGTGCCCGCGACCGCAACGGGTCGCAGATGCGCAACCGGCGTGAGACGTCCGGTGCGCCCGACCTGTAAAGTGATATCTTCAAGAATTGTCTCGACTTGTTCGGGCGGAAACTTGTAGGCAATCGCGAAACGCGGAGCTTTGCCAGTATAGCCAAGCAATTGCTGCGTTGCATGTGATTCAACTTTAAGCACAATGCCGTCAATTTGATAGTCCACTTTTTCGCGCGCACCCCCTTTCCATTTCTTCCAGTACGAAAAAATATCTTCAAGGGACTCGGCATGCCGATGTTCGGGATTAACCGGCAATCCGAGTTCCGCGAGATACGCGAGTTCTTCGCTTTGCGTCGGCGGAAATGTCTCGGATGTTTGAGCGACGTCGTAGAGAAATGCTCCGAGCGGCCGAGAGGCCGCAATCATCGGGTCCAGCTGACGAATAGAACCGGCAGCGGCGTTGCGTGGATTCGCGAATAACGGCTCGCCATGTTTTTTCTGCAGAGCATTCAATTTCGCAAAACCGGAACGCGTGAGATACACTTCGCCTTCGGCAATAAGATCAACAGACCGCGCAAGGCGTTCGGGCACTTCGCGTATGGTGCGAACATTGTGAGTAACGTCTTCGCCGATGATTCCGTCGCCACGCGTTGCCGCTCTTACGAGCACCCCTGTTTCATAGGTAAAAACAATTTTGAGGCCGTCTATTTTAAGTTCAAGATCGTAAATTGGCGTGATGTTACTCGCCTTGCGAATACGCTCATCAAATGCGCGTATCTCTTCTTCGGAAAACGCATCATTGAACGACCATTGAGGAATCGTATGCCGAACTTTCTTAAGAAACGGCAGGGCGGCTCCTGCAACAATCTGAGTTGGTGAGGTCGGCGTTAAAAGTTCGGGATACTTTCCTTCAAGCTCGGCGAGTTCGTGTTTGAGCGAATCGAGCGCTTCGGGTGATATGGGAGATTCATCCTTCACGTGTTGCAACGCGCGATATTTCGTTATCGTCTCGCGCAAATGCGCTACCCGTTCTCGTATTTTTCCCGTGACTTCCATGCGCACAGTATACAGAATTGCACCAAATTAATAATGGGCGCTGATACCCCGCGATACAAAGCGCGTTCCTCCCGGATTCGCCACGGTAGTGCAGGGAACGTCGAAGCCCTGGGAGAAAAGGTAGGTAACAAAATTTGTTGGCGACTGCGGTGTACTGTATTTATAAATCGTTACAATTGCGCAGTGTGTGTTTGAATCGAGCGAGAGACGTTCGGAGACAGATAGTGTGCCATTGGTGCCAGTAGTATATGAATAACTTCCAGGTAATTGCGTCGCCGATACGCCATCGCAGGTAATTGTATTAGGAGGAGTGGCCACACTATGCGAAGCATAATCAAATAAGTCCAGTTGTTGATCAGCATAGAGAGCGCACTCAAGACCGGCATCGGCGGCATAAAATGCATACTGCGATTCAATGGCCGTTGACGCGAGAAGTTCCTGTTTATAGCCGAGGGAAGCGAGCGCAAGACCAAGTGTAAGCATCACCGACATAAAGATGACGGCGACGAGAAGTGCGAAACCTTTCTGGTTTTTATTTTTCATTGCCATGGCGTGAGATGGTCGGTGATAGTTACCGAATGCGAGATGCCATGGAAACTCCATGACACTTTTGAGACAATACGTTCATCGCTCGCGGAAATATCGACTGCTTGTATGGTGCGCGTGAAAGATGTTTTCGTTCCTGAACTTTGCTCGTTATAAATGCCCGTGCTCGCTAGATAGAGTGGTATACACGCAGAACCAGAACAGGGCTGAAGCGAAGAACCACTTCCCGAGCCCATAGAGCGCGATGGGTCAAGCGTACAGGTTATCGGACTGCTTATCGTACCGCGACACTGGGTAATCGATGCGGCATCAGACCCATTTAAGAAATTATTCCACGCGGTAGTCGAAACGTTCGTGCCGCCTACCTGATAAGCCTTGAGATATTCGTCATCGCGCATCATGCGCACATACTCGATGCCCTCTTGCGCGAGGTAGGAAGCGGTAAGTTGGTCGCGCGCAATTTCTGCAGCGACGAGTGAACTATTCGCGGTAAAAAAAGCTCCCGCAATCGCGACAGTGAGAATCGTGATGGCAACCATGGTCTCGATGAGGGTGAATCCTTTTGTAGTCATATTTTTACCAGCTTATGATTATCTTCCCGTCACCACCAGCACCAGAATAATAAGAACCCGTCCACGATCCGCCGCCGCCGCCGCCATCTGTTCCCGCACTCGCAATGGTATTACTTCCAGCACCGCCTGTTCCGTAACTTGCTCCACCTCCACCTCCAATTGTGGCTCCGGCAGCCGCATGAGTATTGCTATAACTAGCACCGCCTACGCCATCGTCACCTCCCGCGTAACCACCATAACCACCTCCACCCCCTCCAAATAAAGTAGTGGGGTATGAACTTCCGTCGTAACCAGCGTAATGGGCGGAATAACCCCAGAGTCCACCTGTGCCTGTGTTAGTGCTATCTGAGGCATTACCTCCGCGACCTCCATAGCCACGATCTGTTGGGGTATTATAGTTATGTCCCCTTAATCCGGGAGACGCGATTAAGGAACCAAAAGTGGTCTGTTGTCCATCATTCCCGTCAACCTGTCCTGTAACTGCCGCTCCTCCATAGCCTACCGCGTAAGAAATTTGACCTGGAGTTACGGTAAGAGGATACTGATAAATAACTCCTGCACCGCCTCCGCCGCCGCCAGCGTAAGAACTTCCCGATCCCCCACCGCCCCACATCGTTACGATGACAGAAGTTACTCCCGATGGCACAGTCCAATTGCCTGATTGCCCAGCGGTATAGATTACAGAGCCGCCGCTGCTGACAATACCGGCGATATCGGATCCGCGCATTGTCGCTCCCGTTTCTACGGAAAAGGATTGGGTCGTCCCCCGGCCGGACGAAACCGTGCCCGAAACGACAATGGTAACGTTAGGTTGATAGTTGTCGCTGGTCTTGGTGCCGGACGCATAAAACATAAGTGAAGTGACCTTCACCGAAGGGTCGGTGAGGGGAATGGTGTTTTGCGTCATAATAACTCCGTTCGAGAGCGAGTAACTCGTCGCCGTTCCCTGTGCATTCCTGAAAGAAAAGTTGCTGGAACCGCTCGAGCAATCACCCAAACCGCCGCAATTGTATCCAGTACCCGTTCGAATATTGCGCGTCATCGTTTCGAGTGCGAAGGAGAGATTATCTATGCTGGAAGCAGTGCCCTGTGCCCGTGCAGTCAGACCTATAACGATAATATAGGCGCCGGCTGTGAGCGTCATAATGAGCGCGAAAAGCCCGACCGCGACAATAAGTTCCACAAGCGTATATCCTCTGATTTTCAGTGTCATGGGCATGAAGTAGCATTCGCAGTTATCTCTCCTGACGACGCGACCGAAACAAAGCGCTTACCTCCTTCGGATGCGCTCACGGTGAGACATGCCGCAGTTACAGCGGGTGCCGCCGAATACGAACCGTTCACGCTTATGAACGTAGCCGGATTCGGGCGCGCGAAAACGATGTCGAGCGAAGTCAACCCATTGTTCTGCGCGCACGACCAACTGCCGTTGAATACGCAGAAATCACTCACCGTGATTCCATTCCCGAGTGTATAAGCATTTATTTTTTGATCTTGGCTCGACGTATAGATGCAGTCGCCGGGCTGCGCGTCTGGCGCGCTTGCACCGTCAATCGGCACTCCATGGCAATTGGACGCACTCGGAGTTGAGGGATAAGTATCGGCAAAAAGAATGAAAGACGTGGTTGGCGCGTTTTGAAAGTGAACACCATATCCCGCATTCGCGGTTATGCCAATGGCGCGACTTCCAAGACCATAGGTCTCGGCATCGCGGAGCGTAAGCGCGATATCGTACGCGGTGTTCTGGAGAATGAGCGTTTTATTAAATGTGCTCTGGTTGGTCAACACGATTAACGAAACGATACCGATGATCGCCACCACGACCATAAGCTCGATCAGTGTAAAGCCGCGACGAAGACGAATGGATTCCATTGAATAAAATAAGCGAGAAGGAAACCGGCGGCCAGAAAAGGCGCGAACGGTACCTCAACTCCCATTCTAGAGCCACGAGGTCTCTTGTACAATATAATTATCCCGACAACGGCACCGATCCAGAATGAAAAAACGAAACCGGGGAATGCGAACGGTCCGGCGAGAAGTGAGAGGCCGAAAGCAAATGGCGCATCTGCAAGACCCATATAACGGCCACGCGAAAAAAAATGAATGAACGCGAGAAAGAGCGCGATAAGAAAAGCGATAAAGAGAGTGCTCAAAAATAGTGAGAGAGACGGCGCAAGAAGAAATCCAGTTACAGCGCTCACTGCGACAAATGGCGCGAGAAGCACGGGCGGCAGTATCTGATGCGCAAGGTCATAAAGAGTGAGCGCAAGGAGGACTGAAAGCGAAAGGAGCATCCATACCAATGTGCCTGAAAGGCCGAGTTTTAGATATGAAAGCGCGAAGAGTCCGCCGAGCAAGAACTCGGAAAGTGGCGCATGCCACGAAAGATGCGCACCGCAACAACGTGCGCGTCCGCTAGAGACAATATAGGAAATAACCGGTATGAGCGCAGATGGCGCAAGCGGTGCATTGCACGCATCACAATGAGAGCGCCCTGTAAGAAATCCTTGACCGGTATTGAGTCGCGCAACGAGTACTCCGACAAAACTCGCGACAATGGCACCAAGAATGAACAGCAGTGCGACCGGCAGGAGAATCATGTAGGAATTAGTATAACGTAACACAATCCCGCCTGGAGCGGAGTCGCGTCACTTGAAAATATTTTTAATTAGCAATTTGTGTTGGTGTCCAGAGCCGTTGTCGTTGTCGTGCTCACGCCGGTACTGTCAACGCAATAATACGTTCCGGGTGTCGCGACAAGGTCTGCTGACACCGCATAAGCCGTACCAGAGGCAGCTACGTTGCACACTACAGAACCGGAGGGACCATTTGCCGTATCTGCTCCTTGCACTTGTTTTGTGATTGTTGGGTCGCTGAACATATTATCGGTCGCGCTACAATTGCTTTCTACAGCGGCATTCGAACCGTAACTGCTGCCATTATTGCCGTAATAGATCTGGGCTTGTGTTCGGATGCCATCCAGATCTGACTGAATAGCCGCATCACTGCCTTTTGAGCGAGCGGCATTCAGCGATGCGAGCACGACCGCCGAGAGGATGCCGATGATGGCGATTACGACGAGTAATTCAATAAGGGTGAAAGCGCGATTGTTATATTTATATATCATAATATTTATATTAAACTATTATTAAATTAATTGCAGGTTGTTTGCCCACTTGTGATATGGGCACCACCGGCTGCAACCGTACCTATGAGTGCTGTATATGGGAGACCGTTGGCGGTTGAATTGCGAGCCACACCCGTTGAGTCAATGCACCACGCCTTACCTGACACAAGTGGCGCCGCAATGGAATACGCTGTAGAAGTTATACCGCAGTCGCTATCACTGCCTGAAGTATTTTTTGCACCTTTAAGGGCGTTTTGGATGGTTGTGTCAGCGAGAATTGAACCAGCATCTGTATGCGTTGAACAATTACTGTATGCGAGGGTTGAGCCCGTGTTATAGGAATTAGTGTTGCTCCCATAGAAAATCTCTGCTTCTATCCGGATTGTATTGAGATCGGACTGAATTGCAGCATCGCCACCCTTAGAACGAGCGGTGTTCAAGGACGCGAGCACGACCGCCGAGAGGATGCCGATGATGGCGATTACGACGAGTAATTCAATAAGGGTGAAGCCCTGGTTCTTATTTTTTGGATTCATATGCTTATAGGTATAACACCAAAAAAAAGAAATCCACAGTTAGGAACAGTGGATTTCTTTTCCTCTAACCAGAAGAGAGCTTCTGATTTATGGGCTAATTCAATTGCAGGTTGTTTGCCCACTTGTGATATGGGCACCACCGGCTGCAACCGTACCTATGAGTGCTGTATATGGGAGACCGTTAACTGTTGCACCGCGAGCCACACCCGTTGAGTCAATGCACCACGCCTTACCTGACACAAGTGGCGCCGCAATGGAATACGCACCACCAGTACTGGTAATGCCGCAGTCGCTGTCGTTGCTGCCTCCTGCGGCGCTCTTTGCGCCCTTCAATGCGTTCTGAATTGTCGTGTCTGCGAAAATAGTTCCTGCTGTCGTAACTCCAGAACAGGCGGAGCTCGAGACGGCCGAGCCAGTGGAATTGTACGTATTGGTGAGACCTGCTGTACCGCCTCCGCCATACGCTATTTCGGCTTCAGTTTGAACGGTGTTGAGGTCGGACTGGATAGCCGCATCGTTACCCTTTGAGCGGGCAGTATTCAAGGACGCGAGCACGACCGCCGAGAGGATGCCGATGATGGCGATTACGACGAGTAATTCAATAAGGGTGAAGCCGCGAAAGCGAATAGGAATCATATTCAATTACACGGTTAAAACTATGTACCGCACTTAGTCGTAGCGCCGGAGAATTGAACAGCGGTTGAGGAAGCAACCCCGGTACTGTCAACGCACCAATAAAGTGATGAATTGGTCTTCAGTGGCGCCTGAACAGCATAGGCAGACCCATTGGCAGCCGCATAGCAATATGCAACGTTACCGCTGCTGGCAGTCTTTACGCCATTGATTGCATTCGCGATGGTCGTATCGCCAAAGAGCGTGGCGGTACCGACTCCCGGGCAAGCGATACCAGCAACGCCAGTCGTACCGTCCGAGTTGTACTTGTTCGAATTATTCCCATAATAAATTTCCGCCTGGGTCTGAATGGTCGCAAGGTCCAATTGGATGGCTGCGTCATTGCCCTTAGAACGAGCGGTATTCAAGGACGCGAGCACGACCGCCGAAAGGATGCCGATGATGGCGATTACGACGAGTAATTCTATAAGAGTGAAGCCCCGGAAACGATTGTTGTACATAATTAATTATATTCGGTTAATGACTAGATTGTATACCCATATTTTATGGCTAAAAACAAGGGTGTGGATAAACTCCGCCTAGATCGCACTGGCAAGATTATAGATGGGAAGAAGCACCGCGGCGACGAGTATGCCGACACCGAGACCAAGAATCACGATCGTAATCGGCTCAATAAGACCAACCAACGTATCCACGGCATTCGCCACTTCGCGATTATAGAATTTGGCGAGTGTGGTAAGGATATTCCAGAGTTCGCCTGTTTCTTCGCCGACCTTCGTCATCGCGACCATAATACCGGGAATTTCCGGATGCCGTGCAAGGGCGTCGGATATGGAAGAACCTCCTTTTACTTCCTTCCCGACCTCTGCAAGCACGGCCGCGTACGCGGCATTACCCACAACGGAGCCAGTGATATCTATCGCCTCAACAACCGAAACTCCAGAATGAAGCATTGTGGAGAAATTGTCCGCGATACGCGAGAGATACAGTTTTTTATATAGGTCGCCGACATACGGCACCGAGAGCTTTAGACGATCAAGAATGAGTTTCCCGTGTTCGGTCTTCCTTAACTGCCATACATAAAAGCCGCCCGCGATAAGTGCGGCAAGAATAAAAATACTATAGTGGACGAGAAAGTTTGAAAAACCGATGATAATAGAGGTATAAATCGGTACCGCTTGGCCGGAATCAACCAAAACCGCGCTGATTTTCGGTATAACGAGCGTCAACATAAGCGCCATGACGACAAAGAAGACCACGACGACAAAAATCGGGTAAATAAGCGCATTTTCCGCCTTGCTCATAACGTCATACGAACGGTCGAGATAATCGGCGAGATATACAAATGTCTCCGATAATTTGCCGGATTCCTCTCCCGCGCGAACCATATTCACATAAAATGCTGAAAAGACCTTCGGATGGCGTAAAAGTGCTTTACTGATTGGACTTCCGCCCTGGAGATCATCGCCGATCGTTGAGAGAATGGTGGCGAGCTGCTTATTGTCAACCTCGGAAGCGAGAAGACGAAAGACACGGAGCGCAGATACCTGTGCCTCAAACAAGGTCGCTATCTGACGCGAGAGAATAACGATATCCTTGTTGGACACTCTACCAATGAATGGAATATTAAAATTAAGGAACGAATGTTTCTCTACGGATTCAATCGACGAGATGATGAGATTGCGCCGCTGGAGCGAAGAAACAGCGACTTCCTGCGAAAGAGCTTCAATGGTTCCCCCCCGCCCGTGTCCGTCCTGGTCAATCGCGTGATATTTGAAGAGCATAAATAAATAGATTTAGAGGTACCGTTCAAAGGTCTTGGAATCCAAAGCGCGCTCGTAGGCGTGTTCAATCGTCACTTCTCCCCGCTTGACGAGCTCGGCGAGCGAACGATTTATGTCAATCATGCCTTCCTGCGAAGATGTTTGAATCACTGTGTCAATCTCGTGAGTCATTGAATCCCGGATAAGCGTACTGACCGCATTGTTATTAATGAGAAGTTCATAAGCCGGAATGAGTCCGCCCGAAATACGCGGAATAAGCCGTTGGGAAAAGATGCCTGCCAGCGAGCCAGCTAACTGTACGCGCACCTGGTTTTGCTGCTCGGCAGGAAACATATCGATAATACGGTCAATGGTTTGCGCAGCGTTGTTGGTGTGGAGCGTGGAGAAAATGAGGTGGCCGGTCTCTGCGGCGGTCACCGCCGAAGAAATAGTATCGTGGTCGCGCATCTCACCGACCATGATAACGTCCACGTCTTCACGAAATGAGCTTTCCAACGCTGTGCGGAAATCGGGAGTATCGATATGGACCTCACGCTGATGAATAAGCGACTTCTTCGGCGTAAAGACATACTCAACCGGGTCTTCAATGGTAAGAATGTGTTCAGTGCGCGAATTGTTAATGTTGTCAACCATAGCGGCAAGCGTGGTTGACTTACCCTGCCCCACCGGCCCCACGACAAGGAAGAATCCTTGCTTGCGTTGCGTGAATACCTCAAGTATGGGGGGCAAATTCAACTCTGCGAATGTTTGAACCGCGGGGGGAATGAGGCGGAGCGCGAGAGCGACTGTTCCTTGTACGTAATAACCATTGACGCGGAAACGCGTATTCGTTTTCTTGTGTGCGTAGGAAATATCAATGGTCTGATTTTCTTTAAATGAGCCCCAGCGACCTTCAGGCACGATACTTTTGAGCATCGCCTCGGTCTCTTCATTAGAGAATGTTGGATATTTCGAGACCGAGACGAGTGCGCTTGCAACGCGAAGCACTGGCGGTCCGCCGGCATAAATATGCAGGTCTGAACCATTTTCCGCGACGACGATATCAAGAAGTTCCTCGAGACGCTTATCGGCAATCATGGTCATAATTACGAGTGATTTTCTTCATTGGTCACTTCACCAGTGGCAACGGCGGCGTGATCCGCATTAATAATGCGCAAGGTCTCGGCAACTACCTCGGAAGGAATCGCGGATGCCTTTATAATATAACCATCGGCGGTAAGCTGCTTCGCTTTTTCTATGTCAGAGTCCCGGCCCTGATTTGAGAGAATAATAACCTTTGCGCCCCGCGCGAGATTCTCTTTCCGCATCGCCTCAAGAGCTCCGAAACCACCGATGCCCGGCATAATAAGGTCAAGAAGAATGGCATCGGGCGGCGGCGCATCTGTTTTCCGAAGAGTCGCCAGGAAATCCTCGCCGCTACCAAACATGCTCACCTTATGACCGGCATTCTCAAACTTGACCGCATAAAGGTCGAGAAGAAATTTATCATCGTCAACGATATAGATGTGATAGGACATTTTATCAATGAGTATAGCGCATTCTTACGTCAATCTTCTTCCTCTTCGGGGAAAAGTTCTCCGCCGAGTGTGTTGATTTCCTCAAAGGGAATCTCGCCGGTAAGTGCTTTCACGATCGCATCTTCGCGCATAGTAAGCATACCACCCATGCGCGCAGCGGCATAAATCTTTTCTTCTACCGGCTCCTTGAGCACGACCTGTTCAAGATTTTTATCCATACGTAGTATCTCAAAGACGGCGGTGCGACCGCGGATACCGCTAGGACTCTGCGCGGTCGGGCTCGCATGATAAAACTCCTTAAATGGCGGGAGCTTATCTCGGTATTCTTTCGGCAAATCAATAAATTCCCTGTCAAGAAACGTCCGGAGACTATCCGTAATCGGAAAAGATTTGCCTCCTCCCTCGGAGAATCGACGAACTAATCGCTGTCCGATGATGGCGACCAAAGTCGGCGCTATGAGGAAAGGGTCAACGCCCATATCGACGAGGCGTGGAATTGCACCAGCAGCGGTATTCGTATGAATGGTGGAGAAGACGAGGTGTCCCGTGAGCGCCGCCTGGACGGCGAGAGCTGCGGTTTCCTTATCGCGAATTTCGCCGACCATAATAACGTCCGGGTCCTGGCGCAAGATGGAACGAAGCCCGTTTGCGAAAGTGTAGCCGATCTCGGGCCGCACCTGACTCTGCGAGACATCGGAAATTTCGTATTCAACGGGATCTTCAAGCGACACGACATTCTCCGCTTCGCGGTCAAGTTCAGAAAGCATCGCAAAGAGCGTTGTCGATTTGCCCGAACCGGTTGGCCCAGCGATGAGGATAATGCCGTAAGGGATTTTCATCATTTCGCGGACTACGGCAAGATTTGCGCTCGAAAATCCGACCGATTCAAGCGTCGCCGTTGCGGCCGACTGGTCAAGGATGCGCATCGCGACCTTCTCGCCATACTCCGTCGGAAAAGTGGAGACGCGGAAGTCAATGCGGCGCTTTTCAACAGTCGCCGAGAAGCGCCCGTCTTGCGGTTTCCGCTTTTCGTCCAGGCGTAGTTTCGCAAGTATTTTGACACGCGCGACAACCGCTTCGTGCACCTTCGCTGGCAACTCCAACGACGTATGGAGAACGCCATCCATGCGGAAACGAACTCGCGTTTTCTTCGGTGAGGGCTCAATATGTACATCAGAAGCATGACCCTCAATGGCGTATCTTAATATCGTTGAGACGATTTTCGTTACCGGGGCATCCTCCTTCAACGCCTCGCGCGGACCGGTGAGAACGAGCTCTTCTTCTTCAAACGCGGGCGTCTCAGGTGGCGATGCGGGTGCGCCGGTCTTCTGTTGTGTTTCGGCGGCAACAGGCTTCGTCGTCGTCTCATATTCAGTAAGCGCTTTACCGATTTCACCCGAAAGATTTTGATAGGCATCGAGCACACGATCAAAATCCTGTTTTGTGATGAGAAAAATTTTATAAGGGGTGCCGGTTTTGCCGGAGATAAATTGCAGCGCGTCGAGCGCCTCAATGTTGTCGGGGTCGGTAATGCCAACCTCGAGCGCACCATCCACGATATCGAGCGGCACAAATCCATAATGACGAGCGGAGTCGAAGGGAACGTAGTTAAACACCTCTTCATTAGCGGGCGGGTCACCGAGAAGGCGCGTCGGAAGTCCGTAGGTTTTCCCCACTTCTGCAAGCGCATCGGAGAGCGATACGCCATACTCGGCAAGTATTTCAGCGAACGGGCGCTTCTTCGCGAGTTCGGCTTCAACTACCGCACGGTCGCGTGGAGAAAGAAAACCCTTGTCAACAAATAATCCAAGAAGATTCATTACTCAATTTCAATCTACGCTAGCAATGACTGCAAAAGGATCGGGACGGCTGATGGGTTCCGGAGTGATCGGCGTTGAAATATCAACGAGCGCATTGAAACGCGAGTCCGAAAAGATGCTGGTATCAAACGAAATCGGCGTCAGCTCGCTGACCAGCGTCTCAAACTGGGCTTGTGCTTGGTTCTCCGTCCCTCCAATTAAGAGAGTGGGCTGATTCCCCGTTCCGGTAAAGAAATACCAGTAAACGCCGGCTGCAGCGATGAGTACGATGACGATAATGAGTACGAGATTTTTTGATTTCATAATATAAAATCGCTTACTGCAGCCAGTAAAGGCGCAGTGTCATTTGGTATGTGTAGACGCCCGTATCGGACCCCTCCACGGTAATGTCACGAACATCGAGAAGGCGCTCGCTCTTCTCTATCCCGGCAAGAAACGCCAGGAACGCCGTATACGTGCCTTTTGCGGAAAGAGAAAAATCAGCCGAACCTACTGGACTCGCACCGGAAACCGGAAGAGCTCCGGTGGCGGAACTTGCGGCGCCTGCGTTATTTGCATTTACAGTGATATTAACGTTGGAGAGCGAGATCCCGGAGCGTGCGGCAAGCGCATTCAAATCAAGAATGAGTCCGACATTGTTTACCGAATCAGGCAAAAACGTGGTGAGCCGCGCGATATCCGCGGGGGCAATCGCATTGCGGGCGGAAGCAAGTTCGTTTTGTTGTGCAGCGTATTGGCTCGCGGCAGCAAGCGCCTGGCCATCACTCGCGATAGCGGCCTTTGCCGTCGCTATTGGACCGGACCATGTGGGATTTACATAAGTAAAAAATATGCCGATGGCAATGAGGAGCGCGAGCGTGGGAAGAATGTGATTGTTCATGGAGAAAAAACGATGAGTTTCGGGTCAAGCGTCGCGGCAAGTGTAAAAGATACGGAGCTATCTTTTGCATTAATGGCAATGTTGGAAAAAATGGCATCCTTGATACGCCCATCTTGAGCGAATACCATAGAAGTAGCCGCGAGTGCATTGAAATTCTTGGCAATGCCCGTTCCCCCAAGCGTCGCTGTTCCCGTGTCGTCAATTGAGAGATGAAGCGAGGAGAAACGGATGGTGGAAGGCATAACGGCCCCGAGCGCGGCGAAGAACCCAGAAAATGCAATGTGATTTTTAAGGAGCGTTTCCCCTGAGGCAAGACGATCACGAAGCTGAACAAATCCTTGAATCGTCGTCGGATTTATCGCCGCTTCGGCTTTCGCGAGCGCGGCATCATTAGAGGATTGGCTCGCCGAGAGGATTCTTCCGTAGAAGAAGACACCGAGCGCGAGTGCGAAGATAACAGCGAGAACGATGTAACAGAAAAAACCGTATACGCCGGAAAAGTCAGCATGAAATTTGCGCTCCGCGGACGCTGAATGAGGAACGAATGACGTTGGTATTGCAGGAGGAAGCATTTCGTCTTTAGTATACGATACCCGCGCAAGAACCGTTTATAGCATCTGTGCAAAACGTCTTAATTACACCTCTGTAAGTTTACGCAATGCAATGCCAACCGCGGCTGAGAATTCCGGACCGATTTCTTCAAGAATTGAACGCATAAACGCCGGTGCTTCGGTTTTTGCGAACGGGTCGGCGACACGCACGTCTATGGAAAAAATATTTTTCGCGTACGTCCCGAGTTCTTTCGTCACTCCGCCGCCGCCCGTGAGCATAATAGACGTAATTGATTTCTTATGCTCTGTCTCATATTGCATAAGCACGCGCCGCGCTTCTGAAAAGATGCGTGAAAAAACAAGTTCGGAAGAGCTCGGTCCGTCGTCGCTGGCAATGCCCTTTTCCTTTTTCAAGACCTCGGCTTGGGCGATAGATACGTTATGAGAAACCGCGATAGCGCGAGTAATGTCTTGGCTTCCGGCACTTATGGCGTGCGAGAGTGCCACAATCCCGCGCTCAACGACATATACCTTTGTCGAGGCGGCTCCGATGTCAAGCACCATAACCGGCTTCGTCGGTTCATCAACAACCGCGCGTATCGTGCTGAAAATCTCAATTTCATAGAAACTTGCAGAGAGTCCTGCGCCAGTGATGGAACTCTGAAGTAATGCAAGTTCATCGTTATGGACCGCAACAATGAGCACTTCAACTTTCCCTCGCACAGCTGCGCTTTGCGAAGGGTCCGTTTCGGGCACAATGAACCAATCCAGCTGCACTTCGGATACCGGCATAGGAATAAACTTGCGCGCTTCAAGTTCAATAATGGTCTTTTGTTCTTTCGGGTCTTTACTGAAAGGCAAATCAACCAGTGTGAGCAGAGAACGGGAATACGGTATGGAGACACCGCAACTGGTGGTCGTTACCTTCGCTTCGCGCAACAAATCTTTCAGTGTCTCGGCAATTTGCTCGGCAGAAAGATTTGTCGCTTGCCCGACATCTCCTCCGCCATAAGGACCGAGCGCGAGTTCGCCGTAGGTCTCGAGTATCGCCTTGCCGTGTTCTTTGCGCAGCTGTACAACTTTTAATGATGAAGAGCCGATATCAACGCCAAGAACGCTCTTCTCTTTCTTCGTAAAGATGCCTCCGAGGAGCGACATATGCGAGAATAATACCACGACGATACTATGACTCATTGGCTGGACTTCCTCTTTCCTCCGCGCGTGGATGAAAAAGCGGTGCGCGATATTTCAAGCGACAACCTTCTCTCCCTTGTCGCCCCGAAACTCGTACCCGAAACGCGCCCGAGTTCGTTCTTAAGCCCAATATGCTCATTCGCCTGCGCGAAACGGATTCGCAGGTCGCACTCCCCCACCGTAAACGTGAAGAAAATATGCGCGGCGCGTTTAAAGCGACACGCCGCGCCGATCCCGCGCGCACATACATTATTCTAGATGACATCCTCACTACGGGCGCCACGCTCCAAGCGGCAATTGACGTACTCAAAAAATCCGGCGCCGAACACATCGTCCCGCTCGCTCTCGCTCATTAATCATTCGTTCTGCTTTATTTAGTATGTTAGAATGGAAGTATGGCTAAAACGTTTAAAGATAAAAGAGTCGTATTTCCTTCCGGCGAACAACAGACATTTTTAAAGCGTGTGGGGGAAAGATTAACGATTGCTGATATGGCTCGTATTTCCCATTGCTCTGAGCGGGCTGTCCGAGATTGGCGCAGAGAAAAATTTTCTATGCCGCTTACTGTCGTTCATTTACTCTCTGAACGGATATGTATTCCGATCCCTAAAAACATTTGCACTCGTGATGCATATGCACATATTACAAAAGCCAGCAAAATGGGTCTCGCTGCGGTCATAAAAAAATATGGTTGTATTCCACGCAACGAAAAGTATCGGAAAGAACAATGGCATCTATGGTGGGAAACTACAGGAAAGTTCAAAAGGAATCCTATCCTCGAGCCGAAAAATATTCGCAGACCGCATCGCAGTGAGAAACTCGCTGAGTTTATAGGCATCATGATGGGTGATGGTGGCATTAGCAAATATCAAATCATAATTACTCTTCATCATATCGATGACTTGGAATATGTCATATTTGTAGTGAATCTTATTAAGAAACTTTTCAGAATAACGCCGAGTATTTATCACTCACCAAAAAATTCTGTAAACGACATTGTTGTATCCAGAACAGAACTGGTGCGATATTTGCACGAATTAGGGTTGCCGATAGGAAATAAAGTCAGACAACAATTCGACATTCCTGTGTGGATCAAGCGCGATAAAAAATTCGCGATGGCGTGCCTACGAGGACTTATTGATACAGATGGATCCATTTTTACACATCGGTATCGCGTGAAAGACACATGGTACGCTTACAAAAAACTGTCATTTACAAGTGCCTCGAAACCGTTGCGACGTTCTGTGCACGCTCTTCTGGGGAAATTCGGACTTCATTCAAGAATAACCGGCCATGATGTTCGTCTTGATAGTATCGGAGATATGAAACGGTACTTCTTAATTATAGGCAGTCATAATCCAAAGCATTTGAGAAGATACGAAAATGCAGTAGGATAACAGTACGAGGATGGGTGACTGAGAGGCTGAAAGTGATGGATTGCTAATCCATTATACGGTTTAAAACCCGTATCGAGGGTTCGAATCCCTCCCCATCCGCAAAAGATTTTTTGCATTTAAAAAAGGAGCCCAGAACAACTGCGGGATGCAGTTGCGGGCTCCTCAGAAGAAATGCCCAACCTTTTTCGGTTTCGCTATTGGCAGGAAACCGGGACTTTATGTTCCGGTTCTGGAACGAATTCCTCGTGGTACTTTCCGTCTTCACTCTTCCGCGGTTCCCAGTGTCCATTAACCATCTTGAAGCACTGAACCGTAGGAGCCGAGGGCGGCTGAACGATGACAACGGGTCGCGGAGGAGGTTGAGGATGGGTTACTGCCCACCCGAAGAGAAGGGCGAAAAGTCCAGCAAGCCCGAGTATGCAGGGACCACCGTGCCAGTGAGCTTGCGCCACTTGCGGTAACGCAAGCATTACCACGACCACAGCAACAACCATGACAGCAATTATTTTTTTCACGTTCATCTCCTTTCACGGGCAGGTAAAATACTTCCACCCGCCGTTTTCCGGTGCCCGACAAAGCTTCTCCCCCGACTGGGGCGGTTGAGCCATTGCAGGTGGCGGAGGAGGAACATTTTGCGGAATCTGCTGAGGTTGATATTGCGGTGGTGGTGGCGCCTGCGACATTTGCGGCGGGGGCGACATCTGCCCAGACCCATAATTATAAGAATTCGGGTCTACAACAATTTGGTCTGGTGAATACCAGTAGGAATATCCACCCGGGTAATAGGCATCCCTATACCAAAAAGAATATGGATAGTACCAATATGGATACCCTGCAGCAATGAACGGCCCCCAATAAGGGTAGCGGCCGCCGATATATCCACCACGATAACCGCCATAATAACCGCCGCGGTAGCCACCACCATGGTATCCTCCGTAGTATCCTCCGTAATGACCGCCTCCGCCGTGGAAACCACCACTATAGCCACCACCATGGTAACCACCTCCACCTCCATGTCCGCCCCCTCCTCCATGTCCGCCGCCGCGCGCCCCTGCTGGCGATGGCGAAAAAACAATAATCAACGCCACTGCCAACGCCACTGCCAACAAAATCTGAACTATTCTTCTTTCCATGACTCACCTCTCTTTCCCTTTTCCTATGTTAAGCATCTTTTCAGAGATCAAAATCCGCATACAATATACTATAAGTTGCGTTTATTTGCAACTCTGAAAAGAATCGCCGGCATTAGGCCGGCGATTCTTTTTTGCGCTTCGCGCAAATAATTACATCCCTTGGGACATCCCTTGAGGATTGCTAGCCATATAGCCTCCTTTCTTCTTGAAGATAAGGATGAGTGCCGAGATGCCGACGAGCAAGTAGACGAGATTCTCAACTACCGGCACCGAACCGAGGATAAGATTTATGACATTCCAATTGCCGCCCACCCAGCCACCGAGCCCGATAAGGCCCCAATCAAGTCCGCCAATGATGACGAGGACGAATGCTATTTTGTGCAGTGCTTTCATGTGATTTGAAAGATTGTTAAAGCGGGAGTTGATCGTCCGCTTCTTCTAGTATGACTCCTTTTAAATTATTTGGAGACCCCCCTGTGCAAAACGTGACAGAGTGCGAGTATACTGAAAGTGATGCGATTTTATTTTGTCCGCCACGGCGAAACGATGATGAACGCTAAACATATCCGCCAAGGAGAAGAGGGCGCACTCTCCGAAAACGGCCGGCGACAAGCGGAGAATGTGGGCCGCGACCTTGAACACCTTTCCATCTCGCGTATCATCTCAAGCACGTATCCACGCGCGCGCGAAACTGCGGAAATCATCAACACACATCTCAACGTACCTATTATTTACTCTCCTCTTCTTGTTGAACGACGCAACCCTTCTGAAATCACCGAGAAAAGCCAGGACGAACCAGAAGTCGCCCATATTATTGATCAGATGGACCTCGCCTATCATTCTGATAATTACCGTTTCTCCGATGAGGAAAATTTTATTGACTTGAAGAAGCGCGCGAAAAAATGTCTCGCGCTCCTTCCCCGCCAGGGAGCGCGCGAGACCTGCGTTGTGACGCATCATGTGTTTCTCAAAATGCTGATCTCGTATATGCTCTATCGTGAACAGCTTCACGCCGCTGATTTCATAAAGCTTTCATTCTTCAATGTCTCGAATAACGCGGGTATCACCATCTGCGAATTTCATCCGTGGAAAATATTTTCGCAAACGCACGGCTGGGAGGTCGTGAGCTATAATCAGAAACCTTAATAGTCCATTCCGTCCATGCCGCTCGCTCCGCCAGCAGGCGGATTTTTCGGTTCTGGAATATCGGCGATTGCCGCCTCGGTGGTGAGAAGCATCGCCGCGGCAGAAATAGCATTTTCAAGCGACATGCGCTGCATCTTCACTGGGTCAACGATGCCGGAAGCGAGCATATCCTCAACAACCTCGTCAGTGAGGGCGTCATAACCGGCATTCGCCTTGCCGGATTGCACCCGAGAAACGATAACCGCCGCGTCATCTTTGCCGGCATTTATCGCTATCTGCGCAAGCGGCGTTTCAAGCGCATGCACGACAATATCAAAACCGGTTTTTTCATCTACACTCATTTTCCCTTCATGTGCCATGAGTTTCTTTGCAACTTTAGCGAACGCGGAGCCGCCGCCCGCAATGATACCTTCTTCAATAGACGCTTTCGTTGCTTTCACTGCATCATCAATCTTATCTTTCAAATATTTCATTTCGGTCTCGGTCGCGGCGCCGACCGAAATGACCGCCACGCCACCCGAAAGCTTCGCGATGCGCTCTTCCAATTTCTCCTTGTCAAACTTTGAGTCGGTATTCTCCGCTTGCACTTTGAGTTGCGCTAACCGCGCGGCGATGTCCGCTTTCTTTCCCTTCCCGCCAACGATGGTGGTAGAATCCTTCGTCGCCACGACGCGCGCGGCCTTTCCGAGCATAGAGAGCGTCATGTTTTCAAACTTGATACCGACTTCATCAGAAACAACCTGACCGCCGACGACGACCGCGATATCAGCGAGCATGTCCTTCTTCCGGTCGCCATAGCCCGGCGCTTTGACCGCGAGCACATTGAAGGTACCGCGCAATTTATTAACGACAAAGGTCGCGAGCGCATCGCCCTCAATGTCATCCGCGATGATGACGAGTTCTTTCTTGCCCGACTGCGCGATTTTCTCAAGCACGGGCAAAATCTCCTGCACGTTACCGATTTTCTTGTCGGTAATGAGGATGAGCGCATCCTTCATCTCGGCTTCCATTCGCTCCGGATTCGTAATCATATACGCCGAGACATAGCCCTTGTCCGTTTGGAGACCTTCAACGATTTCATAGGAAAGTTCCATTCCTTGCGACTCTTCAACGGTAACGACGCCGGAGGCGCCGACTTTCTCCACCGCTTCGGCGATGATAGAGCCCAGTACTTCAGATTCTGCCGAGATAGAAGCGACCTGCTTCACCTCCGCCTTCCCGCTGACAGGCTTCGCCATCTTCTTAAGCTCTGCGAGGGCGGACACCTTCGCCTTCTCCATGCCGCTTCGGATCGCCATCGCATTCGCACCCTTCATCACGTGCGAAAGCCCGTCTTCAACGAGCGCTTCAAAAAGAACGACCGAGGTCGTGGTACCGTCGCCGACCGTGTCATTGGTTTTATTCGCCACTTCTTTCACGATTTCCGCGCCCATATTTTCAAATTTATCCTTCAGAGAAATCTCCTTCGCGATGGAGACGCCGTCATTGGTGATGCGCGGCCCGCCATACGATTTCTCAATGACAACATTGCGCCCTTTGGGTCCCAAGGTCACCTTCACCGCGCGCGCGGCCTGCGCGATACCTTTCATAATCGCTTTGCGTGCGTCTTCAGAAAAAAGAATTTGTTTCGCCATAGTTATTTTTCAATAAGGATAATGTCGGATTCGGGAAGCACATAATACTCAACTTCATCAATCTTGATCGGCTCATCCCACGGTTTTTTGAAAAAGACCGTATCGCCCGGTTTCACTTCTATCGGCATGCGCTCTCCGGCATCATTTCGGCGGCCTGGGCCAACGGCGATGACTTCGCCTTTTAAGAGTTTCTCCTTATTGGCCACCTCGGGAATAATGATGCCCGACGCGAGTTTCTTCTCGCCCTCCTTTTCGAAGGGTCGTATGACCACATGGTCGCTCATCGGTTTTAGCGAAAATTTCTTTGCCATATCCTCTTATATATAAATGAATAATCGCTCGTCTCTACACGTAAAGAGAGTATAGAGAAAATATCATCTTTCCGCAACGCTTGACAAATATAGGGCCATCTGCTATGCTGGTTTTCAGATGGTTTTTGAATTCACAAAATAAAGAAAAAGAGGAGGGGCGGCATGAAGAAATTGGGGAAAGTTACGTTTGTCGTCATTTGTTTAATGGTCCTTTTCTTTGGAGTTGTGGGTTTTCTTGACATATTTTTTCCTGTTACTCCCATTTCTGCCTCTTCCACTTCTATGGATAAATTGAGAACAGAGGGGAAGAAGCAATGGATCATTGCTATGGAAGAAGAGACCGGGGATCTTTATGCGGTTCCCGGGAAATGGGCTAAGCCGTCAAAACGCTTCCCCACAAGGTGCTTCATCGTTACCGGTGAACCAATAAAGATTCCAGATGAATAGAATCGCCCCGTGAGGAAGCTTTGCTTCCTCACGGGCTTCTCTTTTTTATGCGCAGTTGCATCCGCTTCCCTTTTCATGCTATCCTCATAGACACAGATGGAGGCATTCGTATCGCCTCCCACTCCAATTCAAGGTGAGACAGATTGACCTGCGATTTCTAGCCTTGTAACTACAAGGTTTTCTGGCATTGAACTTCTCGGAACAAATTCCTGCGCTTGTGATCCAAACCATCGATTGCCCACGGGTTGCCCAAAACTCGCAGGAAGTGCCAACATAGGGTTCAGCAGATCAATCGCAGTTCGCAGTGTTGACTGGTCGAGATGGGCGTATCTCATGGTCATATCAATGTTCGAGTGCCCCAGAAGCTTTTGTACGGCTGGCACAGGCGCCCCTCGCATGACTAGGTGGGATGCGAATGTATGCCGTAGGACATGCCAACCAATGTGGCGCAATCCCGCTTTCTCGCAGACATTCGTTAGTCGCCTGTTCAGACGATGTTGGTTAAAGTGTTCGCCGTCAGAATCCAAGAATACGAACCCGGTGTCCTTCTTCCTTTTGAGAAGCGTCTCGTATAGGTCATTGGTCATGTCGATGTGGCGCTCGCGGTTGCTTTTCGGCGAACCGAGCGCTTTCGCGTAGTGAGACCAAGAATGCCTCACGATAATGAGCTTGCTGGGCCAATCAATTGACGACCATTGGAGGCCGATGAGCTCTCCCAGCCTCATGCCAGTCCTGAGGGCCGTCAGTATTATCTCTCGTACTACCCCGTCCGAATGGGACAGCAGGAATTCGCTCTCCTCAAACGAGAGATAGTCGGTCTTTGACGGCGGGCATTTGAGCCATTTGATTTCGGGCGGCACTCCTTCAAGTTGCAGCCACTTGTATGCAGTCGACACGCAGTGATGGAAGACCACCAAATGCCCGTTGATGGTTTTCCTTGCAAGACCCCTTTTAAGCAGCCGGGCTTTGTACCTTTCAACATCGCTTACTTTTATCTGATTGATTTGCATTTTGCCGAAGAATGGAACAAGCGACGGGAACAAGATGCCTTTCCTCGAATACTGCGTCGCGGGTTTGCTGTTAGGCATCACATACTCATCGAACCATCTCTGCGCGAAATGCTCGAATGTCTGGTCTTGCGACATTATCCGCATCGCGTCGTCTATGCTTTCACCGCGCGCCAGTTTCTGTCTAAGAACTGCTTCATACGCACGCGCTCCGGCTTGTGTGTTATCGGGACTTCGCTTTCTATATCGCAGGTGGTTGAACCTCAAATCAACCCACCATGACTTTTTCCCTATTTTTCGTGCTGTCATAATATTTTATTCAGCCGATGGATTTCACTCGTACCCGCTCCACATACGATGCAAGATCGCTTTTGACAAAACGGACGCTGCCTCCAATTTTTGTGAAAGGAATGCATCGTTGCTGTTGTAAGCGCCTCACTCCAGACATGGAGATTCTAAACAGCTCCGCCACTTCAGCGGGTGTTAATAGCTCGAGTGTCGGAATGAAATCAACCGACATATTCATTTGTCAAAGAACAGTACAGGACCGGTAGAACCGGCGAGCTATATAACTCTATCACCAGCGTCCCAACAAGACGCTGTTTATTACTGCCTGCCTGCACACGGATAATTGCACCTGACTTATCTGACTTTCCCATAGTTGAATACCGTTTATTGCGCGTGAGACAGTGGCTTCGTTTAAACGAATCCGCGCAGTAGTAAGCACCGGCATTGTTATGAAGGTCGAGTACCAAAAATTAAGACAAAAAAACACTCCTTCCTAATGAGAAAAGCCGTACCAAAAGACACAACTGCTCTCATCAACTAGGAGTGTTCAGTAAATCACAAAGATGACTTGGGTGACGACAACACTCAATCGTCACGCTTCAATATTACAGTAGAGGGACATATACAAGACATGTACAAAAATAGTGCTAGTTAGAACAATGCAGGATTCATCCCACACGACCATATTGTATTCTTGCGATTTTCATTGTCAATGGTTTTATCTGCTATCGCAGCGATTACAGCCATTTGTGGGTACCCGTACGAGCAGCAAATGACCACAGATGATCACCGGTGCCTCTTAATTCTTCTTCTTAACGGACAGATGGGTTGTGCAGTTCCCTGCAAGATGCCCACAAATGGCTGCAATCGCTGTATCGCGTCTTACGACGACGGCGCTTCAGGTTCCGCTGTGATTTTTCGAATGGTTATGCTGCGATCGCTATTGGTTTGAATTTGATACCCCATTTCCTCAAGCGGGGTTTTGATGCGATTTAGTTCACGCATAAAAGCCGCTGGATTAGCCGGAAGACGGTGATCCATGATCTGCTCTGTAAAGGCGCGATCCTTGAAAGCCTTGAAAAGCTCCGTAGGATTCTCGCATGGAAATTCTCCGTAATGAGAATCAACGATGCTAACTAGAATCGTTGCGACAGTATTGCCGCTGATCATTTCCTCGCTCTGATTTCCTATATTTCGAAAGTACGCGTCGAGAAACGCTTTTTGCCCAATTCCCAATGCTTCGGAGACGGCGCAACCCCACAAAGCGAAATCTGCCATACGCGGCAGCTCGTCCACTTTGATGGATGGTCTTATCGCCGTTGCTTTCGCCACAGCATCAAAAATGGCACCAAGAATCTTCGGGCGTGCTAGCTCGAAGTCAGCCATAAGTTCGTGTTCCTGTTTCCTATCCCCTTTGCTTACGCGTTCTAGTTTCAGTAAAAGACTGCGTTCAAGCAAGTCGCCGCGATTGGACGCGATGTTGATTCCGTTAATTCCGATATTCGCCATCACATGACGAATGATATCGGAATCGTCTGAATAAAGTTCGCGCTTGCTGAAGCCGGAGCCTGTGATTGCACGACAGAGAATATCGGCGATCCAATCAGGCATATCTGAAACATTGTCTAAAGCGAGAAAGGCATGGTGGCCTAACTGCTGAGCCAATTCCTTCTCGTGGCGAGTCAGCCCCACCACTTCAATCTTAGACGGATCGATCAACTTACGATCAATACGGATTAGGGTGGACTTCGCAGAACCTTGTGAACCATACACATAGAGCGCCGGGTGTGGCCATCCGGGTATGAACATGGATACCAAGTGAACGAGGAAGAGCGTCTGCTGTTCCGGGCTGGTAACATTTACGAACTGCAAAATATCTTTCACCGAACCGTTTCTCGCTGGAGCTACTTGAGGAGCAAGATGCGAGAATCTGCGAAATAGAATTGGAACATCTGTCACGATTTCCCAGCCGCTTTTTGTTATTCTTACCGCCCGCCATTCTTCGTCGCCTAAGTCGTACCAAGTCGCATCCGATGTTTCTCCGATGCGATTATAGAGCTTGTGTTCTTTTCCTTTATTGACAGCCCACGCTTCAAGAAGATTACAAGCGTCTTTTGTGCTTTCTCGACCCGCTATGGTTTTCCCGTGAGTGAATTGGTAGTACTCGCCGCTGATCCAACGAGTGAAGGCGCTGCTTTTGCACGGCCATATTTCTGAATGACCGCCGACCGGAAATTTTACATGGGCAACGCCGTACTCATCGCTGAATAGGATGATGCCGGGATTTTCCAGCACCATGTTTACAATCTTTATGGCCGACGATTCTCTCGGCTTATATTCATTGCTCATACTCCGTTCCTGTTATCCTCGCAATTCTTTTATCAACGCTGCCGTTCCTTCCTTTCACTTCAGGAAGCGGAACACCTTCCGGCACTTCCGTAAGAATGCAGTCCGGATCCTCAAGAATTAAGGAGCGGATATCATCTGGAATTCCGGCGTAATAAGTATCATCGGGCGCGCTGATCCATCCTTCACAAGGAAGTTCTCCGCTACTCAACGATAACGGCAAAATCACATAGTCATCTTCGCCGATGACATCGATGTCCGGCATGAATTCTTTTTTGCTTCTGACTTTCACATTGGAACGGAAAAAAATGCCCGGATGAAGGAAGAATAAATCTATACCCCCGTCGCTTGTTTCTGAACACACAGTGGAAGGCCATTGATTGATGGTTTCTTCTGACTTCAGATGGATAACGATAATGCCCATACCTCTGCCGGTAGCCAGTCCCCATCTCAAATCGGGCCATTGTCTAACCCACTGAATAACATCTTCGGTCGTGGCGCGAGTTCCGCTCTTTGCAAAACTCTTCCACGAATAGAGAAGCGGTTTGCCATCGCTCCCGATTGGAATAATTGTGAGCCCTTCTTCCACATACCATTTGCCGTATTCTAGGATTTTGTTTTCATTTAAATCTTTTTTGATCTCTGCTGTACTTGTAGATGAATTCATAACCACAATAAATGAAGAATAAACGCAAAGGAGTAGCGACCGGTGCTTGTTCGTGTGGTACGAAAGCGATCGCTACTCCTCTGCGGGCGAACCTATTAAGCACGGTACTTTGTGTACTTTTCATACCACCTACTCACTTTACTAGAGTACTCATCTGACAAATGTCAAAGCGTAGACGAGCGAATTATCAGAAAATTGGAAAAAATTTATAGACGCCAATGAAATTCTGAAAATGGTGGGTGGTAATCCTAAAAGACGAAGAGTTTATCGCGTGATGAGAATTTTTCAAACTTGCAGACCGGTACCGTACTGTATGAGGAGGTCCATTTCCTTGGAACTCTAAAGTGAATAACTCCCCCACCCCACCTTTTCAATACCACTCAGTTTTCGTTAGTCATTATTAGTTAAGAGAATAAGCATTATGTATATACAACCGATTCATCGGCGTGTTTGGAATGAACACACTTCTGAAGTCGAAGAACTGCCTGACATCTACGGCTATTCAGTAATCGCCAACGATGGAATTACAGTTTTATCAGAGGGCGAATCACGAGAAGAAGCGATGCGTGAAGCGTGCAAGAGGATACTTCTTCCCCGCAAGAGATGCGTATGAAGTCTGTTGAAGAACTTGTTGCGACGCCTTTCACTGGCTCGGAACTAACAAGCACGATGATCAGAAATCAAATTAGTGAACGCTGGGGAGAAGCGGAGGCAGCAAGATATGATCCGTATCAAAATGCCCGAACTTTTGCGCAGTGGTTAAAGCTTGGATTCACTGTCAAGAAAGGTCAGAAAGCTCTACGCTCCATTACTTACATAGACGCCAAAAACGAGCGTGGAGAAGATATTAAGATACCTCGTACTGTTTTGCTCTTCTATCGCCTACAAGTTGAACGAGCCAAGGTATGAGCGGAAGCGGAGTGAAGCTTGTGATGTACTTAAGTTACTACGACCCTAACAAAGAACTAACCGTCAAACCGATTGAAATATCGAAACCATTATTACCTAAACACATCAAATATGAATCAGACCTATTATCGGAAACCAGCAGTGTCAGTCGTATCGCCGTTCCAGTTAAAACCACAGCATCCTATTGAGTTGATGCGCGCAAAAGTCTACGATCTTCAGGACAAAGAAAATCCTATCAGATCAGAAATCGATAAGTGCCTCGGTACTCACACTATCAAGGCAGTTGTCGAGGAAGATCTGCAGACGCTCAACTTAATGGGCGTCGACGGATTGGTTTCGTTCCTCTGCACTATGACCAAAGACGGCAGGGTGCTTTCGCAGGGACGAGGTAGCGCAATGATTGGCCCGACTAACAAATTCTTCGGACGAGCTATCGCGTGTGCATTCAACAGTGCATTAGCTGACGCCGCAATTCGAGCAAGTAAAGTTCTCGACCTGATCCGTGACAAATCAGGAGCCGAAGAATCTTACGGAGATAGTGCTTCAGAACCAGCGACTGAAAAGCAGTTGGAGTATCTTCGCCAACTGATTCAAGTCAAAGTAACTGATGACAGTCAGCGTCGTCAGTGGGAAGAACAACTAGGTGAACTCACGAAAGACGCGGCGAGTGCTGCCATTCAGTCATTCAAGAATTAGTAAAAGCATGACGGCAGGATTTTGGTCCTGCCGTTTTTGCTGTTATGTCATTCACACAACACTGGATCAGACCATTTACCTAACTTTTGTTGAAACCAGACGCGTGCTGTTTCGGAATCGCCCAATGAATCAATCAAACCTGTGCTTGTAGCAGTTGAAGCAACAAACGATTCTCCGTCTGCAAGATCTTTAACTGCGTCAACCGACATCCCGCGATTCTTCGCCACTGCTTGAACGAAGTTTTGATACACCTCGTTTACTTCTTGTTGCAATAACGCCTGCTCATCGGATGAGAGCGGTTTGTCCGGATTCCCTGTGTCCTTGTATGTGCCAGCGGCGATTTGTATGAACTTCTGACCGTCCTGTATATCCTTTCCGCTTTGATCAAGATACGAATCCGTAACACCTATGTCACCGATGTCCGATGATGGCGAAGCGATGATGGTGTTTGCACCTGTAGCCGCGAGATATGCAGCGGAGTCGCCTTGCCCCCAAATAAGAGCAACTGACGGCTTATTCAACCTTTTCAGAGCGTTTGCTATGAGACTGCCTCCAACCGGCGAACCTCCGGGGGAATCAACACGAAGAACAACGCCTTTGATTGATCTGTCATTTTGAGCGCGTTCTATTTCTTGAAGAACATACTCCGCAGAAACCGTTGAACTGTTGTCGGACGCGTTCTGGGCATCGGCATCAGCTTGAGAAGCGAAGATCTGCCCGACTAATGGAATAATCGCAATGTTGCATTTGCCTCCTGTGGCTGTGGTGAAGTCTTGATTCGATCCGGCAAGTTTCAAGAGCTCCTTTCCTGTCACAAAAACTGTGATGCCGAGACAGACGATAAGGATGATTCCAACGATGGTGTATTGAACCGGGCGAGAAGAGAAATTAACTTTCATGCGAACAGTATAGCAGTCGAGCCTAGTTAGAATCGCTAGCTTGGACTCTAAACATCGTGTCCCAAAATTCCTGTGTTGTCTTACATTTGTAGACATTGCCGAGAGCATCACCATAACAAGCCGCGACGGGATAGGATTGTTTCCTTAAGAAGGCCTCCGCTACCTCTCCTGCCAGAACCGCGACATTATGAGAATTTCCTTCGCCAAGTACTTTAGGCAACCCGCTGGAACCACCTACAAAACTTGATTCGCTAGTGAAGACAAGCGACTCTCCGTCTTTAAACGGAAGAAATATCCTCTCTACTGTTATCGGCCTTCTGCCACTATTGGAGATGGCGACCGAGAAGCCGTTGTCTATATGACTGATTGATGGAATTGGGACCAGAATGTGACCCACTTTAACTTTTATTCTTGGCCTATCTTTGTAAAGCAAATACAATGAAGGCATTAGCCCCAAAGCGGCACCAACTACAGCCGCGAAGAGCTGCGTATTCAAAAAAGACTGATTTTGAAGCGAGAAGGCAATGCTATGCAACGAAGCATTGATTGCATTGAATTGAGGACTGGATAGTAAAATTGTGGAGGTCGCGGTGGTCATTATTATTTGATTTATTGCGCCTGCCAAATCTCTAACGCATCGTCTAAATCCACACCGAGCTCATCGGCAAGATCTTGAACCTCTTGTGCTTCATCAAGTGAGAGGTCGTTTTCTTTTGCTAATTCAAAGAGTTCCTCGTCCATAAAGTCTACAAAACACTGAGCATTTTCTCGACAAATTCATTTTCATTTTCGCTGTTATAGAACGGTACTCCTATAACTCGATATCCGGTCTTCGATTCAGCTGTGAAGATTTTATCCTTAAAGCGAGTTCGTATCTCCTCAAGAAATTGATCCTTCCATAAATCATATTCTCGCAGGTGTTGGCCTTTTGGCTCAATAAAGAGTTGGTAAGTGTAGTTTTGCCCTTTTTTACCGATTAGAAAGAGGAGATAATCCGGCTCGAAACCACGACCATCAGAAAAGTTATAGATTTTCAGCTGTCGTTCATTGCGTACTAAATAGACCTCACGGAATTCTTTCTTAAAGTCACTTACATATCGGCCGATGAGATCAACGAGAGAATCTTCTTCGCTCGTTCCGTATTGTGTTTCGAACACATACCAAGGTTTGTCCTCGAGAAATACACGACGACCCTCATCGTAAATCGTTTCTTTTGGTATACGTACTTTTACTTTCTTGTCAGTAAAGACAAGGCGGACAGCCTGTGGCAAGAAGCTTTCGGTGCCCTCATATTCTGTTAACGCTTCCTTCATTTGTGCTTCTATGTCTGCAAGGAGAACCATTAGAGCCGCAAATTTTGTTCTGTTGTCTAAAAATTCGAGATCGTGTTCAGAACCTCGAAATGTAATACTAAGGCCGGCAATATAATTGGGATCTGTAGCGAAAGTTGCCAGCGAGGAAATGCCGGGTATGTATTGTTTAAAGTTGGAAAAGGAAAAAAAGTCGTTATATGAAAGAGCTGCGCGAACAACATGCGGTTCAATATCCGCGACTTTTACATCTTTTGTACTTATGGCAACTGTCGCTTTGGGCGTCTTCCTATCGGCAAAGACTCCTTCTTCTGCTCCCATTCCAGAAAACACAGTGTAACTAATATTCTTACGCTTCACGCCAAGCTGATCGAAAGATCGGACATGATTGTAACAACGCTTTTTGCGTTCATTGGCAAACACCACGCCACTTTTATAGAACTTAGTTTCCCTGAAGCTTTCTTTAAGTCGTAATTCACGAACTGTCTCCTGTTCGTCTAGGAGCCCTGTTTGTATAAGAGCGTTTGTTATATCGACTATATAACGGGATTTATCGCCTGGATGACAGTGGTAATGAAGTTCCTCGAGAATACGCAACTCGCTATTCAGACTTGAGTCGTATTTGCGTGTGTAGCGATCTTGTTCGCTTGATAGAGCAAATGGGTAATAACGAGCACCACGACCAATGAGTTGCGCTTCGGCAATTGTTGTCGGTCCGGGCTTGTTGTTTCTTGAGTCACGTGTTTCGTATAAACGGACGATATCAAAGAGATTGAGTACATCCCATCCTTCATTGAGCTTCTGTACGGCAAATATGGCCCGTATTTGATTGTCTTTATCCTCTAACGAATTTAGAAGAATTTGGTTCTGTTCTTTTTGTGTCTCATCATTCACACTCAGACATTTGCTCTCGGCAAATCCATCTTTAAGTTTACGCGTTAACACAGAATCTGTGATGCCTTGCTCCTTGAAAAAGACAAATGCTCGCTCGAGCACCTCATTCTTCCATCTCCGTGCCTCTTTAATGTCTGCGGCTGAAAGATCTCCAATTAATTTATGGAAAAGTACTTTATTCTCTTCGGATTGCGTAATGGTTTTTTGCGCTTTAAAGAGTACTACTGGTTTTAGGTAGATACCATTTGCGGTCGCTACCTCTTGTCTGTATTGACTAACAATAATTGCCTGAAGCATACGGCCGTTTTTGTCAGTATCACTCGATAAAATTTGTGGATCCTTTGAATACCCGTCGTTGCGGAACTGTTTCAGATCGTAACGGTAGAGAATCTTATTACGATATTTGGATACGATAGCTCCATGGGCGAAATCCATCGTTGCAGTGAACTCAAGCAGCAAGTTGTGGACATTCTGCTGAAATACCTTTTCGACGGTATTCTCCCAACTCGCCTCTTCTAAAGAAACTCCGAGACTCTTTTGTTTTGTTTGCTTTTGTGTGTGGTGTGCTTCGTCAGAAAGAAGTACTACCTTTTTGTTTTTGAAGTCTTCATAGGTAAGCATTCCTTCCTTCTCAATAGTGAGATCTCCGTGTAGTTTCTGCAATGTGGTAAAACAGATGTTGATATCGTGATCATTTGAATCTTCAAAGTTGGAAACCGGCCTTATAACAATGTGTTTACCATCTATTGTGATTCCTGCGGGATTGAAGATGTATTTACGAGACGATTCATTGAGAAAACTATTCTTCGTTTTGCTGATGATCGTGTTTGAGTTGACGAAAAAAAGAAAGTTGCGATACCCCTGTTTGTAGAGGTATAGCATCAACCCAGCCATGATGTTGGTCTTTCCTGAGCCGGTGGCCATATTGAAGAGTAGGTGTATCGGATACTCCTTGCCTTCGTAATTTTTGAGATAGTCGAAGAATCGCGCGAATGCTTCGACTTGATATGGGCGTAGAACAAACTCGGGATTAAGGTTCGAGACGAGGTAATCAGGTATCGTTCGATCTATTCGATTTTGTCGAGAGAGTACGTCGTATTCGTCGTGGAGAAATTGTTGTGGCATCTTTGCAATTATCGACCATCGTAAAATTCTTTGGTCGCCTGTTGATCGGCCTTGGCGATTTTAAATTCTGCATCGTCTATCTCGGACAGGTTCACATAGAGTTGATTCTTGTCGAGAACGCCGCAAAGTATCTTCTTTTGCTTATCGAGTGGCAAAGTCTTAAAGGTATCAATGCTATTCTCAAACGCTTGCATCTCCACACTGAACTTAAAGAATGCTTCTTCTTTCATGCGCTGCCAAATCTTAAGAAGAGCATTTGTGTCTTTCGCGGTCTCTATATCTCCTATGAACAATTCGTTATATCGCATAAGTTCCGCGTAGACGAAATCGCCGCCACCTTTCCAGCCAACTTCTTTTGAGATGCCTGCTGTATCGCCCTTGATCACCTTCTGTAAACGTGGCACAGAACCGTTGTGTTCGTAATGCAATTGTTCTGTTCCGATATACTGACGGCCCATTTTATGTGCAACGGCAGCAGTAGTCCCACTCCCCAAATGATAATCCAGCACTATATCGCCTGGGTCAGTGGCCATCTCAAGAATGCGTTGCATGAGCCGTTCAGGCTTCTGTGTTGAAAAACCATCCATAAGCTCGGTGTGTTCACGCTGGTTCTCTTTGTATGCTCGCGGGTCCGCATAGACTTGCCGAATGTCAGTCCAAACTGTTGTGAGGGGTACGCCCTTGCTCTCGTCTAGATATTGTTTTTCCCAAACTACTTCTCCTTTTTCATTCCGTTCGCGCATTCGTCTGCGGTATCGTCGTCCATCTTTGTCAGTATATTTGAACCAATCCTCAACATACTTATCTGTGTAAGGCGTATGGATTTTATTTTGCTTGCGGGAACTGTATTCGCGCGCATAGTGCAGAATATAATCGTGAATGTTAACGGGCTTTGCGCCTGCTGCACGGCCACCCGATGCGGAACCATAGGCCCATGTAATTTCTTCTACGAAGTTCTCGCGTCCAAACACTTCATCACAAAGAATCTTCAAGTAATGTGACTCGTTTACATCTATATGAATGAAAACATTCCCATCTCTGGTCAAAAGTTGCTTCGCTATCTCTAGCCGATTCTTCATAAAAGTAAGCCAGGTCGAGTGAGAAAATCCATCGTTATATAAGAAAGAATCTGTTCCGGTATTGAAGGGTGGGTCTATATAAATCAACTTCACTTTCTCAGCGAATTGTTGTTTGAGTGTATGAAGAGCTAGAAGGTTGTTGCCTTTGATGACTAAGTTCTCTTTAATAAGACCACTCTCATCGCGTTTGAGTTTGTTGATCTTTTCTTCACCTTTTGCGGTGTAACGCTTCCAATTAGTTAGCACCTTTGGCGTGAAGAGTTTATCTATTTCATCCTGCGCGAGAATTTCATTGAAGAAAATCTCCTTACGCTTCTGATCTTCTTTGGTCATACCACCTTCAAGCACGCAATCCTTGAATGGCCATGTGAGAGCGACCTCGCCCCGCTCGCCGAAAAATTTGCCATCTATCGTAAGACCGATTTTATTTTTGAACCGTGTATATGAATCGTTTAGAAAGTTCTTGTCTTCTATGTATGCAACGAAATCGGCTGTTTTAAACGCGAGTACACCTTTTACATCAGAAAAGAATTTTATCTTTGCTTCGTCAAATCCAAGAAGAAGCTCCACGAGAGCTGAGTCGCCCTTGTATGCAGCATCTACCACACTAGCTCTCAGAACTTCTCCATCTTGGTCTAGGAACCGAGCGTCGGTCTTTATGAGGGCATTCAGTTTGCTTTCAAATTCTCCCATATACCTATATGGTCGCATTATTTCGTCCTATTTTCAAAGGGTCCTGTCTCATATGTTATTTGGTGGTGTATCCAAATTTCATTAGATCTTTGCTACACATTTCCCCGATCCATCGCTAGCCCACTGATACCCATCATCGCAAAAGCAAACAGGAACATCTTTTGCATCGCTCGTTCCTGACCACACTGAATGCAGTCCCCATTTTTGCTCACAACTCTTATCCATCTTGATGCATTCCGCTAAATTCACGGGAGATCCTTCAACGGACAGTCCTTTTGTGAGCTTGTTTACTCGTTCACAAACTTTTTGAGCAACTAAAATTTCCTGTTGATCGCTTGTTGCAGATATCCGCGGAGTTGGCGTGTACAGCTTTATTGCTCCATACGCTACAGTCGCGATTATTGCTAGTCCGATAACAGACCACAGCATAATGATTTTAGTTTTACGAATCATGGAATCATCAAACGAACAAGGAATATATGAAAATGCCTATCACAATCAAAGTGGACCAAAAGAAACGATGCGCCGCGGCGTCAGGATTCAATCCAGTCGCGGATTGTTCGCGTTTCTCGGCTGGACCAAGCTCAAAACTAAGTGCTGCAAGAATCACAATAATGGACAGCCACATATAGTGATCCCACAAACGATACGCGGCGATGGCACCTAGAATCCAAACTACTATTTGCATCATAAGGCGGGATTGATTGCTGGTAATCCCGGGTGGATAGCAAAGATCCCACCACAGGGTGACAGCTTTTTAGGGCCATCCACTGCAAGTTTCCCTGCAGGACCAGTCAAGGCAATCCCTATGGTGGGGTCTTTGCTCTTGACTGGTTTTTGACCATGCCTCACGACTCGAAAGTCATGCGGTTTAGGCCGCTCACACTCACAAACTTTAGCATATTCGAAACGGTACTAAATCGGCTCAAGATGGACATTTAGTATAGGACCTGAAAACATGAATCACTTTCTATACTCAAAAGCCACCATCCAGTGGTGTTTGAGATCTTTATCGCTTTTTTCCTGTACTGTTCTTTCTGATAAAGCCGAGAGAATCGATGAAAATCGATTGCCCACGGGTTGCCCAAAAAGTGATAAAAGTTGAATAAAACTGATACTTCGTGAATACGATTGATGATTCTGATTTTCTTTCGTTTTTCCTGAAACACCTTTATCCACCTCACAATACGGCTATCCTGCTCGCTTGCTTGCGCCACTCACACACTTCGTGATAAGATGGACCTACAGATGGAGGCATTCGTATCGGCATTGCCGTACGTGGAAATCATCCTCTCAATCCTCCTCATTGTCGGCATCGTGCTCCAGCAGCGCGGCGCGACCTTGGGCGGAGCTTTCGGAGGCGATAATTTCGCGTCGACGTTTTATAAGCGCAGAGGCGCCGAAAAATTTCTATTCAATGCGACAATTGTTATCGCAGTACTACTCGTACTCGCGGCAATAACGAACTTTCTTCTGGCGGGGTCATGACCAATGAACAGTGGCCTTCCTCCGGGGGAGAACCTGTCTCCGACAGGCGCGAACAGCTAAGCCAATGGTGGCAAAAACATTTCGTGCGCTCGTGTAATATTTCTATACTTGACCGACTGAATGGGCGCATTCGTGCCTTCTCGCCGGGAGATCGGATTCTGTTTTATGCATGCGCGATTCTAGTCAGTATCGCTTCTCTGGCAAGTCTCTACGCGCTTGAACAGTCGCTTCTTGAGCGCGTGCCGGCATACGGAGGCATTCTCACCGAGGGAGAAGTGGGAAGTCCCGAATTCATAAATCCGCTTTTAACGATAAGTGACGCCGACCGCGACATTTCGGCGCTTACGTACGCCGGACTCATGGGTCTTTCGGGCTCCGGTACGCTCGTACCAGTGCTCGCAGAAAGTTATACCGTGTCTACTGACGGCAAAACATATACTTTTATCATACGCCCGAACGCAAGATTTTCAGACGGTACCAACGTGACCGCAGATGACGTCGTTTTTACAATAGAAAAGGCACAGGATTCTGCCCTTAAGAGTCCTGAGTATGCGGCGTGGTCCGGTGTCGATGCTGAAGCGATTGACTCGCATACCGTACGCTTCACACTCCCAAAGCCATATGCGCCCTTTCTTGGTCTCACGACCTTGGGCATTCTCCCGGCCCATCTCTGGCAAGAAATATCAGATGAGCAATTCCCTTTTTCCAACCTTGAAACAAATCCAGTAGGCGCCGGCCCGTTTAAAATAACGAGTATTTCACGCGACACATCTGGGCTCATACAGAGCATGTCGCTTGTCGAGAACCCCTATTACGCACCTGGCCGTCCGTATCTTGATGGCATCCGCTTTATTTTCTATTCGCGCACCGAAGATCTCGCGAGCGCTCTTGCGAGCGGTGTTATTGAAAGCGCGTATGACGTAGGAACGACGGGGGCGCTCACTGCTCCCTATGCTCGCGTCTTCGGTGTGTTCTGGAACCCCAGTGAAAACCAAATTTACGCTCGTGCAGAAGTGCGCGAGGCGCTCTCACTTGCGATAAACCGACAAGCCATTGTTAATACTGTACTTGGCGGCTACGCGACCGCGATTATGGGTCCGGTACCGCCCGGCGGAACGGTGCAGCAGGTGCGCATCCCACAATCGGAAAATCCAATAGCGGCGGCGGCACAAGTGCTTGAGTCGGCAGGATGGACTTATGATGGATTGCTACGCGTCTGGAAGGCGCCTGCCGGAGGGGCATCTCCAGGCGGGAAACAGACGCTTGACAGTATTACGATACGCACATCAAACGTGTCGGAATTAAAAAATGTTGCGAGTGCGGTAAAAGCGGATTGGGAACAACTCGGCATACCGGTGAGCATTGAACTCTACGAGCCGGGCGACCTTTCACAAAATGTTATTCGTCCGCGTAAGTACGAGGCGCTCCTTTATGGCGAAGTTATTGGCCGCGACCAGGACCTCTACGCTTTCTGGGATTCGCAGGAACGCAACGATCCCGGCCTCAACATCGCGTTGTATGCGAACAAGACCGTTGATGCGCTCCTTGAAGATGCGCGCGGTTCCGCCGACCCTGGAACGCGCGCGTCTGATCTCCAAAAAATTGAAGATGATGTTGCCGCGGATTATCCAGCTGCGTTTCTCTATGCGCCGGACTTCATCTACACCGTACCCAAGGACCTCAAGGGAGTCCTTCTTCCTCAAATCACAACTCCTGCCGACCGTTTCGCGACAATCGCATCGTGGTATCGCTCAACCGATTCGGTCTGGCCATTTTTAGCGAATAGAAAATAATTAATTGCACTTATTTATGAATTCAGCTCCTGCACCCGCACCAAGTCCAAAATCAAATTCCCTGCGTGAAGAGCGGCCGATTCCCGCACACCAAAGAAGACGCTTCGGACGCGGAACTCGTCCGTTTGGCTCGCGCCTGCCTGTCGGCAGGCAGGGAATACCGCGTCCGGGAAGCGCTTCGCGTCGCATCCAGCGGATACTTCGTCGTCCATCGGCAAATCCTATTCGACAAGTGAAAAATGTCGATTACTTCCCCGAACCGGCTGGTGCGACCACGGTGCGCATTATCCCGCTCGGCGGCGTGGAGGAAGTAGGTCGTAACATGATCGCAATTGAAGTGGGCGCAACCGGCGATATTCTCGTCTTTGACGCCGGCTTCCAATTCGTTTCTGAAGACGTGTCGCCCGGCGTTGATTACATACTTCCCAACACCAAATATCTTGAGAAGAACGTAAACCGAGTGAAAGGCGTCATCATTACTCACGGACACCTCGACCACATTGGCGGCATTCCTTTTACTCTGCCGCGCTTCGGCATGCCGCCCATCTACACGCAAAATCTCACGTCCATCATGATTCAGAAGCGCCAAGAGGAATATCCAGACGTGCCGAAACCGGAAATGGTCATCGTTGAGACCGGCCAGTCGATACTCATCGGAGGAACGCATGTGAAATTTTTCCCGGTCACGCATTCAATCCCCGACTCAATGGGCGTCTCTATAGAGACGCCGCAGGGCAACGTCGTCATTACCGGCGATTTGAAGCTTGAACATAATGACGGCATCCCCTCCGACCGTGAGATGGAAATATGGGGCGCCATCGGCAAGGACAAAAACATTTTTTTCATCGCTGACTCAACAAACGCGGAAAAGGACGGCTTTTCCATCCCCGAAAAACGCGTCATTCAAACGCTGGAGGATATTATGAAGACGGTCTCCGGCCGCCTCATTATCGGCACCTTTGCTTCCCAATTTGAGCGCATGGTCCGCATTATTGAAATAGCAGAAAAATTGAATAAAAAAGTCGTTACTGAAGGTCGGTCTATAAAAACAAACATTGAAATAGCCGAGAAAACCGGCTTGCTCAAAATAGACAAGAGCACCATTATCCCTGCGCAAGATATCGGCAATTATCCGCCCGACAAGATTGTCATCCTTTCTACTGGCGCGCAGGGAGAAGAATTCGCCGCCCTGATG
The DNA here is from genome assembly GCA_050011835.1 of Minisyncoccia bacterium. Taxonomy (GTDB): domain Bacteria; phylum Patescibacteriota; class Minisyncoccia; order Phycocordibacterales; family Phycocordibacteraceae; genus C7867-001. The sequence continues at coordinate 57,591 of JBEKII010000002.1, read as the reverse complement.
CGCATCGCAACGAAACAACATAAGTACATCACGCTTTCTCCGCGCGATACGATTGTGCTCTCATCTTCGGTTATTCCCGGCAACGAACTCAATGTGCAGAAATTAAAAGACAATTTGTATCGCCACGATGTTACGCTTATTCATTACCGTTCCAGCGATGTTCACTCCACCGGCCACGGCAATACGGGCGAACTCGTCTGGATCAACAAGCAGGTCGGCGCGAAATTCTTTATGCCGTCGTATGGCTACCATTCGATGCTCCGTTGCCACGCGAAGGCCGTTGAGCAATCGGGTTTCCCTAAAGAGAATATCATCGTCCCCGACAACGGGATGGTCATTGACATTGAAAACGGTGAACGGATGATAGTGCACAAGCAGAAAGTGCCTTCCGCGCCGATGGTGGTTGATGGATTCAACATCGGCGATATACAGGAGGTGGTGATTCGCGATCGACAGTCACTCGCGAAGGACGGTATGTTCGTCATCATCGCCAGCGTCGCCCTCAAGACCGGCAAATTGCGCAAGTCGCCTGACATCATCAGCCGCGGCTTTATTTACCTGCGCGAATCGCAGAATTTGTTGAACGAAGCGCGCATCCTTATCAAAAAGACCGTTGAAGATTCCACGCGCAATATGAATCCGATTGATTTGGATTATGTGAAGAATAATCTCGCCGACGTGATGGCCAGCTACCTCTTCGCCCGCACCAACAAAGCCCCGATGGTCATCCCTGTGCTGATTGGGATGTAGCACATAAAAAGAATTCGGGGCTATCCGCACTGCGAATAACCCCGAATTAGGGGACTTAATCAATCAGATCAAGAAAAGCTTTAAGGGCTTTCTTCCCCGTTTCGGCTTTTCCTTTCCTATTCTGCTTCTTTAGTCGCTTTTTGTTCTTCTCAATGAGTTTGATCGGGTTTTTTATAGAAGGCATAAAGCACCCCATAATAAACACCTCCTCCCATAGAGAATATTTATCTGCTTTAAGGTTAGCCCACTTAGTAAAACCTGTCAATTAATTTGCGAGGGAGTAAATTCTGCCGATTTTCTTGATTAATCCTTCTACCTCGAGTGCGACAAGCGCCGCGCGGAGCTGCGCGCGACGAGAGGTGCCGAGAGAATTAGTCAGATGCGGAAGCGTGAACTCGCCTTTGGCGAGTTCACGCAGAATAGCGCCGCGCGCTTCCCTGCTGGAACCGGTGAACTTTTTTTGTTTGACGTAATGTGTGTGTTTTGAATTTAATCTGATACCAGATTTTTTCAGATACGCGCCGTAATCCATCAGTGCGCTGTACCATTCACGTGCACGGCCGCGCGGGAGCGCGGCCGTGAGAATTTTTTCAATTTCTTTATCTGAAATTTTTTGTCTGTTCAAGAAAAAATGATAAGTAACGGCCGTGCGAATGTTCGTCTCTACAAAAATGACATCTTTATTGTATGCAAACGCGACGATCGCGCGCGCCGTAGATGAGCCGACGCCTGACAATGCCTCTAATTCCTCAATCGTGTAAACCTTTTTTACCGTGAGCGCTTGGGCGGCAATTTTCAGTTGCTTAGCCCGGCGATTGTAGCCAAGCCCCTGCCACGTTTTCAAAACTTCAGAAAGTGGCACGGTGGCGAGTTTTTTTGTCGTCGGAAATTTTTTGATGAATTTTTTATAAAACGATACGACCCGCTCCACTTGTGTCTGCTGGAGCATTACTTCCGAAACGAGAATCCGGTAGGGATTTTTTGTTTTCCTCCATGGTAAATTATGCCGACCGGATTTTTTGTAATATGCCCAAACGGTTTTACGAAAACGCGATATATTCATTTCGCTTTCGGCCAGCGGTGAGCCGCAGGCGGCCAGAGTTTGGTGAGCGGATGCCTCGTACAATCATGCGGGCGCGCGGGGCACACGTAACGACCGTAGTGAACGAGGCCGTTGTTCACATACTTCCAATCCTTTTTCGGAATAAGCGCTTCTAAATCTTTTGAGATTTTCGTTGGGTTATTGTTGTCACTTAAATCAAAACGTTTAACGAAGCGTTTTACATGCGTATCGGTCGCAATACCTTCCCAAATATTATAAAGCTCGCCAAGGATGACATGCGCGGTTTTATAGCCGATGCCCTTGAGGGCGACAAGCTCCGATTCCGTGCGCGGCACGGCTCCGCCGTGCCGCGTTTGTATTTCTTTTGCCGCGTTGATAATTGCTTTCGCCTTGTTGCGAAAAAACGGAATGGAGGAAATCTCTTCCGTAAAAGTTTTCAGGTCGGCGGTTGCGAAATCATTCACTGTTTTATACTTCTTGAAAAGCGTTGCGGTACGTTCATTCACTTTTTTATCTGTGCACTGCGCCGAGAGAATAACCGCGGCAACAAACTGAAATGGTGTCGTGTATGCAAGCTCGCTCGCTGGTTCTGGATACGTTTTTTTCAGATATGCAACTATGTTCTTTGCACGCGATGCGCGTTCTTCGCGGCTCATAACAACTCGGGCGTTTGCTCTTCGTGTGGAAAAGCAAAATCAAAAAATATGGATGAAAGAGCCCCTGTAGAAAAAATGGTGAGAAGAAGCACTGCAAAAAAACCGACAAACGGCACCAGCGCGATAAGCGAGAGTATGAACATGCCGAGCACGCCATCGTGCCACAGAACGGTCTCGCGCCGCGCGTAACGGCGCGCGAGTATGCCGCCAAGAAGAATTCCCGCGTACATAAGAGAAAGAAATACCAACAAGGCGTAGAGAATAAAAACGAGAAGCGCGATGCCGACACCGACGAATGTCAGGAGAAGTACAACGGAAAGAATCGGCGTCGCGACAAGTATCGCGAAGCCAAGCAGCATCGTAAGCAGAATGCCGCGCGGACGCGCTGTGTACGCGTAGTCGGTAATCATTTCCGCAAGCCGCGGGAAAAGACCAGCGAGAAGACCAGCGAGAACGAGAGCCCCAAGAATGCGAACGAAAAGGAAAAATCCGACGCTCACGAATGCGAGTGCTCGCGATGTCCCGGCATTCGGCAGATAAGAGACATTTCTGTAGTCAATTCCGCCGATTATCGCCGCGGATGCGGGAATGAACGCCGCTTCGGGTGCTTCATAAGAGAGAATGCCGTGGATTGTGGTGCCTGGCGCAAGTGTCAGACGGCCACTTGTAACGACATCTATATTGCCTGAAAAATCGCCGGCGAGCGAAACATTATTGCCATAAATGGTAACCGGGCCTGATGCGCCATCAATCAAAGCGGCATTCAGGGCAGCAATGAAAATACTTCCGCCGGCACGGCCAGAGTCATTCACGGAGAGGCCGAAAGCAATGAGGTCTCCTGCGATTGGTTTCTCAACAGTGATGTTTCCGCCCGCCGCCCGAAAATCACCAGAAACCGGCGCGCGCGAACTCAAAGAACCAGCGAAGAGAAGTTCATCGCCAGAAACCGGCGCGGCGATGACGATACTGCCGCCGATAGCTGAAAGGTCACCAGAAACCGGCGCGGTAGTTACAACCGAGAAACCGGCAACATAGGCGTTCCCGGGCGAGGAGCTCGCGGCGAGAAGCGAACGCGCCGCCGAGAAAGACGCGGGTGCGTGCGCCGCAAAAGCGCTCGCGGGGAGAAGAACCAAAACGAGCAAGATGAAAGAATGGCGATTCATAATAATTGCTAGACAGGCGGCATTGAAAGGTGCGGCGGCGGTGTTTCTGTCTTTTTTTCGCCGGAGGCGGACCATCCTTTGATTGGTCGTATCGGCTCTATGAGACAGGCGAGGACGAAGATGAGAAGCGCAATACAAGCAGACACGAGGCAATAAATGCATAACGCGCGTATGACGAATATCTCAAGGAAAGTGAGGTAAAGGGATATGAGAATGCCGACGAGTGAAAGTCCTTGAAGTACGCGGCGAAGCAATTGGTCAAAGACGATGATTTCCAAAGCGGCAATAATAAAAATGAGGGCGTAGAAGAGCGCGCCGTACTCGGCGAGCGGAATCCCGAAGAGGTGCGCGTACTGACTTGAAGCGACGATGTTGCATCCGGAAAGATTATTAACATTACAGAGGAGCGGTGTATGACTCGTCTCATTTTGTGCGATATAGACCGAATCGGAAAGACCGCAAAATGCAAGTACCATAATGAGTACAACACCAGTACGTTTCATGGTGCCTAGGATACGCGCTTTATTCGCTCTATGCAATTATGCCCCCGCATCTCCCTTCCCCTGCATTCCGGCAATAAAAATAACGATGCCGGCAACGAAATTGAGCCAATTGGAGGCGCCGTTCGCGGCAACAAAACCAAGCACCATTCCGCCGGCAGACGGAACGGTAAGAACGCCGATGAGACCGAGAAAGAACATTATCGCGCCGATAATCTTAAGCCATAGTGCGGAACTCTTGTTGAACCGGAAGGCGACAATGAGAAGAATTGCTCCGAGAACAATATGAATAAGGTTATGCGCCGCGTTAGCGCCAAACAGTGCATTCGCACCGATGAGCGGATTTGAAATGAATCCGAGGAGCCCGAGAAGCGCCAAAATAACACCGAGAATGATAGTCGTCATTTCACTATAATAAAGTTAGAAACCCGCATCATCAATGCTACGAAGCTGCCGATAAGGACGAATGTTTCTACATTCCTCACTGGACGTTGTCGTCGCACTCCTTTCACTAGAAGAAGCGATCGCCGCGAGAGGTAGCGGAAGCGGTTTATTTCTGGGCCTCTCTGCCTCCCAAGGAAATACGAAACAAGCATGAAAGGACATTGTCGTTGAAGCGGACGCACCTTCCTGTGCTGGCACACCAACGACGCGCACGACTCCGCCGCGCGCGACGGCGGCGAGGTCAGGATTATGCAAGTCGCTTCCCTCAACTTCCCAGAATCGCCCCGAGAAATCACGAAGAACGAATGAAGTGATGTCGGGCGCAACGTTCATCACATCCCCCACCAAAAGCCCCCTTTCCGGCGCCAACCACCACGAGCGCTCCTCAAGAAGAATGGGGCGATAAAATGGCGGATGGTCACCGATGGATTCTTCAATGACGCCGCCGAGACCGGCAACATAAAGACCGCTGCCGAGAGTAAGCGACATAAGCACCGCGCCCAGCGCGATGATTGCGAGCGAATAGCGATAACCGTGGTTGGTTTGGCGAATATTTACATATCCAACGGCGATAAAAAATGCGAGCGCGAACACCCAGAGGAAGGGCGCGGCGGCGAGAAAAAAGGAAAAGAAGCTCGGGTGCGTTGCGACTGAAAGGCGCCAATCAACATTCGTAATCTCAAAGAGCGTTGCCGAGAATGCGAGCGCGCCGAGTACGACCGCGCACGCTCCAAGCGTCCAGAAAAAATAGTTCTTTATTCTAAACTCCCAGCGCGGGCGCGGGACAAGGTGCTCGCCTGCAATGCGCTGAAACACACGCTGCGAGAGAGGGTCATTGTTGTGGTCGTTGTGTGTCATCATGATAAAATGAGTTCGGCATTGCGGCGCGCAAAGCACGTTTGGCGCGATAGAGGAGCGTAGAAATCGTCCCCACCGGCAATTCCAGAATATCAGACATTTCGGTATATGAACGATTCTCAAAAAAACGCAGGGTAAGAACATCACGATATGCTTGAGAAAGTTTCGCAAAGGCTTTTGCGAGCTCTTCCTGAGAAAGCCGAGCTTCCGCAACACGAGAGGTGTCGGTATCCTCGTCTTCCAATTCCGTAATGAGCGCTTCACCTTCCTCGCTTAAAACAACCTGCGGTCGAGCGTGTTTCGCGCGGAAGAAACTCATCGCTTCATTGTGCGCAATGCGATACATCCACGAAGAAAACGCGAGCGTCGGGTCAAAGCTATTAAGGTTTTTGTATGCTTTAACGAACGCATTTTGCAGAATATCTTCGCGGTCTTCAAGAACGCCGACACCAAGTCGCTCAAGATAGCGCGCAAGTTTCGCTTCATAGCGTTCGATGATGAGCGCGAATGCTTCCTTATCGAGAAGTGCCCGGTGAACAATCTCCTCATCTGATGCGTCATCACTCTGTTGAGAGCGTGTCTGAAGCAGCATGGCGCTTAAGTATACTACGCGCCACATCGCAGAAAATTTGTTAGAATGGGACGATTCACATGTTTCCTTTCTTTTTTCTTTCCCACCTTCTCGGCGGCGTGATTAACAATACGGCGATTCTTTCGCTCACGATTATCCTCGGCGTCTTCATTTTTGAAGACCCGACAACGGTCATCGTAGGAGTGCTTGCGGCTGACGGCATTATTTCAATTCCTGTTGCGCTTCTATCTCTTTATACGGGTATCATCGTCGGCGATTTCGGACTTTATTTTCTCGGATGGCTAGCGAGCATTCATCCGCGCCTCGGACGCTACGTTGATCACGACCTTGTCGCGCCTTTCCGCGTATGGCTCGAGAGCCGTTTTGTGCTTACCGTTTTCTCTGCCCGTTTCGTCCCGGGGTTGCGGCTTCCGACTTTTACCGCATGCGGATTCTTCCGCTTGCCGTTTCTTTCTTTCGTGCTCACGATAATCACTGCGGCGTCAATCTGGACGACATTCCTTTTCTCTGTTTCCTACTGGTTCGGCAGCTTTACTTCCGCATGGATTGGCCCGGTGCGTTGGAGTATCGCGCTCATCTTTCTCCTTGTTCTTTTCCTTATCGCTCGGCATAATCTCCTCGCGTATCGCGCGAGAAAGAATAGGGTGCAAGAGAACTGCAATAACTAAAAGAAGTTTTGTTATCTAAATAAATATATGGATCAAAAAATAATTCGTGCGGGCGCGGCGATAGCTCTCGCGGTTGTTGCGAAAGTATGATATCGAGCAATTTCTTTTTTTACTTGCATTCACTTCCCCTTTTATGCTATAGTGCCCCTACTTCCAGTGGCTACCGAACGACTTCGCATAAATAACGAAATTCGCGCGCAAGAGTTGCGCGTTATTGCCGCAACAGGAGAAAATCTCGGCGTTCTCCCGCTCGCTGACGCGCTTGCGGCGGCGAAGGTTGCGGGACTTGACCTTATTGAAATTTCGCCCTCGGCCGTTCCGCCCGTTGCGAAGATTACGGATTATGGTAAATTTGAATACGAGCGAAGCAAGAAGGAGAAAGTAGCGAAATCCAAGGTCAAGATATCGGAGACCAAGGAAGTCCAGATTAAGGTGGGTACCGGCGAGAACGATATGCTTCTTAAGGCGAAAAAAGCCGCGCAGTGGCTCGCTGAAGGACATCGCGTACGCGCCGAACTTTTCCTCAAAGGCCGCTACAAAGGCATGGACGAAGCATTTCTTAAGGATCGCCTTGAGAAGTTCCTTGTACGCATTCCGTATGCCTATAAGGTCGCTGAGCCTATTGAGAGAAGCCCGAAGGGCTTCGCGGGCGTCATTGAACGTGACCTCGCGGCTCAACAAAAACGAGTGAAATCCAAATCAAAAAATGAAAACGAATAAATCTTATCTGAAAAGAATTCGCGTAACACGCACAGGAAAGCTGATAGCGCGAAGCCGCGGCCAGGACCATTTCAATGCGAAGCAGAGCGGCTCGGAGCGCTCGCGGAAACGCCGTCCGATTACTCTTTCTCTAAACGCGAAGACGCGTCGCCGTTTCCTTCCCGGCTCTTAAGCTGTATTTACTAAACTCTATTCCCTAGCGGCTAACAACTAATTTTATGACACGTATCAAAGGAGGCGTCATGGCGCAGAAGCGCCGCAAGAATGTTCTGAAGCGAGCCAAGGGCTACCGCGGTCTGCGCTCTAAGAAAGAACGTTATGCACATGAAGCGCTTATGCGCGCGGGCCGCTACGCCTTCGCCCACCGCCGCGACAAGAAGACCGACTTCCGCCAGCTCTGGATCGTCCGCCTTAACGCCGCCGTCCGCGACAGCGATCATAAATCCTACAGCACCTTCATCGCTAGATTAAAAAAGAACGGCTTTGCTCTTGACCGCAAAGTCCTCGCACAATTTGCCTCCGACCATCCCGAAATTTTCACCCGAATTGCGAAGAAAGTCGTTTAATTGTATAATCAGAAAAGATCGGCTCATTGGCTAACTACAATATCAAGGGAGGTAAGAATGACTCGTAAAAACGTACTTGTGAAAGTCAGCGGAGACAAATTTAAAAATCCAAAATTTTTGGAATGGGTTTCGTCTTTATCCAAGAGGGCCTACACCGTAATCACCGTTGGTGGAGGAACACAAATAAACGAAGAATTTAAGCGGCGCGGGCTTCCGGTTAGGAAGAAAGGTCCAGCCGGCCGCGAACCTGGGAATCTCCAAGAACTCCAGGTTGCTAGAGACGTCTTAGAAGCGAACGGGGCAGACCTTGAAGACACGCTTGCTGAGCAAGGTATTTTCGTTCATGTTGATGTCCCGTTTCGGAGTATCGGGGGTGTACTTTGTCCCATTGATGGGGATCTGGCGATACAGGAAGGGTATACCAGGTTTGAGGAGCTTTATGTAATCACTACCGCCGACCGGCGAGATGAAAAAGTTGAGAAGTTCAAGAACTTCCCAAAGGTGACAGTCCTCCCTTTTGATTAGCTTCCCCGACCGAATCGGAAACCGAGTGGCTTCTGATTCGGTCGGTTTCCGTTTTTATTCTTCACTTAAATATCTGAATCGCGGCGCTCGTTTACTGTTGACCTCAACTTCTTCAAGAAACATTTTGAGAGGTCTAACCCAAAGTTTTGACGTCTTGTTTTCGTAGAGCGCTTCATATACGACCAAATCTTCCAAGGTCTCGCTGTGTTTCGCTACGCCGAGCACACGATATTTCTTGCCTTTGTAGTGTTCGTACACACCGAGTTTCAAATCCATAATTCAAATAAATATATCATTGAACTTTTTTCACGAAATCTTTCGTAATCTCCCATGTTTGTCTATATTCGGGGACGATAGCGCGGGTGTTGAGATAATCGTGGATGCGCTGGGCAAGGAAGCGTTCAGCGGAAGGTTCACCGAGCGCGGTGAAAATGGTTTTGATGCGTTTATCAGCTAGCGATGCTTCCGCAAATTTCAGGAGTCCGTCACGGTCGGCATGCGCCGACCATCCGTCAAGCACTTCAACTTTGGCGTTGATGTATACCTCGTTTCCATTAAGACGCACACTTGATGCGCCTTCAGATATGCGCCGTCCCGGACTTCCAGGCGCCTGATAGCCGACCATAATAAGCGTGGTGGAAGAATCGGGCAGATAACGCGCTTCAGAGCGGCCGATGCGGCCGCCATGGCTCATTCCCGCACCAGCAATGATGATTTTCGGGTTCGGCATCTTTCTTATCGCTACTGATTCTTCGCGCGAAAGCGTTTTTTTCAGGAATGGAAATTCAAAAATGCTCCCCTCGCGTTTCATCTCATCTTCCGCTTCGGGTTTAAAGTACGTTGGACCCCATTTTTCATATACTGCCGTTATTTTTATCGCGAGCGGCGAGTCAAGAAAAACGGGAACACGGGGAAGTTCGCCCGCAGAGAAAAAATTGGAAAGTTCGTAAAGCATGAGCTGGGTGCGTTCCAGCGAAAAGGCGGGAATAAGAATGGCGCCGCCACGCGCAATTGCTTTTTTCAGTGTCTCGGCCAAGGCCTCGATACGGCGCTGCTGCGCCGGATGAACTCTGTCTCCATACGTACTTTCCATCACGAGCACGTCCGCGTCAGTGACCGGCTCCCAATCGGGCAACAAGGGCGAGGGAGAATTGCCGATGTCGCCCGTGAGTGCGACCGCATCATCTTTCTCATTTTTAATCCGCACGCTCGCCGAGCCGAGGATGTGGCCCGTGTTGCGTAGATAGACGGAAAGCCCGGGCGCGACTTCCTTTTCGGTATGATACTCAAGCGCTTGAACGAGAGAGAACATTGCATCAATATCTTTTCCCTCATAGAGCGGCGTTTCGCCGAGCCGAGCGGCTTCTTCGCCGAGAATGCCGACTGAATCGCGCAAGATGAGCTCGGCGAGGTCGCGCGTCGGCGGTGTCATAAAAATTTTCCCGCGGAAACCATCCCGCACGAGTTTCGGAATACGGCCGACATGGTCAAGATGCGCATGCGTGAGAACAAGCGCGTCAACTGTTTTCGCATCGTACGGAAATGGCCCGTAAGTATCCGCTTCGCTAAAATCAACGCCTTGTTCTATACCACAGTCAACGAGCACTTTCCCTCCACTGGCGGAAATTAAAAAATTTGAACCAGTTACTTTTCCTGCTCCGCCATAAAATGAGAGTTTCATTCCTTCATAGTACGCGAAAAACTGCTCTTTGCAGAGCGGTTTTTCGCGGAGCCATCCTCTTAAGCAACTTTATCTTGCTAGGTGGGTGCAGCAACGGCGGCTATCGGATTCCACACGCCAACTGACGGAGGATTCACCAAGCTCGCCTCAATGCAAAGCTCCCGAACTTATAGCAAGTTGCGTTTTTAAGAACGGCTCCAACTTCTATTATACCTCTAATGTCAAGCGGCTTCCTTTATTATTCGCCGTGGCGCTTATAGTCCTGCATTTTCCCATTCCTGAACCAAAGTTCCATTTCATGTGCGGCTTCTTCAGGCGTTTCAGAACCGTGGACGATATTCGCTACGGCGCGCTTCTCGGCATTGGCGAGTGCCGGGGAATCATTTGAGAAGTCCCCGCGAATAGTGCCCATTTCCGCCTGATACGGAAGCGTTGAACCGCAAATTTTTCGCACCATATCAATCGCATGTACCCCCTCTACTACCATTTTCACCACAGGAGCCGAAAGCAAATAGTCCGTAAGCCATTTTCGGATTTCCAGACCGATCTTTTCCGGATCTGTAGTGCCAAAATCCTTCATCGCATCATACTCGTACTTCTTATAGGTTGAGAGTGTTTTTTCGCCGAGGCGCTTAATCCATGCCGCATCCCTCGGGTAATGATTATCAACTTGTTCAAAGGTCGGTTGAAACATTTCAAGAGCGACAATCTTCAAATCGCGCCGTTCAAAGCGTTTAATAATTTCTCCAATGAGACCCTTTTTTACGCCGTCGGGCTTTACCATCACAAACGTCCGTTCTTCCTTTGGATTTTTTTGTGCCATAGTTTGAAAAATAATCCGTCAGCTGGCGGACGTCAACAGTGGTTATGTGATTATGCGGTTATAATACGCGCTCCGCCCTTTTCAATCAAGATGGTGTGTTCAAAGTGGGCAGAACGTGAACTGTCTTTAGTGCGATACGTATAACCATCGGGAGCGAGAATGACTGTTCCTTTCCTCTCGGCGGATATCGGCTCAAGCGCGAGCACCATGCCCTCGGAAAGCAATATTCCAGCGCCAGGGCGGCCGAAATTAGGAATGAATGGTTCTTCGTGGACAAGGTCGCCCACGCCATGCCCGCCGAGCGATTTCACCACCGAGAATCCCGCGTTTTCAATTTCTTTTTGAATAGCATACGAGATATCGCCCATATGATTCCCCGGAATTGCTTGTGCGATACCTGCGGCGAGCGCATTTTCGGTTGCACGAAGCAATTTTTTCATTTTTTCATTAACTTTCCCGACTGGCACGGTAATAGCCGCATCAACGATAATGCCTTCATGCCGAAGCCCGAAATCAAGTCCGACGATATCGCCCTTTTTCAAAATTTTCGGCGATTCATTCGGAATGCCATGCACAACTTCATCGTTTATTGAGACGCAAAGCGTTGCCGGATACGGCCGTTGCGCGCCCTCAGGCGTGTAGCCGAGGAACGCCGGGGAATCGCCATTCTCGCGAATGAGCCGTTCCGCCATATCATCAAGTTCTTCGGACGTCACGCCTGGCGTGACTTTCGTACGGAGAATCGCAAGCACGTGCGCGAGGCGCTTTCCTGCTTCAATGAGATTCGCCCGCTCCTTTTCAGTCGTAATAATCATTCGATAGAAAGCACTTTGCGAATATCTTCCGCAATCGCTTCTCGCGTTCGCTCACCATCTATTTCAAAAAGCATGCCCGCCTTGCGGAACATTTCTATCACTGGTTCAGTATGCATACGATATTCTTCAAGACGTTTATTAACGAACGCGTCATCGGCACGACCCTCAATCTCTTTTCGAAGAGCGAGACGGTGCAAGATTTCTTCATCAGATACTTTCAGGTGTAAAACAGAAAACGGTCGTGCGAGCCATCGAAGCGAATCAATAACCAGTTCCGCTTCGGGAATCTTGCGAGCAAACCCGTCAAAAATGACACTTGTATCACTTGAGAGCGAAAAAAGTTCTTTTAGAAAGAGGTAGGTGGCGAACCAGTATGGTTGTAGGATTCCAGTATAATTTTCTTCCTTCACTTTATGCCCTACCGGTGTGTTTCCCTCTGCAATCTTGCGGAAAAGTTCTCCCGATGAAAGCACGAGCCAGCCGGTTTTCTCTGAAAGCAATTTTGCTTGATCGCCCTTCCCGCAGCCCGGCTTCCCGATAAAAAATATCGTGTGTGGTTCCATTTGTTTACTTTAATCCAAAAAAGAAACCCGCGCAACGAAAATCCTCCGGGTTCCCGTGACACGAACACATGTACGCGAGAACCCGGAGGGTCAAGATGCTACTTCCCGAAGCCACAAGAGGATTGGACCCACATCAAATGTCTTTGAGATTATTTTGTTCGCAAGATGGTCTTTCGGGATATCATCGAGACTGCCGGCGGTCATTATGAGTACCGGCAAACTTTCTCTCTGAAGCTTCGCCTTCCTTGCCAGTTCCACCCCACTCATTCCGCCCATCCTGAAGTCGGTGATGAGTGCGTCGGCTCCAGCGAGATATACAATGGCATGTTCACCTTCTTCACAAAAAATTACCTTAAACCCGAAGTCCTCAAGAGACGCCTTAAGAAATTCTCCCACTTCGACAGAATCGTCAACAACCAGTATCGTTTTCTTTTCCATCCCCTTTTCCCTCCTTCCTTTTTTATACGTCCGGGAAGAGTATACCACCCTTATACAAATGTCAGTATTCCCGAAGGGAAACCTGTGCATCGATTTTTTGCGCGAGATCGAGGGCGACTTGCACAGCGATGAGGAGGGCGGTGCCGCCGAGAACAAGTGTCGTGATGCCGGTGAGGCCTTGAATGATTGACGGCGCGACCGCGAGGAAGCCGAGGAAACAGGCGCCAGGAAGTGTAACGCGGTTCACGATGTTGTGAATGTATTCTTCCGTTTCGCGGCCGGGGCGCACGCCGGGGACGAATGCTCCTGTCTTTTGAAGATTTTCTGCGACTCGATGCGGCTCAAAAGTAACCGCGGTATAGAAATAGGTAAAAAGGATAACAAGAACGAAATAAACCGAGCCATACTTCCACGGATTAGAGAGAAATGTTGTATACCACACCGCTATGCTAGAAGCGAAAGAGATATGCGCCGCTGCAAGCATTGAGAGCGCCATTTGCGGCAAGAGCAAAAGTGAAAGCGCAAAAATAATCGGAATGACGCCCGCCTGCAGGAGGCGAATCGGGAGGTACGTCGCCGCACCTTGAGACATCGCCGCACCGCGCACCGCTCGCGCATAGGCAATCGGTATGGAACGTTCGGCATCAGAGACGACAACAACTGCATAGACCATAAGAAGTGCGAGAACGATAAAGACGAGGTAGGTTGGGATGTTCGCTGCGGTAGCGGAGAAGAGAGTTTCTGAGATGCCTGAAGGTATGCGAGCGAGAATGCCTGCGAGAATGATGAGCGAAACACCGTTGCCGATACCGAATTCAGTCACAAGCTCGCCGAGCCACATAAGGAGCATTGACCCTGCGGCGACGAGCGCGATATTCGTGATGAATGCCGCCGCGCCCAGATGGGCAATAACGCCCTGGCTCTGAAGCAAAAGCAGAAAACCAAGGGACTGCAAGATGGCAATCGGGATAGTAAAGAGACGACTCCACTGAATAAACTTGGCGCGGCCGGCTTCGCCTTCTTCAAAGTACGCCTGTTTCACCTGCGGAAAGATGATGGTGCCGAGCTGCATAATGATTGAAGAAGTGATGTAAGGGCCCACGCCGAGCATCACGATCGAGAGCCGCGAGAGCCCGCCTCCCGAAAAGATGTTCAAGAGACCGAAGAACTGATTATTGGCGAAAAAAGACGCGAGCGCGGCGCGGTCGACTCCTGGGATCGGAACTGCCGCGAGAAGGCGAAAGAGCGCAAGCGCGCCCATGAGGAAAAGAATACGAAACCGAATCTCGGAATCTCCGAAAGAAAGTTTGACCTTGCGAATAAAAGAATTAAGCATGGATAGTACCGCCGGCGGCGAGAAGCGCCTTGCGCGCGGCGACAGAAATCGCACAGCCCTTAATGAGAAACGCTCTGCCGACAGGTCCTGAACCGAGAATCTTCACGGCGGGCGGGCGCCCCTTCGCGCGACGCACAAGTCCTTTTGCAGTAAGCGATGCGGGCGAGACCATCTCCCCGTTTTTATATGCCGCTTCAAGCGCGGAAAGATTCACTGCAGAAACAGCAAAGCGATTTGTTCGGACGGAACGCGCCCGATTCTTACCGCGACCGCGGAGTTTCGGAAGTTTCTTGATAATGTCGCGCATTCCCGGACGAATTTTATGCCCTGCGCGAGAGGATTGCCCTTTATTGCCGCGGCCGCTGGTTTTGCCGCGCTTCCCGCCGCGTCCGACCGGTTCGGGCTTCCTATTTTTTATGCGAGGCGCAAGTGAGTTAAGTTGCATACGAGTATTATTGCGAACGCTCGCCAGAGACGGGCTTGTCTCCGGCAGACAATTGCTTCAGGGCCGCGACCGTCGCACGCGCAATGGTGAGTTTATTCTTTGAACGCGTATGAATTTTAGTCACGACGTCAGTCACGCCCGCGAGGTCAAGCACGGTTCGTACTGCCGAACCGGCAACGAGACCGCGACCCGGAGAAGGGATAATCTCAACCATTGAAGAAGCATATTTTGCCGCGACGTTGTGCGGAATTGAATGAGAAGAAGTGCGCGGAACGGTAAAGAGATGCCTTTTCGCGTCTCGCGTCGCTTTGTCTATGGCAAGCGCGGTATCAGCGCCCTTCCCCAGACCGACGCCCACGCGGCCCTTCCGATCGCCGATAACAACCACCAAACTAAAGTTGAAGCGTCGCCCGCCCGCCATCACACGCGCGACGCGCCGCGCATCAATCGTGACTTGGTCAAACTCCCCGCGCTCGCGCGGCGGTCGCGCGCGGCCGCCAGAGCGCGAACCACGCCCACGCGAGCTGCGGCCGCCGGTGCGCGCATTCGGAACACGCACAGTAGCTGCCGTTCCCGCCGGTTCAATCTCAACAAGCTCGGGCGCAACGCTCTCCTCTTCTTGTATGATTTCCGGTCCCTTCGGTACAGCCATAATATTTAAAAAATGAGACCGCCCTCGCGCGCCGCGTCCGCGAGCGTTTTCACTTGCCCGCCGTAGCGGTAGCCGCCACGGTCAAAGACAATTGAGGTAATTCCGGCCGTCTTGGCCGCCTTCGCAATCGCTTCGCCGACAGCTTTCGCCTGCGTTGATTGTGGTCCCTTGAACTCACGTCCGTGTGCAGAGGCAATTGTTTTCCCTGCGATATCGTCAACAAGTTGCGCGGAAACAAAACGATTGCTCCTGTAAACGGTGAGGCGCGGACGCAACGCCGTGCCTTTCACAATAGCCCTGACACGCTGGTGGCGGCGTTCACGAAGTTCTTTGTTTGTTACAGGTTTATGGTTCATAGATGATTAAATGGCTTTTTTGCCCTGTTTGCGACGAACGACTTCGCCCTCATAGCGGATGCCCTTGCCAAGGTACGGCTCCGGTGGTTTTATGCGCCGAATGTTTGCCGCGAACTGTCCGACCGATTCTTTGTTCGCGCTCTCAAGCATGATGACGTTCTTCTCTGTTTTCACAGAAACGTCCTTCGGTATCGCGAGCGGAACGGTGTGCGAGAAGCCGACCGTGAGGACGACCTCACTCCCTTTGACTTCAACACGGTAGCCGACGCCTTCCAAGATAAGTTTGATTATATATGGGGTTTCAACACCTCGTACCATATTTCTCACGTGCGATGCGAACGTGCCCGTAAGCGCCTTCGCGAGACGGGAACGGTCTTTCGGCGCAATCATGGCACCATCCTTATTCATTGTTATCGTGATAGAAGGGTGTATGCGCTTCGTGAGCGTGCCCTTCGTGCCCTTCACGGTCAACGTACCGTTTGCAACCGAGACATCGGTCTTTCCCACTGCTATCGGTTTTCCTGCGAGTCGGCTCATGGTGAGATATTTATTATATTGAGCTACCAAATTTCAAAAAGCTCTTCGCCGCCGACCCGTTTCTGGCGTGCTTCTGCATCCGAGATGATGCCGAACGAGGACGACAAAATGCGCGCACCTGTGCCGCCTTTTACCCGATGCGCGGCAGTATGCGGAGCGTAGAGCCGTCGACCGGGCTTGCTGACGCGCTTCACACCGCGCAAACGCGCCTGCCCGTGCTCGTCGTAGGAAAGTGTCACAACGATAGTCTTTTTGACGTCATTTTCTTCTTTTGTTTGCACTTCTATCGCGGAAACGAAACCGAGTTCTTTGAGTTTTTTCGCGATGGCGACGAGATGCGCCGAATACGGCATCACTACTTCGCACTTACCGATGAGCGCGGCATTCTGAAGACGAATAATGAAATCGCCGACGCGGTCAGTTACCATGAAGCTTTCTTAACGCCCGGAATCTTCCCTTCAAGCGCGAGCTCTCTGAACTGGATGCGTGAGAGACCGAAGGTACGCATATAGCCGCGCGAGCGGCCAGTAATGGCGCAACGATTCTTCAGCCGCACCGGTGAAGAATTTCTCGGGAGTTTTTGGAGGCCTTCGGAGTCGCCGGCCAGCTTCAAGGCCGCACGCTTGGCCGCGTACTTTTTCACGAGTTTCTGCTTCTTCGCATATCTCGCTAACTGGGATTTTTTTGCCATGAAAAAATAATGGCTCCGAAGAGCGTATTTCCAGAGTATCAATGTTTTACGCCTGAGTCAACGATAAGCGGCATGCCGATATGACGGAAGAACGCCTCGGCTTCGACGTGGGTTTTCGCCGTGGTGACGATAGTGATCGCAAGGCCGAACACATCTTTCAAATCTTCATCGGATGTCTCGGGGAAAATGGTGTGCTCGCGGATACCGATAGTGAGATTCCCCATATCGTCAATTGCTTTTGCAGGGACACCGCGAAAGTCGCGTGTGCGAGGGAGCGCGATATGAATAAGCTTGTCCAAGAAATCAAACATGCGCGCGCCGCGTAGCGTTACTTGGAGGCCAACTGTATCGCCTGCGCGTACCTTAAACGAGGCGATGGAGATTTTTGCGGCACGCGGCGCTGGTTTCTGCCCAGTGATTCTCGCGAGACGGTCTTCAATGAGTTCCAATTGTTTTTTATCGCGTTTCTTGCCGACGCCCGAAGAGACAATGACTTTCTCAATACGCGGACTCTGCATCGGACTCGTGTAGCCAAACGTCTCTAAGAGCGCGAGATAAGCGGTCTGCTGTTTTTGTTTGGTAATGGACATATTTATTTTACGTTGAAAAGGGATTCTTTCTTCGTGGATTCGGCGGACTCTACGTGCTTCACATTTGAAACATCTATCGACCGCGAACGCTCAATGATGCGTCCGACCTTCCCTGCCTTACCTTTTAAATGTCGCTTATAAAGCGCAACTCCTTCAACAATAACCGCATTCTCTCGGGGCAAGGCGCGTACTACGACGCCAGATTTCCCTTTGTCCTTGCCTGAAATTACCGTCACCTTGTCTCCTTTTTTTATTTTCATATAGAAAAATTACACGACTTCGGGCGCAAGTGACACGATAGAATGCCATCCGCGTTCAGAGAGTTCCCGCGGCACGGGGCCGAAAATGCGATTTCCTTTTGGGACCATTTCTTTCCCCTGCTTTTCAATGAGCACAACCGCGTTCTCGTCAAAACGAATGTGAGAGCCATCCCTGCGCGCAAAGGGTTTGGTCTGACGCACTACGACCGCGCGGTAAATATCCTTCTTTTTTACCGCCTTGCGCGGCTCGGCGGTTTGGACGGAAATGACGACAATATCGCCAATGCGCGCATACCGACGACGCGAACCGCCAAGCACTTTAAAAATCCGCGCGACCTTGCCGCCGGAATTATCTGCAATCATTACGATGGATCGGGGCTGTAACATAACTCTAGGTTCCAGACTCCGGACTCCGAACTGCGGACGACACGATCTTAAAATGTTTCTGCTTCGAAATTGGACGCGTAGCCATAATAGTAACTGTGTCACCAACTTTTGCAGTGTTTCCAAGGTCATGCACGAGATATTTTTTTGAACGTATGAAATACTTTTTATATTTTGCATTCTTCACATAACGGTCGACACGAACCGTGGCGGTATCTTTCATCGCCGTTTTCATAACGACGCCGATAAATGTTTGAGGATGGTAAATGTTCTGTTTCATATGCTATGCAGCATGCCCGCCGGAGGCGGACCTGCTTCTGGCAGATTGCTCGGTAAGTATACGTGCAATCGTCGCGCGAAATTTCCGCGGGGCATTTGATTCCTTAGGACGTGCGCCGGCAGCGGCAAAACGCTCGGTACGTAGCGCCGCGCGCGTATCAGCGAGGAGCTTTGTGAGCTCCGAATCGGTCTTCGTCGTCATCGTATCTTTTTTTGTCATAAGAAAGAATAAGAAGTGGACAGTTTAACGACTCGTAACGACCGATGTCTTGACTGGCAGTTTCATTCCCGCCTGTCGCAGATATGCGCGCGCAATATCTTTAGGCACACCATCATACTCAAAGAGTATGCGGCCCGGGCGCACTTCAAAGACATAATGTTTCGGGTCACCCTTGCCTCCCCCCATGCCCAGTTCAGCTGGCTTAGCGGTCACCGGACGGTCAGGGAAAATGCGTATCCAGAGCTTCCCTGTTTTCGTCGTTGCGCGAGTAAGCACTTTGCGCGCGGCTTCTATTTGATTGCTTGTCATCCGTGCACTTGAAAGCGCCTTGAGCGCTACGGAACCGAATACGATAGTAGTGCCGCGCGTATCCGGCCGTGCGCGACGCTCTTCGCTCTTGCGTCCGGTCTGCCACTTGCGATGTTTTACTTTTTTGGGGAACAACATATATAAAATATTAGCCGCCTGCCTGTGCAGAGAGGCGTACGGGCGTCTTCTTATCCTGATAGACATTCCCTCGGAAAATCCACACCTTGATGCCGATAACGCCATACGGCAAGTGCGCCTCCTCCTGCGCGAAGTCAATATCCGCGCGGAACGTCTGGAGTGGAATGCGACCTTTTTTGAGCTCTTCCTTGCGACTCATTTCTGCGCCGCCGAGGCGACCAGAAATTGTGATGCGCACGCCTTCAACTTCGCGCGCCGCGATGACTTTTTCAACCGTCTGTTTCAGCACGCGACGGAACGGCATTCGCTTTTCAAGCCCTTCCGCGACCATATACGCGACGACGGATGCGTTCGTTTCTGGCTGGCGCATTTCTACGATGTCAAACTTGAGCGCGCGGCGGTCGTCGGGTGCTACGGCGCGTATCGTTTCAGAAAGTTCCTTGCGCAACTTCGCCGCGTTCTCGCCGGAACGCCCGATGACGACTCCCGGGCGCGCAGTCGCGAGGACAACGCGGAGCGTGCTCGCCGAACGTTCAATTTCAATGCCGCTCGTATACGTGCCGCGCAGGCGCTTGGCGAGGAAACGACGAATTGTTTCGTCAACTTTAATATTTTCGCGGTAGCTTTTTTTGTCGCCGGCGAACCAACGACTTTTCCAGTCCCGAATGATACCGAGACGATGCGCATACGGATGTACGGTATGAGTCATAGCATTTATGCAAGCGTCACTTTTATACGACTCTTCCGACGACGAATGGGCGCCGCACGGCCGAAGGCGCGCGGCATATAGCGTTTTGTCATCCCGGCGCTTTCCACAGTAATCGACCGCACAATCAGGTCATCAACATTCTCGCCACGCCCTTTTGCATTAGCCGCCGCGCTTTTAATGAGTTTCGCAACGGGCTCCGCGGCGCGTTTAGGGAGGAACTGGAGCGCCGCGAGTGCGGTCGGAATTTTCTTTCCTTTTACAAGGTTAGCGACCAAGCGAAGTTTGCGCGGCGTCTGATTATGACTTTTGAGAATTGCCCGCGACATAATTATTTCTTATCGGGCGCGGCGGCAACAGGCGCTTTCGCGGATTGCGCGGCGGCAATCTCGGCTTCCTGTTTCTTCATTTCCATCTCTTTTTGCATCCTACCGCCGTGACGGATGAATTTCTTGGTAGGAGAGAATTCGCCAAGGCGATGTCCCACCATTTCTTCGGAAACGAGAACTTCCAGATGCTGTTTGCCGTTATGAACACCAAAGGTAAAACCGATCATTTCCGGGCTTATCTGACTGCGGCGCGCCCACGTGTTTATCGCTCCGGCCGACGTCGGTTTCTTTCTTAAGACCTTCTTCAAGAGCTTGGCGTCCACGAAGGGTCCTTTCTTAAGTGAGCGTGACATGTAAGCAATGAAAAGCCCGCGCTGCGGGATAAGTGAAATGTACAGTAATAGTAATCAATCGTCAATAAAACTATGCGCTCTTGCGCTTGCTGCCCACCTTGCGGCGGGAGACGATGAAGACGTTGGAATATTTCTTCGGCGTGCGTGTTTTCTGTCCTTTACCGGAGGGCTTGCCCCATGCGGTCTTGGCGCGCTTGATGCCGCGACCTTGTTTGCCTTCGCCACCTCCATACGGATGGTCAACAGGGTTCATTGCCGTGCCGCGGACTGTCGGACGAATACCGAGCCAACGACTGCGTCCGGCTTTTCCGACAACAACGAGGTTATATTCCTCGTTGCCGACGGCGCCGATAGATGCGTAGCAGAGGTCGGATACCTTGCGAATCTCGGTTGAAGGAAGCCGCACGTGCGCGTAGCCGGCATCATGCGCGACCACTTCGGCGAAATCGCCCGCGCCGCGGACAAGCGCTGCGCCCGCTCCAGGAAAAAGTTCAATATTATACACAAACATACCGACTGGAATTTTACCGAACGGAAGACGATTGCCCGGAGTGAGCGGCGCGTTCTCCCCGACGATAAATGAACTTCCGACTTTCATTTCTTTAGGCACAATGACATAGCGACGCTCGCCATCCCTATAGAGCGCAAGCCCGATGAAGGCGGAACGAAACGGGTCATATTCAACGGTTTCAATCTTCGCAGGAATATTTTTCTTATCGTAAGAAAAATCGATGGCGCGGAAACGGCGCTTGTGCCCGCCGCCCTGATGGCGCGTGGTAATGCGTCCGAAAGCATTTCTGCCGCTGTGACTCTTGCTCTTCTTCAGCAACGACTTGTGCGGGGCATCGCCCGAGAGGAGTTCTCGGTACGGCAATGTGGTCATAAAGCGGCGGCTTTTGGTAACGGGCTTGTATGTTTTCATAATTAAGTAAATTGTATAGTGTCCCCTTTATTTAGGTACACATAGGCCTTGCGGCGCGCGGCACGTTGACCCACGCCGCGGCGCATGCGTAACGCCTTACGCTTGCCGGAGAGATTCACAATGCGTACCGCTCGCGGTTCAACTTTATAAATTTCTTTAATGGCGCCTGCAATCTCGGCCTTCGTTGCTCGCTTCGGCACGACAAAGGTATATACGCCTTCTTCGGTCACGATGAGCGCCTTCTCGGAGAACCACGGCGCGCGAATGATTTCATGCGCGACGCCATCATTCAATTTTGTGGCGCGCGCATGACGAACGCGTACGGTCTTTTCCTTTTTCGTTTTCTTTTCCTTCTTCTCCACTTTCTTATTGCCGAATAGTGCCATACGAAATTAATTATGCGGCTTTGACGCGTACCAAGAACACGGCGAAGGCCGTTTCTGGATTCTCAATAATGAGATATTTGTGCGTAAGAAGGGTTACTGGATTCAAATTACGAATCTCCCCAGTTTCAACACATTGGAGATTATTGAAACTCTTGATCGCGTTCTGATTGTATGACGCGAGTGCGATAAACTTCGATCCTTTGCTCGAAAGCAAATCTACCTTTGCCCCTTTTGAAAGTGCTGCGAGCACATTGAGCGCGTCTTTTGTTTTCGGTGCGGCGAATAGAAATTGGTCAACGAGGATGACTTCTCCATCTTTAACTTTCCGAGAAAGTACCGAGACAAGCGCGCCGATACGCATTTTGCGATTTATCTTTTCGCTATAGTCGCGCTCCGAGCGCGGACCGAAAGTCACGCCGCCATGGCGCCATAGCGGTGAACGAATTGAGCCGTGACGGGCCTGGCCGGTCCCTTTCTGCTTCCACGGCTTTTTCCCTCCGCCCGAGACCTCGGAGCGGTCTTTCGTGCTCGCGCGATTCTGACGCGCGTTTGCCTGCATTGCCGTCGTTACCTGATGCACAAGATCATTGCGCCATGGCATGCCGAAAATCTCCTTCGGGAGCGCGATAGTGCCAACTTCTTTCCCTTGCATTGAGTAAATTTTCATTTCATTTGCAGAAGTCGTCGCTTTCTTCGCTCGCACTGCTTTCGTTATTATTTTTTTCGCGGTTGCCATAGTATTCAAATTAGTCAGAAACAATCTCAAGAAGTGTGCCGCGCGCGCCCGGTACTGCACCCGAAACGATTATTTTACCTGCTGCCGCGTCAACGGCAAGCACTTTGAGATTTTGGATTGTCACGCGCTCGTGGCCCATGCGACCGGCCATACGAATACCTTTAGCGACACGACCGCCCGCGCGGCCGCCCGAGCCGCCGATAGCGCCCGGCTCGTGTTCGGAATGTTTTTGGCCGTGTGTGCGCGACCCGCCATGAAATCCATGGCGCTTTACCACTCCAGCAAAGCCCTTTCCTTTGGAAAGGCCCGAGACACGTACGGTGTCACCAACGGCAAAAATGGACGTGTCAATTGTGTCGCCAACTTTCGCCGCATCGTCGGTTTTGAATTCACGAATCGCCGTGTAACCTTTCCCTTTCGTGTGACCCAAAACAGCTTTGCTGATATTTTTCGCCTTGCGCACGCCGAAGCCGACTTGCACGGCGGCATATTTGTCCCTACCATCTTTCGTTTTCACTTGTGTCACGATAACGGGGTCCGCAGAAAGAACCGTCCCAGCGCGCACACGGCCATCCTCCGCGAACACGCGGGTCATTCCTTCTTTCTTTGCGAGAATGAATTTCATTGAAAAAATAAATGCGCCAACGATGGCGCTGGGTTATGCAACCCTTTGCCATAGGATCGTTCGCCAACTGGCGAACGTTCGTAGCGTTAAAGGTACTCTACACAACTTGCCTAAAAGATGCAAGAAAAACAGGAGCCCCCGATACACTAGGGGCTCCGAGAAGGTCTTGCTAACATACAGAATGTGAAAATCAAGAAAATGCAAAACCGTCTATGCAGGCGGTTTTGCGAAAAATCTTCTGGAGATTTTTAAACCATCCAACACACGCGGACGTGTGGCGGATTGGTGTAAATCGTAGTCGCGAGTACGCCCATTGATTTACACCATCTTTACATCAATCGTCACACCGGAAGGGAGATTGAGATTTGTGAGGGCCTCAATCACTTTCGGCGAGGGATTCATGATATCTATGAGGCGTTTGTGGATGCGCATCTCAAATTGTTCGCGCGCGTCTTTGTGAACGAAGGTGGAGCGATTCACCGTCCAGCGCTTAATCTCGGTCGGGAGCGGCACGGGACCAACGACGACGGCGTCAAAACGCGCGGCGGTGTCCATGATTTGCTTCACCGAGAGATCCAGAATCTTATGCTCATACGCGCGCACGCGAATGCGAAGCTTGTGCTCCACTGGAGCGACGGCAGGTGCAACTATTTTTTTCACTCGCTTAGCGACAGATTTCGCGGGCGTAGCAGCACGTTTCGTTACGCGCTTTACTTTTGGCTTCGTTGCCGTTTTCGTTGGCATGTTATCAGTCAGCAGTCAGAAATTATGCCGTAATCTTTGTTACCACTCCCGCGCCAACTGTTTTTCCACCTTCACGGATGGCAAAGTGTTGCTGCTCTTCAAGCGCGACCGGCGCAACGAGCTTCACCTTGAAAGTGACCGTATCACCCGGCATGACCATTTCCTTCCCTTCTGCGAGAACGACTTCGCCCGTCACATCCGTCGTGCGAATGTAGAATTGCGGCTTGTAGCCGGAGAAGAATGGCGTATGGCGGCCGCCTTCATCCTTGCCCAAGATGTAAACCTCGGCATCAAATTCAGTATGAGGCGTAACCGAGCCGGGCTTCGCGAGGACTTGTCCGCGATGCACGTCTTCTTTCTTCGTGCCGCGCAGAAGAATGCCCGCATTGTCTCCGGCAATTCCCTCTTGGAGTTGCTTGTTGAACATTTCAATGCCAGTGACAGTTGACTTCGCCGTTGGCTTTATACCAACAATTTCCACCTCCTCCCCGACTTTCACGACTCCACGTTCAATACGACCGGTAACCACCGTGCCGCGGCCTTCAATGGAAAAGATATCTTCAATCGGCATAAGGAATGGCTTCTTGGTTTCGCGCTCCGGCAGGTCAAAGTACGTATCCATCGTGTCAACGAGCGTTTTCATGTCCACCGCCCATTTGTCGTTCGCGTCTTTGGCGTCAAGCGCCTTGAGTCCCGAGCCACGAATAATCGGCGTATTAACGCCGTCGTAGCCCTGTTTTGTGAGGAGTTCGCGTACTTCCTCCTCAACGAGGTCAATGAGGTCTGCCTCGGATACGAGGTCCACCTTATTGAGAAAGACAATGAGCTTCTTAAGGCCCACTTGCTTCGCGAGAAGGATGTGTTCGCGCGTCTGCGGCATGACGCCGTCAGTTGCGGCGACCACAAGAATGGCACCGTCCATCTGTGCGGCACCGGTAATCATGTTCTTGATATAGTCAGCGTGTCCGGGCGCGTCAATATGCGCGTAATGGCGATTCGGGGTTTCGTATTCCGAATGGTGAAGCGCAATAGTGATGCCGCGCGCCTTTTCCTCCGGTGCGTTATCAATTTTGTCAACGCCCTCAACACGCGCATCGTAGCCCTGCGCCTTCAACATCGAAAGGACATGAAGGATGCCCGCGGTCAAAGTCGTCTTGCCGTGGTCCACGTGGCCGATGGTGCCTACGTTCATGTGCGGCTTGCTGCGATTAAATTCCATAGCGAATGGGTTATTATTAAGATAATTAATAAATCAGCAAAAAAACGACGCCTCAATGCGTTGTAGATACTATACGCAAATACAAATTGAAATGCAACTCGTCGCGGGGATAAAAAGCTGAGGCCTGCAATTCGATTGTAGCAACCGAATTGCAGGCCTCGATCAATTGTCATTCCAACAATCCATGTTCCACAAAGCGACGATGACTCCAATGCAAGAAGATAAAAGTCCCATTACCAACATCACGTTTCCTTCCGGAACCGGAGCTACGAAGGAAAGAACCAACAGTGTACAGCCGAGTGTAATGAGGAATCGTCCCTTTGTCTTAAAACAAAACTGCATTAACTCATTCATGACTTCCTCCTTTCTGCTTAATCTAAATTTAGAATAACACAAAACGAAATGAGGCTCAACCTTGTAGAAATCTACGCTTTATTTCCTACTCGCGATAATCTCCTGCGCGATGTTGTTCGGGACCGTGTCGTAGTGGTCAAATTCCATCGTCATGCTTCCGCGGCCTTCGGTCATGGAGCGAAGCGTCGTGGTATAGCCGAACATTTCGGAGAGCGGCACTTTTGCCTTCACGACTTTGTTCATGCCGCGTTCTTCCGTGCCTTCTATCTGACCGCGCTTTCCCGAGAGATTGCCGGTGATGTCGCCCATAAATTGTTCCGGCACGATGACTTCAATGCGCATAATCGGCTCTAGAATAACCGCTTTCGCCTTTCCCGCAGCTTCTTGAAACGCCATTGACGCCGCGATCTTGAACGCGATTTCCGAAGAGTCAACTTCGTGATACGAGCCGTCGTAAAGGTCAATAGAAATGTCAACCATCGGGAAGCCGGCGAGGAAGCCGCGCGCCATCGCTTCGCGGATTCCCTTCTCCACCGCCGGAATATATTCCTGCGGAACGACGCCGCCCTTGATGTTGTTGATAAATTCAAAATGGTCTTCGCGCGTGGTGTTCTTGGAAATTTTCGCGCCTTCTACGACCGGCACCATTTTCTTTATGCGAATTTTCACATGACCATACTGGCCGCGGCCGCCGGTCTGCCTGATATATTTCCCTTCGGCCTCCGCGGCGCCAAGAACCGTTTCGCGATACGCCACCTGCGGCTTCCCGACATCCGCGACGACGCCGAATTCGCGCTTCATGCGTTCAACGAGAATTTCCAAATGCAGTTCGCCCATTCCTGAAATAATGGTTTCGCCGGTTTCATCATCGGTCGTCACGCGGAACGTCGGGTCTTCGTCCGAAAGTTTGCGGAGCGCGATGCCCATTTTTTCTTGGTCCGCTTTCGTTTTCGGTTCAATGCGAAGCGACACGACCGGTTCGGGAAATTTAATTTGCTCAAGGACAATCGGATTCGCTTCATCACAGAGCGTGTGCGACGTTTTCGTATCTTTCAAGCCGACAGCGGCGGCGATTTCTCCCGCGAAAACCTTTTCAACTTCTTCGCGCTTGTCGGCTTGCAGGCGCACGATGCGCCCGACGCGCTCTTTGGTTTCCGTCGTTGAATTGTAGACATACGAACCGGCAGAAAGCGTGCCCGAATACACGCGGAAGAAAGTCAACGCGCCGACAAACGGGTCGGTCTGAAGTTTAAAGGCGAGCGCGCAAAACGGCTCATCATCTGACGCGTGGCGTTCAATCGGTTCGCCTGTTTTTGGATTCGTGCCAATTGCGGGGGGAAGGTCAAGAGGCGACGGCAAGAAATCAACGACGGCGTCCAGAACAAGCTGGACGCCTTTGTTCTTGAGCGCGCTTCCGCAATAGACGGGAAAGATTTCGTTTGTAATAACTGCAGCGCGGAGAATTTTTTTCAATTCTGCAAGCGAGGGCTCTTTACCTTCAAGATAGGCATTCATTGCCGCATCATTTTGCTCAACGATGCGTTCAACAAGCTCGGCGCGATATTTTTTCGCATCCGCGAGAAGCGTTGACGGGATTTCTCCTTCAATCACTTCTTCTCCTTTCTCACCAGCAAAAGTGTAAGCCTTCATTGTAAGCAGATCGATAGAACCCTCGTGCGCAGTCTCTTCGCCGATAGGAACTTGCATGCGTATCGCCTTCGGCGAGAGCCGATTGAGAATGCTTGCGTAAGAATCCTCGAATGACGCACCTGTGCGGTCGAGCTTGTTGATGAAGCAGACGCGCGGCACCTGTACTTCGTCGGCATAGCGCCAGTTGGTCTCCGACTGCGGTTCAACGCCCGCGACTCCGTCAAAAACGACAATCGCGCCGTCCAAAACGCGCATGGAACGCTTTACCTCGGCGGTGAAATCAATGTGTCCCGGCGTATCAATAATATTGAAACGATATTTTTTTACGGTATCTTTTTTGTTCGGTTCATCAGTTTTCGTCCAGAAACACGTGATAGCGGCGGCGGTAATGGTGATGCCGCGCTCGCGTTCCTGCTCCATCCAGTCGGTTGTCGTCTCGCCCTCGTGCACCTCGCCGATTTTGTGTTGGCTCCCCGTATAAAAAAGGATGCGCTCGCTCGCGGTCGTCTTCCCCGCATCAATGTGGGCGATGATGCCAAAATTGCGCACTCTCTCAAGCGGATAATCGCGGTTCATAATTTAAAAGTAATCCCTCGACAAGCTCGGGATAATTTTACTTCGTAAAATTACCATGCAAAGTGAGCGAAGGCCTTGTTGGCCTCTGCCATGCGATGCATCTCCTCTTTCTTCTTGACCGCATCTCCTTCGTTTTTGGAGGCGAGAAGGAGCTCTGTAGCGAGCTTGTCCGCCATCGGTTTCCCTTTTTTTGAACGGGCAGAAGTGATGATCCAGCGAAACGCGAGTGCGAGACGACGACTCTGCGGAACTTCGCGCGGAACTTGATAATTCGCTCCGCCGACGCGGCGCGAACGGACTTCCATCAAAGGTGAAACGTTACGTAGCGCCGCTTCAAATGTTTCCAGAGGATTCGCACCATCTTTCTCTATTGTGGCGAGCGCATCATAGACAACTCTACGTGCAGTATCTTTTTTCCCATTCCACATAAGTGCATTAATAAAACGAGAAAGCATCTCCGAACCGTACTTGAGGTCCGGACGCCACACGCGTTTTTTCTTCAGGGGTCGGCGCATATTCTTATGTATTATCTCGCGGGCGCTTCGCGCCATAGCGCGAACGGGCGCGGTGGCGTTTCTCAACGCCGCTCGTGTCAAGCTTCCCGCGCACAATAGTGTATTGCACGCCAATATCCTTCACGCGACCGCCGCGAAGCAGCACGACCGAGTGCTCCTGAAGATTATGCCCTATGCCCGGGATGTAGGCGGTGACTTCCATTCCATTTGTGAGACGGACACGGGCGATTTTCCGAATAGCGGAGTTCGGCTTCCGAGGAGTTTTCGTTGTCACTTTCGTGCAGACGCCCCGCTTAAAAGGCGACGGATAAAACGTCGGGCGATTCTTCAGCGTATTAAAACCGCGCGCAAGAGCGAGCACGCTCGTCTTAGACGATTTATTCTTGCGACCTCTCTTAGAGAGTTGATTGATAGTGGCCATGAGAAAAAGAAGACCCCTGCCTGCGCAGGCAGGCGCGAGGGTCAGCAATAATATAAAGGAATGGCGCACGGAATGCAACTACGCATTGCTATTTTCATCAATCGGCTCGCGGTACGGGTCAACGGAATAAGGTTTTGATGAGATAGGAGGAGGGGCAGAAGGAATGGAAGCAACGGGAGGAGTAGGTTTCGGCTGGATAGACGGTAGTACTCCCGGAAGATTCGGCGGTACTGATGTTTTATCAAAATTAATATGTGCCTCTTCATGATCTTCAAGAAGCTTTTCATCAGGCATCGGCTTCGCTGCGTCATCCGTAACTCTCGGCAAAGGACGAGCGGGTGCCGTTACAACAGGACGAGGAGGTCTTCTTTCGCTCCCGCCTGCCGGCGGGCGGATTACGGAGATGATGGGTTGTGAAACGATTCTATCCTCCGAGTGAAAATATGTCGGGGATTGCGGGGGCGGTTCCATTACGCCCGGTGGTTTGCTGACTTCGGGCGGGCGTGGCGCATAGTTTGGCACTGGTATGTTCATTGGTCGCGGCGGCGCAGACGCCGCCGCGGATTTTACTTGCTGCTCCATCCTCGCCCCGCCACTTTTCATTTCTTCTTCCCGCAACGGAACGAAAACTTCTTGATTAACGTCGGTGATTATATCCAGAACGGTTTGTCTCGATATGGGTAACTGCGCATATAGTTCTTCCGCAAATTCATCCGGACTCCTAAGACCGAGAAGAAGAAACATGAGTTCTTGTTCAAGAATCGTTCCTTGGTCTACGTGGAGCGCATATCGTTCCATAAGGAGATGCGCGGTTTCGCTAGGCCCACGTTGTTCAAAAAATTTCTGGAGTGGCAACGGGAGCGTTGGAAATATCTGTTGAATGCTTTCTTCTAAAGTGAGTTCAGCCATAGTTATTATGTGGGTTTCTTTTCCGTATTTTCTGGTTTACTTCCCCCCTTCTTTTCCTCACTGCGTGGGCCTGTTACTTTCTCCGCTTTTTCTACTGCAGCTTGAAGCTTTTCCACGGCTATTTGGGTTGGGTCCTTCTTTAACTCGCCAAGAATTTTACCAGCCGCTTCGTGCCGAGCCGAACCGACCGCTGTTGTCCAGTCATACGGCGCACGCGGAATTCCAAGAAGTGTTTTTTCCTGTAGCGATTCTGCGTACTCCTTTTGAATACCTCCCTTTGTATTCTTATCAATAATTTCTTGTTGCTTGGTGATTACGCCTGTATAGTGTTTCTTCTCATCCTCAATTTTCGTGCGGATTGGATCTAGTTTCTTGCTTTCTTCTTCCTGGAGCTTTTGGTGCGCAAGTAATTTCTCATTATATGCCGCTTCGTATGTTTTAATCTGATAATCACGGTATGGGTTCATAGAAGGCGACGACTGACGCGCTTCTTCGAGTTTTTTCCGTTCAAGTTTAAGCTCTTCATTGCTTGCGTCAACAATCTCTTTTGTTATTTTGAGTTGTTTTTGCTCTTCCGCCTCGAGTGGAGCCATATTTTTCTTATATTCCTCTCCTGCTTTCTTTTTCGCATCAGTGGCATCTTCAACCATTTTTATTTGTTCCGGCGATTGGCGTAGCGACTTGGCATATTCGGTCCTGGCGTTAATTAATTCTTCTTCTCGCGCTCGATAGCCGCCCTTTTGCGCGGCTCCAACGTCAACATAACTCTTCAAACTACCGCCTACGGCACCGCGCACATCAAAACTCGCTTTCGCTCCGCGGTCGGCAAGTCCGGCAAACATCCGGCCCAGCTCGCTATGCTGGCCCCACTCACTGGAACGAATCTTGCGCGCAGTATAATTAGATGCGCGACCAACAGTGCGGCGTCCAACTGATGCCGTTACCCCGAAAGTGAGTTTTCCCGCGGTCTTCGTCGCCCAGTTGGCGCCGGCGGCAGACATGCTTTTTGCCTTGATAACAACCACCAGAAGGAGCCCAATCGCAACGAGGAAAGAGAGTAATAGGCCTGCGAAGCCGGTGAGACCTCCGGAAGCGGCCCAACCAGTCCATGCGTTGGGGTTTTTAGTCGCGCCAAAACCGGTGAGAAACTGTGCATCAGTGATAACCGCAAGAGCCACGTAGAGCAAGAGCAGCAGGACCGGCGCGACGACAATTTGCTCAAGGAAATTAGTCCACCACTGACCTGCTCGATACTTTAGCTGGGGTATCGCGAGTCCCATAAAACCGACCGGGGAGAGAAGAATGAGGAAAATGAGCGCGACGAAACGTATAATGAGTATAAATGCGAGCGAAAACATCACAAATGCGGTGACGAGAAAAAGTATAACGCCCATAAAGCCGACGAACCACGGATTAGCGCCCTGGAAAATTTGTGGATTCGTTATCGCATTGCCATAGATGGTCTGAAGACCTAACTGCCCCATAATCTTGTTTGCAATGCCATTATTTTGAGCGTTTTTGATGTTATCAAAGTTCAATTCTTGTGTTCCTGCCGGCACGCCACCGTTAATTTGCGTATAGAATTCGGTCGCAAAGAGATTGGTGGCGTCAATCATTGCTTCAGAAATAAAAAGTGAAAAATTAAGGACGACCGCGGCGACCAAAAGCATCGGAAGCATTTTCGTACCCCACCCATATTTCTCAACATCAAGTATCGTTGCGATACCTGCCCCGATAAAGCCGAATATAAGCCCGATGTTGGCCAGGTCGCGCAAAATGCGCCAGGTGACGCCTACAGCCGTGAGACCTTTTACATAGTTCCCCATTACGACAACGGTGTAATACACAACGTTGTCAAGCGTAATCGCCGAGACGCCGACGAGCCACGCAAAGAGGCCCATAATTTTGACCATGATGAGGTTGTACCCAGAATCCAGGTCACTCGATAATATCGGTGTCCCTTGAGCGGCGGGACTGGTCGGGTTGGTGACGCTCGGGCCAGCGTTGCCGGTGCTGTTGACACAGGTGTAACTGGTTGTGTTACAAGTCAAACCAGAGGTGGAATCACAGTAATCATTGCTACAACATAGTTGTCCCAAGCTCCTGTTCCCGGTATTACAGTTGGCGGGTGGAGCGGCATGTGCGGCAGGCGCGAACGCGCCCGCCGCGCCTATGACAAGAATGAGAGCGGCGAACGAAGTGATGAGGGTGCGTGGCATATTATTATCCGCCGACGCCCGCGTTGTAGATTGTTGTTGGGGACGATACGGCTGGAGCAGATGGTGTGGCGCATGAGGATGTTTCGAGCGCCGCGGCATTCGTACTGATGAGATTCATCTGGTCGACAAACGTGCCGCCAGAGACCGTGAGCGAGCCCGCGGGGTTCGCGGTGGCGGCGCCGGTTACAGCCGCGCTCAATTGCGCATTAACAACATCGCCTGCCGCGGGAGGCATTGATGAGAGCGACGTCACATCAGTACTTAACTGAACCGGGTCTGCGATGGGAACTGCCGAGGCCTCGGCTTGGACTTGAAGCGCAAGTGCTTGAGTGGTTGCGGCGGAATTGAGTGCCGCCTGCGCCTGCACGAGCATCGGCGCAATCTCATTTGTGAGAGCGGTCTGCGCGATTGTCTGTTGAGCGGAACAGGAGTTCAAGAGAGCTGTAACGCTCATTGACGCCGTATTCGCCGCAGCACTAATGGTGTTCCACGCGCTCGTATAGGTTGCGAGCTGTGTAAGCGTCGATTGTGCAAGTGAAATGGCGGATGCGGCTGAACTACTTGGCGCAGGAGCGACTACTGTTATGTTACGGCTACCCGAAGGTTGCGAGGACCCGAAGAGACCGGTACTACCGATAACTCTGTTCCCGAGCGCCGTCACAATCGCGCCGAGTGCGGCATCAAGGTCTTGAGCGCTGACTAACTGGCCAATGCCCGAGCCAAGATTTGTATCTAGGTAGGATTTGATGGTTGACCCTGGTGTCTGGGCCATAGCCGGCGTGCCGTTCGCGTTGGTGCAAGGGGCTTGCGGCTTGACGCCCACGCTTGATGAGGTGGTATTGGCCGTTGCGCCGGGAGGACACCACGAGAGAAATCCTCCCGACTGCATCAGGTCCTGTTTTCGATTGGTTTGCACTTGGCTCACATTACTGCCCAGCTGGCTCTGCGCCGCCAGATAGAGCGTGTAGGGATTATTTTGATTCTGGGTGGTGAGCGCGAACCATGCGGCCGCCCCGCCCTGTGACCACTCGCCTCCAAGAAATCCCGCTACATTCGGCGATGATTTGGCAAGCGTGCATTGATTCGCCGCATAAAAGCCGGCTAAGCTCGTTTGTTGGGCATAACGGCTCTGGAGCGCTAACGCGATCGCGGCGCCGAAGGGCGAGTTGAACGCGGCCGTATTCTGGCCAATTTGGGCGATGAGGGAAAGCGCGGCGACATCCCCGACGCTCTGCAGATGCACAGCGAGATTCTGCACAAAGGAGGGTTGGCCCGTACCGTTGGCGCCGTTGATCCAATTGATGGTGCTTTGGGTAATGGCTTGCAGAATCGCTCGTATCATCGCTCGCAGGATGGGCACGACTATCACGCTATATAAACAATTCCCCACCGTTGAGCCAGCTGTGGTCCAGCTGCCCGTTCCGCCCGCTGCGTCCGCAGTAGGAACAGCAACTACATGATTCGCGGTGACCAATCCAAGACCGGCTGCTAAACCCACGATACAACTGCCAACAGATTGTGCAGATGCTCTCTGTGGCGCAATAAAAAATATTGCGGGTACAGTAAGCGCGATGATAAGCAGTATCGCGAGCGCACTGGCGAAAGTTTTCTTACTCATGGACTTGTTTCTCTCGCGTTGGCGATGACATTCACAAGGGACGAACCCGGCGTACCGTTAGGAAGCACGACACCGGCGGAAGCATAGATAGCGCCAATATCGGCAAATGCATTCCAGAATGAACTCTCCGTTTGCGAGAATTGCTGAAGAGCAACTATTGCCGTTAAAGGGTCGGTATTCACATGCGCAAGATTGTCATCAGCCTCGCTTCTAAGCATCATCGCGTTGATGAGCGCGAGGTCGTCTGCCGCGAGATCTTGCGGCACCGGGAGCGCCGCAAGGCCAACGGCATAGTTTTGATAAATCTGAGACGCCGCGGCAAGTTGCGAGAGCGCCGTTGCGTCATTATTCAGCACCGCATCTTGGAGAGATTGCAGTTCGCTTGTCGTCGCACTGCCCATATTCTTCTTGAACACACCCTCGGCTGCAATAGCGAAAGCACGTAATGCATCGGGTCCTGTCCCAGAAACGTTGAGGTCCGTTATGGTTTTGAAATCAGGCGGCGATGTGACCGTTTGCAAAAATTGATTCATCGCTTGGTCGGCGAGCGCATTTACCTGGTCATCAGTAAGGTCATCGCCGCCATTCGCTTCTTTCGCTGTGATGTAGAGCGTAAAGAAATTTTTCGCGAAGGTGTCGGTGAGCGTGCCCTCGGCCGGGACGTTTACCGCAGCGGTTGATGTTGCGACAGGCACATCGGCAACCGCCTTGGGCACAACAAGCCCTTTCGCAACCGCTTCGCCGTCGGTCATTCCGAGATGAAAATAATCCGTTGTAGTAGCGTTTATCGGGATGCCGTACAGCACCTTCTCCCAATCGGGAAGGCCATCACCATTTGAATCGCGCGTCGCGATTGCCTGGAGAAGCGCCGTCTCGGTCGAGGCCTGTGCAATGGAAGGCGACCCGACACCGCGCGCAAGCACATATGCGCCGACAATAAGCGCCGCCGAAAAAAACACTGCGATAGGTACGCGCCAATGTTCGAGAATCCTTCCCATGGTATCGCTTTAAAGTATACCAGCCGCAACAAGAAAATAATGACTGCAACTGCATAAAAGTGCATTATGCTATTGTTTAATCATGCGCGTTTCGTTCTTCTCTCTCGTAACCGTTTTTCTTATGCTCTCGTATGGAACTTACGTGAGTGCACAGACGAGTACTTCAAATATATTCACAGCGAATCTCTCACTCGGCTCTTCGGGAATGCAGGTTATCGCACTTCAACAGATTCTCAACCATGACCCCGATACGCGCATTGCAAGCGTGGGTCCGGGCTCTCCCGGAAACGAGACGAATTATTTTGGACCTCTTACAAAAGCGGCGGTTGTGCGATTCCAAGAAAAGTACGCGAGCGAAATTTTGGCGCCTGCCGGGCTCACGCAAGGGAACGGATACGTCGGATCGTATACAAGAGCTACACTCAATGTGCTTTCCGCGGTAACAATGAATGTAGGGAATGTTTCCTCTTCCACGTCCGCAGCTTCAGCAACCACTCCCCAGAACCCTAACCAAAAAAATCTCGACCTCTATCTCGCCGCAGTAAAAAAAGACGCACTCAAGGGAGGCTTTCCGCAAGATAAATTGTTATTTCTCGAAGACAAAATAAGAAAAGAGGCTGCGACGACCACCGACTTCCGCCAACAATTTTTCGATGAGCAAAGGGCGGCGTACGAGAAGAAAGTTTCGTGGGATATTCCCCCATCACCCATGGCGGCGTTTCTTGAAAAGATACTTTCCTTCGTTGGTGAAACTTTTTCTGCAGGAAAAGCACGTGCGGCACCACTAACAGTACCGTTTGGCGGATTTATTGTATATGTGAACCCCGAAATTTGTGACTGTTCTCCTGGAATAACGCAAATCTTCGTCGCATTGCCGGATGTGTTGCCGGATGTGAATCCGTTAGTTACAAACCTTCTCTTGGATTATGTAGACGATACAGAAGCATTCTCTTGGTACAACATACCCGAAGAAGACATCGCCGCGGTTGGAACCTACATACCGAGCATCCAATCGTGTTGGACCTATAGCGGCTATACTTGCGTAGTAGTCCCTGCCGATGGCACAATTACACCGATGGTAGGCTCTTCCCCGACTCCAGAGGAGTGATGGCTAACCATTGATCAATCGGGATGTCTTCAGCGCGGGCTTTTTCTGGAATATTTTCGGCAGAAAATCCCGCATCAGCTAAATTCTTTCGCGCGAACTTACGCTTGTGTGCGAATCCTGCATGCAACAGAGCGAAAAATAATTCCTCTCCCGAGCGTAATGCAAAATTTTTTCGTGAAATATTTTGAATAGTGAGTACTGCGGAATCCACTTTCGGCGCGGGTTTGAATGCTCCGCGCGGAACAGTGAACTCGTATTTCGGCGTGCCGTATGCCTTCACAGAGAGTGAAAGGATGCTTTCTTTTTTTGAGCGAGCGATGCGTTCGGCGACTTCTTTTTGTACGAGGAGTGTCATCGCGCTCGGCTGATTCTTTGACTCAAGAAACTTCCGGAAAATTTCACCGGTCAAATAATATGGAATATTTGCAACGAGCGTGTAACCTTTTGGAAGAGTGGCGATGTCAAGCGAGCGCACGTCACCATATAAGAGTTTCAGTCGGCCGGCGGTAATCTCGTTTGCAAAATCAAATTGCAATTTTTCAAAAAGTTCGCGGTCCGCTTCAACCGCGATTACTTTGCCCGCGCGCTCTAGAAGCGCGCGGGTGAGCACGCCGGTTCCGGGACCGATTTCAAACACCGTTGCGTCTCGTGAAAGTTTCGCGGCATCTGCAATGCGTTCCGCGATGCGCGCGTGCATCAAAAAATTTTGTCCCAACGATTTTTTTGGACGCGAAGCTGACAGGTTAAAAAGAGAATTGAATTGTCCTAGCGGCCGGAGCGCTCTCTTTTTGGCCTGTCGGCGAGCGTCAGGCCTGAATAATTTCTTCTCCATTAGTTTCATCATAAAGCATTAACGAATTATCAATATCGGCGAGAAAAGAAGACGGCTCGGTAAGGTAATCACTGCCATAAATTTTGCGAACGCGCGCGAACGTCAGGTAAAGGCGCGCCTTCGCGCGCGTCATCGCAACATAAAAAAGGCGCCGTTCCTCTTCTTCGTCGCGGTCGTCCTCATCGCCCGAACCTTCATGCGGGAAAAGACCTTCTTCCATGCCGCTCACGAAAACGGTATTGAATTCAAGCCCTTTTGCCGCATGAACGGTCATCAGCATTACTCCTGTTTTTGCATCCCGGTCCATTTCATCCTGGTCGCTCGCGAGCGCGGCTTCGGCGAGAAACGCAGCGATACCCTCTTTACCGGCGACATTGTCATGCCGCACAGCAACAGAGGCGAGCTCCTCAACATTTTCAAAACGTTCCCGGTCTTCCTCGCTTCCCTGCCTGCCAGCAAGCAGGCCTCGTCCTAAATAATAATCACGCATTCCACTTTTTTCAATGACGAGTTTGACGAATTCAGACGGTACAAGCGTAAGGGCAGCATTTTCGAGTTCGGCGATGACACTCTCAAATTGCTTAACTTTCGCGAGTTCGCCGGCGCGCAAGTGCGCGCGCTGTCCTGCCGCCAATTTACCGAGTGTGATCTTGCCAATACCGCGCGGCGGCGCAGCCGCCGCGCGAATCTTGTCCGCCTCTCGCGACGGATCCAGTGCGAGGTGCATCCATGCGAGCGCATCTTTCACCTCTTTGCGCGCGAAGAAATGCGTACCGAGCAATTTATATGGCACGCCGGCGGTAAGCAATCCCTCTTCAAGCGCGCGCGATTGGAAATTAGTACGGAAAAGTATTGCAATCTCTTCCGGAGCAATGCCGCCCTTCATCAACCATCGTATTTTCATCGCAATCCACCGCGCTTCATCCTCGGCATTTATCGCCATATGAACGATTATTGGTTCGCCGGCCGAATGCTCGGTTGTTGAATATTTTTCTTTGCGATTTTTATTTTTCTCAATAACCGCATTCGCCGCATCAACCAAATTTTTCGTTGAACGATAGTTACGCTCAAGGATAATCGTCTGCACCTCGGGATATTTTTTTTCAAAATTCAAAATATTTTCCATTTTCGCCCCGCGCCATCCGTATATTGCCTGGTCTCCGTCGCCGACAACAAAAAGATTCCTGTGTTTCTCTACGAGAAGACCCGCGAATCGTTCCTGCAACTCATTCGTATCTTGATACTCGTCAATGTGAATATAGCGCCAGCGATCCTGTATGCGCGCACGAATATCGTCGTTTTCTTCAAGTAGCTGGACAGGCAAAGCGATAAGGTCATCAAAGTCAAGTGCCTTCTCCTTTTGCAGTATCTGTTCATAGAGAAGCCATGTCTCTGCAGTAATGCGGGCGCTAAAACCTCTGCGTTCGCGTTTCTCATAAAACTCCTGCGCGCGTATCCCTTCGCCCTTCAAACGCGAGATACGGCTCAATATCATGCGGGGCGAGAACTCTTTCGCTCCAACATCAAGTGTTTTAAGCGCCGTGGCAATCGCCTTTTCCGAATCGGCGCGGTCATAGATACTGAAGAAACGCGGGATTCCAGCCGCCCCTCCGTAACTTTCAAGAATTTCACGACCAAGACCATGAAAGGTGGCGACGAACGGGAGCGGTCCGTCATTTCCCAGCATGACGCGCACCCGCTCGCGCATCTCGCGCGCCGCCTTGTTGGTAAACGTGACAGCGAGAATATGATCCGCGGGAACTCCTTCGCGAATAAGGTGATAAATCCGCGTCGTGAGAACGCGTGTTTTACCGCTTCCGGCGCCCGCGAGGACTAAAATCGGACCGTCGGTGGCGAGTACGGCGCGCTTTTGTGCGTCATTCAATCCTTCAAGGTATCTCACTATCAGAATATAGCGCACAAAGCACTCTCCACAGGCACTCGCTGGAGCGGTTGACTACCGGTTTCGCTCGGCTATACTTCTTCTATCGACTGATAGAAAGTTATCCAAGGAATGGCTTATATACGAGAGTATGTAAGCCATTCTTGTATGTACAGACCCACCGCTCCCCCTTGCCACCTATTAAACTTAAACAACAATTTCTTATAATAGCAGGGTTCGCGACTCTCGCAGTCGCCACCATAACGCTCCTGCCGAGCTGCGCGAATGCGTTCTGGCCGTTTTCCACAAATGCCGATGCGGCAATCGATACTTCTATTCCGAGTTCTTCAACTCCGACACTGCAAGCAACTTTAAATAGCAACCCAAACGCGGACGCACCCATAGCACTCTCCACCTCTGACGATTCGGCGCTCGTTCCCTTCAGCGGCCCTGACGGCACGATTGCCGACGTCGCGAGTTCAGCTCCGCCCGGCCGCATCTCGGTCTATGTAGTTCGCTCGGGCGACACGCTTTCGGAAATTGCGGACATGTTTGGCGTTTCAATAAATACCATTATTTGGGCGAATAATTTGAGTGGCGCAAACGATGTGCACTCAGGCGACACGCTTATCATCCTGCCCGTTTCAGGTACCGAACGCATCGTAGCAAAAGGCGATACCCTGAAATCCATTGCGAAGAAATACGGCGCTGATGCAAATGAAATTGCGCAATTTAACGGCCTCGACTCGTCCGCGCCGCTCGCCGTTGGTTCAACCATCATCATTCCGGGCGGAGAACTCTCCATTCCCGCGCCGAGCTCGCGCTCTTCGCGCGCTGCGCGCGAACCATATTTGGGCGGTAGCGGTCCTGAACAGGCGAGCTACTACAGCAATCCGGTGCCGGGCGCTATCCTCACGCAAGGCCTCCACGGCTGGAACGCGGTGGACCTCGGCGCCGCGCGCGGCACGCCGATACACGCCGCCGCGGACGGCACGATTATCGTCGCACGCAATAACGGCGCATGGAACGGCGGCTACGGCAATTATGTCGTCATCACGCACGACAACGGCACGCAAACGCTCTACGCGCATATGACTCACTCAATCGTCTCGCCCGGGCAGCCGGTTTTGTCCGGCCAAATCATTGGCTATGTCGGCTCAACCGGCGAGTCCACCGGTCCGCACCTCCACTTTGAAGTTCGTGGCGCGGCAAATCCATTTCGCGATTGCCCCACCGGTTCTGTGTGCGAGCCGCAATAAAAATATCTTTAGGTGTTTCATATAAAAGGCGCACTCTCTTTTGGTCGTGCGCCCTTGTCAGAGGAAGGACCTCCTTTTTTGCAACGCCAATCCATAACCTATTCTTCTGAGGACAACAATCCCTAAAAAGTAGTGATACCTTCTTGTGCTTCTATACCTACCGGTTTGAAGGGATCCGCACAAAACACTACTTCCCAGAAGAACAGCACCCACAGCCGCACAGAGTTTTTTATTGCCCGCAGAGTCTCCGTGTGTGGGTTTATGAAGCCGGATTTTTAGCGGGCGGCTAGTTGTCGCATATGGCACACCTCCCTTCTTGCTAAAGATCGGATTGCTTATCTTTCTTTAGAATATCACTGTATCGTTTCACAAATTAGAATCTTGGGGATTACTCAAACCCAAATAATCCGCGCGGACGATACTGGAGCGCTTTGTGAATAAAAGCCGACGTGACGGAATCGGCGTCGGCGAGGTCGGCGATGATGCGCGCGACGCGCATCGTGCGATGGTAGCTGTGCGACGAGAGATTTAAACGTGCGGCGGCATTCGTAAGCGTTCCTTTCGTGGCAGCGTTGAAATCGTTCTTTTCATCAAGTTGCCGGCTGGTTGCGCGACAAGCGTCTTTGCGTATCCGTGCTTTGGAATCGCAGTTCTAATTGCGTTTTCCCTTGCAGCGTCGCGAAAGTTGACATTACAAATGCTTAACGCACGTTGTCGCGGCGGGATCGGCTTCAAGGCGCGTCTCTCCGATAATCTCGCCGCACACTTCGCATTTCCCATATGTTTTCTTCTCAATCCTTAGAAGTGCGGCGAGAATGCCGTCATATCGCGCTTCAAGGTCGGCGAGAATTGCCGCGTCATTTTCCTGATTCATGATGACATCTGCCTGGTCAACAGGATCCGATTCCGCACTTGTCTCCAGAGGTACAGGCTCCCAGTCATCCGGGACCATTGGATTCCGGCGGCCGATATTTCCCATTTCGGATTCCAACTTCATTTTCGCTTCTTCCAGTTTTTTCCTAAAATGTTCAATTTTCATTCAGAGATGATAGCAGATGATTCAGAAGAATCACCTGCCGGGCGATTATTGCTGCGTATGCGAGGTTGCAAGCCGCTGTAGTATTTCAGCAAACGCTACCGAGTCGCGCGCGATAATAAGCGTTGTCTGATTCCAGTAGCCGTAAAGAAGAACGCTTCGGTTCTCGGCATCGCGATAAACGCGCACATCATGATTATTGACGACTTCATCATAAAAGCCGGCAATAAACACAGGAGCAGGTGGTATCGCCACGGTAGTGGTCGCGATTTTCGCCACGGTCCTCGTCGTGGTCTTTTTAATAGTTTTTGTTACGGTTTTTGTTGTCATAGTCGCGGAAGTTGAAGTCGCTATTGAAACATTTGAAATCGGCGTCGGATACGGTGGGAAAAGCGCCGCGAGATCATTTGGCATTAGCGGCTCCCACGAGAGCATGCCGGAAAAAGTATCGCTATACGAAGCGACGGAAAGTATGAAAAACGGGCTTTGAGTGCCGCCAACATTTATAATCCCCGCCATACTGCCTTCGGCGTTTACATTACGGAGAAGAATGCCAGGCGCTGATGTTTGGAGCGCAGAAAAGATGCTGTTGTCCGTGGTCGTTGCGCCTTCGGTGTAGAGGAGTCGTACCGCTCCGGAAGCGAGTGGACGGCTTATTGACTGTTCAATTGCCTGAAATAAAACAACGCCTGTGCCGGAAATCTGTTCGCGTTCGTCAACAAAAATCGGCGCAGAAACGGTTGGAGTGAGTGTGACTGGCGCGAGCGAAGTTGAGTAGCGCAGATAAGCGATGTACGCGCCACAGCCGCCTGCAATAAGAAGTATCAAACCGGCTAAAACATATAGAAGGTTGCCGCGTGAAGAACTTTGCTTCGGTTGACTCCTTTGCGATGTCGCATCTTGTTCGGCGGCGAGCACCGTTGCCGTTGACGCATCCTCCTTCTTCATTTTTTCGGAGAAATCGCTTGCGTACGTTTCAATCGGCGACACAGCGATCGGCTCGGGGGGCTGAATCGGTTGTAGAACAGGCGATGGCACTGGCTCCGGAACTGGGATTGGCTCGCTCGTCATCGGAGATGCTATCGGTGAGGGCGCAACGAGCCGCTCGATAGGCGAGGGTTTCGATTCCTTGAGCGGGACAAGATCGGGAACGCCGCCGCTTTTCAAAATCGCCATATCGCCCGCGAACGTGCGAATATATCTTTTCGGCTGTTCACCGCGTTCTTCCATAGCCTCTGGCAAAGGAGGAGCGGCAGGCGCCGCAGATTGTGGCGTTGTTACATTCGTATCCATTCACCATCTATAGTAGCGCATCTCGCGCGATATAAAATGTGTTATCCGCGCGAAGAAATAGTAAACTTGTGCGGGTCATCGCACATATCGGTAAATGCATGCGCTGCCTCCTTGAGTTTGCTTGACGAGGATTTCCCGAACGAAATGATTTCCACTTGGCATCCCTCGTTCATATCAAGATATTGAATAAGCGGCACGAAATCGCCGTCGCCGGTGGCGAGGATGACGGTGTCCAGTTTGGGAGCAAGTTTCACCGCATCAATCGCCAAACCAACGTCCCAGTCGGCTTTCTTCACGCCGTCAGCGAAGACCTGTAAATCCTTTACCTTCGTTTCAATACCCATCTTCGTGAGCGCCTCAAAGAAATTTTTCTCTTCGCCGGTCTCCGTTGAGATGACATAGGCGATAGCGCGCACGAGAATACGGCCGCCCACGGCTTCTTCAAGAACTTTACCGAAGTTCACGCGTGCTTTATATAGATGCTTGGCGCTGTGATAGAGATTTTGAGTGTCAATAAAAACCCCCACGCGTTGCGCCGGATGTTTGATAACTGCCATAAAAATAAATACTTATGTAAACAAGATAATAAAATGTAGCGAAAGCTACTTCTCCATACTACCACTTAGAAAAACTATTTTTTCAAGCCAAGTTTTTTGATAAGCGTGTTGTAGCGACGCTTGTCTGAAGTTTCAAGATAATGCAAATGCGAACGGCGATTGGCAACCATCTGGAGAAGTCCGCGGCGGGAATGAAAATCCTTCGGGTTTTTCTTAAGGTGCCTGGCAAGCTCGTCAATCTGCTTGGAAAGAAGCGCAACCTGAACATCCGGCGAACCGGTGTCCGTGTCGTGCCGGGCGGTTTTTTTTATAACCGCTGCCTTTTTCCTAGTGGTAAGCATGGATATCGCTACCTTACCACGCTTGGCATAATTATGCAACAGTGTCGCACAATATTGATGCTAAAATGAAGCGATGGAAGCAGAGACGGCGAAGCGGCAATTCCTTGAATATATTGAGATTGAGCGCGGGCGCGCGGTGAAGACGGTTGAAAATTATAATCAATATCTCACACGTTACTTCGTACAGATGGGCATAAAAAGGGTCAGCGACATCAACGAACTGAATATCCGTGAGTTTCGCCTGTGGCTGAACCGCCAACCCGGCACGAATAATGCTTCAATGAAGCGCCGCACCCAGAATTACTATATGATCGCGCTTCGCGCATTCCTTAAATTCCTGCGAAAGCGTGAGATTGAATGTGTATCGCCCGAACGCATTGAACTCGCGAAACTGCCGGAGCGTGAATTGGACCTCATCACCCCCGCCGAACTTGGACGCCTTATGCAAGCTGCCGATGGAACTGAAGAAAAAGACATACGCGACCGGGCGATTCTTGAGCTCTTCTTCTCCACCGGACTTCGCGTTTCCGAGCTCTGCTCGCTCAATAATGACCTTGACCTCTCGCAAGACTCTTTCTCCGTGCGCGGCAAGGGCGAGAAGGTGCGCGTGGTCTTCCTCTCAAGCGCCGCCAAAAGTGCCGTTGCGGCATATCTCAAGGCGCGGAAAGATATGGCCGATGCGCTCTTCGTCAACGTGAGAGCTGGCAAAGAAATTCCTTCGCGTCTCACGCCCCGTTCCGTTGAACGGATTATTAAAAAGTGCGCTATCAAAGCCGGCATTACGAAAAAAATGACACCGCATGTCTTGCGGCACGTCTTCGCCACCGATCTTCTTAACAATGGCGCCGACATTCGCTCTGTCCAACAGCTCCTCGGCCACGCCTCCATCAACACAACTCAAATTTATACGCATATCACTGACGCGCATCTACGCGAAGTACACAAAAAGTATCACGACAGAAGTCGTAATTAGTTCTTCTTCATCCGCACCAAGAAGTTTTCCACCTTGGGAAATTTTTTATACCTCTTCAAAATCCTTTTAATGTCATAAACCTGCGATGTGTGCTGTGCTATTGCTTGCACTTTCGTATCCCAAACGTCCCGTACATCGGATACGAAATCTATCTCCGATTTTTTATAGCCCGGCGGCCGGTAAATAAAGTATTTTTCTTTTCTCCGTTCGGGAGTATCGCGCACACAAAATTGCATGTGCTTTTTAATGAATGGCAACCGCCCAAACAAATAACTGGAAACCATCGCTATTGTTACGTGGTCAGTGTGGCCCGAAACACCGCGCGGTTCATAAGAAAGGATGGTATCCGGCTTTAATTTTTTAAGAATATTTCCCGCTTTCCGAGCAATGTGGTGATACAGATTATTGCAAAGCGTTCCATCTAAGAATCCTAAGAAAAATACTCTCTTCACTCCGAGAGTCTTGGCCGACCGGCGCAATTCCTTGGCTCGTATCCTTCCCATACTTTTTTCTTCTCCCTTCCCTCGATGTCCGCCCGTCTCCCCTTTCGTTGCGCAGATAATGTAGACCTCGCGAGTACGTGCGAGTTTTGCGATAGTTCCCCCAGGTCCAAACGCCTCATCGTCCGGATGAGCAAATATACAAACGATCGGTTTCATATTTAAAATTATTATACGTATACCATAAATGAGATGTACAATGACTGTATGAAAATTGTCTCGTGGAATGTGAACGGATTGCGGTCGCTCGCAAAAAATGGCTATTGGGAATCATTTTTGAGAGGTACGAAACCCGATATTTTCTGTCTGCAAGAAACCAAGGCGAGCCCAGAACAAGTGCCAGATGAGTTGCGCGATGTTGCCGGCTTTTCTTCTTTTTTTTCATCCTCGCAAGTGAAAAAGGGTTACAGTGGCGTTGCCATTTACTCAAAGATTGAGCCGTTGTCGGTTATTTACGGTATGGGAGAAAAGGAGTTTGACCAAGAAGGACGCTTCATCGGAGCAG
Source organism: Minisyncoccia bacterium (assembly GCA_050011835.1). GTDB lineage: Bacteria > Patescibacteriota > Minisyncoccia > Phycocordibacterales > Phycocordibacteraceae > C7867-001. The sequence goes on along the minus strand of JBEKII010000002.1, from coordinate 13,003 downwards.
AATATGAAGATTTTTGGCTCTTGAATGCCTACTTTCCCAATGGCGGCCAAGGTCCTGAACGACTGGATTATAAAATGCGTTTCTATGATGCTTTTCTCGCCTTCGCAGAGAAATTACGGAAACAGAAACCAATTATTTTTTGCGGCGATGTGAACACCGCTCATGAAGAGATGGACCTCGCGCGGCCGAAAGAAAATGAGGAAAATACTGGCTTTTTGCCGCAAGAACGTGCATGGATTGATGAAGTCGTGAGCGCCGGTTACGTTGACTCCTTCCGCCATTTTCATTCTCATACGAAAGATGCTTATTCCTACTGGGATTTATTTACTCACGCGCGCGACCGAAATGACGGTTGGCGCATCGATTATTTTTTTATCGCACAGGAATTTATGAAGCACATCAAGAAAGCTGAAATCCATTCAGACATCTACGGCTCCGACCACTGCCCTATCAGTATAACTCTATAAAGGACATTACCCTTCGACTTACTCGGGACAAGTTGTCCACAGGGTATCCTTTACAATGTCCTTTATCGGGCTAAGCTTCGCCTTAGAGGAGGTGATTCGCTACTTCGATGATGAGGAATTGCTTCCGGCGGTTGTTCTTTCTTGATCTTTCCAAGCATCAGAGCGCTATCGCAAGAGTTTCTGCCTGCGCCTGCGACGATTCGCATTAAGCTATTGGGCACGAGAACAAGCGAAAGCACCAAAAAACAAGAACCGCCCAATTTTCTCGGGCTGGAAGCACCATTTCATTTACGCCTCACTCCTTATTTTTACTTCTGGCCATCACTTGGGTGGTTTTTTGTTTCGCGTGAGACAATTTCACATATAACTAATTTACGTGATGCTTCTCCATTATATGCTTTACTTCCTCATCTTCTGCGGCCTCACGACGTAGTTTCCCAGCTTCTCCTAACTTTTGTAGCTCATTTTCAGGCATTTTAAGAAGCTCGTCAGTTCTTTTGTCAAGATATTCAGCGGTATTTAAATCCGACTCATCAAGAACTTCTTCAAGAAGAGCGTTCAAAACGAGACCGATCCTCGGTCCTGGTTTCTCATGGAACTTCTCTATAATATGGTCGCCGTTTGTTTTAAGCATAGAAACGGAAATTGGGTCGCGAAGTGCCTGTTCAACCATTGCCTTATACTTACGAAATCGAAATGGCTGTTCCTTAGGCCTGCCGGTCCCGATACGGTCACAGATACGAAGATTGAGCAAATCCCAGATGTTCTCTTCGCCGACGTTCTTTATCATTCGACGCACGGCGGAGAGGGTAATCTGCTCCGGATCCGAAAAGAACATATGCCAACGAACAAGCTTTACGACTTTATCTATCGTTTCGCGTGGAAAGCGCAAATTTTCAAGAATTTTCCCTGTTACACGTGAACCAACCACCTCATGCCCGTGGAAGCTCCAGTCATCTTTTTTATCTGAACGGCGACGTGTTTCTGTTTTTGATATGTCATGAAATAAACAAGCTAGGCGTACTTCTAGGTTAAAATTTTTATCGGCAGCGTGTTGTACGCTGCGTACAATGTGCTCAAAAACGTCGTAACTATGGGCTTGATTTTGTTCAACGCCAACAGAGTAAACGAGTTCTGGAGTAATGAATTTCAAAATACCGAGTCGTTGCGCCAAGACAAGCGCATTCATCGGCTGGCTTGAATTTAGTATTCTCACGAATTCATCCCTAATCCTTTCACATGAAATGTGTTTTAAATGCTTGCTATTTTCGTTTATCGCAGTAGCGGTATCGCCGTCTATGCCGAAGCCAAGTTCTGCAACTAGACGAACGGCGCGCAACATACGCAAAGCATCTTCATCAAAGCGTTCCCGCGCATTACCAACGGCGCGCACTATTTTGTCCTTTATGTCCTTTTGACCATCATATGGATCAATAATTTGTCCTTTAGAATCATCCAGAGCAACGGCGTTTATGGTGAAGTCACGACGTGCAAGGTCCTCCAGAAGGGAAGTGCCGAATTTTACCTTATCCGGCCGGCGCTTATCGGAATATATCGATTCAATACGATAAGGAGTCACTTCTATGATGGCAAGCCGTTCATCGGTACTGCCCGTCTTTACGCCAACGGTGCCGTAATCGTTTTCGTAAAAAGAGTCAGGAAATACGGCCTGGATTTGATCAGGTGTCGCGTTGGTGGTTATGTCCCAATCCTTCGGTTCTTTCCCGACAAGAAGATCGCGAACACATCCTCCGACAAGATAAGCCTCGAAACCGGCTTTTCGCAATCCTTCAGAAACCGTGGAAACCTCTTTTGGAATCCGATACTCCATCGGCAAATCGTACCACACACAGCTGGTTTTTTGTCATTCTTAACGTAGAATAAAGGCACGCCCCGATGGTGAAATGGATATCACGCGACGCTTCGGACGTCGAATTCTGGGTTCAAATCCTGGTCGGGGCACTAAAAAGGGGGGCGGCAATTTGGCCGCCCCAAAGGGTATGTTAGTGCCTACGGTTGACAAGTCGCCCTTTCTTATTGATATGCATGCTGTCCATCGCCTTTCCGGTTTGCGCGATTTCGTATTCAATCGCCTCTTCGTAAGTTTTGAATTTACCGGAGCGAACGGTGTCCAACAAATTTTTATAGTTACCCCGCACGAAACCAAGTAAAAACCACTTGGTCTTCTCGTCCCAACCACTTGGTGGCATAGCAACCTCCCTATTCTTTTATTTTATTCCAGGAGCAATATATTAAAAATAGCTAAATAGATGCAAAAAACGTAGCATTTTTATCACAAATTTGTACTTTTTATTCAAAAATGATATTTTAAAAGCATGCTGTATAGCAATAAGGACAACCTAGAAGACCGAATCGTAAAATCGCTTGCGAATACGGGAATGACCATTAAATCTCTTCATGCAGAACTTAACAAAGAAGAAAGTTGGTCGTTACGGGCGGTATACAAGGCGGTTCATAAACTCATTGACGCTGGAGTGATTCTAAAAGCGGGGAAGCAAGTTATCGTTGACCAGGAGTGGGCAAGGCGCGTTCAAGAAACGTTAAGCTCCACGCCAGCTCCGCTTCTTTCAAACAAAGAGCGGGCTGTCTACACATTCGTTTCCGTAGAACATCTGGACGCATTTTGGAAAACAGTTATGCTCCCGTTGGAAAACTTAACTGCGACTCGCGAAATCTTTTTCTACAATCCTCACAATTTTTGGGCATATGTGCCGGCTCGAAAGCAAAGCGAAGATGCCTATTATCGGCATTTCTCTGACACAAAACACTACGGATTCTTCACAATAGGAGGGGATTCTCCTGCGGATGTGGAATTTAAAAGGCAGTATCAGGGTCAGCATTTGCAAATAGACCTGAGAAACATTGGATTTTTTCGAAGAACCGACCACATAACTATACTCGGTTCTTTCATTATTACGGTACGGCTTGCCAAGGGGATGGCCGAGCATATCAACAAGCTCTATGTATCGGGGCGGGGCATAAAGGACATATTGCCGGAAATCGTAAATATTTGCCGGAAACCCGGCAAGATTCGATTTATACTTGAGAATAATTCAATAAAGGCGAAAAAACTAAAGAAAATACTCGCCCGAAATTTCTATTTCAAACGGCCGGAATAAGATTACGGAGGGGAAAGTTCTTGTTTATCGCAAAGGTGTATGAGATTATTGAGAAATAAGCGGATATGGTTTAGTGGTAGAACGCGTCCTTGCCAAGGACGAGGCGGGAGTCCGATTCTCCCTATCCGCACAGCGGTCAGCACGCGGTTTTCAGACCGCGAGGCCTAGATTTCAGTTCGCAACCGCTAGGGCCATTCCTGCACAAAAAAGCGCAACGAGTGCCGCTCTTTTGTGTTAATCAGCTGGTGTAATAATACGGTCATTTAAGATCAGGCGGTCGCGCAGATGTTCCAGCAACTCGCGTTTCTCCTCTCTCGATCCATTCTTCAGCAGATACTTTGCGTACTTGCGAATATCCATCTCCTTCGCCTTGATTGTTTCACTTTTCCCTTCCACTTCCGCCCGCAACTTGTTGTATCGCGATACCTCGCATTCAATGAGATGGCGCGCGCCGATTTCATCGAGGGAGACGCGGTCAATAAGACCGGCGAGTTGCTCGATCACTTTCTCCTCGCGTAGATACGGATTCTTGCAATTCACGTCCTTGGCGCGAGAGCAGGAATAATAGATATAGGAGACGGGCTCGCCCGTGCTCAATATTTTGGCTCTTTCCTGCGCCGTGATGCCGGAACCACAGTATCCGCAGAGGAGGAGTTTGGTGAAGTTCCATTCCTTGAAGCGTGTCTTGGGGCGATTCTCTTCAGCGATTTTCTCCTGCACCGCTTGAAATAATTCCTGTGTGATCAACGGAGCATGTTTTCCTGTGTACCAATTTCCCGAGCCGCGCGGATATTCGAAGACGCCGCAATAGAAGGGATTCTTGAGCATTTTGTATAGCGTACTCAGGTTCATGCTTTTGCCAAAACGAGAGATGAATCGGATGTCCGACTTGAGCCATGCGTGTACCTTGCGACCGCTCCATCGTTCGTTGCCGATTTTCTCGAAGACCTGTCTGATGATGGGGGAGCGGATGGGATCGACGAGTATCTCACATTTGTGATCTTTCCGGCTGTCGTTCAAGTATCCGGTCGGTGCTATTCCTGGCCAGAGTCCCATCTCTACTCTGGCGCGTAATCCACGCTTCACGTTGATGCGCTTGTTGTCGTTCTCCAATTTTGCCTGACTCCCCAGTATCATCAACAAGAACTTCTCATTCGGATTGTTTGTGAATCGCTGACCGTATGTGCGAATATCGTGCAGACGGCCTTGATCCATCAGGTCTACGATTCTGCCCAAGTCACCTGCATTGCGAGAAATGCGATCCGGTGCCCATGTGAGTATGCCGCTATATTTGCCCGCCTTGATTTCCTCCACAATCTCGTTAAACACCGGTCGAGCTCCGGCCTCCTTGGCCGAGTGCGATTCGCGCTTCACCTCGACAATCTCTAATTTCTCTTTCTCCGCCAAGGCGAGCATCTCTTTAATTTGTGAATCGATGCTCAATACCTGCTGTTCCTCGCTCTCGGTGCTTTTGCGAGCGTAGAGGCAGTACCGCACTGGCATTACCTCTACTGAGGCAGTGATAGTCCCAAAACCGCCCTGAATCGTTGTTGTTTCCATTGTTTTCTTAATTGGCTGTTAACACCATAATGGATGACGCAACCCCTCGGAGGAGTCCATGAAGGGTGAGTTGGTATCTTTTGGTACTTCTGTGAAGGGTTCCCAGGAAGGACTCGCTGAAAGTTGAGAATTATTGATTCAGTTATTTAATCGAGCAACGCTTGGCAGAAAATCGCACCGAACGCATTTTGCAAGTCCTCGATTCCGAGAGTGCGAAAGAATGCCGATATATGATGCGACGCTTTGGCACAATCCGTCTTCGTCGATCGTTCCCGCTTCGAATTCCTCGTGTTGCGTTCGAAGTTTTCGAACCATTCGTTTTTTCGTCTTCGTGCGCAGAACTCGATGGTGCGGGAAATGCACGTACCCGAGAAAATCAACGCCTTGATGCCACTTCCGGAAGAACACTTTTGCGGGATGCAGATCCAGATCGAGATCGCGCAGGAGGAAATCTCGCATGAGCGGCAAAACGTGTTCAAGTTCCCCTCGATCGCGGGAAAGCAATATGAAATCGTCGGTGTAACGGAGATAATTCTTGACGCGAAGATCGCGCTTTACATATTGATCGAGTCGATCAAGATAAATATTCGCAAAAATCTGCGATGTGAGATTGCCGAGCGGGATGCCTTTTCCGGGCTTCGACTCAAAACTGTCGAGAATGTTCTTGATAAGGGACATGACTCGATCGTTGCCGATACGTTTCCTGCATAACTCAAGAAGCCGATCGTGTCCGACGCTCTCGAAAAACTTTCGAACATCGCACTTGAGCATCCAAACCGTCTGTGTGTTATTCCGCGATAGCCGCCACGCTAAACGATCGAGACGCTCAATCGCCTTGTGCACCCCCTTCGTTTTTCGGCTCGAGTACGCGTCGAACACGAATGCTCGATCGAAATCCGGAGCGATGACTCGGCAAATAGCGTGGTGCAGGACGCGATCGCGAACGCTCGCTTTGGCGATGTTCCTCCACTTCGGGTCGTAGATGGTGAAGTGTGTGTACGGACCGTGGCGATATCGTCCATTCGCGAGATCGACGTGAAAGCGCAGAAGATGCTCCTCGAAATGCTCGGCGAAGGCAAGTACATCCAGTTTACTCATTTTCCCTTTCTGGAATTCGCGCCACGCGGCAAATAAATTTTCTTTAGAAATGATATGCTCAAAGATACTTCCATGAGTCACCTCCCCCCCCCTCCCGGCATTCACCGAGCCAATTATTTTTCATAAGGTGAGCCAATTATATCTGGCCGCGCACAAATGCGTGCTTAGATTTCCGAAACCGACGCGATATTCGCTTGGCATGAGAATTGAAAACGCCATTCTCGAACTAATCGAACTTCTCTATCTCGCACAAAGCAAGCAAGATGCATCACGGCTTCTGATACTCAATAAAGCAGACATTACGCTTAAGATGCTGACAACTCATCTGCGGCTTGCATATAAGACCGAGAGCATTAACGATGCGGGATTCGCATCGCTCTCTGAGCAGGTTGTCGAGATCGGCAGCATGATTGGCGGGTGGATCAAGTATACGAAAAACCCCGCCTCGTAGGCGGGGAACACTTCGGGAGAACGAGACGCCGAGATTGTCGTTCGAATTCCTCGGCTCATTCCTGTTGACATTCGCGCCATCGGAATCGAAGTTGCCAACATTCACGAGATTGCCGTCGGAATCGCGACTCGTTTTGCCCGTCATCGTCTATGGCTTCGCCCCGGCGTTCGCTTGCGCGAAGGCGTGAGCTGTTCGGGGTATAGGATGCGCGCACTCTCCCCATCGTTTTCAATCGGTTGCGCTTAATGGCGGACAAGCAGTGTTTTTGCGGCGAGCGGCATCCGTGAATGACGCTTCATTAGCCGTGAGGAAATTATAGCAAAAAAATTCGCGCGTGCCGACCCTGAACGGGTCAGCATGAACCCAAAGTTTCATTGCTCAACATTCAAAAATCAACTGCGGGAGAACGAGACGCCGAGATGGTCGTTCGAAAACCTCGGCTCATGCCTGCGGACATGCGCGCCATCGGAATCGAAGTAGCCAACATACACGAGAGTGCCGTGGGAATCGCGACTCGCTGTCCAGGTGTATGTCGAAGGAAGCGGCTTATCTTTATTCGCTTGATCGTTGACGATGAGGCGATACATGACCTCGACTGGCAGTTCGCGCGTGAGCTTGGTGATAGCGAGATCGGCGAGCATCTGCGAGCCGCGTTTCCATTTGGCGTCATCTGAGCTTTTTGCGAGCGGTTCAATCTCAGCTCGCTTCTTCTTCCACTGCGCGATGGCGTCTTCGTATTGTTTCGGGAGCTTCATGCCTTTGAAGACCTGATTTTGCAGATGATCGATGAGGACGTTGGTCTGATCGACGTAATTTTTGGATGTCGAATTGGGAATGAGGTCTTTCGACGTGAGCCGCCAACCAGTGCGCGGCTTTTCTTTCTTGAAAAAATCTTCGTCCTTGTACCAGAAATCATCCGAGCCCTGGCTGTAAAAGACTTTTTTGTCGTCGTGCGATTTTGTGAATATTGTTCTCAGATTCTCGAGCGTGAGCGGTCCACTTGATCCGGCTTTTCCGGCCATCTCATCAGTGTAGAAAATGAGTTGCTGGCCGAGTTCCTTGGCGCGCTCGAGCTCTTCTTTGAAGAACGGAATGTCCGGGATGGTTTCCGGTTTGTTGCCGAAGATTTTTTCCACCGTCTTGGGACCGAACACCGATTCTTTGCCAAGAATCCTTTCTGCATCAGCGAGCGATAGATCGAGGGTTTCGTGAGTGGAAACAAGATCCAAATTGTTCTCTATAAGCAACTTCGCGGCTGCCACATCCCCCGCTTCCCTCGCCTCGACGAGAGAGCGCTGAAGTTCCCTCAAATCCGCGAGCTGTTGTTCGAGCGTTCTCGGCACCGTCTTTGGAAGGCCTTCGGACATGGTGAAAGTATAGCAAAAAAATTCGCGCGTGCCGACCCTGAACGGGTCAGCATGAACCCAAAGTTTCATTGTTCAACATTCAAAAATCAACTGCGGGAGAACGAGACGCCGAGACTGTCGAGCGAATCCCTCGGCCCACGCCCGTTGACACCCGCGCCACCGGCAGCGAAGTAGCCAACATCCACGAGAGTGCCGCCGGAATCGCGACCCGCTGTCCAGGTGTATGTCGAAGGAAGCGGTTTATCTTTGCGAGCCTGATCATTCAGTATCAAGCGATACATTGCTTCAACGGGTAACTCGCGCGTGAGCTTGGTGATAGCGAGATCGGCGAGCATCTGCGAGCCGCGTTTCCATTCTGAATCTGTTCCACTCTTTGCGAGCGGTTCGATTTCTGCTCGTTTGCGCTTGAATTCAGCGATCGCATCCTCATATTGTTTGGGAAGCTTTGCACCCTTGAATACTTGTTTTTGCAAATGCTCAACAAGTACGTCGGTTTGCTCAAGATAACCCTTCGAGGTTGAGCCGGGAAGAAGGTCTTTGGAAGTGAGCCGCCAGCCGACGCGGGGCTTATCTTTCTTGAAAAAGTCTTCGCTGTTATACCAATCCTGATCATAGAAAACTTTGCCGTCGTCGTGCGATTTTGTGAATTTCTTTTTCAGATTCTCGAGCGTGAGCGGCACGCTTTTCTCCTTAGACAGGAGACCACTCGCTTTGTGCAGCATCGTATCGATTTGGAGGATAAGTTGCTGGCCGAGTTCCTTGGCGCGCTCGAGCTCTTCTTTTGAGAATGGAATATTCGGGACGGCTTCGAGCTTGCCGCCGAACACGTGCTCCACGTCTTTGGGGCCGAGCACCGATTCTTTGCCAAGAATCCTTTCTGCGTCAGCAAGCGAGAGTTCAAGACCCTCTTTAGCTTCGCCAGGCGAAACGCCGAGCTTCTCTTCCAGGTCAGAAATCTTAGCAGCAACCTTCTCTTCAAATTCAGCAACTTTTCCCCATGTCTCTGCTCCTTCCTCCTGCTGCTCGGGTTGTTCGGCATCGTCGAGTGGTCGACGTTTCGTATCGACCTGAGGTTCGTAGGCATTTAGTGCGAGCAGTTCACGCACCGCCTGACGATCAGGCTCGTCTTTGTACATGCCGATGATGAGATGCTCGAACGCTTCGTTCCACACTTGATTCACGTCGCCGCGATAGAAGCGGGAGACGTAGTTGAGGAGGCCCTGTTCGAGGCGAGGATTGAAATACAATCGCTGGCGCTGCGTCTTCGCCATCCCGCGATCTGCGCCGGTCGACTTCGCTTTCAGCTGATCAAGTACATCGAGCGCTGCGCGACGCCAGTGCGTCATGCCGGGGATGTCTTTGAGTTCACGGAGGGGTATCCCTTCGCCGAGTTTCCGGAACGCCTCCTGCGGCAATTGAATGTCTACGGATTCTCCCATCATGCCCGCGAGACGCTTGTCGCGCATGGAACGGCTCATATCAAGCGGAAGCTTGTTGAACGTCCAGCGGCCGAACGTTTCCGCCGACATCTGTTCGCGCCCGGTGAATTCTTGACCTTCTTCGGTACCGGGAGGATTCTGTGCCCCGACCAGTCGAAAGTTCGGGTGCACCATCACGCGTTCGTTGTCATTTTCGGGCAGAGATATTTCTTTTCGACCATTCAAGATCGCGTCAATGACCGGATTCACACGCGAACCGATCTTGCTGCCCTGAAAATTGTACTCATCGAGGAGCGCGATACCGCCGTGACGAATCGCCACCATGAGATTGCCGTCATACCACTTCACGACCTCCGCATCACCCTCTTTCACGATGGTCTTCCCGCCGACTACGTCCTCGATCGCCATGTCGCGCGCAAACGATACCTTGCAGAAATTGAGATTGAGCTCCGAGCACATCGCCGCGACCGCCGAGGTCTTGCCGATGCCCGTGCCGCCCTCAAAGAGAATCGGTTTGTTGAGGGAGACCGAAGTCGCAATCTCGCGACGCAGGAGATAATCCTCTTCGGTATAAAAATAATTTGCCGATTCCTGGCGAGCGGGGACCAAGGGACCGCCTTCGCCTTTGGGTACTTCAACACCGAGATACGACACCGACTCGTCTTTCTCAACGATGAAGGGTTTCTGACCAGGCCCTTCTCTTTTCGCAGTTGGTTGGCGTTCAGACATAAGCGTTATGCAATAGAGGTTGCTGCGCCCACGTACGTGAGAAGTTGGGCGTAGCTTTTCTCAAGAGTAGCGCGAGAAATGACAATCGCGAGTGCAGCGCGCATCGGATCGAATTGCGCCGAGATGAGACCGTCCTGCGTCGCGAAACTTGCAATACCGGCCGCGTACGTAGTCACGATCGTTTCAACGCGTGGATCAAGCTTCTCGCCTCGTTCGATATAAAGAACGCTCATGCCTTTGTTCAGATGATCGAGCACAGAAACGGCGTCAGACGCCTTCATAAAGCCCGCCAAATCCTGTTTGATACACGCTTCTGCTTCTTCAAGAGTCATCGTGCTTTCAACCACAACCAGACTCGGAAGACCTACTGATTTGCTTGTGAGTGCAGAAGGGGCAACTGAGGTTTGAGCCATAGGCGAAGTATAGCAGGCGACATCAGCCGCGCTCAATCACAGAGCGCAACAGCTCACCGAGGGTCTCGGCCAGCTCTTTGGCATCCACGTTCGGGAGATTGTTGTCGTAGTAGTTAGAAACGGCGCCGGAATTGACGCCAACGCCGATGAGTTTCTGGTCGGTATTTTCGCTGATTTCGCGAACAACCTCTTTGAGTTCCCGGTCAAGCTGACTTTGACTTTTGCGGCCAGAATCCATAGCCGGACTGCCGTCGGAGAGCACGATCAAAATCTTCTCTCGCGCTGATTGCAAAGCGAGGTGGAGAGACGCTTCTTTCAAGCACGCACCGTCGTCGTTATCACCAGCGTTGTTGTGACCGTCCGGATTCTCATTCTCGACTTCGAGCGGCAGCTGATTCAGTTCGGTTCGCATCGAATCGTCGAGATATTCCTCAAAACCTTTAAATTCCAAAAGAATATCTTGGAAACCGTCTATCTCGAAATGGATGCCGAGATTGTTCAGCGTCTCTCCCAAGAGCACGACGGACTTGAACGCCTCTCTGATTTTATTGCTGCGACTCATCGAGCCGGAAAGGTCTATTTGCAGGAGAACCGCATAGTCGGTTTCTTCGCCGGGCGATTCGGGCTGTTCCCGGCTCTGGGTTTTGATAAGCGGGATATTCGCGATGCGCTCTTTGATGCGTGTGCGGATGTTCCAGCGCCTGCCGGAGCGATATCCCGATTCTGTCTTCGTCATCTTACGCTTCACGAACACGTCGCGCAGATCGCCCGTGAGAGCATCAATATATGAGGCCATTTCTTTGAGCGCGTCCTGGTATGGATCGCCCTCGCCGCGTTCAAGAGACTCTTCCATTCGCCGCCGCATTTCGTGTCGCTCTCCGTCAGCAGCGCGTTCCGATTCGCTCCATGCGCGACCCTCGGTTTCTGGCGTCTCGGGTTCTGAGGATGGTTCTCCGGCTTTTATATATTCGCCTTCAAACTGTTCGGCGAATTCATCCGCAAATTCCTTGATCGCGGCCTGAGCCGCCGCCGCGAGTCTGCGCTTTTTGTCGTCCGGCAACGCATCGATCGCTTCGCGGATTTTCTGCTTGAGCTCTTCGGGTAGCGTGCCTGGAGGCATAGGCTTGCCTTCGCCCTTCCCATTGAGCGCGTTTGCGATCGCTTCTTTTATGTCCTGCATATCTTTCTCCGAAAGACCCTCGCCTTGGCCATCTTCGGGTTTCCCCTGGCCCTTCATCAGGTCTTTGATGAATTCGGGAATCTCCTGATCTTTGATGTCCTGATCGACGAGCTGTTTGAAATCGGGCCACACTCGATCGCGATTTATTTCGTATGATTTTTCCGCGTATGCTGTGATGATCTCTTCGTTCTTATCAGCCTCATCCCGAGTCGGATAACGAAGCCATGAGTCCTCGGCGGCTTTTAGTGTTTTTTCGACAACCGAGCGCACGTCGTCGGGCAAGTCCGGAGAAAGCTCAAAAGGCTTTCCCTGCGATTGCTTAAACCACTGCTTGATGTATTCGAATCCGGCCTGCATGAAGCGCGGTTGTCGCCCGAGCTTTTCGTCCGCTTCTTTTTTCATCCGCTTTTCCGTTTCAAGATCATGCTCGTATGCCGTTTTCTGCAATGTACGGAACGGCGGGTACGCTTCGGAAACGAAGTTCTCCATGCGCGGATCCTCTATCGCATTCATCATCGACGAGAATCCCGGCTGTTCCCATATATCCTTCGGGATGAAATCGGCGCGCGTCACGCGCCGGTGTCCGCCTTCATGCGCCATAGTTTGGCGGCACCAGTCGAGCGGCTTCTCCAGCAAGTCTTTCGGATCGACGCGAACGCGATTGACTGCGAAATTCCAGTGCCACCCCTTGCCCGGGGTATTTAGTTCAACCTCCATTTCAAAATCCTTGCCGATGTGATTTGGAATGAGAGACAGAATGCGCATGCGCTCTTGGATGAGCTTTTGTTCCTCGGGAGAAAATTGAGCAAGGATCTGTTCCTTTCCAGCGGTTATCGTCGGCTTCCCCTCCATGTCATTCGGCTTTGACGGCTTTACGGCGACGAAACTTTCGGAACGGTTCATATGAGAAGTATGACACGAAATCGAGTCGGGAACGATCATCCAGGATAGTTTTTACGGGGCATAAGAAACCCAGTATCAGTACCCATTGCTGACATTGATTATCCCACATACATGTGCGGCTTCTGTTTTGCTGAAAATTGGCATTTGTTGGCATTTCAATCCGACAAATGAGACACGGGCGTGAGACACGCGAAAAATGTCTCATTTGTCTCATTTGCACATAGTTAAGCCATATTTCTGAGGCGAATGAGACACC
>JBEKII010000001.1:0-276720 GCA_050011835.1 Minisyncoccia bacterium | reverse complement strand
TTAGTCAGGCAGGACTGCACCGGCTACACTAACTGCTTCACTTCTCTGGCCGCCTGGGAAGCGGCTTATGGCGGTATTGACTTCGGTTCCTGCGCCCAGGGCGACCTGGTCTGCGCCGACAAGATTGCCGTGGCTCAGATTGACGGGACGTGGACCGCGGCCGATACCGGCCCCGTGACAATTAACGGCTGGACGACCGACGCCAATCACTACATCAACATTTACACGACCGCGGCAGCCAGGCACAACGGCAAATGGACAACGGATGCCTACATACTGCAATCTACTACCGTTTCCATTCTAACAATCAACCAGTCATATACTCGTGTTACCGGACTCCAGATATATTCGGCTAATGCGGGAAGTTCTCAAACATCTATTTACGACACAGGCATATCCCCTTATATCTCTCAAAATATCATCAAAGGCAACAGCTATGCAGGTTCCACTAATCGGGGCATTTACCTTTACGCCAACAGCGGCTCAAATGCCTACGTTTGGAATAACATGATCTTTAACGTTAAGGGTGCGAGTAGTGGTGGCGACGGCATATACGATGCCACGGGTTCAGGACAATACAATTATCTTTACAACAATACGATTTATAGTTCAGGGACCGGAATTTATGTCCAAAATGGTAGTCGGACGCTTTTGAAAAATAACATTTCCTATGGAAATTCCAATGGCGATTATTTCGGCTCGTTTGATCTCAATTCCTTGGATAATATCTCACAGGATTCTACTTCACCCAACATTTCTCTCAGAAACAAAATCGTTTCTTTCGTGGACGCTTATGGGGGGGATCTCCATTTATCTTCACAAGATACAAGTGCCAAAGACAACGGGGCAAACCTTTCGGGAGACAACTTTCTCCCTTTCAATTATGACATTGATGGAGATTCCCGACCACAAGGAAGCGCGTGGGACATCGGGGCGGATGAAGCAACAAGTCAAGCCCCAGCCCCTTCCGGCGATACTCAGGCACCAACCGTACCTACCAATCTTTCAGCCGCTACCGTAACTTCGTCTCAAATTAATCTTTCCTGGACTGCTTCAACAGACAATGTCGGAGTGACGGGTTATAAAATTTATAGAGGCGGCATACAAATCGGAACTTCAGCTGCTAATTCCTACTCAAATACTGGTCTTTCTCCCTCAACTACTTATATATTTACTGTTTCTGCTTATGATGCCAGCAACAATAATTCAGCTCAGTCCTCTCCTGTCACAGCCACCACGCCGGCAGTAACACTGCCTGACATAACGCCGCCTTCTGCCATCACCGATTTCAGTGTTTCTTCCTGCGCGTCAAATTCTTGCGTCCTCACTTGGACCGCACCTGGCGACGACAATAATCAGGAAACTGCCTCAAGCTATGACATCAGATACTCAACACAAAACATTACTGATGCCAATTGGGCATCAGCCACTCATCAAGTATTAGGTGAGCCTGCTCCTCAACCAGCCGGCACAACCCAAACGATGACTGTCTCCAATCTTAATCCAAGTACTACTTATTATTTTGCGATTAAAACTTCAGACGAAGTTTCCAACATCAGTGGCCTAAGCAACATTGCCTCAAGAGGTACTTCCGCGTCAACGGGGTTTGGTTATGTTCTAGGCACTGACATATATTCAATGCCTTATATGGCTAAACCAGCTAAGGGAGTGCCATTTACCGATCCGACTTTCCACACCACCATTACCAGAGTCACGGATGCAGCTGATGGATATAATAATACGGGTGGCAGTGGAGTTGTAAAAGGCAATGCTCCAGCAGACGTAGCGAATTGTGATGACACATATTTTTTAGTTTCAGATTTTTCCGGAGATTACCTCATATATTATGGGCCTGAATATCCAGATGTTTCCAAGCGTTTTACCATTAAACAGATAATTCCATTTATTAGTAACCATTCTAATATAGCTGGTACTGTGACTACCGGTGCTTGGGGTTTTTCTACCAATGCTCCAAGGTGGGATAACACCGATCCAGATAAGCTATATCTTTGGCTTGATCCCTACGTTCAGATGCGACTCAAAGGCCCCAAATTCTATACATATTCAGTTAGTGCAAATACAGTAACCTTACTGCACGACTTTACCAATGACCCTAATATTTCTAAGTATTTTACCGGGATCAATGCTATTCCAAAAAGCGGTCTGAACAGCGCATATATAATAAAACCAGAGGAGGCAAACCGACCATCTTACGATAGAACGCTTTGGGTGGTTCCTATTTATTATCATGATTACGGGGTTCAGGACTTCTTGATAGGCACGGCTGTTTATAGGCTTGATAAGTCCACCTGGACCATGACGCAGATTTATTACACTGAAGACCCGACAAAAATATGGTCCTCTTGTACCGGGGCAACCGGTTGCAATCCAACCGACTCCGCCTCTGGGACCCTTGCAACACACAGAGGGATGAATGACGCTGATCCAAATGGAAATTATTTTGCGGTTATCGCTAATCCTAATATGCCTCCGTATGCGACAAGCGGCGTTCATGTCATGGATTTAAATGGCAACATAGTTGGTATGTTCGCGGCATCCCACAGCGACGAGGCCAGGGATATTCAAGGAAGGGGTGCTATCGGAGGTGCCATCAATGCATGTGGTCCTGTCAATGGAATCGGTACAGCATATTTTCAAGGTGCAAATTCGTACTGTGCCTGGATTGATCTTGCAACAGGAGTGGTGTATGGAACATGCGCTTTGCCAGGAGTTGGAGAATACTCAGCCTCTCCAGGTTTTGCTACTCCTGGATGGATGTTAGCAAGCCAGTACGCTAATTGTTACAATTCCGCTACTGGCAGATGTTCTGCCGCGTGCGGTTCTTGTTTTGCAGATGGCCAAATATGGGCGTGGGAACTTGATAGGAGCAAGGCAGCTTGGTCATGGGGGCCTAATGATCGTGCTCCACAATGGCTTCACCCAGACCATTCGTATACGGGGAGAGTTTGGCATATAGCTTATACCCATGCTTACTATGGTGGAGCACAACCTTTCCAATCAATCCCCCAAGCTTCCTGGTCAATGTCTGGAAAGTATATTTATTATCAGGCTATCTGGACACCCGATGGTTCAAATCCAAACACCGAGCAGAGAGATGTATATATAATTACCCTTCCTTGGGCTTCCAGCAGCAATAACTGGTGGACAGACTTAGGTGATACCTCGATACTTGACACCACTCCGCCCGCTGCACCAACGGGGTTGAGTGTGATGTGATTTATGCAAGATTTTAATCGGGAATTTCGGATAAAATGGGTCCCAGTGCATTTCTTCTATCTTGTATCAGCCCACTCAGACTTCCTAGTCCGGACACCAAAGATTAACTTTTAATAACAGAGTTCGTCGGCTTGAAAACCCGACTCCCATGTTAGCGAACTTCAACTGAAACGGGCATTGAAAACTATATTTATGTTACACTTTTACTCATGAAAAACATTCGAGTCACTATTAATGGTTTTGGGAGAATCGGGCGCGCATTTGCGCGGCGCTCGCAGGGTCGCAACATTGAAATCATCGCTGTGAACGATCTTGGCTCACTCGAGAATCTCGCATATCTTTTGAAATACGATACAGTGTACGGTCGTGCGCCTTTTGAAGTCGGGACAAAAAATAACGCGCTTTTCATTGACGGCAAAGAAGTGAAATTCTTTTCTGAAAAGGACCCCGCGAAATTGCCATGGAAAGACCTCGACGTTGACGTCGTCGTTGAATCAACGGGATTTTTTACCGAATATGAGAAAGCGCAAGCACACATTGATGCCGGCGCAAGACGCGTGGTCATTACCGCGCCCGCCAAGGGCGATGGCGGCGTGACAATACTTATGGGCATCAATGAAGAAAAATTTTCAACATGTCAGATTTCTTCCAACGCTTCGTGTACGACGAACGCCGCGAGCCCAGTCATCGCTATTCTTGACGAAGCCATCGGCATTGAAAAGGCGATACTCTCCACGACGCACGCGTATACGGCGAGCCAGTTAGTTGTTGACGGCCCGTCAAGAAAAAATATGAAAGAGGGAAGAGCGGCAGCGCAAAATATCGTGCCAACGTCAACTGGCGCGGCGAAGGCGGTGTCGCAGGTCTACGAATCGCTCGTCGGGAAATTTGACGGCATCTCGCTTCGCGTGCCGGTCGCAGCGGGGTCTATTGCAGACATTACTTTTATTTCAAAACGCCCGACGACCGCTGAAGAAGTGAATGACGCATTGCGCAGCGCCGCCCCAAAGCCGCGCTGGGCAGGCATTTTTAAAACAACCGATGAAGAACTCGTCTCAAGCGACATTGTTGGCGAACCCTATGCTTCTATCGGTGATCTTGGCATGACGCGCGTAGTGGATGGAAATCTCGTGAAGGTTCTTGCCTGGTATGATAATGAAATGGGATACACGGAGTCGCTCGTGCGCCACGTTATCGCCGCCGGCAATGCCTAAAGTTTATTTCGCCAGTGACCACGCCGGGTTTAAATTAAAAGAAGAACTCATCGCTTATGTCGGTGAACTTGGCTATGCGGTTGAAGATTCTGGCGCGCACACGTTTAACCCCGAAGACGATTATCCCGATTTTGTGACGCCGTGCGCACAGAAAGTCGCAAGAGACCCATCAGCTAACGGAGCGCGCGGCATCTTTCTTGGTAAATCGGGCGAGGGAGAGGCGATGTGCGCGAACCGGATTCCGAATATTCGGGCTGCAGTCTTTTATGGCGGTTCTCTAGAAATTGTCCGACTTGTGCGCGAACACAATGATGCGAACATTCTCTCGCTCGGCGCTGGATTCATCGCGCTTAAAGAAGCGAAGGAAGCGGTAAAGCAATTTCTTGAAACGCCCTTTTCCTCTTCGGCGCGCCATGCGCGCCGCCTCGCAAAGTTCTAGAATATTTTAATTAAAGTGTATGGAACCTGCTGCAGACAAAGATGAAATCATTAAACGTCTTCATCGCCTTCACGCTGACCACAGACGCATGGGAATCATCTACGGCGTCGCCATTATCATCGTTACCCTCACCGTTACTTATTTCGTATTGTTCATGCCAAATTTCCAGATGACTTTCTCTTCGCAGTCTTCCGTGCTTAGGGTGTATCCGCCAGGAATTCAATCTAAAAGCGCCGCCGCTTCCTCAACTTCAACATGGCCATGAATCCCACCCATAAATTAAAATCACGCGGATTTACTCTGATAGAGCTTTTGGTCGTCATCGCCATTATCGGTCTGCTCTCGTCCATCGTGCTTGCTTCTTTAAATACCGCGCGCGTAAAGGCGAGAAACGCTGAACGGATTTCTGAAATAGACCAGCTTCGGACCGCGTTTAATCTGGCGCTGAGCGGCGGCACGGACCCCAGTTCCTCGGTATTTTCTTGTCTTACGACAACTTGTACGGGAGGATGGAACGGATATTCGGACCAGACTATTTATAATAATTATCTCGCGCCTTATATAAGGGAGCCGACAGACCCCAGCAATAATTGTTCAAGTGGCGGATTTGTATATCTTACTCCGACAAGTTGGCAATACCCGTCACCACCATTTTCTCCGGCTTACTACATTGAATATTTACTTGAACCGACAGGTACTCAAGATTGCGGACCAGGCGTCTTTTATTCTTATTTTGGATCAGCAAATTGTAGTTTATGCCTCCTGCAACTCTGAACGAGAACCCATGGCGGATATCCAATTTGACGAAGAACAGCAGTATCAGCGCCCGGTGCAAACCGAGCAGAAACCGTTTTTTATCCGGCTCGTGCTTGCCACTAAAATTGTCTCCACCGACGCACGGGCGAATTATGTTTTGTTGGGAATTGCACTATGTGCAATTATTCTCGCCTTTCTCGTACCGTCGTTCATGCGGAGTTCGCCGCCCAAAATGACACCAGAGGAACAACAGCGTATGCTTAACGCACCGGGAATGAATCCCCGTTCTGTTACGCAGTAGAATATTTTGTATGGGCCTTGTTGTTCCGGCGGTGCTTCCTTCCTCCAAACAAAAGCTTGAGGAAGGATTTGAACCCTTTTCTCGAATCTCTTCAGTCAATCGGGTACAGATTGATGTCGTTGATGGAAAGTTCGCTTCGCCCGCGTCATGGCCGTATACTAACCCCGCAGAATTGCGCGACATGGTCAAACGCGGCGACATGCTCCCGCATCTTAATCGTTTTGAATATGAAATTGACCTTATGTGCTTTGATGCCGAACGCGCCGCATTAGCATGGCTCGCGCTCGGCGCATCGCGCCTCACCTTTCATAGCGAGAGCGTGACCAATGTGTCACTGCTTCTCGCGTCTGTGCGAAAGCGTTATGGCGCCGGCGGGTTCACCTCCCTCATCTCCTTCGGCCTCTCGCTTAATATCGCGACAGACCTTGCGCTCATTGAGCCTTGTCTGCGCGAAATTGAATACGTACAATTTATGGGCATCGCGCACATCGGAAGACAGGGACAGCCCTTCGACCAACGTGTCTTTGAAAAGGTCCGAATATTTCACGGCCGCCATCCTGAAATCCCTCTGCAAGTTGACGGCGGTATCTCGCTTGAAAATGCAAAAAAACTCGTCGCGCTCGGCGTATCAAATTTCATCATTGGTTCTGCGCTCATGCGTGCTGGTGATCCCGCCACTGTCGTTGCAGAATTTGAAGAACTCCGAAGTTCGTACAGCGCTTAGGTTATAATGGGTTAATGGCGCTCACGGATGAAGAAGCCGCAGGACTTGAGAAAAAAGCGGAATTAATTCGCGAAACGGTAATTCGCATGCTCGTTGCCGCGGGAAGCGGACACACAGCCGGTTCGCTCGGCATGGCGGATATTTTTGCCGCATTTTATTTTCATATTCTCAACCATGACTCGAAAAATCCCGAATGGGAAGAGCGTGACCGGCTCATTCTTAGCAACGGCCACATTTGTCCGGTGCGTTATGCGGCAATGGCGCATGCAGGTTATTTCCCTGTTGAAGAATGTCTCACGCTCCGGAAGTTCGGCAGCAGGCTTCAGGGGCATCCGGAACGTTTGCGGTTGCCGGGCCTTGAAACGACCTCGGGACCTCTCGGTGAAGGCCTTTCACAGGCCGCCGGTATCGCATATGCCTTTCAGATGGATGATAAAAAACAGCACGTGTATTGCGTGATGAGCGACGGCGAACAGGATGAAGGGAATACGTGGGAAGCGGCGATGTTTATCGGAAAAAATAAGCTCTCAAACCTGATAGCGGTCATGGACCGTAATAATATTCAAATTGACGGTATGACGGAAGATGTCATGCCGCTTGAGCCGATTGCGGAGAAGTATCACGCATTCAATTGGCACGTGCTTGAAGTGAATGGCAATGATATTCCTGCTTTTGTTACGGCGATAAACGAAGCGAAGGCCGTTCGTGAGAAGCCGACGCTTATCATTGCGCACACCATTCCGGGCAAGGGCGTGCCGGAAATTGAATATGATTATCACTGGCACGGTAAGCCGCCCTCAAAAGAGGAGGGAAAGCGTTTTCTCAAAGAAATTCGCACTATGGGCGGGAGAGTAGCTGGTGAATATGCTTAACTCTGACGCAAAACTTTCAGCGAAAGTGTTCTCGGACGATGTTGAAAGAGCGTCAACGCGCGATGGCTTTGGGCGCGGCGTCGTAGAAGCGGGGAAAGCGGATTCGCGTGTTGTCGTGCTCTGCGCCGATGTGAAGGATTCGACGCGTGCAGAAGAATTTGAAAAAGAATTTCCCGAGCGTTTTATTGAAATGGGCGTTGCCGAGCAGAACATGGTGACAGTCGCGGCTGGCATGGCGGCCGCGGGAAAAATTCCCTTTATCGCGTCCTACGCGATATTTTCTCCGGGCCGAAATTACGAGCAGATTCGCACAACCATTGCGCTGAACAACGTGCCGGTCAAGATATGCGGCATGCATGCGGGCATTTCGGTCGGCGCCGACGGCGCAACGCATCAGATGCTGGAGGATATCGGAATGATGCGCATGCTTCCTCGTATGACGGTGCTTGTTCCCGGCGACGCGGAGGAAACGCGAAAGGCGGTTATCGTCGCGGCGAAGACCGATGGCCCGGTATACATTCGTTTTGGCCGCTCAACAACACCGATTTTTACCACTCCAGAGACGCCGTTTCAGATAGGGAAGGCGCTCATTCTTTGGGAATCACATTCGTCAGATGGCGAACCGCGCGTCGCAATTTTCTCAACCGGGTCATTAAGCTATGCGGCCTTGACAGCAGCCCGCGCGCTTTCCGATGATGGCATCGGGTCTGTCGTTTTACATATTCCCACGGTTAAACCCCTTGATATCGAAGCAGTGTCGGAGGTCGTGCAACGCACGGATTGCATCGTTACAGTTGAAGAGCATCAAATCGCGGGCGGCTTCGGGAGCGCCGTTGCAGAATTTCTCGCGGAGCATCATCCGATGCTAATGCGAAGGGTTGGCGTTAACGATCAATTCGGCCAATCGGGCGAACCGCACGAATTGCTGGCATACTATGGGCTTGATGCCCCGCGCATCAGGGAAGCCGTACGCAAGCTTGCGCGTTCCTTATAGTGCATATATGAAAGATAAAATAAATTCCTATCTCGCCATACTGCTCATTACTATTGAAGGAGCGGTAGCAGCATTCCTCATCATTCGTGTCGCGTATTCAAACAATTTCGTCATTACCATGAACAGCAGTGAAGCGAATTACTCCTCGCTTCAACAATTGATTCCGAGTCCGAAATAGTATTCTAAAACGACTCAACTTGATAATTCGCCGGCGCTTCGGCGAGCAATTTTTCAAGCGCTGGACGTGTGAGGAGGCCTTTCTGAGCCCCGATTTCTTGCACAACTGACATCGCGTTCACCGGTCCCCAGAGAAGCGCTTCGGCGAGTGACTTGCCGAGCGCAAGAGCGGCGACGACCGATGAAGTAGAAGCATCGCCTGCGCCGGTGCGGTCCAATGGCGGCTTCGGGTCCGGATACATAGGAACCTTCAGCCTCTCGTCGCCGTCAAATGCGTATGCGCCGTTCGGGCCGTCCGTGACGAGCACAATCTTCGGCCCCAGCGCGCGCATCTTTTTTAAAAGTTCTCGCATATCCGTTTCGCCGATTTCAAGGATGCGTTCGGCCTCTTCCTTATTACACGCAACCAGTTCAGTATGGGCATAGAGCAACGCAAGTTTTTTCTTTCCCATCTCCATCTGGAATGTGCCCGGTTGAAAGGCCATTTTCGTTTCCGGATGCGCGACAAGCCATTTCGCGAGTTCAGCATGGAACGGTCCTGATTGTTCGCCGAGTGAAGAAAGATATATCCACTTCGGCGCCGTAAACTCTCTCGGCATCGCATACGGATACGTTTCGTGCTTGATAAGAATAGAGCGTTCGGCTCCATACCACAGCACATAGTGATGGTTTGTCGGGATGCCGTCGTTGATGACGATATGTGTCGTATCAACGTCCTCGCGCGCGAACGACGCGAGAATGTTCTCTCCGGAACGGTCTTTGCCCACATTTGAAATAAATCCGGTACGGAGGCCGAGGCGCGCCGCGGCGACCGCGGCGTTCGCCGCATTGCCGACACCCGGCACGAGAACGGAAAAGTCGTAAGGGATTTTATCGCCCCATTTCATTGAGATGGTGCAATTCTCGTTGTTGATGTCGCACGTGATATGCGCTTCTTTGAGCCGTATAAACTCGTCGACGGTCGTATCGCCGATAGCGATGAAGTCCATAAAAAAAGTGTACCACACGCGGAAGTCGTCTTTCTCGCGTGCTACCATAAAAATATGACCGACCTCGTCGCCATTGCGCGCTCACTTTTCGCGCCCGGGAAGGGCATTCTCGCCGCGGACGAGAGCGTGCATACCGCGACAACGCGCCTCGCGTCCTATGGCATTCCCACGAGTGCGGAAATGCGCCGGCGCTATCGCGACCTTTTTATCGGTACTAAAGGTATTGAGCAGTATCTCTCGGGTGTCATCCTTTTCCCCGAAACGCTTGCGGAGAAGGGAAATAATAAAAAATTATTTTCTCGTTCGCTCATCGCGCGGGGTATTGCGCCGGGAGTGAAGGTTGACCTCGGCACTGAGCCATTTCCTTCAAGCCCGAACGAACTCATTACACAAGGTCTTTTTGACCTTTTCGAGCGACTTTCTGGATACAAGAAACAGGGCGCCGTCTTCACCAAATGGCGCGCGGTCTTTCGCATTGACGGCGACCAATTGCCCTCGGCGCAAGCGATTCACGAGAACGCAAAGCGCCTCGCGAGTTACGCGAAGGAATCGCAGACGGCTGGTCTCGTCCCCGTTCTTGAGCCGGAGGTGCTGTTTAAAGGGAAACATAGCCGAGGGCGTGCGCGAACGGTCATAGAAGAAACGCTCCAGACGCTTTTCTCGGTGCTTGAAGAACACGGTGTTGACCGCGCGAGCGTCGTCTTAAAAACCTCCATGGCGCTTTCGGGAGATGCGAGCGGGAAAAAAGATACGCCTGAAGAAGTCGCCGATGACACGATTGCGGCATTGTTGAAAAGCGTTCCGCGCCAGATAGCGGGCGTCACTTTTCTCTCGGGCGGGCAGACGCCGGAGCAGGCAACCGATAATTTATCCGCAATTTGTCGGTTGTCCCGGACGAACGGGGAGACGCCTTGGACGCTCTCGTTCTCCTTCGCGCGCGCTCTTCAGGAAGAAGCGCTTTCAGTGTGGCGAGGAAAGGAAGAAAATGTCCCTGCCGCCCGCGAGGCCTTTCTCGTCCGCCTCTCCAAACTCTCCGCCGTACTCGGATAATTTAATTGCTTTCTCTCTCGTTTTCCCGTATATTCAACGGTTATGCTTACGCTCTCAGTAAAAAAGCGCGATAAGACCAACGCCCCGGCTCTCCGCCGCGCTGGATTCATTCCGGGGGTTGTATATGGCGCGCATCATGCGGCGACACCAATCGCCATACCGGCGAACACATTTGAAAAAATACTCCAGGAGGCCGGCGAGGCCACCATTGTCTCGCTTTCGGGCCTCGGCGAACCGTTCCCGACGCTTATTCACGAGGTTGACCTGGATCCGATAACGAATCAGCCGCGCCATGTTGATTTCTATGCGGTAACCAAGGGCAAAAAAGTTGAAGTTGCCATTCCGATTGTTTTTGTCGGCGAATCCCCGGCAGTAGAGCAAGGCGCGAATTTGGTGAAAGTGTTGCACGAAATTGATGTGGAAGCGGACCCGATGAATCTTCCGCATAACGTTGAAGTTGACGTTTCCGTTCTCGCGGTGATTGGCGATCGCATTCATGCGAAAGATATTGTGCTTTCCGCCGGCGTCGCGCTTATTACCCCGTCCGAAGAAGTTATCGCACTTGTGCAAGAGGTTGTTGAAGAAAAAGAGGAGACAGTTGCGCCGGCGGATATTGCCTCAATTGAAGTTGAAAAGAAGGGCAAAGAAGAGGAAACAACAGAAGAAACATCAACAACGCCAAACGCGCCAAACGCATAGCGCGCTTCGCGTGCTAACATAATCTGACAATGCGTCAGTTTTTCTTTTTTGGTTTCGGGTGCGCGCTGCTTATCCTCGTGCCATGCGCGACGTTCGCGCAGAGCGCCGCACAGGCGGTAGAGCAGCGGCAACAAGACCTCCAAAATCAGTTGGACCAGCTGGAAGGCCAGATTACCGTACAACAGCAATTACTTGACGCGGCACAAGGCCAGCACCAAACGCTCCAGACGCAGATAGACGCTTTCAATGCGGAGATCAAGAAGACCCAGCTTCAGATAGAGGCGATTAATCTCACTATCACGCAGTTGAATGGCGACATCGGGACGCACAACCAGACATTGTCATTGCTCTCGGAGCAACTTTCTGCGGAGCAGGAATCGCTCGCGCAGATATTGCGACAAACCCAAATGCTTGACGATTACTCAGCCGTCAGTGTTGCGCTCGGTTCACAAGATGTTTCTGGTTTTTTTAGCGACCTTGACGCTTTCACTTCCATAAAAAGTTCGCTCGCAAGTTCTTTCAGCCAAATTCAGCAAACGAGTTCTTCCACCGAGGCCGAAAAGGAAGCGCTCCAAGCGCGGCTCGCGGAACAGGAACAATTGCGGACGGTGGCTCAGCTCGCCAAGCAACAGGTCCAATCGCAGGAAAGCGAGAAGCAGCAGCTGCTCACCGAGACGAAGGGCGTGGAAGCGAATTATCAGAACCTTATCGCTACAAACCAGAAGACCGCGACGCAAATTCGCTCCGAACTCTTTATGTTGCGTGATACTGCAGCGATTCCTTTTGGCACGGCGCTCACGTATGCGGAAGCGGCCGAAAAGGCGACGGGCACTCGCGCGGCAGTGACGCTCGGCGTGCTGAAGCAGGAAACAGACCTCGGCGAGAACCTGGGCACCGGCACATGGCGAGTTGATATGAGCCCGACCCGCGACCAACCGGTTTTCATTTTTATTACGCAAGCGCTTGGCCTTGACCCTGATAAAATGCCCGTTTCCAAAAAACCGTCTTATGGTTGGGGCGGTGCGATGGGGCCGGGGCAATTTATCCCTTCAACATGGGTCTGCTATGGCGGATTTGTGAACACGAATATTGGTAGCTGTACGCCGCCTTCAGGTGCGACGAATTCGTTTTGGCAAGGGCCGTGGCAGTATGCCGCGAATAAAGACCGAGTCCGCACCCTGCTCGGCGCCGGCTCAATTTCCAATCCGTGGGATGCGCAAGCGGCAATCATGGCGACCGCGATGCTTATGGCGGACAACGGAGCGGCGACGCAAATGCCCTCCGATGAACGGCTTGCGGCTTTGCGTTATTTTGCCGGCTGGGCGCACGCCGGCAATCCTGCCTACTCCTTCTACGGCGACGGCGTAATGGAATTCGCCGCCCAGTTCCAGCAGGACATCAATCAGCTCGGCGCTTAATACCGAACGGTTCCGAGAAATATATTGTAGTTTTTGTTTCTCGTTTGATAGTTCACTAATTGCGCCTGTCCGTTCGGCAGAATGATACCGGCGACGTCGTCAACGCCGCTTGAAATAATAGGAAGTTTCAGCCAGACGGCCTCTATTTTTTTCAGGTTCGTTGCTAGATATAAGAAATGCGCGAGACCGGTAGAAACCCAGCGATTGCTGGATTGATTGACGATAAACTGCGCTCCCTCTGAACGATATTCTTGCATATCGTCTGGATAATGAATTTCCAGGCAAATGGGCGCGGCAAAAAGCACGGGATTTTTTTGGAACGTTGCCGAGAGAAGATTCCGCGCGCCCGGAGAGTCCGCGTTTCCCGGATTAAATATCGCGTATGTTCCCATCTCTGGATTATTTCCTCCGAGCCATGTATAAAACGACGGATGCCAAGTGCCAAAAGGCCAGTATTCGCCGATAAAAGTCAGGCGATTTTTATTGTGGATGCCGATAATATTTCCCTGGATATCAAAGAGAATCGCCGAATTGTATTTATTTCCACCTTGGAACGTGTCATACGCGGCAAGAATATCGGCGTGTAATTCTTTTGCCGCATTTTGAAATATCGAAGAAGAGGTTCGTTGGTTAAACATATCCTCGGGGAAAACAATGAGGTCGGTTTTTCGGCTCGCGAGTTCTTGCACGAGTTCTTTAAACGAATCAGCCGTAAATGTTCCATTCGTAGAAACAGCGGCAACAGTGAATGAGTTCGGCAAGTCGTCGTAAGCAATGACGTTACGGCGAAGTTCAACATTTGAAATTTGCCAGCCGGAAAAGAGGAGAACGACGATTGCGACAACGGGCGCAATGCTGAAGCGGTCGCGTTTCTTGCACATTACAAGCGCCGCAACCAACACATTGATTACTGCTGCGAAAAAAGTGAGCGCAACAAGTCCTCCTGTACCGGCCAGACCAAGGAAGGGAGAAGAACCAAGCGCGTTTCCGGCGGTCATAATGTATGTTGGCGCTAGAGAACAACGGGCTTCTAAGAGGTCAAAAAAAGTCCAGATGAAGGGCAAGAAAACCAATGTCGGCAGGGAAGCCGTTTTGTCTACAAATTTTTTGAACAAAAAAACGGACACCGGCAGACCCAGAAAAATGAAGAGCGAAGAAATCCACAGCATCGGCTCCACAGTGAAATAAGCCGTTCCCAGAGCGAGCAGCAGACGAAACAAAACAGCGCCCGACATCAGCCGCCAGAGTTTTTTCTCCCGTAGGAAGAAAAGAAAGAGCGGTACGAGAAAGACAAAAACCGCCGGATAAAAATTCATCGGCGAAAAAACGATGATACTCGCGAGAGCGGACAGCACCGGCAACCACATTGTGGTATAATATCATTGTGGATATAAAACTTTCCGCCTCCATTCAGAGACTCTTATGGGATGCGAGTCCGTTCCTGCTTGACCAGGAGACACACCGACAATTGATCATTGAGCGAGTTCTCAACTACGGCACACTTGCCGATTGGCGATGGTTCGTCGCACGCTATGGCGTAGACAGCATTCGCGCTACGCTTAAAACGCAGAACGCATTTTCCAGAAGTGCGGTTCGTAGCGAAGCGTGGCAACTCGCCTCGCTCATTATCCGATGATCGTTACGAGCCGCGAATTGAGCAACTCTTGTATCTTGATGATGTCGCTGACGAGATTCTTCTTATGCGTGAGTGTGCGCAGCCGAGCAAGAAAGAACTACGGGAATTCTTTTCGGAACTCATTCGAAAGCTTCCGGTATAGGTTGCCGGCTGAATGCATGCCGGTAGCCACATTAGCCGTATTGTAGCAGTTTGGGCTTAGCGGTTATAAACAGGCGCACGAGGTATCCCTAACGAGTTGGCACAAGCGTTAATGATTTTAATAAGTAACTGCGGGGGTTTCCGAACAATTCCGGTGAGGAAAATCTGAAGCAGAATTCCCTCACGTATTGGTCGAGGTTCTCGCTCCAGTGATGATGATACATCCTCCGCACGAACGTGCGGTATACACCGAAGACTCCTTCGATTTCTGACGTCTGCTCAAACTCGAATCTTGAATGAATATCGCGGCTATGCTGAACCGGCCAACGCTGGCCGATGTTTTTGTATATCGAACTGCCGTCCGTCCACAATTCGCTTCCCGGCTTCACCTTCTCGAACAGGAACTGGACGGCATCGGTCTTGTCCGGGAAGCGATCGAAAATCACTTCGTATGCGAGTTTCCTCGTTCCTTTCTGTTTGGCCATCACCAATGCTGCCTTCTTGAAGTACGCCTCGTCCATCTGCACGATGCGTTCCAAGACGTGCTCTTCCTGAGGCAGATGCTCTCGAAAGGTCGCGTACCAGCGACGCACCGTCCTCTCGGGCAGATGAGTCAGTTCCATGGCCTGCAACACCGGCTCCCGTATCGTCCAACACCACAGGAGCGCCCACCATGTTTGCAGAGGAAGCTTCAGATTCGAGAGCCAGGTGTGCGAAAGGAGCGAGAACCGGCGATGGCATTTCACACACCGATACCGCTGTTCATAGCGCAGGACCGTACGGCAACGGCAGAGCGGACAGAAGACGTTCTTGCCGAACAAGGTTCTGCGCAAGAATCGGCGGATCTGCGCTTCTGACGGTATTTGTTTGAGCGTGTACATAGTTTCCATGATACGGGTGCTGTGCCAACTGGGTCTGGATACCCCAGGCACGCCTATTGACAATAATCCACAATCGTGTATCATAGATTATAGAAGCACATTGAAAAGGAGAAAGGAGATACGTCATGTTTGAGAAAATCAAGTTTTTGGTTATCGTCGTGGGGATCGGGATTCTGCTTATCGGTTGTGCCGGATCCCAGATGGTGGGGAAAGGGGCTACAAACATAAACGCCCTTGGACTAACCTGCAACTTGAATGCAGCAGGAGATGGGGAAATCTGTCGGGAAGAAAATCTGGACTACTGGATGGTTGTTATTAGACGACCATCAGGCGTCGGGCCCGAAGTTGTGGAAAAGCAGGTTTTCAATGAAGTCGCCAAAAGTGTCGGCGTCTTCAGAACCCAATGCAAGAGCAGTCCGGTCCCGGGTGATACGGGTGGCATGATCAATAATTGCGTGGTGTCTTTAGGAAACAAGCCCAGTACGATTCTCGTATCTTTTTATCACTCTGCTGCGTTTACAATTTACGTCCGAAGCACACCAAATTTCGTGACCCGATCGAATATGCCGACTCCGGGTGTGGAAGACAAGCTCCGCGAACTCCTGGTCAGATTGGCGAAAGAAAAAAGTGCCAGGGCGGAATAAATTCCGCGGGGGCACGACAAAAGTGCGGATACAATTACAGTTGTTGTATATTGTATCCGCACTAACTTTTTTGTACAATTCAGACATGCGATGGCAACAAGTATCTGAAAGCCCGCGATTCAAAAATTTTTTTTTGACTTCATTTTTTTTTCTGGCTGTAGTTCTGATTTGTTTTTACATATATAAAACAGAATTCGGTTGGTTTACTCTTAACGATATAAAAATAGAGAAACTAAATTCGCAGGCAATAACTGATGCTTCAAATTTTCTGTTTGACAAAGATATACGCGAGTTCAAAGAACTCAATTTTCTCTACAGAATTAAAGGCGACACCAATCTGGCGGCGCGGATGATGGCCATAGTAGGTTTTCAGTACGACAAGGAGGGCGACTATCTTACGGGAATTCCTATTATTAAAAAAGTCGCTTTCAACGAAAAACTTTCTCCGGAAATAAGGTCGGAAGCGATTACTCGGCTTATTTTGGCTTATTCCGGCAACGATAAAATAGAAATAATGCAAGCGATATTCAACGACGATAACGATATGATAAAGAACGCATTTGGTAACGGAGATATGGAAAGTGTGGAGGATTTACAAATAGCCGCTGTCAATTTACTTGAGAGAGCCAAAGATATTCATGAATATAGCTATGTGGATTACCTTTTGGCCGCGCGCAAGAGCTATTTGCTTGTGGATGAGGTGAAGCGTCTTTCTGGCGAAGAAGTTAAGATGAAAAAGGAAGAAATTCTTTCTCTCATACAGCGAGGAAATGAATTGTTGCCGAGTGAAATAAGCGCTCCAGATTTTAAAAGAGGAGGTTTTAACCATGATTTTTTGCTCTCCGGCCAATCGCAAAAATTACAGGCATTCGCCGAACTTGCCCAAATGGATCTTATCTATGAGAAGTCAGCAACCGCTGTGTATAACGGGTTGGAAACAATAGGAAATACGTATTATAAAAATGCCTCCACGACCCCTAACTATCTCGGCACGGAGTCCTTCATCAGATTTTATTATGCTTCCATGCTGGCCTATTTTCATGGGGCCGCCGATAAAAAAGAAATTGAAGAAATAATCGCTCCGACTATGATTGAGACGGGGAATTGGGGAATCGCCAATCGCACGGTGACCTGGAGATTTTATGAAAATGAACTAACGAATCCCGAAGAAGAAGGAGGATCAAATTATACAGGCATAATGGAGATAGCTTCTCTCGCATCGGATTTTAATTGGTTTATTATAGAAAAAGGATGGCTGAATGATGATTAACGTACCTTGAATCAAAAATGATTAACTACACCCATTCTTTCATAGTATCACTGATTTTTACGGTTTTGTCAGAAACGCTTACCCTTCTTTTCTTGTTGCGGGCATTTTTTCACATTACGAAAGAAAAAATCAGCAATGCCCAAATTCTCTTTGCCGGATTTTTTGCCAACTTAGTAACCATCCCTTACGTATGGTATATTTTTCCGAATCTTACCAATTGGACGCGCGACACTTCTCTCCATTACAGTGAGATACTTGCCGTTTTACTAGAGGCGTTCTTCTATAGAATGTATCTTAAGACGAGTACTAAAAATTCTTTACTAATCTCTCTCGTTTGCAATTCCATTTCCTATTCCCTGGGATTCTTTTTAAGGTCAAAGGGATTATGGTTTTATTGGTAAAACTTATACACATGCTCGCTTTGACGCAACCGGCGTGAAAGAGATACAATACAATCGATATATAGATAATGGAATCGCAACCGAATAAAAAATACTTGAAATACGGCGCGGAGTCGGTGCTAGTGGTTCTTGTTGTTTTCGCTGTAGGATATTTTGTATATAAAAATGTGATACCGGCGGTATCTTCTCAAAAGAATGTCTCGCCGGCGCAAGTACAACCAAATGTGGATTTATCTCAAGCGCCAGTTGTCTTCACGGGGAAGCCGTCACCAGCAGAACCGTTTGATTTCAAGGGAACTCTCTATTTGTCTTTAATGAAAATAAATGGCCAAAATGCTTTAGGAATATACGCATTTAATATCAACGGCACTGCTGGTTCAAAGTTTACGACCATTTTGGCTAGCAAAATATCAGCAAACATATTTCCATCGGTCTCCGCGGACGGGGAAGAGCTGGTTTTTATCAGGGGGAAACCGAATGATCCAATCCCCCAGATTTTTATGAGCGATATTTCCGGCGAAAATATTCGCCAAATTACGAATACTCCCGATAAATATAAAGGGGAGCCGATTTTTAGTCCATCCGGCGAACTTATTGCTTACGAAAGCGCTACATCGTCCGTGAATAATTCCGATCTGGGAATACCCGAGAGCTGGTCAACGTATTTAATTGATACGAACGGGAGCACGGTTAAGATAGCCAATGGCATTAACCCAATTTTTTCGCCGGATGGGGGAAAATTGCTCATTCTTCAGAATGATGGATTGCATCTGTACGATATAAGTGTCTGGACGAAACCGAAACCCCTGGGTCTTGTCGTAAAAACTATTGGCGGTAGCAAGGCCTCTGGAACAAAACAGATAGAAGTTTCTGCAGACGGGGAAATGATCGCCTGGTCGTCTACCGACGCGGAGAACGTTGTTGTTTCCCGGATAAATTCGTGGGATACGTTTTCTATAAGCCCGTTTTTGACGATAAAGACCAAGGCCTACTGGCCCGTTTTTTCTCCCGATGGAAAGTATCTGGCTCTGGATGAATGGAGAAAGGACGGAGCCGGCAATGAGTATCCTGTCATCATGGGGTATGATTTGTCTAACGGTACATCGGAAAAAATTGTAACCTTACTAAGCGACAATAAAGAAGCTTTATGGCTCGGAGCATGGAAATAAAAAATAAAAAAAGGAATGTTGTTTTGATAGTTGGAATATGCATAGCGATGTCTGTTATTACTGTGCATTTCAACTCCGGAGGGGTCTTTTTATCGCACGCACTTTCAATGTTTAGTCAGATTGCCCATGCCGATGAAGGCGGCGAGGGCAGCGGTGCCTCCGGAGGAGAATACATATGCCCCTGTCAATTATTCTATAGTAATTATGCTTTTGGTAACTGCGGCGCGTCCTGCACCTCTGACGCTAATTTTTGCGGTCAGACAAGTTTAGGCACTATCGATCAATGTGAAGAAACTTGCAGCGCCGTTGTACCGCCAAATCCCTCCGGCTACGGTTCGTCTTGTACCTCTGCCGCAAACTCCTGCGGTCAAACCAACTCTGGAACTATCGGATGCAGTGGCTCATGTTCCGTTTCAACACCCCCAAATCCTTCCGGCTACGGTACTTCTTGTACCTCTGCCGCAAACTCCTGCGGTCAAACCAACTCTGGAACTATCGGATGCAGTGGCTCATGTTCCGTTTCAACACCCCCAAATCCTTCTGGTTACGGCTCGTCCTGTTCTTCAGCCGCAAACTCCTGCGGCGGGCAAAATTCGGGCACTATCCAATGCAATGGCGCGTGCTCCGCTTCAACACCCCCAAATCCTTCCGGCTATGGCGCTTCTTGTACTTCAGGCGCAAACTCCTGCGGCCAGAAAAATTCAGGCACTATCCAATGTAATGGAGCATGTTCTGCTTCGGCACCCGCAAATCCCTCCGGCTACGGTTCGTCTTGTACCTCTGCCGCAAACTCCTGCGGTCAAACCAACTCTGGAACTATCGGATGCAGTGGCTCATGTTCCGTTTCAGCGCCGCCTAATTCTAGTTGTGGATCCGTGTGTGCCTATAACTATGGTTTCTACTGTACTTCAGGTGTAAACTCTTGCGGCCAATATAATACAGGCTCTATCCAATGCGATGGCACATGTTCCGCCTCCACGCCCGCAAGTCCTCCCAGTTTGGGTTCATATTGTACTTCAGGCGCAAACTCCTGCGGTCAGACCAATTCGGGTACCATCCAATGCGATGGCACGTGTTCTGCCTCCACGCCGTCTAATTCCAGTTGTTCTTCCACTTGTCCAAACGGCGCGGACAATTATCCTACCTGTACTACCATTAACGGCGTCTGTATAAACGGCGCAAATAATCCTCCCACATGTTCCGCCCCCACCGCTACGCTCTCCGCGAGTCCAAGCACCATAAGCAATGGCCAGTCCTCAACGCTGACATGGAATTCTGCCAACGCAACTTCTTGCACGGCGATGGGCGGCTTCTCCACGGGCGGCCTCGCTCAAAACCTCACTGGCATTTCGGTTAGCCCCTCCACGACTTCCAATTATCAAATCTCATGTACTGGCCCCGGCGGCTCCGTTAACTCCAATGTCGTGACGGTAACCGTGTCGCAATCCAATGTCTCTATCAGCGCGAATCCGACACGCGTTTCGTCCGGTGCAAGTTCGACTGTTACCTGGAGTGCGCCCTCAACGGACACCTGTACGGTCTCTGGTCCCGGCCTCTCCAGCGCAAACGATTCGGGCTCAAAGTCGGTTACCATATCTTCACAGTCAACGTATACCATTACCTGCCAAATAAACGGTACTCAATCGGTCACGGTAAATATTATACCACTCTTCCAAGAATTCTAGAGCTGTGCTATCATCGGCTGGATGAAAAAAAATATCCATCCGGAGGGGTATCGCCCCGTCATATTTGAAGACCTCGCTTCCGGCGCGAAGTTTCTTATTGGGTCTACGATGGCAACGACGGAAACAGCGACCTTTGAAGGGAAAAAATATCCGAAGACAACGGTTGAAATTTCCAGCAAGTCGCATCCGTTCTACACCGGCGAAGACCGCATGCTCGATAAGACCGGTCGCGTGGAGCGCTTCAAACAGCGCGCCGCAAAGAAAAAATAAATGGACTACGCAGACTATCTGCACGGATTACAAAAAGACAAAAAAGAACCGGATGCGGCGCTTCCCACTTCGGTCGTGATGGAGCTGCGCGCCGGCGCCGGCGGCAACGAGGCGGCTATTTTCGCTCGTGATTTGAAAGAGATGTATCAAAAGTATGCCGAACATCGCGGATGGAAAACGCGCGTTATTGATGACCTCACCTTGGAAATCGTGGGCGCTGAGGCCTACGATGCTCTGCAATATGAAACCGGCGTGCATCGAGTCCAGCGCGTTCCTCTCACCGAGAAGTCGGGCCGCATTCATACGTCCACCGCCTCGGTTGCCGTGCTGCCGATCCGTGCGAAATCAACCATAGATATACGTCCTTCTGATATCAAAATAGAATTTTCCAGAAGTGGCGGCGCGGGCGGGCAGAACGTAAACAAAGTTGAGACGGCGGTTCGGCTCATCCACACGCCGACCGGTATTGATGTGCGTTCTTCTTCCGAACGCAGCCAACAGGCGAATCGCGAGAAAGCGATGCAGATTCTTTCCGCGAAACTTGAGCAGTTGCAGGAAGAACAAGGCGCAAGGGAACACGCGGCGGAGCGGAAAGCGCAAATAGGCACTGGCGACCGCTCCGAGAAGATTCGCACCTACAATTATCTTCAAGACCGCGTTACCGACCATCGTTTGCAGAAATCCTGGCATAACTTGCCGAAGATTCTTGCCGGCGGCATTGACGACATTATTGATGCGCTTCGCCTTGCGTCTCAATCGTGATTCGGGTAGAGTGGCCTCACATGACGAAAGAGAGTGATACGAAGGAATGGAAGCGCCTTTTTAACGTGGGTGCGCATTTCGCACAAGTGAAAAGCCGCCGGCATCCTTCTATGAAGCCCTATCTCGTGGGTACGAAAGGACGGCGAGAAATTATTGACCTTGTGCAAACAACTGAACAACTTGAAGCCGCCAAGACAGCTATGAATGTTCTCGCGAAAGAAGGGAAGATAGTTCTATATGTGGGCGGGAAGGTGGAAATTGCCGCGCTCGTGAAAAAAGCAGCGCAGAATATCTCGGCGCCCTTCGTTGCATCACGCTGGCTCGGCGGCACCATTTCTAACTGGAACGAAATAAAAAAACGCATTGACCGGCTCGTTGAGCTTAGAGAAAAGTCAACGGTTGGGGCGCTCGCTAAGCAGCACACGAAACTTGAGCTCATAAAAATAGAACGCGAGAAGAGGCGGCTTGAAGAACGGCTTGACGGTATTACGACCTTAGCGAAACGCCCGGATGCACTTGTGGTCGTTGACACCAAGCACGAGAAACATGCAGTAAAGGAGGCAAAAGATGCGAATATTCCCATCATCGCCGTTATGAGTTCGGACTGTGATATTAAAGATGCGACATATCCCATAGTCGCAAACGACACTTCTCGCGAGACGGTACAGTTCATTCTTGCCGAACTTACCGATGCATTTCAGAAGGGACAAGCGGTATAATATAGAACGTAATCTGATATGGAAATCACGGCTGACCGCATCAGGGAATTGCGCGAGGTAACTGGCGTGTCCGTTATGCAATGCAAAAAGGCGCTTGAAGAAGCCGGCGGTGATATGGAGAAAGCCAAAGCCATTCTCAAGAAAAATTCGGCCGTATCTGCATTTAAAAAAGCAGAGCGTTCTCTTAAGGCGGGCGTGGTGGGGAGCTATACGCATGAGGGGAGTATCGGCGCATTGGTGCTTCTTTCCTGCGAGACGGATTTTGTTGCCAAGAATTCCGAATTTGTAGCGCTCGCGCGCGAACTTGCGATGCAGGTTGCGGCGATGGACCCAGAACATACAGAAGATTTGCTTGCACAACCGTTCATCAAGGATGAGACCGAGACCATACGTGACCTTCTCAATAAGGCAACACAGAAGTTCGGTGAGCGCGTTGACATAAGCAACTTCGCGCGCATTTCTCTTCGTTGATTATCATGACGTACCTTATTTTTATTCTTGCGACATTGCTGCTTCTCGCGGCTTTTCTTCTGCTTTCCATTTATGAGACGCAGAAGGGAACGCGCGTGTTCGCGCGTGGGCGCGTTCGCCTGGATGAAAATGTGGAACGCGTTAAATTCGTTTTAGCACACGTTGACTTCGGTTTATTCTTGCGTGAGGAAACGTTTCGTATCGCGCGCCGTATCGCGCATGACATCGCGCACTTCTCGCTTAGGATGGTGCGCGCCGTTGAACGTTTCCTCACGCATTTGGTTAGGTATCTGCGCATTCAGCGCGCAAGTGATATCACGCCGCGCGGAAACGCGCGAGAATTCGTAAAAACCCTTTCCGATTTCAAGGACCATCTTGAAACAACACGCCCTAAGATACCCGATATATATTAAAGAGAACGCCGCCTTAGCTCAGTTGGTCAGAGCGCCACTTTTGTAAAGTGGATGTCCTCGGTCCGAATCCGAGAGGCGGCTCATAAAAAGGAGCAGGCGCCTACGGAGATAAAATCCATAGGCGCCAGCGATTTACAGAAAGATCAGATTATTCGGACCGGCCATGCGATCGGCGTGTTGAAACAAATCGCACGCAATACACGAGCCGCACGACTTTGTCCAAACCACAAGCCTATGATGGCGGTTGCATAGTAATCTGCCCCGTCGTTATAGTTAGCAATTATTGTCTGCCATTTCTTTTTTCCTTTTGTGAACATTTGGCTAATCGCCGAGACATTTGCGCAAAAGAGTAGCAGGCTTCTCGCCATTTCGGTAACTCCACCGGAGATAACGCCCGTGCCTAATGCGACCGTCCATAGGACGCGAGGATCGGTGAAATGCTTGTGGAAGAAAAACCACGAAAACGCCGTCACCGTTACAGTGGCTCCAAAACAGAGCCAATGTCCGGGACGACTTACTATTCGATATAGTCCTTGCGCCAATTCAGCCACAAAGAAGAGAAAGGCAACGACAACCCCGGTTGGTATACTGAGTAAGAACCACAATATAATCATCACCAGAAATCCAATAATGCCGACCGTGTACCTGATGTATTTACCGAGAAGATAGAAAGAAAACCCTACTGCACCATGGTGGCTAATGACTTCCCATTCTCGATAGAAGTGTCTGAGCTCATCGGTTTCTTTCTGATTTTTCCAACCACCCTCGAAGGAATACGCCATTGTGCCAAACAGTGCTAAGAGCATGCCTAAAATAGCGATTCCCCCTCTGTCGCTGTTGCTTTTGGTTCCGAAATGCGAACTTGTAAAAAACATCAAAACCGGAATTCCGAAGACAAACAGCAAGAATGTTATCAGAGTGACAACGCAGGCCAAATTCATTGAATGACTTCTTTGCCATCGCCAGAAGTGAGAAGGGACCGAAGCGATGAAGACAAGAGT
Organism: Minisyncoccia bacterium; assembly: GCA_050011835.1. Taxonomy (GTDB): domain Bacteria; phylum Patescibacteriota; class Minisyncoccia; order Phycocordibacterales; family Phycocordibacteraceae; genus C7867-001. The sequence goes on along the minus strand of JBEKII010000001.1, from coordinate 252,387 downwards.
TCCAATGATTGCCCTGGTAATAACCCAACGGCAAGCGGTTATGGCCCACACAGGGAAGCCGCAGAGTCGAGTGAGTTTCGACACGGCACAATCTATTGTGTCGACTACGCTGGCCGTCCTTTTGATTTGTCGGCAGGATTGCCTGCCGACCTCAAGGAATAGTTGGGCGACATCTTTGCTCCACCAGCCAACGACTACACCGGCCAGAACTCCGAAGGGCAAGGTCATTGGCGCCACGAACCACGCGACGAGGATTCCAAGGATTCCACCAAGGAATCCGCCAACCAGATTCCGCATACACACTGATTTCATACTGACCTCCTCTTGTGAATGTAATGATCTTATAGGCCGAACGGCCTACATTTCCGCTTATTTGTATAGCATATGATGCGTGGGTCGTCAATATTAAAAATTTGGCGTTGTCGTTGTTGCGAGCGCACCTCTAGGGAATTGATTTTCAAGGTCGGCGAGCGATGTAAAGCCGTAGAACTGCTTCCCGTTGATAACGAAAGCGGGTAAAGAATCGCGCACCTTCGTAATGGTGATGAAAGTTTTTAATGCGCCGAGGTCTAAATTATAATCAAAGGAATAGACGCGCAGTGACGGATACGTGGTGCGCAAATAGGAAAGCGCATAACCGGCTTTGTCGCATTCACCGCAGTCGCCGGTGTTGCTGTAAAAATATAGAACGATGACGGGCTTCGTGCCGCAGGCGGCGGCGAGTTGTTTGGTGATAAGGTAATCGCGAATTTCAAGCAGAGAATACTGTTCCTTAAGCCGTATCACCTGTGCATTGTCGCTCCCGAGCTGGTTTTCGGCGTAGGAGAGGCGATTACCCAAATCAGTAAGCTCGCTCGTGAGCGTTGTGGAGGAGGCGGCGCTATCGCACGGCGCTTCCTCAAGCAGAGAGAATTGCGTATCAAGAGAAAGCGTGTCAATGGAAAGCTGGTCCTCTATATTTGAGAGTTCAGCGACGTGCGTGCGATTCAAATATCTAACGGTGTATGCGACGGTGCCCGCGAGCGCGAGCGTGATGCCAAGAGCTATAAGTGCATTTCTGGTGACGAGAGACATATTGATTGTCTCTTAATACCTCCAATCGCGGCGTTTGCCAAGAGCGACGTCGCTCGTCGCACGAATGAGCCAAAGAGGAACGACGAAGCCGTAAATAAGAGTGTAAGAAATGAGGTCAAGCACCATGTTGCCCGGTGTTTTTGAAATGCGTCTGCCGACCGTAATTAGGAAAAGCGAAGCAGCCAGCGTCACAAGGCCGAGGAATAGATAGAAACTCGCGGGAAAATAAAATAAATCAAACGGGCCGTGCGGCAGAAGTGCGTAGGAGAGAGGAACGCCCACCCGGACTTCAATTGCCGTTATGAAATACTGTATGCCTCTAAAAAGAATAAGCGCGAAAAGCAAGATGCCACTGACAATAGCGATAAGTGCGGAGGGAAGCACCAACATTCCAAGCGCTCCGCGGCGACGATTCACGATGAGGCATCGGTACTCGCCGAGCACGTTGCGGAGAAAACCGGACACCCAGCGTGTACGCTGCTTTATGAGTCCTCGAAGCGTGCTAGGCGCTTTGGTGTAGACGCGAGCATGCGGTGCATTCTCTATCGCATATCCTGCTCTTTGAATGCGAAGCGCCATTTCCATGTCCTCGGTCTGATGACCGTAGCGAAATCCGCCCAAACGCTCCACGATAGCCCGCCGGTAGAAGGAAAACGGCCCAGGCGTAACGTAAATGCCATTGACCGAGGCGAATGCATGCCGAAGCGCAATACCAAACGCGTATTCGGCATTTTGCATGTGCTGGAGAATATTTCCGGGTTTGTGAACGGACATTGCGGCAGTGACGGCGGCAACGTGGGGATTACGGAAACAAAAAATAATCTCGCGGAGTGCGTCCGATTCCACAAAAGAATCGGCGTCAAGACATCCGATAATTTTCGCATGGGTAACAGCGACGCCGGCGTTTAGCGCAGTGTGCTTCCCACCATTTTTTTTGCGGATGATTTGTACCTGTGGATACTTGGCGAAACGCGCCATAATTTCCGGCGTTGCATCAGTGGAGCCATCATCCACAAGAATAATTTCAAGCTTTTCTTTCGGATAATCAAGTGCCAAAAGAGAATCGCACGTTGCGGCGACCGTCGTGGCTTCGTTATAACAGGGCACGATGGCAGCAACCGAAGGCGTCTCCGTGCCCGGGCGCCGCGCCCGTGCCGTTCGGGCGGGTTTTGAAAGCAGGGTCACGAGAACAAACGACTCAAAAAATATTGCGATGAAAAGAAAAGGATATGCGAGCGTCTCGAGACTCATAGTAGCGCAATTGTAGCATAGTTTGTTATATTTTAAGAATGAACCAACAAGGCCGTCTCCATCCGATCTCTATCACTATTCGCGATATGGCGGATATTTTTGGTCGCATGGGTTTCGGCGTCGTTCAAGGGCCGGAACTTGAAACCGAATGGTATAACTTTGATGCATTGAATATTCCCGCGGATCATCCATCGCGGGATATGTGGGACACCTTTTGGATAAAAACAAAAGAGGGAGAAGAGCACAAAGTTCTGCGAACACATACCTCGCCGATGCAGATTCGCTGGCTTGAAAAGCAAGGAGCGCCGACGCGCATCGTCGTGCCCGGAAAAGTGTTCCGCAATGAAGCGACCGACATGACGCACGAAGCGCAGTTCTACCAGCTTGAAGGACTCGCGATTGACACCAATGTCTCACTCGCGCATCTGAAGAGAACGCTCGAGCAATTCTGCAAGGAGTATTTCGGCAACAATGCGGAAATCCGCCTGCGTCCGAGCTTCTTCCCATTTACCGAGCCGTCTGTTGAGGTGGACGTATGGTTTTCTGCGCAACAGAAATGGCTTGAAGTGGTGGGTGCCGGCATGGTGCATCCGAAAGTACTGGAGAATGCTCATGTTGATGCGACAAAATATCAAGGCTTCGCATTTGGTTTGGGCATTGAACGTTTCGCCATGATTAAGTACGGTATCCCCGATATACGCCTCTTTCATTCTGGTGACATCCGCTTTGTCTATGGATTTGAGGAAAAGAAAATATGAAAGTTTCTCTCTCGTGGCTCGAAAAATATTTTAATTCACCTTTACCCAACGGCATCGAGGTTGCAGGCGCTCTTACTTTCCATGCTTTTGAGATTGAAGACGCATCTTACGATATGCTTGATGTGAAAGTATTGCCGAATCGCGCGGCGGACTGCTTCTGTCATCGCGGCATTGCAAAGGAACTCTCCGCGATTCTTAATATCCCGCTAAAAAACGACCCGCTTCGTGAGCCGCTCCAAGAGTTTCCCAAAACTAATGCACCTTCGGTAACGATAGAAAACCCAAAAAAATGTTTGCGGTACATAGGCGCGGTCGTAAAAGGCGTGAAGATTAAACCCTCACCGGATTGGCTGCGTAAAACCCTTGAAGCAGTCGGTCAACGTTCCATCAATAATATCGTTGACGCGACCAATTACGTGATGTTGGATATCGGCCAGCCGCTTCATGCTTTTGATGCAGGGAAACTTACGCAAAAAGATGGTCATTACGCGATTAAAATCAGAGATGCAAAAAGAGAAGAAAAAATAACAGTTCTTTCAGAAGAAGAATACACATTGCCGTCGAGCGTGCTTCTTATCGTTGACGCGAATTCAGATGCAGCGATTGGTATTGCCGGCGTGAAAGGCGGCAAGACGGCGGAAATCACAGAGAACACGGTTGATATTATCGTTGAGTCGGCAAATTTTGACGGCACGACGATTCGCCGTGCCGCGCAGGCATTGAAACTCTCAACTGAAGCATCAGTCCGTTTCCAGAACCGTCCATCGCCGGAGCTCTGCGCGTATGGCATGCGTAATGTCCTCGCGCTTATTCAAAAAATCGCTGGCGGGGAAGTGATCGGCGTCGTAGATAAGTATCCGACTCCAGCCGGAGAGAACAAAAAAGTTTTTGCATCGCTCGAGAAAATAAACGGCGTTCTCGGCTCGGATTTTTCAAAAGAAGAAGTCAGGAATGTTTTCAAACGGCTTGATTTAGATACAAAAGTTGAAGGTAAAACATTTACCATCACGCCGCCCTTTGAACGAACTGACCTTACCATTCCCGAAGACCTCGCCGAAGAAGTCGGCAGGATTATCGGCTATGACAAAATCTCGCCGCAGAAATTACCGGCGCTCGCGGCGGCACCGGACCAGGCGCGCTTCCGTGGCATAGAAAAAATGAAAGACCAACTCGTGGAGCAAGGTTTCACCGAAATTTCAACGCAATCGTTTGCGGAGAAGGGCGACATCTATCTTGCGAATCCTCTTGATAAAACGAAACCCGCACTGCGTAAAAGTTCGGATGAGAATATGAAAGAAGCACTTGAACGTGCGAAAAATTATGCGCCGCTGGTGCTCGCGCCGAATCAGAAACTAAAATTGTTTGAAATCGGTACCGTTTTTCCAAAAGAAGGCGAACAACTCGCGGTTGAGACATCCGAGCCGGTACCGGATATGCCTCCGATTCAAGACGCGCCTGAATATATTCCGAAACAGTATCATCTCGGCGCATACAAGCCGTTTTCTATTTATCCGTTTATTTTACGTGATATTGCATTTTGGGCACCGTCTAATTCGGACATCATGGATCTTCGAACTCAAATATTGCTGGCCGGTGAAAATTTGCTTCTACGAGTGGATTCGTTTGATATCTACCCCAAGGAAGGAGATGAATCAGTAACTTCTTTCGCATTTCGTCTTGTGTTTGAATCTCCCAGCAAGACGCTCACCGATGACGAAGTGAATGCAATCATGCAAAAAATTACTTCTGCGCTCTCGGCAAAAGGCTACGAAGTCCGCTAAAAATAGAGAATCCCCAAGTTACCATCTGGCTAACTTGGGGATTCGGATTCATTCAAGCTCTAAAGCACGCTGGCTAGGGCATCAGCCAGAGATTTGATAAATCGTTTTGCGGCTTCGCCATCATTTTCTTCCAGAAGGTGAGCCAGAGCATCTCGAATCTCTGATCTTGATCTGCTCTCCATGGGCAGACACCAAAAATCAATGTGATTAAGAATGCTATAAGCCCACGCTAAGGCATCCGACTGTTTTTCTGTTGCAAGTCCCCGCAAGAGCTTCTCGCGAAACTCATCGGCCTTGATTTGAAAATCCTTCGGTCGAATGATAATAAAAAGGGTCGTCGGCCCATCCTTTTTCAGCCCGAAATGAATAACACGTTTAGCATCCTCCCTGAGACGGTGAATTTCCCTAATGGCTCGATCTAAGAGGAAACCCAGAAAAAGACAAAGAACAATAAGAATTGCATACCACATTCCTCTTCCTCCTTTTACAAAGAGGCTTGTATTTGAAAGAGACCGCATAGCCCCCTCCATACCCCCTTGTATCTTAACCAAACATATCATACTTTAAATTTATTGTCAAGGCTCTCTATTCACCAAATGTATTCCCTAAAACGAAGCAGAAATTTGAGCCAATTTGTGCTATACTGAAAGTACCAAAATCGGCTAGTTGTATGGCTAAAAACACGAAAAAACAAGGCAAAAAACGCGGCGCCGAAGGCGCCGCGAAAAAGGTATATGATGCCTCGTCCATTACCGTTCTTGAGGGGCTTGAGCCGGTGCGAAAGCGCCCGGGTATGTATATCGGAACGACTGGTTCGGATGGTCTCCACCATCTGGTCTGGGAGATATTTGACAATGCGCGTGACGAGGCGATGGCGGGCCGCTGCGACGATATTGAAGTAGCACTTTTGCCCGACAGCTATGTGCGCGTCGCGGACAATGGGAACGGTATTCCTGTCGGCATCCACCCGAAGACAAAGGTTTCCGCGATTGAGACCATCATGACCACGCTCCATGCGGGCGGGAAATTTGACCATGATGCCTATAAAGTTTCGGGCGGCCTCCATGGCGTCGGCGCCTCGGTGGTCAATGCGCTCTCCGAACATACAAAAGTCGTCGTGCATCAAGACGGTGGCATACATATGCAGGAATATCACATCGGTAAGCCTGTCAATAAAGTGAAAAAAATCGGCGCGAGCTCGGAGCATGGCACCATCGTCCTCTTCAAACCGGACCCCTTCATTTTCAAAGAAGGCATTGAATGGGATTGGGAAAAAATTGTGACGCACATGCGTCAGCAGGCATATCTGATAAAGGGCGTTCGCGTCTCGGTAATTGATGCGCGTCTGCCTGTCCAGGTAGGCGCGAGTAAAAAAGTATTTGAGACGGAAACAATTTTTCTCCACGAACAAGTCCTCGGCGTTCCTTCGCTGACGTTCTATTTTGAAGGCGGGTTGAAATCGCTTGTTGCATTTTATAACAAGCACCAGACGCCGGTGCATAAGAATATTTTCTATGTTGACCGCGAATTCACTTCGCCCGAAGGCGGTACAAAAAATAACGTCAATGTTGAAGTTGCGCTCCAGTATGTTGATGACATCACCGCGCGCATCACCGCCTTCGCGAATAACACCTATAACGGCGAAGGCGGCACTCATGTCACCGGTTTTAAGACGGCGCTGACGCGTTCTCTCAATACCTACGGCAGGAATGCAAATATTCTAAAAGAGAAAGACGAGAATTTTACCGGCGACGATGTGCTTGAAGGCATCACCGCAGTCGTTTCGGTGAAGCTTCCCGAGGTTCAATTTGAAGGGCAGACGAAGAGCAAGCTCGGCTCTGTGGAAGCGCAGGGTGCAGTCGCGACGGTTTTTGGCGAGGCGTTTAGCGCATATCTGGAGGAAAATCCAGACGATGCGCGTGCAATCATCAATAAGGTTCTTCTTGCGCTAAAAGCGCGCAAAGCAGCGAAGGCGGCGAAGGATTCGGTACTGCGCAAGGGCGCTCTGGAGGGAATGACGCTGCCGGGGAAGCTTGCGGATTGTCAGACCTCAAGTGCGGAGGAAGGAGAGCTTTTTATTGTAGAAGGCGACTCGGCGGGCGGTTCCAGCAAACAGGGCAGAGATCGCCGTACGCAGGCGATACTGCCACTACGCGGAAAAATTCTTAACGTGGAGCGCGCGCGTATTGACCGCATGCTCGCGTCAATTGAGATTCGCGCGCTTATCGTCGCCATGGGCACCGCCATCGGGGATATATTTGATATTTCAAAATTGCGCTACCATAAAATTATTATCGCGACTGATGCCGACGTTGACGGTGCGCATATCCGCACGCTTCTCCTGACGCTTTTGTATCGCCACTTCCGACCGGTTATTGAAGGAGGTTTCGTCTATATCGCCCAACCGCCGCTCTATAAAATTACAAAAGGAAAAGCGATGGCGTATGCCTATTCGGATAAAGAAAAAGAGGCGGTGCTTAAGGAGTTTGGAATCGCGGCAAGCGAAATTTCAAAAGTTAGCGAAGACAGCGAACCAATTGAAATTTCCGAAGAGGAAGAAGCCGCTATGGTGAAGAAACCGGTAAAGGTGAATATCCAGCGTTATAAGGGTCTCGGCGAGATGAACCCGAGCGAGCTTTGGGAAACGACGATGAATCCAGCGCGGCGAGTACTGAAGCGCGTGACGACTAACGATGCCGAGGCGGCTGACCGCATCTTTGACGTTCTTATGGGCACCGATGTCGCCGCGCGCAAGTCCTTTATTCAATCAAACGCGAAATTGGCGACAGTGGATTTGTAATTATTATTCAGACCCCCCATTTGAAATAGTGTAGGGAAAGACAAATCCCCGTTTTGGAGCGGGGACTTTGTGAATTGGACATTCTCTTTTCACATTTTTCATATTTTGAACGTGCTCCAATGGTCAGAACGAGAATCATTTAGATAACTCGAGAGATTATGAATTTCCCATCCCTCGAGTTCCCTGATGCGTCCAGTGAAATATTCATCGGGACTGAAACTATTCTGCTCAATGAGGGCTTTCTGAATCTTAGGGTTCTTTCTTAAGACGGGAAGCAAGGATTTTAAAGCATCCGTAGCCAATTCTTTTCTGATGAGGAATACGTTCTCATCTCCCCAAGCGATCAATTTATCCTTCCCGACTGAAGGAATCCTTATGCACACCAGATATTCTCTCATCTCGCTACTCCTTTCCGGGTTTGTTTCAACCTTGTGAATTCGGTCTATCTAAATCGAGATTATCATTCATGAGATTGATGTCAAGGGAAAACCTCGCGCTGTTTATTCAATCAAACGCGAAGTCGGCGACAGTGGATTTGTAAAGATTGCGAAAGAAAGGTGTGTTTTAATGAAAGCATGATTACACCTGAACTTAATGCGTATATACGCCAACAGCTGGGGATAGGAACTGCGAAAGACGTCATTAAAAAAACTCTTTCTGAAAAAGGTTGGAGCGAACAGGATTTAAACGATGCGTTTGCGGCAATTGAAACCCAACCCCAATCTCCGTCTCCGCAAAAAATCATTCCGCCGTCTCAACCGATAAATCAACCCGTTAGCTCCGGCGGCCATAAGGGAGTGCTGGCGATTATCGTTGTCATTGTATTGCTCCTCTGTGCCGGCGGCGCTTTCGCCGCCTATTATTTTGGTCTATTTGCGACGCCTGCTCCGGCTACAACTAATTTGCTTATGCCTACGATGCCGGCAGTTACAACCGCATCTTCCACTCCGTCAAATATCACTTCCATACCAGCAACAACAATTTCGACCTTGTTAAATTCAGGTTCTACGACGATGGAAATTGTCGCAACTTCTTCGCTTGCTGACGTTTCTAACTGGAAAACGTATACAAATCAACAATATAGCTTTTCATTTAAATATCCGATTGATTGGGGAACCCCAATCAACGCCGACTTTATTAAAACCGAAGGGAGTGGTGAAGTGGGATTCGCGTCACCAAATCCTGACGCTGAAGCCCCCGACATTAGATTAAATATCAATATCACTTTGGCCAACAACGAGACTATTGATCAACTTGTTTCCGATGAAGGAAATTTTCCACAATTCACATCTATGAGTGAAATTCAGAAAACAACGTTGGGCGGTGTTGATGCTCGAAGTTTTCTTGAACATCGAGAGGGTGGATTCGCTAATTATGGATTATTTGCGTTGCATGGAGGCTACGACTATAAAATATATTATGGAAATTGGTTGTGGGGAGACTCCGCACCCACAAGCACGCTTCAATCTAAGACGGTTCTCTCTACTTTCCAATTCATTCAGCCATAAAATAGACACTTTATAATCTGCAGAGATTAAATCTCTATAAAACGCAAACTATGCACGGGCTTTGATTCCCTCGTTTGCACGACTTATAAAATTAGCGACTGACATTGCGTTCAATTTGCCCACGTCGCGGCTTTCTACGGAGATGGTTTTTGCTTCTATTTCTTTATCGCCGACGACGAGGAGATAGGGAACTTTCTCCTTTTTTGCTTCGCGAATTTTCTTACCGAGCGATTCGTTTGTATTGTCTACTTCCACACGAATGTTTGCCACTTTGAGTGTCGCGGCAACTTCTAGCGCATACCTCGCGTGTTTCTCCGATACACTCAATACTTTTGCCTGCACCGGCGCGAGCCAGAGCGGGAATGCGCCGACATATTTTTCTATCAGAAATGCCATGATGCGCTCAATGGCGCCGATAGAGGAGCGATGCACCACAAAGGCACGGTGTTTTTGCCCATCTTCTCCGATGTAGGAAAGGTCAAAACGCTCGGGCATGCAGAAATCATATTGGACAGTAAAAGCGGTGTCTTCTTTCCCGTTTGCGTTTTTCATTTGAATGTCTATTTTGGGACCATAAAAAGCCGCCTCATCCTTCGCTTCCTCAAATTTCGAACCGCGACTGCGCATAAGCGTCCGGAGAAGTTCCTCTCCCTTCTCCCACGCGGCGTCATTTTTATAATATTTCTCACTGTTTTTTCTATCCCCGAGCGAAAGACGATAGTGATAATCCGTATCAAGCGCAAGATTAAAAACGGATGTTACGTATTCAATAAGGTCGAGCGCTTTGCCGATTTCATCAACGGCCTGTTCCTCGGAGGCGCACATAATGTGTGCATCCGCGAGGCAGAAAGTGCGTACTCGCTGCAAGCCCATAAGTTCTCCCGATTGTTCGTAACGGTAGAGCTTTGCGAGTTCGGCGATGCGCATCGGAAGTTCACGATAGCTTACTGGTTTTCGTAAATAAAGTTCAAAGTGGTGCGGACACGTCATCGGTCGGAGCATAAATTGCTCATCATCTATCTCAATAGGCGCGTACATCGAGTCCTTGTAATGCGGATAGTGGCCGCTCTTTTTGTACAAATCAAGTTTTGCGATCTCGGGCGTGTACACGTGAAGATATCCGCGTTTTATTTCCTCATCAATGATAAAACGCTCAAGCTCGCGGCGGATAACGGAACCCTTTGGAGTAAAAAGCGGAAGCCCCTTGCCGACCGAATCCGAAAAAGCAAATAAATCAAGCTCTTTGCCCAGCTTCTTGTGGTCGCGTTCTTTGTCATCCATATCTGCAGAATATATCACACTCTAAAGTGGCTTGAGTTCTTCAATCGCGAGCGAGGTCTCGCCGTTTCGCACCGAAACCTTTCCTTTTGCGAGGAGGCAGGCGCCCGACGTAATCGCGCTCGCGTGTTCTTTAAAAAGTTTGGGGAACAAGACCGCTTCAATTGAGCCGGTTTTATCTTCTAATTTAATAAATGCCATCTTCTCACCACTCTTTGTGAGAATGGCGCGCACAGAGACGATAAGAACGGGCAGAATAATCGGCATCCCCGGTTGCGGATTTTCCTTGATTTTCGCGATTGAGAATTTTGCTTTTGTGACTAGTGTCTCATACGCATCAAGAGGATAACCGCTTACATAAATGCCCAGCAGTTCTTTTTCCCACGCGAGTTTATCCAAGATCGAGACTGTCTTCTTTTGCCTTTCAGGGAACATGAGTAGTGCCGCTGGTGCCATAAGCCTCCCAAACAAAGAATCTTGTGGCGCCGTTACTGTTGCTTCGCGGTGAAAGGCGAGTAGGGTCTCTATATTCTCAAGCAGCGCACCTCGTTTTTCAAACGAGTCGAGTGCTCCGCATTTAATAAGCGATTCAAGCGACTTTCGATTAAGATTCTTAGAACCAATGCGAGAGAGAAAGTCAGAAAGAGTTTTGAAAGAGCCGCGCGCTTTCCGTTCGGCGATGATAGCCTCGGAAATCCCTTCACCGAAGTTCTTGATTGAAGAGAGGCCAAAACGGATAGCGTTTTTACTTGTGACGGTAAAAACGCTCCCGCTTTCATTCACGTCCGGCGGCAGAATCTTGATGTTCATGCGGAGCGCTTCCGCGACGAATAAAGCGATTTGTTCCGTATCTCCCGCGTCAGCAGTTAGGAGAGCGGCGAGGTATTCCACCGGATAGTTTGCTTTCATATACGCGGTTTGGTAGGCGACCTTGCCGTAACTGGCAGCGTGTGCCTTGTTGAAGCCGTAAGCCGCAAAGGGCTCAATAAGCGACCAGAGCTTTTCCGCATTTTCCTCTGAGAGCTTCCCATATTCCACGAATCCTTTGAGTAATTTTTCCTTTTCCGCCTGCATGACTTTTGGAATCTTTTTCCCCATTGCTTTTCGGAGCGCGTCTGCTTTAAGCCAGGAATAACCGGCGAGTTTTATCGCTGTAAGAAGCACGTCGTCTTGATAAACAAGGAGACCGTAAGAGAAATCGAGATATTCTCGCATGCGCGCATCAACGTACCGAATAAGTTTCGGATTATGTTTGCGTTCGATATATTGCGGAATCGTTTCCATCGGCCCGGGGCGATAGAGAGCAACCATCGCATTGATATCGTGGATAGTCGTCGGACGCAGCTCCTTCAACCAGCGGGTCATACCGGAACCGTTTAACTGGAAAACACCTTCGGTCTCGCCGCGCGCGAGCATTTGGTACGTTTTTTCATCATCAATAGGAATGTTTTCAATGTCAACATTAATGTCATGCGTCTCTTTCACACGCGCGACCGCATCGGCAAGTATTGCGAGATTTTTTATGCCGAGGAAATCAAATTTTAAAAGCCCCACGCCGCCGTATTCGTCGGTGATGGAGTACATATCATATTGCGTGATAAGTTTTCCGCCTTTCGGGTCTGGCTGAATAGGCGTCCACTCAATAAGCGGAGTCGGAGCAACGACGACACCCGCCGCATGGACACCCACGTGCCGCACGCAACCCTCAATGCGTTTCGCGAGGTCAATAATCTCGCGCGCGTCATCATCTTCGTCATACAGCGTTTTCAAATCCGGTTCCAACTCAAGCGCGTGGTCAATGGTCATCGGGAATCCCTGAGAGCCGATGGGTATGAGCTTCGCGATGCGGTCGCCGGTGGCATAGGCGTGGCCGAGGGCGCGTGCGATATCGCGCACCGCCGCACGCGCCATCATGGTGCCGAACGTGCCGATTTGTGCGACATGGTCCTCACCGTATTTCTGTTTCGTGTAGGCGATCATTTCATCGCGGCGGTTATCGGCCATATCCATATCAATGTCCGGCGCTTTGGGACGCTCGGGATTTAAGAATCGTTCAAAGGGCAGTTTGTAGAAAAGCGGGTCCACATTGGTGATGCCAATGAGGTAAGCGACAAGAGAACCAGCCGCCGAGCCGCGCGTTGTGGTGAGTATCCCGGCGCGCCGAGCGAATGCAAGGAGGTCGGCGACGATGAGGTAATACACCGCGAACCCCTTTCCGATGATGATGTTCAGTTCGTATTCAATGCGATCCGTAATCTCTCTTGTTTCTTTCAATGCGCGCGAGGCGATACCGGCATACGCATACGAGCGCAATTCGTCATCATGATTTTTGAAGCCGGGCGATACGGGCACAACGGGGAATGTCCATTTCCCCAGTTCAAGAGAAACTGTGCAGCGGTCAGCGACCAGTCGGGAATTCATCACTGCTTCCGGAGTGTCCTCAAAAAGTTTTTCGGCAGTATGTTCGCTGATGAAAGAAAAATCCTCATCTTCGTTTTTGCCGCGCGCGCCTTGCTGGATCCGGCGCATAACTTCAGTTGCCTCGCGATCTTCAGGTTCCAAATAATACACATCATGTTGAGCAACCAACGGCGTGTTATTTTCACGCGCGAGCGTCACGATTTTTTTCATCAACGCCTCATGCCCTGCGACTTTCGGATGGTGGGTGATTTCAAGAAAAATGCTTTCTTTGCCGAAGATATTTTTAAATTCTGCAAGCGCGGCCGCGGCGCCGTTATCATCGTTCGCGCGTAGCAGCTGCGCGATATCGCCCGCAAAAGAAGGTATGAGCGCGATAATGCCGCGATGGTAAGTGCGCAAAAGTTCTTTATCGAGGCGCGGGTGTTCAAAAAAACCTTCCGTCCACGATTTCGTCACAAGCGCGAGGAGATTTTTATAACCTTCGTTGTTTTCTGCGAGAAGCACGATGCGAGAACGTTTGATATCAATATTTCGGTCTTTTTCGTGCCGCGAACGCGGTGCAAGATAGGCATCAACGCCCAAAATTGGCTTTACGCCCGCGTTGGTGGCGGCCTTATAGAACTCAATCGCGCCGTGCATGTTGCCGGCGTCAGTGAGCGCAAGCGCATCCATGTTTTCTTTTCTTGCCTTTTCGACCAGTTCCTCCACCTTCGGCAGCGCCTGGAGAAAAGAATAGTGGCTGTGGGTGTGGAGATGGATGAATCGCGACGCCATAATAGAACTAGTATACTTTCTCTATGCGATTTATGCTTGGGGTTGACGAAGCGGGGCGTGGACCCTTGGCGGGACCGGTCGCGGTTGGAGCGGTCGTCCTACCGGAAGGATTTGATGTCGCGCGGGAATTCTCCGGAATTGCGGATTCTAAAAAATTGTCGGAGAAAAATCGCGAGAAGATTTTTGGAATGCTTGAGGCGCGTGCCGCCAAGGGCGACGCGCGCTTCACTGTTGAGTTTGAGAGTGCGGAAACGATTGATCGGAAAGGCATAACGTTTGCTGTACGCCAGGCGGTGGCGCGCGCGGTAAATAAGCTTGCGCCGGATGCCGCGCTGGTGTGTGTACAACTAGACGGCGCGCTTCGCGCGCCGCCGGAATATGCGCAGGAAACTATTATCAACGGCGACGAACTCATTCCACTTATCTCGCTCGCCTCTATTGTCGCAAAAGTCTCGCGTGACCGGCTGATGGTGGAACTCTCAAAACAATATTCAAAATATGGTTTTGAAAAACACAAAGGGTACGGCACAAAAGCACACTACGACGCGCTTCTAAAATACGGTCCGTGCGCTATCCACAGAAAATCCTTTTTACACTTTGACTTTCCAACTAAATAGAGTTATATATTTCTACGGATCCGGATATAGGTCCGGACTATAAATTTGGTCTTTTTAAGGAAGGAGAATTAAGGATGCCGCCAGAGTCGGAATTAGGAAAGGAAGAAAAACCTTTATTTTCGGGAATTGGCAAATTGCCGCCTTGCGATTACTGTAAGTCGCGAGAATCATGCCAGTGTCAATGCCAGCCCGGTCGCCCTTGCGGCGAATATCGACCTGATCCAAGATTTGCCTGATCTGAAGTTGCTCTGGATAGTTCTCCCAGAAAGCGCTTTCCCATTTGCAGGAGAGCGCTTTTGCTTTTTTCTTTCCTATGATAAGGTGTCCGCATGTCAATTCGCATGCGCCATACGAGTGGTCACACCGGCAATCGCCGGTCGCATCATGCGCTTAAGGATATTACTATCGTGAAAGATAAAGAGAGCGGCAATCTCCGTCTCCCGCATCATATTGATGAGGTAACGGGGAAATACCGTGGCAAGCAAATTTTCTTGCCCAAAACGAAAACCGAACATAAGCCGAAAGTGAAAGGTCCTGATACGGAACCTTCGGCTAAGCATACGCACGAACACGCGCGCGAAGAACATATGAATGCTGAAGCGAAGAGTTCGAAAGGAATTTCGGGTAAGGTCGCGACGGCGACAAGTCGTCCGAAGGCGCGGAGCGGTTTTGGCGGCGGCGCGTAATTAGGCGTGGAATAATCCCCGCGACCGTGTTGCACGGCCGCGGGACTTGCTATACTTAATGCATCTAGATCTTTCCATGGCGAATCGACACCTAGCGCGTTCCGTTGTTCTTCAGACGCTTTTTGAGTGGGACACCACAAGTGCGTCTCAGAAAGATGCTCTGAATATCCTCGCGCGCAATGTTGCAGAATTTGGCGGTGATAATACCGATCAGCCATTTATGGAACATCTTTTGTTGGGTGTTCTTGCCAAAAAGGCCGATATCGACCTTGTTATTGAGAAAGCCGCACCCGAATGGTCTCTGGAACGTATCGCGCCCGTTGACCGCAATATTCTGCGTCTCGGGCTTTATGAACTTCTTTTTGCCGATCGCACGCAAGTGCCGGCGAAGGTCGCTATCAACGAGGCGATTGAGCTCGCCAAGACCTTTGGCGGCGACTCATCGGGTCGTTTCGTGAACGGCGTTCTCGGTGCGGTGTATAAGGAATTGGGCGAGCCGGGGAAAGAGGAGCAAGGGAAAAAGGCCGCAAACAAAGTTCGCTACGAAAACATCCCGCTTCAGCGTCTCGGCGGCGCGGTCGTGTACGCCAAACACAACGGGCAATGCTATATCGCCCTTGTTCACGATGTTTTCGGCCACTGGACATTGTCAAAAGGAAAGACGGGTGATAATCCGGAGATCGCTCACGAGACCGCCGAAGAAGGCACCATCCGCGAAATTAAGGAAGAAATTGGGCTTGACATCACGATTGAGGATAAAATCGGCGAGAATGAGTACGTCGCTTCGCATCCGGAGAAAGGCAAGTATCGCAAGCACGTGACTTATTTTCTCGCGCGCGCGGAATTTGAACCGCTCCATCTGCAAGAAGGAAAGGGCGGGCTTGATGACGCCAAGTGGTTTCGTCTTCAAGACATTATTGACCTCAATTTTTATGATGATATGCTCCCCATCATTACGGCGGCCGTCCAGAAACTTCTAGATAAAGCGAGCATCCATGCCTGATTTCTCAACATGTGCGAAACAACTCGGCATTTCATTTGATAATCCCGACCTTCTCATTGAAGCCCTGACGCACCGTTCATATCTGAATGAACACCACGAATACGCGGGCAGTCATAATGAGCGGCTGGAATTTCTCGGCGATGCGGTGCTGGAACTCGCCACTACCGATTTTCTTTTTAAGAAATTTCCCGCCACGCCGGAGGGAGAGCTCACCAGCTATCGCGCCGCCTTGGTAAATACCCAATCTCTTGCCGAGAGCGCGCAAGCGCTCGGCATTAATGAATATCTTCTGCTTTCAAAAGGCGAGGCGAAGGACACCGGTCGCGCACGCGAAGTGATACTTGCGGACGCATTTGAAGCGCTTATCGGCGCCATCTATCTTGATTCGGGCTTCGGGAACGCCGAAACGTTCATCGCGAAAAATCTTTACAAAAAAATTGACGCGATTATCGCCCATCGCTCCTATCAAGACGCGAAGAGCCGGTTTCAAGAGATAGCGCAAGAGAACCGCGGCGTTACACCGCGCTACGAAACGCTTTCTGAAGAAGGTCCCGACCACGCGAAGCTTTTTACCGTCGGTGTTTTTATCGGCGATGAAGAAATTGCACGCGGAGAAGGACAGAGCAAGCAAGAAGCAGAGCAGCTGGCTGCGGAAGCGGGACTTGACAAAATGGGTTGGTAGGCGTACTTTATAAGGCAGAGAGCTTGTATAGAACTTTTTCAAAAGAAAGGAGACCTTGATGGACATTGCTTTAAAGGATAGCAAGGGCAACCCCACAACGTTAACGGCGGGTCACTGCATCTGCTTTGATCCTGAGGCCCGGAGCATTGTGGTGTTCGAAAAGGATGGTAAACAACTGACTTGGTGGGGCGACAATAAACAGCGTGCGACTTTCATTCGAACGGAATCCGACTTCACAAATTTCGTGGAGATTCTTGCTAAAACACACAACCTTTTTGTCAGAAAGGATGAAAATCGTCGCCGCCCACATGGATGGCCCGCCTATGTGTTCCGTTAGTTTCAAGTCAGTTCATTGCACAGGCTCTTATGGAAAGTTCGTACAGAGCCTGTTTCTTTAGCGCACCACCTTTGCATTAAGCCACGCCCAGCCCGATTGAACATCGGCGCCGACCGTTTGATAGAACGGATGTATTGACGGGATATAGGCGTAGACCGCCCAGGCGATTGCGACCAATATCGCGATTTGGACGAGTTCTCCAATCACCGAATGATGGTGATGGTGCCAGCGATATTGCTGCCGCGCCTCCCACTTAATACGCCGTTTCTCCTCGCGCCACTGGCGTCTCCATTCGCGCTTTTCCTGTTTCCAGTGGTGCGCATTCGTGTGGATATCTTCGGCAAGACGGTGTGCGCGGCTCATAACTTCTTGCGCGTTGAAGGGTGCGCCGCGCGCATGCGAAATTTGCTCCGGCGTATCGGCGCGCGGTACGAAGATGGCCATCGCGATATACACGACGACCCACGCGCCGCCGCTGAAGATGGTAAGCAAAACGAAGAGAATGCGCACCAGCGTGACATCAATGTCAAAATACGTGGCAATACCGTTCGCAACGCCGGCGAGAATGGCGCCGTTCGGAATGCGATACAATTTTTTTGCCGCAGGCCCGGCGGCGGATTTTTCCTGGCCCGGCGATTCGCCAGCATCTTCCACGGGGCCCATTTCGTCAAGCGCTTGAGCGACTTCCATTCCGGTGACAACCGTTTTGTGCGCGCCGAGGAAACGTTGGAACTTCTCCGCAATCGCCTGTTCAAGGTCACGCACAATCTCATCGCAGTCCGGATTGCCGGCGAGCCGATTCCGCGCGCGGTCAAGATATGCCTGGAGGGCTTCATGCCCGATTTCCTCAACCTGATAGGCGTTTCCGTTTAGGCTGATAGTGACAATTTTGTTCATACGGAAGGTATTATTTTTGAATATGTTTAACGGTGGCGATAATCTCTTGCCAGTATTTCTCCAAGGCCGCGAGCTGATCCTTGCCCTTAGCGGTCAGCCGATAATATTTGCGCGGCGGACCGTTCTCAGACTCCTGCCACTCATAATCGAGCAGTCCTTCGCGCCGCATCTTCGACAAGAGGGGATAGAGCGTGCCTTCTTGGGTACTGAACTCGGTACTGGAAACCCGGTTGAGAATGTCGGCCGCATACACGCTCTCGGCGGCGATAATTTTCGCCACCAAGAACTCGAGGAGTCCTTTGCGGATGGCGGTGAATTTCTCGTGGATACCAGATTCCATATAGTACCTTGTTAGAGCAAGGTAGCATAGATAAAACGAGTATGTAAGAGGCTGTGGATATCGCGTGCTACGAGCCGAACGGCGCATGGCGCGTTATACTATCTGCATAATGCTCAAGCGATTGGAAATCGTCGGATTTAAGTCGTTTGCCAAGAAGACCGTCTTGGATTTTTCAAGCGCGACCACGGCGATCGTCGGTCCCAACGGTTCCGGGAAAAGCAATGTCGCTGAAGCGTTCCGTTTCGCCCTTGGCGAACAATCAATGAAAAGCATGCGCGGTAAGCGCGCCGAAGACCTCATCTGGGGCGGTTCGCATTCAATGCCGCGCGCGAATCGCGCGGCGATCGCCATTATCTTTGATAATTCCCGCCATTCTTTCAAGATTGATTTTGATGAGGTTACAATTGAGCGCGTTGTCTTCCGCGACGGGGTGAGCGAATATTCCATTAATGGCTCGCGCGTGCGTCTCCGCGACATTGAAGAACTGCTTGCTGGCGCAAATATCGCCGGAACAGGTCACCACATTATTTCTCAAGGTGAGGCGGACCGGATATTGCTTGCCTCTACTCAAGAGCGCCGTGCAATGTTGGAAGATGCGCTCGGGCTCAAAATATACGAATTCAAGAAGCGCGAAGCACAGCGGAAGCTACAAAAAACGGAAGAAAATATCGCGCAAGTGAATTCTCTCCGGAGAGAACTTGTGCCGCATCTGCGTTTCCTTGAGAGCCAAGTTAAAAAATTTGAACGTGCTGACACTCTTCGTTCCAATCTCGTTGGTCTCGCACAAATCTATTTCGTATCGGAAGATGCATATCTTGCGCGCGAAAAGCTGAAAGTCACAGAAAAAAAACAAGACGCGATTGAGCACCTTGCTCTCGCAAAAATTGAGCTTGATAGGGTCGCGGACCCGAAGTCAGCAGATCGCGAAACGATGAAGCGCGCCGAAGCGCTTCAGAAGGCGGAACACGAGGTCGCAGAACTTTCTGCTCGCCGCGCCGAACTTTCGCGCGAGGTAGGTCGAGTTGAAGGAGCATTCAGCGAAGTGAAGCGCCGCGCGACAACGGTCGCGCGCGAGCCGTACGCGAAGGTTCCGCGCGAGGAGCTGGAAGCATTGCATTATGAAGTTGAACGACAGGTCACTGGCGCAGGCGAAAAAATTGAAGGATTGCGTGCGGCGCTCATGGCCATCCACTCCGCAGTTAAACTATTTTTCACGCGGCATGGCGCTCCGCATGATGAGCAATTTTCCGACGAAGAAGACGCCGCGCTTCGGCTTGAGACAGAGCGCGCGAAGCTGGCTGAAAAATATGCCGCACTATCAGCCGACCTTGAAAAAGCGGAATCCGCCCGAATGCGGGCGCGTGAAGCAATGCTTGCCTTGGAGGAAACTGGCCGCGAGATTCGGCGGCGGATTCTGGATTCCGCGCAGTCAAAGGCGCATGAGGAGAGCGAAATAGCGAAAGCCGATGCGCGAGAACATGAACTCAAACTCCTTTCCGAAGAACTTGAGCGGAATAAAGCAGAGGCGCTCGCTCTTGCCGGTGCGGCGGCCCTCTCCTACGAACCGCTCGTGAAATTGCCGGCGGAGGAGCGCAAGATTCAAGAGGATCGGAAGCGCGCTCTTGAACGCATGAAGATTCGTTTGGAAGAAGCGGGGGGCACAAGCGAAGAAATCCGCCAGGAACACAAAGAAGTTAAAGAACGTGAAGCGTTTCTCTCCACCGAGCTTGAAGACCTCGCGAAGTCCTCCGCAGGCTTGGGCGCGCTCATTCACGATTTAGATACGGAACTCGCAAAACATTTTTCCGAAGGACTCTCCAAGGTTAATGCATCATTCAACGAATATTTCGCACTTATGTTCGGTGGCGGAAGTGCGCGACTTGTGTTAGAGGAACCGGAGTCCGAAGCTGAGGGTGAGGACGTTGAGGAGTCATTGGACGAAGACATGGAAATAGAGAAACAAAGGCCAGGTATTGAAATCATGGTCAATCTGCCAAAAAAGAAAATCCATTCTCTTATGCAACTTTCGGGTGGCGAGCGGGCCCTCACTTCTATCGCGCTTATCTTCGCGATGAGCCAAGTGAATCCGCCGCCGTTCCTTATTTTGGACGAGACCGATGCTGCACTTGACGAAGCGAATAGCCGCCGCTACGGCGATATGATAGAGAACCTCGCGCAGAAGTCCCAACTTATCGTTATTACGCATAATCGCGAGACCATGAGCCGCACAAATATCCTCTATGGCGTCACGATGGGCGGCGACGGTGTCTCGAAATTATTGTCCGTTAAATTTGACGAAGCCGTCGCGGTGGCGAAATGATGCTTGACTAGATTTACAGCAACCGCTACTCTTCTGGCAAGTCAGGTTCCATTTGGAATGGAAAGGCGAGGGGCGCAGTCGAGTCCGAACTGCAAGCTTATTTAGGGCCTAGTAACCTTTCTTCACTCCTCGTGGCGCGACACGAGAGGCTTCCCTAGGTTATAAACCTGACACGTGCCGCTACGTTTAATCGTGGCGGCTTACTCTTTTTATGTCGGGACAAAATCCAATTCTTTTTCAGGGATGCGGGCGGCGATGAGACGAACGCGGATCGGGTCGCCGAGGCGGAAACATTTTTTTGTGCGGCGGCCGAGGAGACAGTAGTGTTTTTCGTCATATTCAAAATAATCGTCGCCCACATTGCGAATATTAATCATTCCATCGGCGTGCGTTTCTTTTTCTTCAACATACAAACCGTGTTCGGTAACGCCTGAAATAACTGCATCAAACTCCTCGCCTATTCTTCCGGCGAAAAATTCAACCTGTTTCATTTTGATTGAATCGCGTTCGGCATCAGCCGCCGCGACTTCGCGCTCTGATGCATGAAGCGCGAGCGAGTCAAATTCTTGCATTTCTTGTTTAGAAATCGGAGCGCCGCCCTGGCCGGGCGGCCCCGCATGCGCCTTTACGAGCCGGTGGATAACGAGATCGGGATAGCGCCGTATCGGCGAGGTGAAATGTGTGTAGAAATCAAACGCGAGACCAAAGTGGCCGATGTTGCGCGTTGCATACACTGCCTTGCTCATGGAGCGTAAAGTCGCAGTCTTCACGAGATATTCTTCTGGTTTGCCTTTCACTTCTTCAAGTAATCTGTTTAATTCCGCGCCGGAGACCTTCCCGCCTGAAGTTTTCAAATGGTAGCCCATGACGCGCAAAAGGTTCGCAAGATTTTCAATGCGGTCGGCATCGGGTACATCGTGAATGCGGTAGAGCGACGCGAAATGCCCGTCAGCCGACGGATCATTGCTTGTTAATCCTGCAAGGTGTTTCGCCACCGCTTCGTTCGCGAGGAGCATGAAGTCCTCAATGAGGCGATTTGTTGCCTTTTGTTCTTTTAAGTGGATCGCAATGGGTTTACCTTCGGCATTAAGTTCAACTTTCACTTCAGCGGTGTCAAATTCAATGGCACCTTTCGCTTGCCGCCGCGCGCGGATTTTCCTAGAGAGATTGAACAAAAGGGAAAGCTCTTCGCCCATAATTCCTTTGCCGCTGTCAAGAACGTCTTGCGCCTCTTCGTACGTAAAGCGCTTGCGGGAGCGAATAATTGTTTCGCCGAACCATACGTCCTGAATATTCGCTTCGTTGTCAAGAATAAAAACGGCGGAAACCGCGAGGCGGTCTTCGTCTTGCTTAAGCGAACAAAGGTCGTTGGAAAGAATTTCGGGGAGCATCGGAATCGTGCGGTCAACGAGATAAACACTCGTTGCTCTTTCGCGGGCTTCTTTGTCCAATTCGCTTCCTGGCGTCACGAAGAAAGATACATCGGCAATGTGAACGCCGACCTCGATCTTTCCGTCGTCACGTTTCTGTACCGAAAGAGCGTCGTCAAAGTCCTTCGCATCAAACGGGTCAATGGTGCAGGTGGCGACTTCCCTGAAGTCGTGGCGTTTGGGATTCGCCGTTTCTTCCTCAAGGATAACCGTTCCGCGTTCCTCAAGACTCTTCGCTTCAATGACTACGCCGGGAGGAAAATTTGGCGAAAATCCCTGCCCGAGCGCAAGCGCTCGCATCTCGGTCTCATGAACGCCTGCCGCACCAATAATTTCTTCAACAACGCCCCATGGATAGGGGACTTCTTCCTCCCAACCTTTCATTCGGACGAGCACTTTAAATCCGAGCGGAGCATCTCCCGTTTCGCGGACTTCAAGCGGAGCATACATTTTTTTATAATCCGGCGCGAGTAAAATTTTTCCATTTTCTTCAATCAGTGTGCCGACAAACGTCTCGCGCGCGCGCGAAACAATTTCAATAACTTTGCCAGAGGCGCGCGGAGGCATCCTTCCCGTAGGGTCACGATAATCTCCCGCGGGGGCAACCTTCACGATATCGCCCGCGAGCGCATGATTGGTCCATTCCGGCGGAATAATGAGGTCTTCTTTTTCTTTGTCAACGGAGAAAAAACCGAAACCCTTCCGGGTCATCGTTATCGGGCCTTCATATATCGTTTCTAACGGCATTTTCTTATACTCTAGCAATAGTAGGGAACTTCTGCTATAGTCGTTACTCATGTTGATGATTCGATTCCAACGCATCGGCCGGACCAATGACCCGGCGTTTCGCATTGTGCTTTTGGAAAAAGGGCGCGCGGCAAAAGCTGGCAATATTACCGAGCAACTCGGCACGTATAATCCTCGGAGCAAGGCGCTGACGCTTGACGAAGCGCGCGTGAAGGAATGGGTTGCCCGGGGTGCGCAGCTGACCGGCTCAATCCGAAATCTCCTCATTACTAAGGGAATTATTGAGGGGAAGAAAGTGAACGTGCTTTCAAAGAAGACACCAATTAAAAAGGAAATAAAAGAGGCGGTTGCGGAAACGGCTGCAGAAGCGGCGCCAGCGGCATAATTATGATGGAACCGGACCAAGCATTTCTTGAATACGTAGTGAAAGCACTCGCCGACCATCCCGAGGCGGTTGAAACGACACGTACGATTGACCAAATGGGAGTGTTGCTCACCCTCGTCGTTCACCCAGAAGATATGGGGAAGATCATCGGTAAAAGCGGTAAAACTGCCGAAGCTATTCGTATATTGCTCCGCGTTGTCGGGATGAAAGGGAATGCGCGAGTGAATCTAAAGATTAATGAGCCGATTGGAGGAAAGAGAGAGAAGGAAAACAAGACCGTTGACCAGGCCGTTGATGAAATAAAGTCGTGAAGTTTCATATAATCACATTGTTTCCTGAAGCGTGCGATGCATATCTCTCGGCGTCAATTATTGGACGTGCACGAAAAGAAAAAAAGATTGTGGTGAATTATCAGAACCCGCGCGATTTTGTAGATAATAAATGGGGGAAAGTAGATGAGCGGCCGTACGGTGGCGGTCCCGGGATGGTGATGATGGCACTTCCTGTGGTGAAGGCTGTCATGAAAAGTCTCCGAAGCCCTTCTAAGAAGAAAGTTGTCGTTTGGTTCTCGCCGGGCGGGAAACAATTTACCAATAAAGATGCCGATGTGCTTGCGAGATGTGATGAGGTCGCTCTTGTCTGCGGCCGTTACGAGGGCATTGATGAACGTGCAAAGAAAATCCTTAAGACGCTCGTGCCCGTAAAAGAATTTGCCGTCGGTGAAGCCGTTTATACTGGCGGGGAAGTTCCGGCGCTTGCTATCGTTGATGCCATCACGCGCCGTCTCCCGGGCGTTCTCGGGAAAGATGAGTCAGTTGAAGAGCGCCGCATTGCCTCTCGTGCGGTCTATACCCGCCCCGAAACCATTTTGTATAAAAAGAAAAAATATCGCGTCCCCACTGTCCTCCAAACTGGCCACCACGCCAACATTGACAAGTGGCGGTCTAGCAGGTAGTATTTAATTCAGAAGACGACAGTCATTTATCACAAAGGAAGGAGGTGTTGAAAATGGAGTTAGTCAGGAATTTCGTTAGAAGAGCCAAGAGCTTTTCGAAAAGAAAAATTGATAACGCTCTTGAGCGACTTCAATCGGGGGAATGCCTCAATATCTATCTTGCGAGTAAACCCTATTGTAATCTCAAATATCTCCGGGCGGCGTCGCTAAAACGAGCCGTCGAAACAGCGAGATCTCTTGAGGACTGGGTCCGCATCGCAGGATGCACCAAAGCATCCTATCGCAAGAAGGCATTCGAGGAAGTCCTGATATTCGACATCACAAGCGAAGCAGATATTTATCTGCTAACCCAAAGCCGTTCGGAACGACTACGCGCTGTCGGTTGGTATCTTTGCGGACGCAGGACCGTTGCAATGGTAGCAAGAGCAATGTCAAGATAATAACCCGCCTTTCAACGACAGAACCGTTGGAGGGCGGTTCTGTTTTTATAAGGTATAATTAGTAAATGGAAATACTCATTGTTCGCAAGCCAGTAGACAAAATAACACTTGACGCGCTTGCGAAGGAGTGGCACCACGTGCTCGTAAAAGGCGTTGCAGATATTTCGCGCGCCATTGTCGCTCTTGGCGGCGAATGGCACATAGACGCCAATAATCGCTTGATTGAAGATGGCTCACAACAAAAAAATCTCTGGGGTTTTAATATTTATCCGAAAGAGAAGGGAGAGGCGGCAATTGAATACAATTCGCTTATTAATATTCGGCCTCTGCAAGGGAATCGAAGCATGGAAATTACGAGCGAAGAAACGCGGAATGCTGTACGTAAAGTAGTGGCGCTTGCGATTCCATTTCTTGGCTTATGACGCGCGATGCCGCATTCTACTTCGCGAATCTTGGCGCCGATGTTTCTCGTTGTATCAACGCGGCGAAGCAGGGAAATGAATCGCGCTATGACGATTCGCTGTCACGTGCATATCAGACGCTTGAACTTTTACACAAAACTACTCGCCCCGAAGCATATGAAGAGGGGCTCCTTATGCTTCGCGGTCTCGCGCTTGCTCGCGCAACACCCAAGTCGCTCGCATCTTTCCAGTCGGCGCTCGATTCCCTTATTGGCGTCTTTTCATCAATACGTCTTGTGAACTGAACCTTTATCCCCAGCCCACTTGCGCAAATAAAGGCGGTCTGATACATTGGAGATACAGATACGAGTGAGTAATGAAGGGCAGGGGTGCAAAAAATTTATACGTGAATTGAAGAAGAACGCAAAAGCGAGGTGAGTCTGCGTGCGTTTATATTTGTATATTTTCCTTTTATTTATTACTTCACGCCATACCACATGCGTAAGAACCTCGTTCAAAAGACATTCGGTGCATATCGGGCGCCGCGAGTACCGTTCCCCGACCTTGTGGGGCATCAGCGCAGCTCATTTAATTGGCTTCTGAAAGACGGTCTTACCGAGCTTTTTAAGGAATTTTCGCCAATTAGTGGCTACTCGGGTAAAAAGTTTGAACTTCAATTTGAGAGTTTTGAAATTGGCGAACCGAAATATGACGAGGACTTCGTGCGCGACACCATGCGCACGTACGAAGCGCCGTTGAAAGCGACCGTGAAGCTTATTAATAAGACGCTCGGCTCGGAGAAATCGCAGGAAATTTTCCTCGCGGACATGCCGCTTATGACGCCGCACGGTTCCTTCATCGTTTCAGGCGTTGAGCGAGTCATCGTTCCGCAACTGGCACGTTCTTTTGGCGCATTCTTCGTTTCAGAACTCTTGCGCGGCAAACCGTTTTTTGGCGCAAAGATTATTCCCTTGCGCGGCGTTTGGATTGAATTTGACTCGGAAGCAGACGGCGCCATTTTTGTGAAAATTGATAGGAAGCGCAAGTTCCCCGTTACTCAGCTCCTTACGATTTTTGGCGGCGGATTAGGTGACTCACTCGCGAAGCATTTTGAGAATGACCCGCTTGCACTTGCCGCTCTTAAAGCCACGCTCGCGCATGATGAAGCAAAATCGGTTGAAGAGGCATATATTGAAATTCACCGCCGCATGCGCGACGGCGACCTCGCAACTCCAGAAAATGCGAAAAATTTTGTACAGTCACTCTTCTCCACTGAACGCTATGATATCGGGAAAGTAGGCCGCCATCGCCTCAATACGCGCTTCGGCCTTCCGGTTTCTGAAAAAGCGCTTGAGAAACGCACGCTTACTCTCTCGGATTTCGTTCGCATTATTTCTGAAATAACGAAATTAAATGCCGATCCTGCGGCGCGCCCCGATGATATTGACCATCTTGGGTTCCGCCGAGTGCGTTTTGTCGGTGAACTTTTGCAGGCGCGCATGCGTGTCGGCATGAGTCGCATGAAGCGGAATATCCAAGACCGTATGTCAACGATGCCGACCGAGACCACGCTCCCTATGGCGCTTATCAATCCGCGCCCCTTTCATGCGGCGGTGCACGAGTTCTTTACCGCCAACCAACTTTCGCAGTTCATGGAACAGCAGAACAGTTTGGCCGAACTTGAGAACATGCGCACGCTCTCGGCGCTCGGCCCGGGCGGGCTCACGAGAGAGCGTGCGGGCTTTGAAGTGCGCGACGTGCATCCTAGTCACTATGGACGCCTCTGTCCTATTCATACGCCAGAAGGCCAAAACATCGGACTCATTCTTCGGCTCGCGACCAATGCGCGTACGAATAATTTCGGCGTTATCGAAACGCCCTACGTTCGCGTAGAAAAAGGAGTTGTGACTCGCGAAGTCGTCTATCTTAATGCGCTTGAAGAAGAGAAGGAAACGATTGCGCATGGCGCAACCAATCTTGATGAAAATGGCCGCATTACCTCCGACCTCGTTGAAGCGCGGCATAAGGGCGAGCCGATTATCGCCGTGCGCAATGCAATCACGCTCTTGGACGCCTCGTTGTATCAAATGTTTTCCGTTGCGACCGCGATGATTCCTTTCATCAACCATGATGATGCAAATCGCGCTTTGATGGGCTCAAATATGCAAAAGCAGGCGACCCCGGTTCTTATCCCCGAGGCACCGCTTGTCGCAACCGGTATTGAAGCCCATGCCGCCCGTAGCACCGGTCGTCTCGTACTTGCTCTTGAAGCAGGCGAGGTCTTCTATGTCGATGCGCGAAAAATTATTGTGAAGAACAAAGAAGGGAAATCAAAAGAATACGTTCTCCAGAGACTTACGCGAACGAATCAGAACTCAACGTTCATGCAGCGTCCGTCAGTCAGGACGGGCGATATCGTGAAGAAGGGCGATGTGCTCGCTGACAATTCCTCTACCGACCATGGACAACTCGCCCTGGGTCAGAACATGCGCGTCGCTTTTATGAGTTGGAACGGCGCAAATTATGAAGATGCCATTATTATTTCCGAACGTCTCGTTGAAGACGCGAAATTCACCACCGTTCATATTGAGGACTTTGATTGCGTCGTGCGCGACACGAAACTGGGACCCGAGACGACAACACATGATATTCCAAATGTCGGAGAGTTGCGGCTGAAGAATCTTGATGAAGAAGGCGTTATTCGGATTGGCGCGGAAGTGCGTCCCGGCGATATTCTCGTCGGCAAGGTGACACCCAAAGGCGAAACACAGCTCACGCCGGAGGAGCGTCTCCTACGGAGTATCTTTGGCGATAAAGCGAAAGATGTGAAAGATACTTCTTTGCGGATGGAGGGCGGCAAGCGCGGACGCGTGATAGGCGTTCGGGTTTTTTCTCGGGAGCGAGGCGATCAGCTTGAAAGCGGCATTATCAAGAAAATTATGGTTACCATCGCGCAAGTTCGTAACATCAGCGTCGGCGATAAACTCGCCGGGCGTCACGGCAACAAGGGTGTCATCAGCCGCGTGTTGCCGGTTGAAGATATGCCCTACGACAAGGATGGCAATCCGGTTGACATCATTCTTACGCCGCTTGGCGTTCCTTCGCGCATGAATCTCGGGCAGATTCTTGAGATGCACCTCGGTCTTGCGGCGCACACGCTTGGCTACCAAGCGATTGTTCCGCCCTTCGCGGGTGCGACTGCGGACGAAATTCGTAGCGAGCTTGAGGCGGCTGGTTTTGCGAGAAGCGGGAAAATGCAACTTTATGACGGTCGTACGGGCGAGGCATTCGCGCAGACAATCGCCGTCGGCTATATGTATATCTTCAAGCTTCATCATATGGTGGAAGATAAAATTCATATGCGTTCAATCGGTCCGTATTCGCTTATTACGCAACAACCCTTGGGCGGCAAGGCGCAGAACGGCGGCCAGCGTTTCGGCGAGATGGAGGTGTGGGCGCTTCTCGGCTATGGCGCCGCGTACACGCTGCGCGAGATGCTCACCATTAAATCGGACGATATCCAGGGCCGTTCGGCGGCTTTCGATGCGATTGTGAAAAACGAAGCAATCAGCCATACCGGCACACCCGCATCATTCGGAGTTCTTACCAACCAAATTCGCGGTCTCGCGCTTGATATTGAGCCGCTCAATCTGCCGCCCTCGGCGGAGGTGTAACTTATTCATTTTCTTGCAACTTTTATGGCATCTACCCCCCGCACTAATTTCACCTCGCGCTTATCTGCCGGTAGGCAAGATATATGGAACGGCTTGCGTCTCACGCTCGCGTCGCCCGAGCGCATACTTTCATGGTCCTCCGGTGAGGTCACCAAGCCTGAAACCATCAACTATCGCACCCAACGGAGCGAAAAGCACGGACTCTTTGATGAGAAAATTTTCGGACCGGAAAAGGATTACGAATGCTACTGCGGCAAATACAAGGGCATACGTTATAAAGGTATTGTTTGTGATAAATGTGGCGTTGAAATTACGCGTTCCATTGTGCGCCGTGAACGTATGGGACATATTGAACTTTGCACGCCGGTTGCGCATATTTGGTTTCTCCGTAGCGTTCCTTCCCGTATGGCGCTCCTGCTTGGGGTTCCATCGGCGGATATTGAGAAGGTGATATATTTCGCGGGCTACATCGTCACCAAAATTGCGGAAGATGAAAAGAAGCATCTCCTCGCCGAACTTGAAAGCGAATATAAGTCAAAATACAAATCACTTGAGAGCGACGACGAACGCGATGCGTTAAAAGAAAAAATGACGTTTACCAAGAACGAGATTGAAAGCGTCGTCGTGGGCAAGGTTCTTGACGAGCTTGAATATCATCGTTTTTCGGTAAAGTACGGCGGACTTTTTGAAGCGCGTATCGGTGCCGAAGCGATTTACGATATTTTCTGCAAAATTAATCTCAAGGAGCTTGAGAAAACGCTCGCCGCGCGCTACGAAAAGGCCGGCGCTGCCGAGCGCGAGAAACTCGCGAAGCGTCTCTCGCTCATCGCGGGGCTTATTGCGTCAGGCATACGGCCGGAATGGCTCTTTCTCACGCGGATCCCGGTTATTCCGCCGGCGCTTCGTCCGATGGTCGCGCTTGAAGGCGGTCGTCACGCGACTTCTGATGTAAACGATCTTTATCGCCGCGTCATCAATCGCAACAATCGCCTCAAAAAACTTATTGACATCCATGCGCCGGAAGTCATCCTGCGAAACGAGAAGCGCATTCTCCAAGAAGCGGTTGATGCGCTCCTTGATAATTCCATCCGCAAGAGCGGTGCTTCGGCCGGTGCGCTGACGCTTGCCCAACGCCGTCCGCTTAAATCACTTGCCGATTATTTGAAAGGCAAGCAGGGATATTTCCGCCAGAATCTGCTCGGTAAACGCGTTGATTATTCCGGACGTTCGGTCATCGTTGTCGGTCCCGATTTGGAACTTGACGAGTGCGGCCTCCCGAAGCACATGGCACTTGAGCTCTTTCGCCCGTTCGTCATCGCCGGGCTCTTGCAACGCGAACTCGCATTCAATATTCGCGGTGCGGGGCGTCTCATTGAAGATGGCGTTCCCGAGGTATGGGAAATTCTTGAAGAAGTCATCGCAGACAAGTACGTACTTCTTAATCGCGCGCCGACACTGCATCGTCAGGGCGTTCAGGCATTTCGCCCGCGGCTCATTGAAGGTGACGCTATCCAATTGCATCCGCTCGTTTGTAACGCGTTCAACGCCGACTTCGACGGCGACCAAATGGCCGTGCACGTGCCGCTTTCGGAAGAAGCGCAGTGGGAAGCGGAGCATATTATGAGCGCCAATAAAAATATTTTGAAGCCCGGGAGCGGAGATATGATTGTTCTCATTGGCAAGCCGTTGGATATTATTCTCGGCGTGTACTGGCTTACCAAGGCGGTTGAAAAAGCGAAGGGCGAAGGCGAATACTTCGCCTCGCCGAATGCAGCCATTCTTGCGTCCGAATACAACGCCATTGATATGCGAGCCTCAATCAAGATACTGCCGGTCGCTGGAAAAGAAAAATACGCGGCGTTTGACGGTCATCCGTTTGAAACAACCGTCGGCCGGCTTCTCTTTAACACGGTTTTGCCTGTTGATTATCCGTTCGTTAATGAAAACATTACTAAGAAAGTACTCGCACGGATTGTGACCGACTGTATTGCGCGGTATGGACTTGACGCGGTGCCGGATATTGTAAACAAAGTGAAGCGCTTTGGTTTTGAGTACGCAACGAAGTCGGGTGTCTCGTGGTGTGTGGACGATGTCTCCGTACCGGAAAAGAAGCCGCAGGTTATTGAACGAGCTGTGGAGAAAGTAACAAAAATTGAAGATGACTACCGGAACGGACTTCTTTCTGAAGAAGAAAAGCGCCGTATGGTCATAGAGACATGGCAAGGCGTCAAACAGGAAGTAGAACAACTTGTTGCCGAAACCCTTGACCCGATGGGTTCTGTCGCCGATATGGTGCGCTCGGGCGCGCGCGGCACGCTCGGCAATTTGACCCAAATGGCCGGAATGAAAGGACTCATTCAGAACACCGCCGGCGAGACCATTGAAGTGCCCATCACCTCTTCATTTAGCGAAGGGCTCAATCCGGTTGAATACTTCATGTCGACGCACGGCTCGCGCAAGGGTCTCACCGATATGGCGCTTGGTACCGCCAAAGCCGGCTATCTCACGCGCCGCCTCTTTGACGTTGCACAGGATTCCATCGTGACTGAAAAAGATTGCGGGACAAAGCGCGGAGTGAATATTAATCGGGTAAGCGCTTCCGGCATTCGTATTGATTATGCTGAAGCATTGCGAGGCCGCGTGCTCTCCGAAGACGTGAAGGACGTGGATGGAACGATTCTTTTCAAAAAAGGGCACTATCTTTCTGCAGCAGACGCGGAAACGCTTGCCGCCTCATCAATCACTTCAATCGTTGCGCGCTCGCCGATGTCCTGCGAAACGCGCTACGGCATCTGCCAAATTTGCTACGGCATGGATCTCACGACCCAGGAACTTGTTGACGTAGGCGAAGCGGTCGGGACCGTCGCCGCGCAAGCCATCGGCGAGCCGGGTACGCAGCTTACGCTGCGCACCTTCCATACGGGCGGCGTGGCATCTATCGGAGGCGATATCACGAGCGGTCTCCCGCGCGTTGAAGAGGTCTTTGAAAAACGTTCGCCAAAGAATCCGGCGGTTATTTCAAAGACCGACGGGCTCGTGACAGAAATAAAAGACGTCGGCCATGAAAAAGTTATCATCGTGGCGCCTCTCGCGGGGCAAGGGAAAAAAGATGATGCACTGATTGAATATCTCGC
Organism: Minisyncoccia bacterium; assembly: GCA_050011835.1. Lineage (GTDB taxonomy): Bacteria > Patescibacteriota > Minisyncoccia > Phycocordibacterales > Phycocordibacteraceae > C7867-001. The sequence goes on along the minus strand of JBEKII010000001.1, from coordinate 220,694 downwards.
TCCGTATCCGCGTGTCGCGCTGGTTAAAGAAGGCGATTCTGTGGCGAAAGGTCAAATTCTTACTGATGGCTCCATTGACCTTGACGACCTCTTTGAGTATTCCGGCCGCGCGGCGGTACAGGAATATATTATTGCCGAGGTTTCAAAAATTTATGAACTTCAGGGCGCGCACGTGTCCCGCAAACACCTTGAAGTCATCGTGAAGCAGATGTTTTCGCGCGTGAAGATTACCGATGCAGGCGATACTGATTATTCTGTTGGCGATGTTGTTGAGGATTGGGAATTCGCTAAAATAGTATCGGAGATGAAAGCGGCGGGTAAAATGGAGCCCGCGGCACGCGAGATTGTGCTCGGTATCAAGGAGAGTGCGCTCTCGCGGCGTTCCTTCCTCTCGGCGGCATCTTTTGAACAGACGACGAAAATTCTCATCGGTGCGGCTCTTCGCGGCAGTGTTGACCATCTGCGCGGCTTGAAGGAGAATATCATTCTTGGCCGGCTCATTCCGGCGGGTACGGGCTTCAAGGGAAGTAAGAAACACGCATCTATCGCAAAACTTCAATCTGCGCGTCCTGCGCCCTCAACCGTCTCGCGCCCCAGTTTCTTCGCGCGCACGAGTCGCACGCTCTAGTTAAGTAAAAAGTAAGGCGGCACAAGGAATCAGATTCCCTGCGCCGCCTTGGTAGATCGCCTACCCGCTCTCTTTTGTCGTCCAGCAGGAGATAAAACCGAATCCGGCTAGCGAAACTCCAATCGCGAGTTGACCGAGCTTGAGAGTATGAGCATACCCTTCGATATAAACTCCTCCGAGTACAAAACAAATTGCCGCGAGAAAATACGAAATTATTTTCATCTCCATCTCCCTCCCCTTAGGATGAATTCCATTTCCTAAGATAGATTAGCATGCCATTATTTTTATTGTCAAGCGCATGCGCGATGAGGTAAAATTAAAATAATGGCGACTGACACGGTTCAGCAGATTAAGGAGCGGTTGAACATTCAAGATATTGTTGCGCCGTATGTGAAGCTGAAGCGGGCGGGGAAATCGCTCGTAGGATTGTGCCCTTTTCATAAAGAAAAAACGCCGTCCTTTCATGTTTCGGTTGAACGCGGCACATGGCACTGCTTCGGTTGCGGCCTCGGCGGAGACGGTTTTTCTTTTATTGAAAAAATTGAAGGCGTTGATTTTAAAGGAGCTCTGAAAATTCTCGCGGAGAAAGCGGGCGTTACAATTGAATTTTCTCAAAGAGGAAGTGATGAAGAAAAATCAAAGAAAGAACGGTTGCGCGAAGCGATGGGTCAAGCGAGTGAATGGTACGCCGAGAAGCTCTCGGGAAGTCCCGCTGAAATTTATGCAAAACAGCGTGGTCTCTCCGATGAGACCATTCGCGCGTGGCGTCTCGGCTATGCGCCTGATGCGTGGCGCGCTCTTCTTGAAGCGTTGACCGCTCTCGGATTCACAACCGCAGAGCTTCTCGGCGCGGGATTAATAAAGGAGGCGGACGGGAAGCCAGGCACTTATTATGACCGTTTCCGTAATCGGCTCTTATTTCCTATACGCGATGCCGCCGGCCGTGTTGTTGCGTTCACCGGTCGTGCTTTGTCTCCCGATGAGTCAGCCAAATATCTCAATAGTCCGGAGACGGAACTCTACCGTAAATCCGAAATCCTTTTTGGCATGGACCGCGCCCGAGACGCGATACGCACACGTGGCTTCACAATGCTCGTTGAAGGGCAGATGGACGTGCTTCTCGTGCATCAAGCAGGCTTTGGGAACGCGGTCGCACTTTCGGGCACAGCACTTTCCGAAAAACATTGTGCGCTTATGAAGCGTTACAGCGAGAATCTCATGCTCGTTCTTGACGCGGATGCTGCCGGACTCTCGGCAACAGCGAAATCGGCTGCACTCGCCCTTCGGCAGGGTCTTAGAGTGAAGGCAGTTCAGCTCCCGAAAGGAAAGGACCCGGCGGACCTCATCAACGAGGACAAGGGCGGATTCTCGAAACGCATTAAAGAAGCAAAACCGATCGCGGACTTCTTTCTCGCGGTTCTTATTGAGCAGGAACGCGAACCCCATCGGCTTCTGCGCGCCGCTGAAAGCATCGTGCTCCCTTTAATAGCCGCGATTCCGAGCCCGATGGAACGCGAGCATTTCATGCAGACAACCGCTCGAGTTCTAGGGCTCTCCAGCGAAGCCATCCGCGAATCGCTTCGGCGTGTGCCAAAACAATTTGAGACCGAACACGATATCCAAAAGGCGACTCCATTTGAGACGGCGCGCTCGCCCAGAGATATTCGCTCGGAACAGCTACTCGCCATTTTAAGCGTTTATCCCGATACGCCGCTTGCGAAACGCATTAAAAAAGAGTATTGTCGAATTACCGAAGCCGAACAGTTGCCCTCTGATGTACTCCCGGAATCGGTCTTGTTCAAAACAGAACAGACATTCGGCGAGGAGCCAAAAGAGGATGCAGCAGACGAGCTTCTCCGCGCCTTTGAAGAAGCGGTCATCCGCGAGGCGTATCAAGAAGCAGTGGCGCAGCTACGTAAAATTGAGGCCCGAGGAGATGTTTCTGCGATTCAGGATGCACAAGCGACGTGCGCGAAGATTTTTGCGCGTCTTGCCGCATTCGGTCGGTAGTTACCTATTTTTCTATATATGGTAAAAAAATTTATTGCAAAAAAGAAAAAGAGAAAGAGCGTAAAGAAAACCCAGCGCATTCGCCGACACAGTACGAAGAAACAAGTTGTTCGTTTGGCGGCACGGAATGCGAGGGCAAAAGCAGAGTCGCAAAAGGCGCTCTCGGCGGATGCGCTCATTGAAAAAGGCAAGGAGCGCGGCTATGTCACCTACAGCGAAATTCTCAAATCATTCCCGCATGTGGAGGATGATGTTAATTTTCTTGAATCGCTCTATGAGCGTTTCGCCACCGCGGGTGTTGATGTGCTTGAAGGCGGAATACTGGAAGATGTCGCCGACGAGTATCTCGCCACGCGCAATATCAAAGACCGTCATTCAACCAGCTACGATTCCATTCAAATATATCTCCGCGAAATCGGGCAATATCCGCTTCTCACCGCCGCCGAAGAACGCGAATTAGCCAAGCGCATTGAAAAAGGCGACAGTGAAGCGCGCAACATTCTCGCGCGCAGCAACCTTCGTCTCGTGGTTTCCATTGCGAAGAAATATGTCGGCCGCTCGCCTGACTTGACGCTGCTTGATCTTATCCAAGAAGGGAATCTCGGCCTCTTCCGCGCGGTGGATAAATTTGACTGGAAGAAGGGCTACAAATTTTCAACGTATGCGACGTGGTGGATTCGCCAAGCGATTACGCGTGCGCTCGCCGACCAGTCGCGCACGATTCGCATTCCGGTCCATATGGTTGAGACAATCGCGAAATACAAACAGGTTTCGCGGCGTCTTTCGCAGATGCTGGGGCGCGAACCGCAGGCGGAGGAAATCGCGATAGAAATGGGCGTGGAGCCGGAAAAGATTTATCAAATAGAAAAAATAAATCAAGATACGCTCTCGTTGGAAAACCCCGTCGGTAGCGATGACGATGACCGCTCAACGCTCGGTGATTTTATTCCAGACGACAAGATACCTTCGCCGGCGCAGGAATCGTCCGAGCGCATCCTCGCGGAACAAGTGCGCGCCATTCTCGGCGACCTCTCGCCCAAAGAGCGCAAGATTTTGGAGATGCGCCACGGTCTTATGGACGGCATCTATCACACGTTGGAAGAAGTGGGCAGGGAATTCGGCGTCACGCGCGAGCGCATCCGTCAGATTGAAGCGAAAGCGCTAGAAAAAATTCGCACTCACGAAAAAGCGCGGCATCTGAAGTCGTATTAAAAAAGAAAGAACCGCGCCGTCCTCCTGTACGACGCGGTCTTCGGGAGCACGAGCAATCCAATTTAGTGAGTTACTCCTCCAACAACAGTTCACTCACTAACGCCATGGTTTCCCTTAATGGGACTTCGACAATTATCATAGCCATAGCTTTCATTTTCTGAAGCACACCCTCTGGTGTGACTTTTACACTTTCTTCTTTAAGAATCTTCTTGAGGAGGACACGAGCGATTTCACCTTGACGTTTCGCATTCATAAAGAACTCCTTTCTCAAAATAATTGAACCCTGGTGAAAGCATAGCGTATTTGAATGTAAATGTCAAGCGTCTGGTATACTGCCGGCATGAAGCGGAAAAAGTTACCGATCAAGCACTGGAGCCATTCCAGCTTGATGGCGTTTTTGAGAAATCCCTTGGCGTGGTACAAACGATATGTTGAAGAAATATACGATACGCCCGTCTCGCCCGCCTCAATCATCGGCCGCGCCGGGCACGTGGCGCTTGAACATTTCTACTCTGGCGCTAATAAAGAAATTGCTATCAAACTCGGTCTTGAATATCTGCGTGCGGTCCCGGACTTTGAAATTGATTTTGGTAAGGCGAGAACGCGCCGCGCGAAGAAGGAAAAACGCGCGGAAATGGAGCGAGAATATCTACAAGCCGTTTCGTTTTATTTGGAGAAGCCGCCGAGGCATAAAGTGCTTGGTGTAGAAGTAAAAGGCATTGTCGCTGTGCCCGGGCTTCCATTACCTTTGAAAGCAATTTCGGATTTAGTGGTTGCTTCGCGCGTTGAAGAGGGCGCCGTTGATATCGTGGACCATAAGTTCGTCAATGCTTTCAGCAAGAACGGCGTGCAGAAACCCGCTTTCGCCATTCAAGCGATTTTCAATTATTACACCGTCAGAGAATTGTTCGGCAAGCCCGTGCGGCGCTTCATCGTGTATGAATGCAAAAAATCGAAGAACGCTGATGGTTCAAAGCAATTGCGCCGTCACGTGATTGATTTCCGCTTTCTTCAGGAAGAATTTGCCTTATTCCACCGACTTATCAAAGACGCAACGACTGAAATCTCCCGCCGGCGCATTTACCTACCGAATCCGTCCGACATATTTGAGGGTGATAATTCTTTTGACATCTATCGCCTCGGCTTGATAGACGATTCGGAGAGGTATTGACGGGGAATAATTTTAATGTATTGTAGGACCCAGAGCGATTCGAAGTTGAGAAAAAGAAAGGAGGTCCATTATGCCCGGAATGTATCCAGATGGAGCGGTGTACAACAACTACCTGTTCAAACACATGGACAAGTCAAACGGGGAATTGAAAAAGCTCCTTAAAAAATGGGATAGAAAGCCCCTCTTTGGGAAAATCCTCTCTTGCCTCAACATTTTCCACAACCACGAAGCTGAGAACAGGGCTATCCGGGATCTCATCGCCGTAAAGAGAAAGCCAAACGGTGAGGTCGCTATGAAAGTTAACCCGAAAATTGCCTCGTGGCGCGCTGAGCGGAGGTTTTCCAAAAAATAACAAGATTCCCGTGCGTGCACGAAACCCTTGCAAGTTTGTCTGCAAGGGTTTCTATTTTATATTTTGAAGCGCCTGGTCAACTAATTGTTTTACAGCATCATAAGAATAGGCGCCGCCCATAACGATAGGCGGTTGGCCTTTGATAAGGATGAGCGAGTAAGGCGTACCCTGCGCGCCGATATCCAGCGCGTTTTGTCGGTCGGCATTAATGCGCGCGTCAAGCGTTGATGACGCGGTGGCGTAACAAGTCGCAAAATCGTCACTGGAAATTCCCGCCGAAGCGGCGAGCGCGCCGTATTGCGAAGGGTCAACCGGTTGATTTGCGAAAAGCGCATCCGCGAATTTCCAAAAGGCATCATTGCCCGCAACGTCCGCAGCGCATTCAGCGGCGCGGGCGTGCGAGAACGCATTCGGGTGAATTTCAACAAGAGGAAATTCACGGAAGACCCACGCGACCTCGCCGGTGGCGCCTTCATCAGCGACGATTCTGTGAAGTGTTTCTTCAAAGTCCTTGCAGAATTCGCAATCAAAATCGGCATACTCAACAATCACCACCGGTGCCGCGGGATTTCCGAGAATATGGTCGTTCGCGCCAACAGGCCGCACCAAGGCCGGATTACCCGCGTTGCCCGGAATCGCAGGACTCCGTAGTGAAAAATATACCGCTCCCGCGATAACGATGCCGCCGAGAATAATTGCGATTGGAATCGTTAAAGATTGTTTCATAAAGGAAACGCATGTGTCATCGTCGGTATTGCGCCAGCTCCTTGATTCCACCGGGAAGTATCAAGCTTGATACTGCGAATGTCGCGCAGGTCTTTATACTTAAGTTCGCCATGTAGAAGTGCATATTCATATAATTCGCGCGTCAGACGAACATCTTCAATGCAATATTCGCGAACTTTATCTATTTCTCCTTTCTTCCACCACTCGCCGGCTTTGAGTCCGTCACCTGATTTCCCTCTGCCGAGTGTCGCTTCGGCAAGCGATTGAAGCCGAACGCGCCGTCCGAGTATTTCCTGTACTTCGTTTAAGAGGTCAAGCGAGCGGATATGTGAAAGGTCTCCAGGGTAATAGCGATTTAAAAGCGGAATATCAAACGAGTTGGAATTAAAACCGATGAGCATGTCGGTGCGCTCAAGGATGGGCCAGAGCTTTGGCAATTCTTCTTTAAGATACGAGGAATAGGCGTTAGTTTCTGAATCGTGAATTGCCACAATGGTGAGCTCCTGTTCGTTCACATCAACATGACCGTGTACCGCAGAATCGGAGACGGACTCAATATCAAAGGTAACGGCGCGCATAACTTCAGTTACCAGAGCGAAGATGCGCCAGAAGATCAGATACCGGAAGTGTGATTTCCTTGTTCGTCGCGAGAATTTTCATTCGGACGGTGTTGTTCGCGATCTCATCCGCGCCGTAGGCGATAAAGAGGGGAATGTTGCGCTTCACAGCATCTTTTATTTGGCTTCCCAGAGTTCGATCGGTAAGGTTAACGAAAACGCGGCAATTCTGTTTACGTAATGTATCGGCAAATGCCTGTGCGGCGGGAATATCGCTGACGCTCGGTGTACCGAGATAAAGCTGCGGCTTTGCGGTGTTTCCATTTAGCGCGAGCGAGTGCGTTTTAAGAAAATCGGCAAGCGTCACATCGCCGAGTGCAAAGCCGACGGCAGGAATCGGATTCCCGCCGAATAATGCGACAAGCTTATCATAGCGTCCGCCTCCGAAGAGTGCGCGCGGATTCGCCGGATTCGTATCGTATACCTCGAACACCATGCCGGTGTAATAGTCAAAACCGCGCGTGATGCTTGGGTCAAAAATGACATTGCCGACACCGCGTTCTTTAAGGGTCGCGATGAAATTTTCCATCGCTTTTGGCTCAATGAAAGAAAGAGGGTCTTTCATTGAAATAACGCTTTGCGCCGCGGCAAACGCCTCGGGTGTCATTTTCAATTTTTTATCAAGCAGATGTAAATATTGTTGGATACCATCGCCCGTGAGACCCGCCGCCTTGCAAGCGTCGTTTAGGAGCGACCGCGAACTTATGCGAATGACAAAGTCATTTTCTGTCGCACCAAAATTTTTTAGTAGTGCAGACGCCAATTGTACAATTTCAATATCCGCTTCTCCTTCGGGAAGACCGATCAGGTCAATGTCCGCTTGATAAAATTCGCGCAAACGGCCCTTTTGCGGCCGTTCATAGCGGAAGCGGTTGCCGATTGAGAACCAACGGAGCGGGAAGGTGAGTTCGCGGCGTTTGGCGGCAAGCATGCGCGCTAACGTTGGAGTCATCTCGGGGCGCAGCGTCACGCGGCGGTCGCCGCGATCAGTGAAGGTATAGGTCTGCTCATTCACAATTTCTTCCGAAGTTTTTGCCTCATATAATTCAGCGCGCTCCAGCGGGGAAGCGTTGTATTCTTCATAGCCCCAGAGCGCCAGTGTCTCACGAATGCACGCGAACAGCGCCTCAAGGCGCGCCCACTCATCGGGATAGAAATCACGAACGCCTTTATACGGATCGGTGGGAAGCGGTTCTGACATTAAGGGAATGATACTACAATAGTGCGCGGAACGCCGTATTGGTCAGTTTTTATCTCGGCATTAAAATCTTTATTTTGAAATAGTGCTCGCGCAATTTCGGCATGTTCACCATCACACTCAATCCATGCAGTGCCATTTTTTTTGAGGTGGTGTGGTAATTCTTTCGCAATGCGGCGGATACAATCAAGTCCATCAGCGCCGGCATAGAGAGCGATCGAGGGCTCATAATCGGCGACGCTTCTCGGCAACGCGCGGTCTTTTGGGATGTAAGGAGGGTTTGCGATGATGATATTAAATTTCAGATTGCCGAACGGCTTAAATAAATTACCGATGCGAATAATGGTGCGTGATTCATTTAAATTATTTTTGCGGATATTTTTCAAGATAGTCGCTTCGTGCGTATGGTTAATTTCACCGAAATAAACTTGCGCGTTCGGCAATCGCGCGAGCGCCGCACATCCGATGGCGCCAGAGCCCGCACAGAGATCCAGAAATCGCAGGCCATCGCCGTGATTTTGGGGCGCGCATAATTTTCTACTGAAAATTTGCTCATGCCGTTCGTCGTCGCTCGCGGAAGCCGCCAAAATCACGGCGATGGCTTGCTCTGTCCACCACTCCGTTTCCGGTCGCGGGATAAACGGTTTTGAATCAAGGAAGATTTTTAAACCAAGAAACGGCTGCCAGCCAATGACGTATCCAAGCGGCTCGCCTCTGGCGAGCCGCTTTTTGTCTTTTTCGTATTCTGGGGTTTTGATCCCATTATATTTTTCTTTTAGAAGCCAACGCTCGTCTTGATTCATGTAAAAAAGTTACCACAAACAAAAACATCCGTCCGCCGACTGGCGGACGGATGTTTTTGTTTTACTGACGAGTTTTAATAGCCGCCGCGGCCATAGCCGCCGCCACCGTAACCGCCGCGATCACCGCCACCGAATCCGCCTTCGCGGCGTGGCGGACGGTCGCCTTGCGGACGAGCGAAAGAGACCGAGAGCGTACGCCCGTCCATCTCCTTGCCGTCCCAACGGTCAATTGCCGCTTGCGCTTCCGCTTCGGAAGCCATTTCGACGAAGCCGAAGCCCCGCGAGCGACCCGTCATACGGTCGCTAATGATGCTCGCGGAGACGACCGTGCCGGCCTCGCTAAAGGCCTTTTTTATGTCATCTTCCGTTGAGCGATAAGGGATACCGCCCACATAGAGCTTGTTTCCCTGTACTGGTCCTGCTGACTGCTGATTGTCCATGTATTGGATTTAACTGATTAACCTCGCCGAAACTGAACACTTGAGGTCTTGCGGACACTGCGAAGCTCGAATACTCTGCGAGTGAAATAAAGTATGCCAGAAATGCCTTCAAAACGCAAGACACGTGGGGACAATGTACTTAATGCGTTCCAGAAACAAGGGCGGGGAAGAAGAGCCCCACCATTCCGAGCGCGAGAAGAAGAACGATGATAATAGCGAGCGCGCGTTTCATTACTGCACTGTAGCAGGAGGAGCAGTAGGCCGCAATTGAACAGAAGAAGCCGAAACACTACCGTCACTGTTGGTCGTACCGGAAACAATAACGGTTGAGCCGACCGTAACGTCGTCCTCCGTTCCGCTCACGCTCTTGGAAATGGTCGTGTCCGGCGTAACGAGGACGACGTGCGAACTGCCGTCTCGCGTGTCTAACGTAATGCTTCCGGAGTCCTTTGTGGCGACGGTGCCGGAAAGAAGTCCAGCGCCCGCTGTGCCTCCTGCCCCGGTGCGCGCAAAGTTGCCAGTCCCTGTAAAGTTTCCGCGCGCGGTTTGTGTGGCCGTTGCCGGATGAAGAAGACCCGCTCCTTCATAACCAATACCGAGACCGACCACAAGCGCGATGACTGCCGTGAGTACGATGGTTTTGTTCATATTTTTTTATTAGTTTTTTATTAGTACGCTTTCACCTTTCTTTTTATTCATATCGGAGCGCGTCAATCGGGTTTAAGTTTGATGCGCGACGAGCCGGATACCAGCCGAAAGCGATGCCGATGACAGCGGACACGCCGAACGCGAGCACGACAGACGAGAGAGTAACCTGTGCCGCGACGAGGCCGATGGCGGTGACAATATATGCCGCCGTCCAGCCAAGCACGATGCCAATCGCGCCCCCGATGAAGGTAAGCGCAATTGCCTCGGCGAGAAATTGTGTATTGATATCTTTTTTCGTTGCGCCAATTGCCTTGCGCAGACCGATCTCGCGCATGCGCTCGGTGACATTTGTGAGCATCATGTTCATAATGCCGATACCGCCGACCAAGAGTGAAATACCGGCGACTGCGGCAAGCAATGTGGTGAAGGTGCCCGTTACGCTTGAAGCGGCTGAAACAAGATCTTGCTGATTTAAGATGCTGAAATCTGCCAGCGTCGGGTCAGAGATGTTATGGCGCGAGAGAAGAAGCGTCGTCACGTCATTTTGTACTTGAGTCATCGATCCTTGCGTTGCCGCCTGAATATCAATAGTTGAGAGGAATTGGTTGCCATTGCCCGCAAAATACTGAAGCGCGGTGCCAATCGGAATGAATATTTCGTTGTTTTGGCTTCCGAAACCGGAACCACCCTTTGTTGCCATGAGTCCAATAATAGTGAACTGCATGCTGTTGATGCGGATATTTTGTCCGACGAGATTGGTCGAGGTTGCATCGGCTCCGAAGAGATCTGAAGCGACCGTTGAGCCAATGACCGCGACCTTTGATAGCGAGAGGGACTGACTGTCGGAGATAAACGACCCTTGGTCCATTGAAATATTGCGGATGGCCGCATAGGAGGCGTCCACGCCATCAACCGTCGTGTTCGTATTGGCGCCCGCGACGGTGACTTGGTATCTGGAAGAATATTCGCCGGAGACCGCCGCGACATTCTGGACACTCATGATCGCTGTCTCATCGCCCGGCGTGAGGGACTTGGCGGTGCCGCGGCCGCCGGAAACGCCGAAGCCGATTGTCCGAGCCGCACCCGGTGTCACCTCAAGCAGGTTTGACCCAAGCGAGTTAATCGAGTTTGAAACGGAATTTTGCGCGCCCTGGCCGATAGCGATGAGTGCGATGACGGAGGCAATGCCGATGACAATGCCGAGGGTCGTGAGTCCCGAGCGCACATAGTTGCTCGAGAGTGCCACGTAAGTTTCTTCAAAAAGGTCGCGCGTAATCATGTCGTTTGCAAATCATCGTAGAGTACGGTCTCTCTCATCGCATCGCGAGGAACCGTATTTTTTTCATCTGAAACGATGATACCGTCGCGAAGGCGAATAATGCGGTTGGCGTGTTCGGCGATATCCGGCTCGTGCGTAATGAGGACGATGGTGCGGCCATGTTTGCGGTTCAGATTCTGGAGCGTGCCGAGCACGATCAGGCTGGTCTTTGAATCAAGGTTGCCGGTCGGTTCATCGGCGAGGACGAGTGCGGGGTCGTTCACGAGCGCGCGTGCGATGGCGACGCGTTGGATCTGTCCGCCCGAGAGCTGATTTGAAAGGTGCGTGAAATATTCACGTGTCAGTCCCGCAGCCATAAGGGCCGTCGCCGCGCGGTTCTCGCGTTCTTCGCCTGGTATGCCGGCGTAGATAAGCGGGAGCACCACGTTTCGAAGAACAGTCGTACGCGGCAGGAGATTGAAGGACTGAAAGACGAAGCCAATTTTATCTTTGCGGATTCCCGCGAGTTCGTCATCGGTCATTTCCGAGACGTCCTTGCCGTCAAGCACATACGTGCCCGAGGTCGGCGTATCAAGACACCCGATGATGTGCATGAGCGTTGACTTACCCGAGCCCGACGGCCCCATGATGGCAACAAACTCTCCTTCATCCACTGAAAAGGTGATGCCCTTGAGTGCCGTGTAATCCTCGGGCGCTATACCGTAGGTCTTCGTGATGTTTTTAATATCAATCATGAAGCGTTACCCGTCCACTGCGCGAAAGACCGCCGCGCCGCCGCCGGCGCGCACGGCGCCCCCACCGCCACGTCCGCCTGCGGCGTTCAGAATTGAAGGAGCGGATGTCGTGGTCGGAGTCGTCGCGCTCGTTCCCGCGATGGTTTGCTTTACTACCTGTGCGCCGGCCGTGAGGCCGCTCTCAATAATGGTGTTTATGTTGTCAGTGAATCCAGTAGTAATCGTGACACGTGTCGGCGCGACGGCCGAAGTTGCGCCGGCGCTTGTTTCGCTTCCAGCGAGCGGTGGATTAAAGACCTCCACATAACTCTGCGTGCCGGACGCCTTTATAGCACTGCTTGGCAGGACCAGACCGGTTTCGACGCCGGTGATGATATCGGCCGTTACGCTCATGCCGGGCTTCACGTTCGCGTTGGAGGTGTCAAAGGTAACGACGGCGGCATAAGAAACGACTCCGGAAGAGACGGTGCCGACTTCGTTGATCGAAGAAACGGTGCCCGCGATGGAAACATTTGGCAATGCGTCAAAAGTGAGCGTCGCTTTCTGTCCGACTTTAAGTTTAGCCGCATCAACTTCATTCACGGTAATGTCGGCCGTTTCTTCGTTCGTGACGAGCGTCGCGACCGATGTACCGCTTCCCGCCTGGTCGTATGTCTGCACGCCGACGGCGGCGATGGTGCCAGTAAACGGGGCGGCGACCGTGTAATCGGCGAGATTCTCCCGCGCAGTCGTGACGGCGTCCTTGGCTTGCTGAAGCGACAGCGCGGCTGATTGAACGGTGAGCGCATTTGAGCCGCCCTCAGTCGACTGGAGCGTATTTTGCGCCTGCGCGAGCGTCTGTTCGGCAGAGACGATATCCGTCTGGTCGGTAAGCGCGTTGCCGAGGTCGGTTGAAACGGTTGAGGTATATGTGTTTGTGGATGTGAGGAGACCGGTAAGCGTTGAAGAATTCCCAAGATTGTAGAGCGAGTAGTCTGTGTTCACGCGGTCAAAGAAGTCGTGCGAATCTTTTACCGCTTCGGCAACCACCTGAACCGCCGTATACGTTGTCTGTGCCAACGCCACGAGGTCGCTGTCTGAAATGGAAGAGCTTGTCGCTTTATATGACGCAAGCGCGTTGTTGTAGGCCGTGTATGCGGCCGTATACGACGTTTCAGCCGAGTTCTCATAAATAGGGATAGTACTGTCTTGTGAGGAAACAAGGTCAGTATAGGCATTAACGTTTTGCTGGTTGGTGCGTCCGGCGACGTTTGAATCATAGAGCACACCATCCAGGCCGCTTACAATGGTAGACAAGTCGGTATAAATACTTGCAAGTGAGGAGTAGGTATCGTCGTGCGCTTTACTGAGTGCAACTTGGGCATTGGTAACATTATTTTGCGCGACGATAAGATTGAGCGCCAATGTTGATGTTGCCGTTGTCTGCTCGTAGGAGAGTTCCGCGTTCTGGAGGGCGAGTTCCGCGTTCTGGAGCGACTGCTGTGCATCGGTAGCATCAAGTTGGGCGACGACTTGCCCTGCCTGCACCTGGTCGCCGGTCTTTACGTATACGCCGACCACTTCGCCGGAGGCCTTTGGCGAAAGCGTAATCTGCTGCGAGGCGCTTACTTGTCCGGTTTCGGTCATCGCCGCGACGACGGTGCCGGTTGCGATTGTCGTGGTGACATAGCGGGTCGCGGTTGAGGGAGCGGTGACGGTCTTATACGTGTAGTAGCAACCGTAAAGGACTGCGAGGACAACTACGGTCGCAATTACTTTATGCGCGGCGGCATACGTTCGAATAGAATGCCACACGGTGTTTGTGGTCTTTAAAGTTTTGGTGGGAGGCATGCAAGATAAATTAGGAAAATAAGTATGGTAAGTATAATGCGGCCAGCTCCTATTTACTACGCAGCATAGCTGATTTTGTTTAAGTCGATCGCTGCGTTTCAAGTGTTATACTCGATAGCATGAGTTTCCTTGCGCAAGGCAAGCATTCCCCACTCCTGAAGGGCGTCACGCTTTTAGTGTTCGGGTTGTGTGTCGGGATCGCCGCGGGATATTTTATTGGCAGGGCGGAATCCAACGCAATAGTGAGTTCAATCAAACAATCGTTCGCGCCCATTGAAGAAAAAGGATCCCCCTACGCCTTCGTGCACCCCCTGCTCGCATATCGCACGCCCGAGGCGACTACGCTTGGAGACTACACGTCCCTTAAGAACTCTCTGCAAACAATAATTAATTCGGCAGTGAGCGGAGGCAATGCGGCGCGCGCGGCGATCTATTTCCGCGACCTTGACGCGGGGCTGTGGATCGGCATCAATCAGAACGATACTTACTATCCCGCGAGCCTGCTCAAAGTGCCGACCATGATCGCGTACTACAAGGAAGCGGAAGAAGATCCATCTCTACTCTCACAAGACATCACCTATGATCCGAGCGTTATGCCGAATGATCCATTTCTGGCGCCGTCGGCGCTCATCGCGAACCATGACTATTCCATTCAAGACCTTATAAACAGCATGATCATTGATTCCGACAACGGCGCGACCTTCACGCTGCTGGATCGCATCAATCCGGATTTTCTCAATGAGGTCTATGTCGCGCTCGGCATCCAGAATCCGGGAGACGATTCCGCGAATTATCAGATCTCGGCGCGCACGTACGGGCTTTTCTTCCGTATTCTCTATAACGCCACATATCTTTCACCCGAGTCCTCCGAGCAGGCATTGAAACTTCTCTCGCAAACGACTTTCGATAACGGCCTCGTCGCAGGAGTGCCGAAGGGAACAGTCGTCGCCAATAAATATGGCGAGCATGTGCTCTCCCAAAACGGCGTCGCCACCGGCGTCGAATTATCCGACTGCGGCATCATTTATTATCCGGCGCATCCCTATCTTCTCTGCGTCATGACCAGCTCTTCCGATGTACCGACCGCGAGTTCCATCATCGCGAATATTTCTCGCACCGCCTACGCATCAGTCGCGCAAGAATATGCGACGACAAGCGCATCGAAGTAAAGGTAAGAAAGCCGCCCTCTATAAAAGTGGTTTATGATCTTCCAACTCTTCTCGTGATGGTACTATGGACGCATGAGCAAACACCGTAGCGCAAAGAAAAGAAACGTAGATAGGTTTGAGATATGCCAAGTCAAACAGAAAATTGCTCCTCTTCATGTTGGCGGTCAGTCTTTGAGTGTCGTTTTCCCTGTCGAACGCGTCCCCGCTGACGAGTACAAGCGACCGCCGAACGAGTTGAAGATTACATTATCCATGGACATTAATGGGGTGTTTGAAACAAGTTGGCCAGAATTACTGCCAATACCTAATCCTCAAGGGGGATTATAAATCCAATCAATGTTTTTTGTAATACGCCATTGACTGGGCCAATAATTTCCGCATCTCCTGACCTTCGGGGCTCTCTTCAAAATTCCTTCCTCCAGTCAAGACAGGATGTGTTCCTGGTGTCGGTGTTGGCTTAGATTTCTCAGGAATAAGAATCTTTTGGCGCGTAAGGCCAACTTCAGCCACCAAGGCAAGTGTTAATGCGAATAGAGTACTGCCAATAGGATCTTTCGGATATGCATCCATCTCTTGCCGGAGAAGATTTATCTCCTCTCTGGTGTGAGAATCGTTAAAATCTGAAGGCAAGACTATCAGTCCCTTAGTAAATAAACCGGATACGCGCCGTACTCCGAGCGGGGTCAAAAACCGATTGCCGTCTTTGCGATGGAAAGTAAATGAGGGTCTCGAAAATTCGGTGGGTATCGCATCACTCAGTAGGCGAGAGAACCCATTATATTCGCTTTCCAAATCCATGCTGATTTCGTCAGAATGCATGCGTTGTATATGGTCTGCACTGAATTCCACTTCCTCTACATACGTGCACCGTCGTCGGTCGATAGCAATCACGTAGTAAAGGTCTTGTTTTGGATCCTTCTGTAGTGCCCTGTAGATGGTAACAATAACGGTATCTCTGTTCCTCGAGAACGAGGGTCGAATCCCGGAGATAATGCGGGTGTAAGGAGCTCCCGTATTCGGTACGTCTCCGAATTTCATATCAGCTCCGCGTTTAAAACTTTTCTCAAGGAATTTTTTCTTGAACCAGTGTTTTTTCTTCATAGTCAGGGCGGGGTTAATCCTATATAAATTATATCCGGAATACTCCGCTTTTATTTTTGGTATAGATGAGACGACCGGAATAATACCGAGTCAAAAAGCTATAACATGTGGGGTGTAAGTAATAATCCTCAACGGTGACGTTGTAGCTCCGCTGGCTGGATGAGTTCAGAACTCTCAATTGGGCACAGGTTGAGAGGGAATTGGGTCAGTTGAGCTGGATAGAGGATGTTTGAACTTTAGTATAAAAAACAGAAACCGCCCACGAGAGCCATCCGGCTTTCGTGGGCGGTAGTCAGTAGAGACATTCTACTTTGACACCTCGTGACCTCATAACTTCCAGTACCAGGTCATCAATGTCAATTGATGGGTCGTTGATACTCTTTTTCCATCGGCTCGGCCTTTGGGCTAGAGATTTAGCTTCCTCAGGAGTGTAACAGCGGTCAGGAATTGGGGCTGCTGTGAATTCAAGTACCTTCAATGCGGGGTCTGCGTTGCAGGATATAAGCTTATAACTCGAAACACAGCGCCACTTGTTTTCGCCCTCATCCCAAGCAAAACGGAGGGAAGAACCGAGAGTCCAATGGACCACCAATGTGTTAGAGGAATACTTTTTGGCAACAACATTGCCACTGCCCACAGGGACCACCTCCTTTAATGAGTTCGTCGCAGTAATCTCTGCCACGTAGACACAGAATTCGAGGAGTTAATTAATGTTAGAACTTCGCCCGAATTATCGTCTCTCGACCTTTTTCATATTCATAGGTCACTCCGTGCCTTCTCGCCTCCTCATTGTTGAAATAAAACTACCTTACTGTCTACCTCGATGCCAATGAGCACCTCGGCCCTGTGAATGGTTGATTCGTGCAGTCGTCCATTGTACGCCGACACAATCCTGATCTCATGACTCATAATGGACCCCTCCCTTTCTTTTTGGAATGTTCTGTCTAGCTTTAATTTTATCACAAACTATAAAAATGTCAGTTCCGCTGGCTAGAGGATGCTCGAACCTATGTAGGGTAGGGAAGTTAGCATTCTTGATGATTGTGTAATGTTCACGATGTGCACTTGTTCACCCTAATACTATTGACGACATAGATACACTTTTGATACACTCTATTCATATGGCCACCACCAAAAAACGCATTAATATTAGTGTTTCCAAAGATCTAGATGATTTGCTCGGCAAACTCGCTAAACGCGACCAAGTTCCTCAGGCAACGAAGGCCGAACACCTTCTTCGGATAGCTCTTGAGATTGAAGAAGATCAGGTTCTTGATGAAATTGCCAGAAAGCGTGATGTGGGCAAAACTTCATTCCTTCCTCACTCCCTGGCATGGCGCTAGATTTTGAGGTTATCTATCAGCAGAAAGTCGTCGAGGAAGACATCCCGCAACTCACATCTGCTTGGAGAGTTAAAATACAAGCCGCTATCGAAGAGAAACTCTCTTCCTACCCCGATCTTTATGGCAAACCCCTGCGGCGCTCCCTAAAAGGATACCGCAAGCTTCGTATTGGCGACTATCGCGTTGTTTTTCGTATCGCAGGAACCAAGGTTCTCATACTCGCCATTCTTCATCGTTCAGTGGTCTACAAGGAAATGGGGAAGCGTTAGAGTTGCCGCTGGATAGAGGATGTTCAAACCTATTCGGTATGAAAAGAGAAAACCGCCCACTGAGGAAATATGGCCCAGGTAGGCGGATTCCTCAAGTGTGGCGGTCAGACCAGAAAGTTGGTCTCCGCTAGCGCGGTCGGGACAGTTCGAACTATGTTGAGCGAGGATGTAGCCAATCCATGACCTTTTTCCGGTGAAGGTCCAACGACCACACCCCATTCGACTTAAAGAGATTCTGATGAGTGTTCTTAAATTCTTTAAGCAAGGCAATTGACGCCCGAGGAAAGGCGGGAGAAAGGTTCTCGTTATAGACATTCAAAAAGTCAGCGAGTGAATGTGACTGCTCACTGCGCTCTTTATCAAAATCCCGTGTTCTCATCATTTCCTAATATACCATAGATTTTATGAACTGTCAGCTCCGCTGGCTGGAAGATGTTCAAATATGTTTTGTGTAGAATGTGTAGAAACAGAAAACCGCCCCTCTGTCATGAGATAGAAGTTTAGCTTCCTGTCTCATCGAGGTAGCGGTTAACGCGCGATATGACCTCTGAGTCTCTCCGTTCGGCGACCACATTGGTAGCGAACAATTAACTGGTCGTTCCGCCTTAAGCGGTGATAGACCTCTTTCGATACCTCCAGGTAAAGGTTGCCGTGACTTGTCTTGACCCAGACAGCATATGCGTACGAACTGGTATATCGCTGCCGATCACCTGATGAAATCGGCTGGAGATCGCGCTTCGCCATGTCCACGATCCGGACTTTCTCGACGAACGGTTTCATCCAGAAGAAGTTTGGTAAGAAGCGGAAGTACCAGGGCGTGGTTGCAATTGCTTTAAGCATGGCATACCTCCTTGAATCAGTTTGGAATGAATTTGTACAAATGAGCCTGAGTCGCGGTCTGTCTTCTTGTATATCACGATATAAAAATACTGTCAATTTTTTGCTCTGTATATCGGTCGACGTTAGAACCTAAGTTTTGAGACGAAATAAAGGTATCTCGGGCTTCAAACGCATCAGCGATTTATGACCTAAATAAAAAGGGCACTCAATCGTGTTTCTTGTTCGATCAGGTGCCCAAAGCCTCACCATACTGCGATCACGATTCCAGGTGGATAGTAACACTTCCACATCTCAGATGCGCTGCAGTCATTGTAGCCGACATTTGGTGGCAATGATCCAGCGATTGGATGATAAATCTTTAAGGAGATATTTGCACAAGCTGCACAAGCAACCAAACTCAGACCTGCCAAACCTATCATTAATATCAGCACAATTAAATTTTTCATCGCCCTTCTCCTTTTTAGAGCATGTTAAAAATTAATTCTGCCTCCTTTCGGACAGCTCTCCTCAAGCATGCGAATTTCTTCCAGGATGTTCTTGACGCCCTTAGAGAATTCTTCTGTGGATTTGTCCAATCGGCTCGTAAATCCGCCTAACGCGGCAACACGGTTTATGATGATATCTCTCATCTGTTGAATCAGGATTTCCTCGCGATCCATAGTAAGCGATATAAGCTCGCCGACCTCACCGCAAAATTCTATCTCTTCCGGCTCAAAATTATCTTTCTCCCCCGCATCGTCAAGCACTATTACACCGATGGTCTTGACTTTTACTCCGGAAGAAATAAGCGGCAGATACAGGATCTGTGTGATGTTTTTCTTTTCGATGATCCCTCTGAGATGAACAGTCATCGATGATGTTTTGGGATCGGCAATAACCATCACTTTACCGAGACGAACGGCTGCTTCGATGTCTGGATGTTTTGTGACGGACTCCTTGAGGCCGATGCCGTGTTCTTCAATGGGCACGCCAGCCGTGATTTCAACGTCGTAGTCATCACCTTCGCGATGATTGCCGACTCTGAAGATCACACATCTCTGGACTCCCAGAATGTTGGAAAGTTTTTGGACAACTTGTTGTTGAATAGGAACCTTGTTGATGATACTGCCAACAAGCGTCTTCGCGATTTCCAGAATAGCTCTGCGGCTGATTTTGTTCATCTTCCTCACCCCCCTTCCCCTCTTGAGTTTAATAAGGAACAGCAAAGTTCCGCTGCTGATGTTAGCTTTCTCGCAGTCATCGGTCAATAACAATAAAAACTTCCGCTGACTGGACTATATTCGAATGTGTTTTGTATAAAAAGAAAAACCGCAGAGCGAATCATGCGGCGTAGAAGTTTTTCGTGTCTTGGCTATTTGCAACATACCCCATCGGCATGCATAACCATTACGGGTCCACGCTCTCCGGGCGGTGAAAAAGATGAGCGGTTGGTGCTTCCTCCGAACCCTCTCACCTTTCTCTTTACCGTATCCACCACTACGTCCACGGACTGGGGTTCGGAGGTACGGGTATGATCGTCATATTCCTGTTCCGCTTTCCACGCATTCGATGAGCACCTTCAGCTCGTTTCCGATGATGAGGGTGCCGATCCTCACTCTCAGGCATGAGGGATTGTCCGCTTTGAAACTTCTAAACATTCTCTCACAGACATCGGTTCTCTCCTGTTCGGAGGCCTTTTCCCATTCGTTGAGCGGCAGAGTGAAAATCGCAATCGCAATGAACAATGCAGTCAGTATTTTCATCTCATTCCCCCTTTCAGAGTATGGTTTAACGACGGAAGAGCTGATTTATATTCCGGAAGTATTCTACTATATACACGTACACGTGCCGTTTGCCATCGCAGGACATTTTTTTCAGGACACGTTCAGAACTTTAGCTCCGCCGGATGGAGGATATTTGAACCCGCCATGGTACCGTACCTGCATGTATGTAAAAGTCCTGGTTCGGGCGGCCGCAAAGAAGGAATCGTTAAAAATGATTTCTCCCGATCACTTTGAAATCTCTGTTAAGGAAAAGCCAGCTCAAAATCTGGCGAATCGTCGTATCGTCGCGATTATTGCTGACCATTTTCATGTTTCTTCCGGGAAGGTACGCATCATTAACGGCCATCGCTCACCATCGAAATTACTCGCTGTCGGCTGAAATATTTTGGGCTCCACGGATGGGGGACATTTGAGAGATAATTTGATAACAGAAACGAAAATATTGATAGTTGTCAAGTGGATTGACGGCTTATAGCAGGGGAGTAGACTTACGGGAGAGTTTGACAGCTCATTTCTTTATTGTCTGCTGTGTTAGTAAAACTTAATTAATAATGGAGACGATTTTTATAAAACAATAAAAATGAATATGAAAAATGCACTGCGCGTTTCTCTCCCCGTTCTTCTTTCCGTTCTAGTTTTCGGGATTTCTGTTCCTTCCGCGTTAGCTGATGCTCCGACTGTTGTCTTGGGCGTAACACAAATCATAGCAGTACAAACATATGCAACCGCAGGCAGGGGATATGATAAAGGATGGAAATGGGTTTTTGATGTGACTGTTCCAAAGGACCAAACTATTTTACAGATGGAATTTGACGATTGGACGAGTGCTCTTGGTTACATACCAGCAGATGGCAACATTCAATTTTATTCCGCTCAGTCGTTAAACGCCACTGACGAAGACCAAGCCATTGGCATAACTGCGTCTAGCACATTAAGCAGTCCAATGTATTTGAACCCCAATGAAGATCTTGATATGCATCAAGGAGGCAGACAGATTCAAATAACTGTAGAGGCACAAGTTCCAGAGGGTGCAGCAGGCGGATCATATTCGACGAGTTATGGCATTACCACCAATCCTCCGGCAAGTCAGACTGTTTCGTTTGGACCTCTTTCAGATAAAACTTTTGGAGATGCGCCGTTTGGTTTAACCGCAACTTCGACATCCGGTTTGCTGCCTATCATATTCAGCGTTGTTTCCGGACCAGTAACGATTAATGACTCAACAACCACGATAACTGGCGTCGGCGCTGTTACTCTTGAAGCATCGCAAGCCGGTAGTCCTGACTTTTATCCTGCTTCAACAACCGCTTCATTCACTGTAAAGGCACCACTCACCATCACGGCTTCTGACGGCACGATGACCTATGGCGGCACACCGCCCACAATCACTCCGACCTATTTAGGATTCGTTAACGGCGACACCGATGCTTCACTCACCACTCAACCGACTTGTTCGGTCTCGGGAACGGTCTCGTCCTGCACCGGCGCAGTTGATTCCAACTACACCATCGCTTATGTGAACGGCACGGTTACAGTCGCACAAGCCGCGTCTGTCACCACGGTCTCTTGCCCCGCTTCTCCTCAGCCTTACACCGGTTTAGCCCTTACACCATGCACCGCTTCCTACTCGACTTCCGATGGACAGAGCGGCCAACTTACGCCAACCTATACGGGCAACGTTGACGTCGGCACGGCGACAGCCAATGCAACTTATGATGGCGACAGCAATCACGCGGGCAGCTCCAACTCAGCGACCTTTGACATCGTTGTGAATATACCGATTATCACACTGAACGGCTCTGGCAACACTGGCAATCCGACCTACATAGTAGTCGGCGGAACTTATACAGAACTCGGAGCGGTAGCCACAGATATTGTTGATGGCACAGATCTTGTCACGATTGGTGGAGACGTTGTAAATCCTTCAATATCGGGTACGTACCACGTGACATATGATTCCGTTGACGCAGCCGGCAATCATGCGATAGAAGTGATAAGGACAGTTATTGTAATTGAAGCCAACCAAAACATTACTATTTCCGATAGCAATGGAGGTTCTATAAGCGCAGTTACCCCAACATTTAGCAGTCCAACATATGAAATTACTGCAGATCAGAACTACTACATTTCAGATGTGCTTGTCGATGGTCAATCGGTAGTTGGTCAGACGGGATTCGCATGGATCACAGGAAATACAGACGCTAGTTATACCTTCACAAATGTTACTACACACCATATACTCTCGGCTGTATTTGATCCTATTCCTCTTACCACTCTGACGGTTGCTGCCCGTGATGTAACTTCGACTGGCGCAACACTGAATGGAATTAATGGGAATGCTATTGCTAGTGAGTACTCATTCTGGGTTTCAACGTCTACGTTCAGCACAGGGTCGTCAGTCCCTCCAACCGGAGTTTACAACGACGGAGACATTTCTGGCCCTATCGATGCGAATGCCTCTTTTTCTGCTCCTCTTTCGTCAGTCAGCGGGCTCTCGGTTACACCGAAAACAACGTATTACTTCGCAGCATGGTCTTATGTCAACGGGACATGGTATCCTGGCACCGTCTTGAATTTCACCACTCCAGCAGTTACTCCGGCCTGGAACTCGTCGGTCGGTTTAACCAATGGAACTGCAGCCGGTTCGGGACCTGCACTTACAGCGGCGTTGACCGTTACGGGTGACACGTCAATTCAATTCAGTAGCACAGCGACAGATCCATTCAATGTGACGTTAACAAGTTCAGCAAAAATCTCATTTATGCTGACCTCAACGGGCGGAGTTGACCTAAGCGCGTACTACAAAGCAAACCAGTTAGCAGACTCAGCAAATCTGAATTCTACTTGGGGTCAGCATCTGATCAACACGCTTCCGGGTGCAACAACTCAGACAGCGATGTTCTACATAACCTATGATGGAACAAACTACAAAATCCAAGACGGAACACAAGATTCTGTTGGCAATCCATCTCCAATGTTCATCCCGGCCAACTTCCCGGCGGGAACATATACATTGACTGGGAATGTCAACGGAACATCTGTCACAGTTGCTCTTACTATCACCAACACGAATGGTTGGGCGGCACCGCTAGCAATCTCTAGCATCACACTGAACGGTAGCGGCCTTCCCCCCAGCATCACTTCTGTCGGTTCCGGAGTGAACTGGACGATTACCGTGCCTCAGGATATGTCCACTACTCCGCCCGCCTACTACATGACGTCGGCGACCGTGGATATAACCGGGGCGAACTCGAGCATCACGAGTTATCCAGTGACAATCAACGGAACGGGCATGAGTACCAGTGCGACCTACGGCAACTTGGTTTACGACGCTACTAACAATGTATGGACGTTGACGCCATCGATTTATTCGGAGCAGACCTTCGAAACGGCGGGAACATGGGTTCTCACGGCACCGGTGGAGGATGCAACGGGGGCGGTGACCAACCTTAACGTTACATTGACAGTTAGCTAATCCTGAAAATCTATGAACAAAATTATCCTGAAATCATCTGTATTCGCGGCAGCCGTGATTGGGCTGTTTGCGATTAGTAATGTTGCACTGGCTGATACCGTAACAGGGACCTTGTCTACAGGTCTTAATGCCACTCTTGGCGCCACCGTTAACGGCGTCGTTATTGCACCACCGGTAGCAACTCCTGCCGCTGGTTCATACAATTCAGCGCAAAGCGTGACCTTGACCGCCGATGGAGCATCAAGCATCCATTACGGGACTGATGGATCAACACTGTTGGGTTGTTCTGCAGGATCTACAGGAACAGTCTATTCCAGTCCAATTCCCGTGAGTTCGACAATGACTATTGAGGCAATCTCATGCTATTCTGATGGTCAGTTCTCAACCGTCGCGTCGTACACATACACCATTACACCTACATCCGCCTTCACAACCCTTACACCGGTTCCTTTAGGTAGCTCTGGCGGAGGTGGTTCTAGTGGTTCTATAAGTCCGGTCTTTGTACCGGTCACTACACCGGCCATAACGACCACAACTTCCCATCAAGGTCAGGTGCTCGGTGCCGCCGCATACAACTTCACCAAAAATCTCACGGTTGGCTCGCGCGGCGCTGATGTAACGGCGCTCCAGCAGTTCCTCACGGACGAAGGATTCTATTCCGGTACGATTTCTGGCTACTTCGGCCAACTCACGAAGGCGGCGGTAATTGCCTTTCAAAAGGCGAATAACCTGCCGCAAACGGGCTATGTCGGTCCGCTCACGCTCGCTCTCTTGAATAAGGGCGTTGTACCGACAACTCCGGAGACGACCTCTTCTTCTGGCTCCGGCGGTGCTGGTCTTACGACCGCGCAAGTAAATGCAATCATATCGATACTTCAATCCTTTGGAGTTGATCAAGCGACTATCGCCAAAGTTGAGGCAGATCTCGGAAACAGCAATTAAGCCAAGTGTGAGTAAACAGTCCCGCCCGAAGCGGGATTGTTTGTTATTGTTAGCTCAATATGCGTAAGCACTCGCTTCCTCATCGCGTGCATCACTATTTCTTTCCCCATAAACATAACGGATATAGGCCGCACATCTTTCGTGTCGCATCGGTAGCAGTTATCGCGCTTGCGATTGTAGTTCTTGAAGGAGCGTATCTCACACAGATCAAGTTCGTATTTCCGCATACGAGCTTCCTCGGAGCGGTGCTTCCCGGTGCCCTCGTAGCCCTCACGAATGATGATCGTGCCGCAAATGATGTCCCTGCCGTGAGCGAGAACGCGCAGCTCGCACAAGCCGCGCAGGATGCCGCAAACGATATGGCGACGAAAGGATACTTCGCACATATCAGTCCCGACGGCAAAGACCCGTGGCATTGGCTCAATCTAGTCGGATATAAGTACCAATACGCGGGCGAAAACCTCGCCGTGGACTTCACCGACTCGTCGGCCGTTGAGAGCGCATGGATGGCATCACCAGAACATCACGCGAATATCGTAAAGCCGCAATACACGCAAATAGGAATCGGCACTGCCAATGGAATGTATCAAGGCAAGGAGGCGACATTTGTCGTGCAGTTCTTCGCTTCTCCCGAAATCACCTCGTCACAGGGGAGCGCTACGGCTGCCGGTGCGCCAAAGGTGGCAACAGTAGCACCTTCGCCCTCTGTATCGCCTGAAAAAGGCGCTGTAGCACCGGTGGCCGCGGTGCTTGGCACGCAAGCGCAAGTTCCCGCAATATCTGCAATCTCATCATCAATCGCGAATTTCTTTGCGTTGGTTTCTACATCTCCGACATCCACCGTCACTCATATTCTCTCCGTTCTGGCCATCATTATTTTCATACTGCTCATTATCGCGATTGTCGTGAAGATAGGCGTCCAGTTTATAGAAATCATCGCCGGAGGATTGCTTTTACTGCTTATCATACTCGGATTGCTTTTCTTCAACGCCAGAAATGCGCCGAAGGTACAAGTATCGGTTAATAATTATTCCGTTGCAATCGGTTCTTAAACAGGCAGCATAATATAAAAGAGAAATTATCCTCTATGAATGCTTCTCTTACTATACTCGGTCAGGTTTTCACTTGGGAAAATCTCAAGGCCTTGTTTTTGGGGTTTCCCGTTATGATTGGACTTTTTTGGCCGATTCTCTTGGTTTTGTTCATAATCTTTTTAATAAAATTTTTGTGGGCTAGAAGAAAAAAGTTATTCCGTAATAAAAATATGTAGCCGCCTTCCTTTAGGAAGGCGGCTTTTCAAGCTGGTCTCCTCGCCATTTTTACCCATTGGGCGGCAAGAAAAACCGATCGGCGCTTTTTAGACAGGTGACCCACGTGCCATCCGTCGCAAAAGCTGCAATGATAGGCCCCGAGAATGTCATTCTTGTTTTTCCTGGCGAGGTCTTCTATAGAGGCTAGAGCCTCATCTTTGCTCGAATACCTCACCTTTAAGAGGCATGAATGTATGTAGCATCGCTTACGTGGCACGATCCCACCTCCTTTCATCTCATAAAATCTTCTGCGCCCACACTACCACAGAATGATATACTTGCACCATGACGGGCAAAATATTAAAAAGTTTTGCCGCCGATATCGCTAGGTGCTATAAGGGGAAAAATATTTTATGGCAACTGCTTGCGGTTGCGCTGACGTATATCATTGTCGTGACGGATTTCGATTGGTACTACTTTACCCACACTCGGGAAGTATGGCTCCAAAATATTCTCTTCCCGGCAGCTATTGTGGGCGGCATTGTGCCGATACTGCTCCCGATAATTCTTTTTATCGTCGGAAAAGTTCGCAAGAATATCCGCACGATATATACCGCTTACGCCGTCACTGAGGCAGGGCTTTTCGGCCTCTTCATTTCATCTTTTTATAAAATATTTACCGGCCGCGTTCAGCCGCCGCTCCATTCGCAAAATCTCGTTGACATCAGCCGGCAATTTGAATTCGGCTTTCTGCGACATGGGGCATTCTGGGGCTGGCCGTCGACGCACACGACCGTTGCCTTCGCGGTGGCGGTCGCGCTTTATATGCTGTACCGTAGCAATCGATATATAAAGTACGGAGCGCTTCTCGTCGCTCTCTACATCGGCATCGGCGTTTCCACCAATATTCATTGGTTTTCTGAATTCGTCGCGGGCGCCATTATTGGTTCGGTTATCGGGGCAGTTGTCGGTAAATCATTTCGATATATACTAGACCTATGACTACCCACACAAAAATTATCGTTCTTATCATTATTGTTGTCGTCGCGATTCTCGCGTTGTGGCTCACGCATACTCCCTCGCAGGTTTCAAGTCAGCCGATTACTACCGTCTTATATTCTTGTAACGGTGGAAAGACCATTACGGCAACGTATTATCAAGGCGTGACCAAACCCGCCCCTGGCCCCGGTCAGCCGCCGATTCCGAGCGGAAGCGTTGCGCTCACGTTCTCCGATGGAAGCACCATGACGCTCGCGCAGACCATCTCTGCCGACGGGGTCCGTTATGCGAATACCGACGAGTCTTTCGTGTTTTGGAGTAAAGGCAACGGCGTTCTTGTTCTGGAAAACAATCAGGAAAAAAACTACATCGGCTGTGTCGCGGTGGCGCCCAATCCCGCTGGACAGGATCTTCCGCAAATTTATTCAAACAGCACGTATGGTTTTTCTATTCGCCTGCCGGCTGATTATACCGTTGACGAATCGTATCAATATCAGGAACTCGGTCCCGACAAAGATATCTCCGGCATCAAATTCACCATTCCCGCATCGGTGGCGACGGGCACCAATCTCTCTCCCGGTTCTTATATAAGCGTTGAAGAAATCTCTAAGACCAATCCGCCGGCAGGTGGATGCGCCGCAACTCTCTTCTTGGACCCGCAGAATATAGCCACGAGCACGCTTACTGATGGCGACGTTACTTATTTGGTCGCTTCGTCAACCGGCGCGGCTGCGGGCAATCGCTATGAAGAAACGGTTTATGCGCTTCCGGGCACGAATCCGTGCATCGCGATGCGGTATTTCATCCACTACGGCGTTATTGAAAATTATCCAGCAGGCATGGTGCAAGAATTCAATCAGCCAGAACTTCTCGCGACATTTGATGCGATCCGTCGTACACTCATCATCACGCAGTAGGTGGTATATTTGTAAGCGATGATCAAGAAAATCGGCGGAAAATTCGTAGTCGTGGGAGAAACAAAAATGAAGAACGGGAAGCTGCGAAGATTTGGGACTTATGCGACGCTTGCCGAAGCGAAGACACGATTACGACAGGTGGAATTCTTCAAGCATCGGAAAAAAATTTTATGACAGAGGTCGCGGTTTTCGGCGGCGGATGTTTCTGGTGTACAGAAGCAATTTTTAAGATGCTGAAAGGCGTCGTCTCCGTCATGCCCGGATACGCGGGCGGCACGAAGACGAATCCGACCTATGCAGAGGTGTCGAGCGGAGAAACGGGGCACGCCGAAGTGACGCGCATAGAATACGACCCGGCGCAGATTTCTTTCCGGACGTTGCTCACGGTATTCTTCGCCACGCACGATCCGACGACGCCCAATCGGCAGGGGAATGATGTCGGTACGCAGTATCGCTCGATTATTCTCTACACGACGTCGGCGCAGAAAGAAGAAGCGGAAGCGTTCGTCCGCGAAGTCAATGAATCCTCGACGGAAGGGAATCCGGTCGTGACGGAAGTAAAACCGTTCACGGAATTTTACGAGGCGGAAAATTATCATCGCGATTATTTCGCACGGAATCCGAACAAAACGTATTGCGAATTGGTCATTAGCCCAAAAGTGCAGAAAGTGCAGGAAGAATTTGCCGAGTTGCTTAAAAATAACCATTAACGCCATGAAAAAGGATGAGGAGCTTTCGCCAGAACTTCGACACGTCGCGCGCGAGGGCGGGACCGAAGCGCCGTTTACCGGCGCGTACGTAAACCATCACGGGAAAGGGATGTATCGCTGTGCGATTTGCGGGGCCGAACTCTTTTCATCTGACACAAAATTTGACTCCGGAACCGGCTGGCCGAGCTTCACCAACCCGATGAATCTTGAAAAGGTTGAATTGCGCAAGGATACGAGCGGAGGAATGCAGAGAGCAGAGGTCATCTGTAAAAACTGCGGAGCCCACCTCGGTCATGTGTTTGACGACGGGCCGAAGGACGCCGGCGGGAAGCGTTACTGCATTAATTCGGTGTGCCTCGAATTCAAAAAAGAGGATGGTACAGTGTCCGAATGACCCAAGGCGAGGCGCTCACGATATTAAAGACGGGCGCGAACGTATTCCTCACTGGCGAGCCGGGGAGCGGGAAGACGCACACGATAAATGAATATATTGATTGGTTGCGCGCCTCGGGCATCGAACCCTCGGTAACGGCGGCGACCGGTATCGCGGCGACGCATGTCGGCGGCATGACGCTTCATTCGTGGAGCGGCATCGGCATCAGCGAATCGCTCACGAGAGCCGATGTGGACCGCATCGCGAGCAAGGAACATATCGCGAAGCGCATCACGAAAGCGAAGGTGCTTATCGTTGAGGAGATCTCGATGCTTTCGGCGGCGACATTTGAAATGGCGGACGCTATATGCCGCGAGGTGCGGCGCGTTGATACGCCGTTCGGCGGGCTCCCGGTCGTTCTCGTCGGCGATTTTTTCCAATTGCCGCCGGTGTCGCACGATCGCGGCAGCGCATTCGCCTATGCGTCGCCGGTCTGGCGCGAGTTGAATCCGCTCGTCTGCTATATCACCGAACAATATCGGCAGGACGATGCTGAATTTCTCGGCATACTTTCGGCGATACGTTTAGGGCGAGTTGAAGAAGAACACCGCGAACGACTCATATCGAGACATATGTCCTTGTCAAAGACACCGAGCGTGGGCGAGGTGCCAAAACTTTTTTCGCATAATGCCGACGTTGACCGTATCAATGCCGACGAGCTTGCGAAAATTCCCGGCAAATCAAAGAAATTCCACATGAGCTCAAAAGGGAAGGACTCGCTTGTAGAAGGACTCATGCGCGGCTGTCTCTCGCCGGAAATCTTGGAACTGAAGGAAGGTGCGGCAGTGATGTTTACCAAGAATTCGCCTCAAGGGAAATTCGTCAACGGCACGCTCGGCATCGTCAGCGGCTGGAGCGCTGACGATTTACCGATTATTAAAACGAAGGAAGGCATGAGAATAACTACTGAGCCGATGGAATGGCAGCTTGAGGAGCGGGGCAAGGTGCGCGCGAGCATCTCGCAGATACCGCTCCGGCTCGCTTACGCGATGACGGTGCACAAAAGCCAAGGAATGAGCATGGATGCCGCGGTTATTGACCTTTCAAAAGCGTTTGAATACGGACAGGGGTACGTTGCGCTCTCGCGAGTACGGCGGCTTTCGGGATTGTATCTCACGGGCATGAATGAACGCGCGCTACAAGTACATCCGGAAATTTTGAAGAAAGATAGGGATTTTCGCGCCGCGTCAGACGCGGCGCGGGATGCATTCGCGGAAATGCCGGAAGCGGAAACGCTCGCCATGCAGAAAAAGTTTGTAAAAGCAATGGGCGGGGCGTGGATGGAGAATACGGATACAAAACGCGTGCCGCAAAGCGGCGCGCGCGAAAGGAACTTGCCCGGGAGGTTAGCGGAAACGCTCCAAGCTGCACGCGATGCGAAAAATTTAAAAGAAGCAGCAAAAGAGCGTGGATTGACAATAAGCACTATCGTAAAACATCTGGAGGAACTTTCCGAAATGGGGAAATTGACGCGCGCCGATTTCGCGCATCTCGTGCCACTCGGCGCAGTTGATGAAATACATGAGGCGTTTGCCGAGAACGGCAGCAAGCGCCTTTCGCCCGTCTTCCATGCGCTTCGCGGCCGCTATTCTTTTGAAACTATCCGTCTCGTGCGACTTATGCGAGGGTAAGCAGTCCTTCTATTATTTCTACAGTTTCGTCCGGGCCATCGACTTGTTGTGTTTCAATCCCCGTTTCTTTCACGATTTCGTCATTGCCCCCCGGGAAAAGAGCGTCACCGACGTAAAGCATCGCAGAAACGGGTGTCGCAATAATTTCTGAAAATTGTCGTATGCCATATGCTTTTGTAATGCCCTTGCGTGTTATGTCGATGGAAGTCGTCGCATTGATACGAATTGAGAAATCAGGAATCCGCCGAAGAAGAGCTCTCTGGAGCGGCAAACGTTTTTCCCTGTCCGGGTCCCATGCCTTTTTCGTTTCAACAGGCGCCTGTTGCCCGAGCGCCGACCAAGTGATTTGCGACCCGCGATCCTCAATTTGTTCGCCCCAGAGTTGCGGCGGATGACCGAGATCCGTTTCTTTGAGGGACTCCGCAAGCGCTTGCAATACATGAGATTTTTCTTCAGGAGTGAAAAGATTGTTATAGAGAATGCGCCAACTGCCGTCTTTCCATGCGTAGCACTGCGTGGCGCTTGCGGGGAAAAGATATAGATTTTTGTAATCAGCATCTTTGGGCATATTGCCTAAAAATTGCTTTTGGAATTGTGCATAGGAACCGCCGCTCATCACAGCAACTGGCATCTTAAGCACCAAGCGCGCAAGCCACACTCCCACTTCCGGAGTAAGCGGCTGCTTGCTTTCGGTCAGCGTGCCGTCAAGGTCAAAAATGATTACGCGAGGAATGGTTTTCATTTTAAGAAAGCGCGTCAACGATATGAGCGAGCGAGGCGGTTGCGACGCCGAGGACTTTATCGGCGCCGCCGTAATAAAGGAAGACGGTGTCATCGCGCACTACGATGCCGCAAGAGAAGACAACATTCGGAACGGCGCCTTCTTTCTCGTATTTCTCCAATGGTTCAAAGATTGGGTCGGCGGTGCGCGCAAGGACCGTGAGTCCGTCAGCGCCGAGAAGTGCGGCGCCGAGACGATACGTCGCGTGGCGTGAGATGCCATGGTAGATCATCAGCCATTTGTCACCGACTTTAATCGGCGGTGCCGTACTGCCGACCTTGGCGCCGTCCCACATGCCGAGGCGCGGCCCTATAATTTTTATGCCGCGGCTCGCGCGTTTACCCGAGACGAGGTCAGGCAAGAGGTCGGCGCAGATTTGATTATTAATGCGATGGTAAAGCAGGTAATTCCCGCCGATTTTTTCAGGCAGAAGCGCGAGGTCTTTATCGTCGACGCCTTCTGGCGTCAGGATGAAAGGCGCGTTCCACTTCTGCCATTGCCGCGCGAGGAAGTCGTCAACGCCGATTGACGAGATCGCCCCTGCAGGCGCATGGACGCCGTCGTATGCGGTGTATGTCATATGGAGCGTGTCGCCGATGCGCACGATACGCGGGTCTTCGCACCCAGAATTGCCGGTAGGGCTTCCGTGTTTCTTTTCGAATTCCTGGCGCGGGATATAAATAGGTTCGGGCAGCCGCTCGTCAATGGTGAGTCCGTCTTTTGAGGTCGCAAGCCCGATGGTGGAAGTACTGGCGGCGTCCATCGCGCGGTAGAGAAGGTATATCAAGCCATTAAGCTCAACAGCGGCGGCGTTTATCACTTCACGATTTTCAAATCCTTCACCGCGAGGCGCGAGGATGGGATTGTTCGCGGCGCGTGTGAAAGTCCGCGCTGGCCGTTCGGGGTCAAGCGCGCGCAGAAGGTCGGGAAGCTTCACGTTCGCCTTGGCGCAAACAGTATCGGCCGCGCCATACCAAATTTCAAGGCAGGTATCGTTAGTTACTGTTACGCTCGTGGGGAAGACGATATGCGGTACGAGGCCGTATTCCTCGTAAAACTCTTGTGGTACGAGAAAGGACTCGGTACGCGAGATAAGCTTTTGCGGATTATCGCGGTTGAGAAGCGCGGCTTCAATTGAAAAAATGCGTTTTTGCTCGTCATAGTAATTCTGGATATAAGAATAGATAAGTAACCAGCCGTCTTCGGTCAATAAAGGCGATGCGCCGACTTCAACATGGTCGCCGTCATCGCGGCGCAGTTCATGAATTGCATGATCGGCAAGATGGTCATGCCAGCGGTGCCAATAATCGGTATCAAAAAAATCTTCTATTCGCCTCGCGTGCGCAAGCGCGATAGTTGGTCGCGGATATTCTTGAGTCCAGTCGGTATGTGTGGTTAAAAGGAGCACGATATCGCCATCAATGCGTTCGGGGAAAAGCGTCGCTGCTTTTGCATTAAATGGCGTGATGAGGTGGCGCTCTGTAAAATGGTCCGGTGTGTCGCCGATAGCGAGAGCGACTTTGATATTATCGGGACCGAAAGGGTAGCCGCCGAGCGCGGTATAGAAGCAGTACCATTTTCCTTCAAAAAAGGTAACGCGCGGGTCTTCGCACCCAAACACATCCCACGATTCCTCTGGAATAATTACCTGTTGGCGCGAATGGAAATGAACGCCGTCTTCAGCAAAAGCTGTGCCGATACTTGATAATTCAGCGGTCGGCGTTTGAAGCACATTGGGATTCCCAAGCGCGCGATAAAAAAGCCGCACACCTTCGGGAGTACGAACCGCAGAAGGGTTATACGTTGCGACCGATTCCCACGGCCGTTCGCGTTGTGGCGCGAGGATGGGATTACTTGGTTCTCGGCGGATGACGAACATAATAATTAAGGAAGCAACGCTTGAATGCCTTCAGCATACAACGTATATGCGCGTACAAAAGAGTCATTGACATGTGCATAAAGAATTCCTTTGCCCGGATTCGTTTCCACAAATTGGCTCGCAAACGTAATGGCTCTCACCTTGCCTGCCTGGCTATCTTGGATAAAAGGTTTCGGAGAAACCCAATCGATTTTTCCTTTTTCATAATCGTATATAAAGAGACCGATCGAGAAAGTCCCATACTTTGTTTCCCCTCCGATTATTTTATTAGCCCCACACCCGTTCATGATCCCTACTCGTCTACCGGGACCGATATCGATAAATGTACTAGGAAGAAATGGCCCGGGCGACGCATGTCCGGCAATCCAGCGAGCAGATTGTCTCCCGGGATGAAAAACTATTTTTCCAAATTTCCAAGGTTTGCCCATATCTCTAGCGATAGCTGTTCGAACAACTGAGAAATAGGTATCTTTTATTTTGTCCGAGGATTCAACAAGATTGTATCTCGATCCTTTTTTATTTAGCGGCGCAATACTAACTTCTTTTGCACCTCCTCTCCTACCCGCCATTAACACTGGCATTGTCATATTCAGATTATCCAAATCTTTTCCAAAAGCATGGCCGAGATGAATCCATGTCTTCTTCTTAGCGATTAAAGGTATAGTGAAATATAAATGTATGAGATTTGTCTTTTCATCAACCCAAATATCTGGATCCTCCAGTCCTAAGAAATCAATATTTTTCCTAGAAAACTTTTTAATAATCTTTTCCTGAAGCTTGATGCGAATTTTTTCTCCGATCTCAAAGTGCTCGAGGGATTTGCCTTTCACTTTATGCAATACGCTTCTGTCAATTTGACCAGCGACGCCTTCTTTCCCTTTTCTGCTCGTAATACATCTGATGACCCCTTCCCGGTTTCCAGAACGCGGATTAAGCGTTAAGGCCATAACATACTTAAAACGGGCATCATTTTCGATGACTTTCCCAATGTGTTGAATATATGCTCTGGATTCTTGCGTCACGTCAGGGAGTTTGGGCATTTTGCTCATTCAGCCGCGGTTGGCTGCCCGCAGCGAGCGCATCGAGGAAAGCATCTAAGGGCGCGGTCGCAACGCACACGACTTTATCAGAACCGCCGTAATAAACAAAGAGCGTGCCATCACGGACGACCGCGCCGCATGCGTAGACGACGCCGAACTTATTGCCATGATTTTCGTAATTTTCTTCAGGCGAAATGACGGGTGCGGCAGAGCGATAGAGTACTTTGGTCGGGTCAGCGAAGTCGAGAAGCATTGCGCCAATACGATATCCGATTGATGCCTCTCGGTCGGATTTATGAAACGCGTGATAAAAAAGAAGCCATCCACGGTCGGTCCGTATCGGCGGGGGCCCAGGATTTCGGACGAAACTGTCCCAGGTATTTTCTCGCTCCGGAAGATCGAAGCGCGCCCCGACCCAGCTTTCAATGAAAGGTTCTTCTGTGCCGATATCCTCAATTGAATCGCGATAAGCGATTTCTATTTCGGGAGCAATGCTATGGAGAATGGCGAATCTCCCACTAATTTTTTCTGGGAAGAGAACCCAATTTTTATGGATTTGTCGTGGCGGCGAGAGGAGATACGGACCGTCCCATTTCCAAAATCGTTCAGTCATAAAGTCATTTTCTGCAATTGAGATCGTGGAGACACGGATGAAATCCCAACCATCAAACATATTAAAGGTGATATACACGCGCCCTTCTATGACAACCATGCGTGGGTCCTCACATCCACCCCAGCTGCCGCCTGAAGGATACATGACTGGTGAGAATCGGCGCCGGTAACTTGGAATCCTCCGGGGGCTTTGTGCGATGTAGATAGGGTACGGCAATTGCTTGTCAAAAACGATACCGTTCGCGCTACTGGCATAACCGAGTCGCGATACGCCATCCATGCCGATCGCGCGGAAGACGAGATGGGTTCGGTCATCAAGGACAATCGCCGCCGGATTCATGACCGCTTCTGCAGTCCAAGGATGAGTTCCCGGCTTGATGATTGGATTGCACGAGGATTTATTGAGCAAGAGGCGCGGAAGATACTCAAAGCGTAAGAATGCAACGAGTTTTTTTCGTACTGGCTTAGAGAAAACGGCGCCGAGCACCGCTCCGATGACGAAAAAAGAAAAGAGCAGTGCAACAATGTTTACCAAGAAAGAAAGATTCATATCAAATTCTTTTAACAATACCATTTATACAGCATAGTGAGAGTGGCAACGCACATATGCTATACTTCTCGTATGTTGATAAATGTTTGTATCGCGAAATTACATCGGGCGACGGTAACCGACGCTGACCTCAACTATGTCGGCTCCATCACGATAGATGAAACCCTGCTTGAGGCGGCCGGGCTCTTGCCGGGGCAGATGGTGCAGATTACGAATGTGTCAAATGCTGTTCTCTGGCGCACCTATATTATAAAAAGCAAGAAAGGGAAGGGAGACATCATTCTCAACGGTCCGCCGGCGCGACTCTTCCAGAAAGGCGACAAGGTCGTCATTCTTGGCGAGGCGTGGGTTGATTCAAAGGATGCGCTTAAGGTAAGTCCCACGGTTGTTTTTATGGATGATAAAAATCGCATTACCGAGGTGGAAAAAGGCTGGCGACCAACGTAGTTTGCAAAAGTCATAATTCGGCGTACTCTTCCGCTCGGAAGCCCTTCATGGGCGATTTTGTTTTTTAAATCTCAGAAAGGAAAGGAGAAAGAGATGAAAGAACAACGTAGTCATTACTTGAAGTGCTGGCGTAATTGGCCGTTGCCGGTTTTTCCGATTTCAGACAAATTGAATCCTTTTAAGGATGACGGAGTCGACATTTCGGTAGCGCTTGCGTCTCATTTGCCGTATGAGAATATAAAATTTCTCACCGTATATGGCATGTTATTGAGAGCCGAGGGATCCGGAATGCTCCGGGGCGTGCATACCTTAGTGGAGGCGACATCCGGTAACACTGGCGTCGTGCTCGCGGCTATGGCGAAGTCGTTCGGCATACCGCACGTTAAGCTTGTGGTCGCGCCTGACTTGCCGGACGGGAAGAGATACCCACTCCTTCTGGCAGGGGCGGATATCATTCCTCCTGAAGAAGGTTTGAGCGTTATCGGTACAGCAAGAAAATTGGGAGGTGGCGGATGGAAGGCCGAAGGTTGGCATGCCGAAAATGGCGTTCTCAATCTTGACCAGTATGCCAACCCAGCTAACACGGAATTACATGCGGAACTCACTGCGCCAAGAATCTTGAATCGAGCCGTTTATCCGCCGGCGGTCTTTGTTGCCGGGATCGGTACAGGAGGGACACTGATTGGAGTCAGTGAATATCTTCGCAGAAAGCTAAAGAATATCAGAATTGTGGGAGTACTTCTGTCTTCGGGGCAAGAGATTCCCGGAGTCAGAGACCTCAACCGCATGGAGGAAATTACTTTGCCCTGGCGAGAAGCACTGGACGATTATATTGAAATTCAAAGGAGACCTTCATATTTGGCAGCTTCGTGGTTCAATTGGACGATGGGAATCACCGTTGGTCCCAGTAGTGGGCTCGCTTATTTGGGGGCGCTTCGGTTCCTCCGACGATGTAAGGAAAATGTCACCGGGGCGACCTTTGACTCACTTCGTAATGATGACGGCAGAATCCACGTTGTAATTTTGTTTCCAGACGGTAATCGTCCGTACGGAGACAGATTTATGGCCAATCTGCCACCTAATAATCAGAAAGCATCTACCGCGCATCTGCCATGGGAGTGGCCCGGGTATGAGCTCTGGTAGAGAAGAGAAATTAGACTTCCCTCAAAATCCCCGGCCACTTGCGACCGGGGATTTTCATTTCTTCAACCCATTGACAGAATATTGTCAATATGCTAGTATCTAAAAAGCGAGGTAGCCATTGGCTATTTCGCTAAATTATTTTATGCCTATTCTTGGAACCCTTATGGGGTTTTTTCTTTTTTCAGGCGCCGCGCTTGTGCCGCCCGCTTCAACGAGCACGCCCATTACGCCGGCATTGCCGAGTTACGCGGTAACACTTACCGCCTATAACGCCGTTCCGGAACAAACAAGCGACCATCCTTTTGTAACCGCCTCTGGCACATATTCAAATCCGGAGACCGTCGCGGCGCGCTCGCAAAATCTCGCGAGCAAGTTTCCTTTTGGTACTATTATTGAAATTGACAGCTCATCAGTCTCGGGGGGTTTGTGCGGCTACGGTATTGTGAAGCCGCTTGTCGGTTATCGCGTCATCGCTGACACGATGAATGCACGTTACACCGATCGCATTGACCTTCTTTTCAGCACGACGACAAACTACGCAATGGCGGACGGTATAGAAAACGCCAGTACGGTACTCGGCGTCTGCACTACTAATGTGCGCGTCGTTGGTTTTGTCAATATCACAAACCCGAACCACCTCCCAAAGACGCAAGCCGACCTCACGGCGATAGTTAAGGGTGACGGCGGTCTCGCACTCAAATAGTTCGCGTGCGGTATGCTAGAAGCATATGAAACGCCTCGCGCGCGCGGCATCAGG
Organism: Minisyncoccia bacterium; assembly: GCA_050011835.1. Taxonomy (GTDB): domain Bacteria; phylum Patescibacteriota; class Minisyncoccia; order Phycocordibacterales; family Phycocordibacteraceae; genus C7867-001. The sequence continues at coordinate 182,995 of JBEKII010000001.1, read as the reverse complement.
ACTGACACTGCGCGAATATAAGACGCTCGCGCGCCTCTCAACGCCAATCAAGATACAAAATTTTTTAGACACGCTTTCGTTTAATTGGGAGAGGAAAGGCGATACGCATATGTCCCCGCGTCGCGTCTTACGAAAGAAGAAGGCGCACTGTATTGAAGGCGCGCTTCTTGCGGCTGCCGCTCTCTGGATTAATGGCGAGCCGCCCGTAATTATGAATCTTTCGCCGCGGCCGGGCCGCGGCGACTTTGACCATGTGGTCGCACTCTACAAGCGCAGCGGTCTTTATGGCGCCATCAGTAAGACGAATCATGCGTGCCTACGGTTCCGAGATCCGATATATCGCACGCCGCGCGAGCTCGCACTTTCGTATTTTCACGAATGGTTTATAAATTCAACAGGAGAGAAAGTGCTTGAACTCTATTCAAAACCGCTTGATATGCGGCGTTTCGGAACCACGTGGATTACGGCTGAACATGACCTCTGGAATATTGCCGATGCTCTGGACGCCTTACCGCAGTATGAACTCGTGCCGAAAGGGAATTGGCGCTACGTCCGCCGTGCCGATTCAATAGAAACAAAAGCCGGCACGCTCATTGAGTGGCCGAAATCCGATCCGCGGTAAGAGTTTACAAAAACAAAATTTAGTTGTATCCTTAAGTCAGAAGTTCAAATATATTAAAAGAAAGGGGACGTATATGGAGCGGACGGGGAAGGAAGAAGCTTTTAAGATAATTGCGATTGAAGTCAATGCCCCCAGTGATGAATCGGGATGCAATGCCGACCTAGGTTGCTCAACAGAGAGTTTAGAGAAAGCAGTTAATCTTTTCTCATCTCGTGCCAAAAGACAGAAGAGCCTGCTTTCCGTCGGTGAAATTCGTCTTCTTATTAAGAGAGAAGAAAATGGTCGACTTGACCTTGCTGTCATCTCGCTAACCGACGAAGAACTCTTCCTTACCATTCCGAAATGACCCGCCCACAGCGAAACCGCGCTGGAGGGCGGTTTCCATTTTTGCGCGGGAAGGGATCTACGTGACAGCTTTGCGGATAATAAGAAAAGGAGTCATTTCGCTGTCTTGTCCAGCGGGATTGTCGCGCAACACGTCGCGGATGAATTTTTCGCTGATGACGCGAGTTGATTTCCCGAGCGAGAAAGCGCCGCGATAATTTGCGTCAACGATGACGGTTTCAACGCCAAAGCGTTTTTTTATTTCACGCGCGACTTCGTTGGGCCGAAGTGGCGCAAGTTTCGCGTATTCCGTATATGGTGCGAGTGTCCACGACATCGGACAGTCAATTGATTTTGCCTGTTTGCCGACAAGATAATAGAACGCGCCCTTGATGCCAAGCGGGCGTGTGAGCGCCGTGACAAACGCGGCGAAAAGAACACGCGGATATCCCGCCTCTTCTATGAGAAGCTGCATTGCTGGCGCAGTGCCGTGTCCGAGACCGCGGAACTCCGGCGTGCCGGCATAATTGTGCACATGCCGTGAGAGAAATCGCGCGAGCCAGGATGTTTTTACGTCATCGCGGCGGATGATGCGGTCCTGCGTAATGCAAACGATTTTTTCGCTCACGAAAAGCATGTCACCCGGCTCTAGGTGCGGTGCGACGTATTCTTCAAGAAGTTTGAATAAATTATCCCCAGTTTGTATGAGTCGCGTTTTCACAGGAAGCCGCAGATAACGGACGCCCGCGGCAGAGATCTCAAGCGTTTTTTTCGCATTCGGCGCGAACGGTACGGGCATAGCGTACATCATACGGCATTTGACACCATCCACGTATGCTAAAATCAAAATGAATAAATATAATATAAAAAATATGAAAGGATACGTCACACATATTGAACAAGCGACCAAAGAAAATACCGATTATCGGCGGGTACTCTATACCGCGAAGCACAGCCAGCTCGTGCTCATGTCTCTTGCTCCGGGCGAAGAGATTGGCAATGAAGTGCATCATCTGGACCAATTCTTTCGTTTCGAATCGGGGCAGGGGAAAGTGGTGCTCGATGGCGTGGAGCATACAGTAAAAGACGGCGACTCCGTTATCGTACCGGAGGGTGCGTGGCATAACGTCATCAATACCGGTTCTGATGACTTGAAACTCTATACACTTTATTCGCCTCCGAACCATAAAGACGGAACGGTTCACGCGACGAAAGCAGATGAGCAAGAAGAACACTTTGACGGTAAAACCACCGAGTAAAAAAGAAATCCCGCTTCTAGCGGGATTTCTTTCAACGACCTAAATACTTAGATCTTGCTGACGCTGAGGGCGTTTGGTCCTTTCGGGCTGTCGCCAACTTCGAAGGAGACCTTATCGCCTTCCCGGAGTTCGTCGAACGAAATGTTCTTGAGCTCATTGGAATGGAAGAAGAGGTCCTTCGCGCCTTCCGGCGCGCCGTCAACTTTGATGAAGCCGAAGCCTCTCTCATTCTTTTTAATTACCGTACCGTTTTGCATACGAGAGATAAATTGTGTGACTAAGATATCAAATCAGTAGCCGAAGATAGAAGCTCGATCCCACTTCTTTGGATCCAGCGCTGGTTGATGTCCCCACAATAGCAAATACGTCTTGTGTCGTCAAATGAAGTCGTCTGGTACACTACAGAATAATTAGCTATGGAACCGCGCGACTCACATTTTTTTACTCGCGTTTTTATCTCATCTTTTGTGCTGGAAGAACCGCACGACCCGATCCCGTTCACTCGTGGAGACCTCATTAAACCCACGTGGTTGCGTTCATTTATAAAGGCGCTGATATTGCTCTGTATCTCGTTTGTGTGCGAACACTTCGCCATGGTTTATGCGCTTGCGTATTCAATGCGTCCCACGTCCACCTACGTCGGTGACCTTCTCTTAGACAATCTTCCCGTGGTCAATTTGAATTTTATTATTGTTGAAGGCGCGATGATTACTCTTGTCGTCGCCACGTTGTTTATCGTTTTCTTCAGGCCGCGTTACATTCTCTTTTCTCTCAAGGCTTTAGCAATTCTCATCATAGTTCGCGCGTTGTTTATGTCTCTCACTCACATCGGTATTTATCCGGGCCATATAGACCCGGGCCCTGGATTTTTTGATAACATCTACTCCTATTTTAATTTGCAGACCGGATTCTTTTTCTCGGGACACACCGGGCTACCGTTTCTCATGTCGCTCATTTTTTGGAGAGAGCGATTTTTGCGCAACATTCTTCTTTCGCTCACTCTCATTTTTGGCATTGCGGTGCTCTTCGCGCACGTGCATTACTCCATAGACGTGCTCGCGGCTCCTTTTATGACGTATGGCATATTTAAGATCGCCCAATATCTTTTCCCTCGCGATTATCAGCTTATTGAACAACCGTAGCGCATGTTTAAAAAACGAGTGTATTTCGACTGCGCGGCCGGCATAAGCGGCAATCCGTCGTCACCGCACCAGGAAGGTCGCTACGCAAAGCAAACGCTAGAAAATGCGCGCACGACTATCGCGCGTCTCATTGAAGTGCAGCCGGACGATATTATTTTTACAAGCGGAGCGACAGAAAGCAACGCGCTCGCTCTCCTTGGCCATATTCGGGCGCTTCGTGCAAACGGGAGAAGTGGTATGCATGTTTTGTACTTGCCAAGTGCGCACGCTTCAATTGTTGAAAATATAAAATTGCTCACCGCGGAAGGAGTGACGACTGAAGCTCTGCCGATTAAGAATTACCGCGTTGATGCGGAAGTACTTGCGAAAATGCTGCGAGACGATACCGTTCTTGTTGCGATGGACGCGGTCTGCGGCGAAACGGGCGTGGTGTGGAATACGCGGGAAGTAGCGGAGGTTTTGAAAAGAGCCCAGCTCGGAAAATCAGAAAAAGCAAGCACTCGGGCCGCTAGGCCGATACGACATGCTTTTCCCGATTCTCTTTCACGGGCTTTACTTCATATCGACGCAAGCCAAGCGCCGTTTACTGAGAAAATTTCGCGCGCGCATTTTGATGCGGACATGCTCACCCTTGATGCTTCAAAAATCGGTACAACTCGCGGTATCGGTGTGTTGATCGCACATCGCACGATTCCGATCGCTCCGCTTTATGTGGGCGGCGGTCAGGAGCGTGGGTTGCGTTCAGGAAGCGAAGCAGGTGAGCTTGCTAAAATCTTTGCGGCAGACCTTTGCGCCGCTGTCTGCGGTCGTGAACAATTCCGGTCTTCTGCAGAGAAGAGACGGGCTCAACTTATCAAGGTCATCACCGACGCCATTCCAAACGTATATATAAATGGGAGTCCGTCAGCCGATAGACAGGCGCCGCACATTCTTAACCTTTCATTCCCTGATCGCGACACCGACTATCTTGTCGCACTTCTGGATGAAGCGGGATTCGCCGTTTCCACGCGGAGCGCGTGCGAGACGGTCAAACCACTCCGCATGGAGCGGTCGCCCGGCGACTCGTCTGACGAATCGCTTAGGGATTCCGAAGAAGGATCTCGAGCGGTCTTCGCTTTGACGGACGACCGGGAACGCGCTCGCTCAACGCTGCGTATTTCTTGGGGTCCGCGCGCCCGCTCGCGCGAATTCGCCCGGTTTGTGAGAGCCCTTACGCGCGCAGTCACATTTATTGACAATAACGGTCAATGGTAGCATTATAGCCATATGAACATAGAGGAACTCTCCAAATCTCAACTCATACTGCTCACGATTCTTGTGAATTTCGTGACGTCTGTCGCGACCGGTATTCTGACGGTCTCTCTGCTTGACCAGGCGCCGCCCTTCGTGACCCAAACGGTAAATCGCGTCATTGAGCATACCATAGAGACCGTTGCAACCGCGGCGCCAGCTGCGGTCGTTCAAGCTCCTGCGCCGTCAAATCAAGACCTCGTGACGGCGGCGATCGGAGCGGATGCAACTCGCGCTGTCGCCATCTATGCCGCGGATACCGGCACGTCAACGCCAGCCATCGCCATCGGTACGTATCTCCCGAAGTCGCGTGCCGTCGCGACTGCGGCACAAGACATATTGCCGAAAGAGGTGCTCATTGGGTTTCCGAACGGCTCATACGATGCCGCATCTCTCGCACACGATGGAAATGGGATTGCGATCTACGGTTTTGCCGATAGCGCAACTTTGCCTAAGGCGACGGCACCATCTCTTGTCGCGACTGGCGGGTTGAAACTTGGTGAAACAGTACTCGCTCTCACTGCCGACGGTTCTGCTGCCACCGGCATTGTCGCGAGTGTGAACGAAAAAGGCATTCACACCACCTTGCCCGATATTGGAGCCGGAAGCGCGGCGGTTGACCTCTCGGGCAATCTTGTTGGTATTGGAGAGGGAACGACGCCCGGTCTCCTTATAAGTGCAGATACGATAGCTGCGCTTCTCACCGCGACGTCAACGATAGCAACTTCAACCGCTGCGGAGAAGTAATTCTATATATGCCTCCATTTAACAATTTCACTACCAAAGCGAAAGAGGCCGTACGCCGCGCGCACGAGCTCGCGATAGAGCGCGGGCAGAATCACGTATCGCCGCTTCATTTGCTCGCCGCTCTTGTACTTCAGGAAGAATCACTCGTTTTCTCTATGCTTGACCGCATGGAGATTGATACCAACATGCTTGCCGATGCCGTGCTTGAGCATCTTGAGACGCCCGAGAGCGCGACAGTACTCTCGCCTGCCTATCAGATTTATCTCACGCCCGACCTCGCGCAGGCGCTTGAGGCCTCGGGGAAAATTGCGGCGCGCATGAACGACACGTTCATTGGCACCGAACATCTTTTTCTCGCCGTTATTGAACATCCGGGCGGGGCCGCGGACATTTTTGCGCGTTTTTCAATAACCCAGCAAGCCGCCGCCGCCGTCCTTAAGGAATTGAAAAATTCTAAAGACGGCCAGGCTGCGGAGCCGAGACAGTTTCGTGCACTTGCCAAGTATTCGCGCAATCTTACTAAGCTCGCCGCCGAAAATAAGCTTGATCCGGTTATCGGTCGTGACAGTGAGATTAATCGGGTCATCCAGATACTCGCGCGCCGCACCAAGAATAATCCGGTTCTCATCGGTGAGGCGGGCGTCGGGAAAACCGCAATCGCTGAAGGTCTCGCGGCGCGCATGGCGGCGAATGATGTTCCTGAATCACTGAAAGGCAAGGAGCTCCTCTCTCTTGACCTCGGGCTTATGATTGCCGGCACGAAATACCGCGGCGAGTTTGAAGAGCGGATGAAGAATGTGATGAAAGAAGTTGAGCGGGCGGAGGGGAAGGCCATTCTCTTTGTGGACGAACTTCATACGTTGGTGGGCGCCGGCGGCGCCGAGGGTTCACTGGACGCGTCAAACATGCTGAAGCCCGCGCTTTCGCGCGGCGAAGTTCGCGTTATCGGTGCGACGACGCTGAAGGAATATCAGAAATATATTGAGAAGGATGCCGCGCTGACGCGCCGCTTCCAGTCGGTGTTCGTTCAAGAGCCCTCGGTTGAGGACGGCATCGCCATTCTTCGCGGACTGCGCGACAAGTACGAACTTTTCCACGGCGTGCGCATTACCGATGGCGCCATCGTTGCCGCCGTTGAACTCTCTTCGCGATATATTAGTGATCGATTTTTGCCAGACAAAGCCATTGACCTCATTGATGAGGCCGCATCGGGACTGCGCATCGCGCTTGAAAACAAACCGCCTCTGCTTGAAGAGGCCGACCGCAAGATTCGCCGCCTAGAAATTGAGCGGCAGGCGCTCCAGAAGGACCTTGAGGGTGAACGCAGCAAAGAGATTAAAGAGCGCATTAAAGACATTGAAAAAGAAGTAGCCGATTTGAAGGAAAAGACCAGCGAACTTGAACTTAAATGGAAAAACGAGAAGGAAGTGCTTGTCGGCATTCGCTCCGATAAGACCGAGATGGAAGCGTTGAAGATACAGGCGGACAACGCCGAGGCTGCCGCCGACCTCGGTACGGTCGCGGAAATTCGCTATGGCAAGATTCCTCATCTGCAGAAAGATTTGGAAACGAAATTAAAGCGCCTTAAAACGCTGCAGAAATCGCGGCGCGTATTGAATGAAGAAGTGGCCGAGCAGGACATTGCGGCGGTCGTCTCGCGTTGGACGGGTATCCCCGTCGCGCGCATGCTTGAAGAGGAAGTCGCGAAGTTAAGCCGCATGGAGGAGACGCTCAAGCGCGGCATTATCGGCCAAGATATTGCGGTGAAAAAAGTTGCGGATGCCGTAAAGCGTTCGCGCGTTGGCATCAGCGACCCCAACCGCCCCATCGGCTCTTTTCTTTTCCTCGGTCCTACCGGCGTGGGGAAAACCGAACTATCCAAAAAACTCGCGGAATTTATGTTTAATGATGACGATGCGCTCGTGCGCGTGGATATGAGCGAGTTTATGGAGAAGCATTCGGTCGCCAAACTCATCGGCGCGCCCCCGGGCTATGTTGGTTATGAGGAAGCCGGCACTTTGACCGAGCGCATCCGGCATCGCCCGTATGCGGTGGTTCTCTTTGACGAAATTGAAAAGGCGCATCCGGAAGTGTTCAATATCCTTTTGCAAGTACTGGATTCCGGCAATCTCACGGACAGTAAGGGACGCAAGGTCAATTTTAAGAATACGATTGTCGTGTTGACCAGCAATATTGGCGGAGAATTCATTGACCGGCTCGCGCATATCGGCTTCGGCACTGCCGATGCGACCGAAGCATCCCGCTATGAAGAAACGAAAGAGAAAGTGATGGATGCGCTTAAGGAGCATTTCCGTCCCGAGTTCCTCAATCGGCTGGATGATATCATTATCTTTGATGTCCTTTCAAAGGAGGCGCTGGCTCGCATCGTTGATAATCAAATTGAGGAGGTCATAAAGCGTCTTTCGCAAAAACGAATCGCGCTTTCATTCGCGCCTGGAGTGCGCGAATGGCTCGCAGAGAAGGGATATAACCCGCAGTACGGCGCGCGCCCTCTCCGCCGTACGATTCAAGATAAAATACTCACGCCGCTCGCTTCGCTTATGGTTGACCGCGGCGTGACGGAAGGCGGTACTGTGACGATTTCTATCAAGAACGGCGAACCGCAATTTGATGTGAAGAAGCGCACCACGCGTGTGACGCACGCAAAAGTGGCGGAAATTGCATAAATACTTAGTTTCTGTTACATTTTTTATATGTCTCAAGACCGTCTTCTCCGGCTCAAGTCCACGAAATCCAATCACGTTATTTGGACTCGCAAGAATAAAAAACACGTTGAGCGCAAGATTGAACTCGTAAAATTTGACCCCACGCTCCGCAAGCGCGTTATCTTTAAAGAAGCGAAGAAATAAATAAGCGGGCCCACCAGGACTCGAACCTGGGACGGCGGTTTTGGAGACCGCTGTTTTACCACTAAACTATAGGCCCGTAGTCAAACGATAGCAGACACAGGGCAGTGGGGAAAGCCGTACTCGCACCGTGATGGGCGCGGTATGATATGGTTATGCGTTTTCGCGTTCCTTTATTTATATTTCTGCTTGCGGCCGGTTCGCTTGCATTGCCAGTCGTCGCACATGCGATGATTCCGTTTTTTGGCCCTATCATAGATTCATCATGGACTGTCCCAAATACTGTGACCGGCGGTGTTGTTCAATGCGCACTTGGCTGGGGAGCGGTCATTACGGTCATTAATAACATCATTGAGTTTCTCCTCACAATCGTGCTTCTATTCGTTGCACCGATTATGATTGCATACTCGGGCTTTCTTCTCGTCGTGGGTCAGGGTAATTCGGGCGCAATCAGTAAAGCAAAAGGCGTTTTACTTAATACCATCATCGGCATCGTCATCGCGCTCGCCGGCTGGCTTATCGTGGATGCTCTGATGGCAGTTCTTACGACTGGCACAAATGGCTCAACATTCGCCCGGAACTGGTCAAGTCTCATAACATCCGGAGGAGCTTTAACTTGTTTACCTCAAAAAGGGGTGGGTACCGGATTGAATCAATCCACAAATGGCGCTGGCGTAACCAGCGCGGGAGTGGGACCGCAAGTTGGCAAGGCACCTGGACCTTGTTCTAGCGGTAACACCGCGTGTAGCACAAGCGCGATACAGCAAGCGGCTCAGACACTCAATATGACCTTGAGTGATGCCCAAGCGACCGCCATGTCTTGTATCGCGATGACAGAAAGTAGCGGAAATCCAGACACACCTAACAGTTCAACCGGCGCCTGTGGTACATTCCAGATAACGACGCAACCGGGGAACTGGTCTAATTCCGCATATCATCAAAGTCCATGCAGTATATCGAGCTCGTGCAATGATGCTCAGTGTAATCTGCAAACGGCTTTGATAATGTTCGGCAAGCAGGGCTATCAACCGTGGACGGGGAAAAATCCTGACGGGACATATTGGAATCCAAACGCAGTCGCTTGCGTATCGCAATATGGCGGTAGCTAATAAAAATCTCTATGAATAAAATCTGGTTTATAGGAGTAGGAGCAGTAATACTTATCGGGCTTTTTACGCTCGCGTTCTGGTTTGCGAGTAATAACAAAACGCCAGTAAGTAACTCTCAAAATGGACAAGTTGGACTACCGGTAGCCGGATCGGTTGGGCAAACAACTACTACGGTCACGGCTTCTTCACAAGGAACAACGGTACCTATCGCAACCGCTGGTGGTGGAACTGTACAAACAAATAATTTCTTAAAGGATCCGACGACAGCAAAAGATCCGATTAATTCCGGTTATTATTACCTCGGTTATCATGTGAACGAGGGAGTTCCAGATCCGACGATAACCGCCAATCCGCCTTATATCATTGAATATATCAGCGCAACGCAATATTTTAACATTACGCTATTGCAGGAACCGATTGGGACGACGCGCGAAGAAGCGCAGCAGTATCTCATGGCACATCTCGACGTATCGCAGGACCAAATGTGCCAGCTTAACTATATGGTCAGTGTACCGAACAGCGTCAATTCACGGTATGCTGGAGAGAGTCTCGGATTCAGTTTCTGTCCTGGTGCGACGGTGTTGCCGGAATAAGTTTGCGAAGCCACGCTTTCTGACGCCGCGCGTACTGCCAGAGTTTTGCCGAAAGAGAGGGGAAAAGTGATGCCTCGTCGCGTTCGCCTCGTAAAAATTCGCCCACGATTTTGTATTCAAGGCCGAGTTCACTCAAACGAGTGTCGCCAACTTTTTCGCGCACGCGGCGCACTTCTTCAATGAGTCCGCGTTTAAAAGCGTTTATGAGTCGCGCATCAATTTGCTCGCGCAATTCTTCGCGCGGCGGATCAATAATAATCCACTTAATTTCATATGCCGGTGTGGATGAGATTCGTATTGGAACTTTCCCTTGTGCTTCAATGATTTCCAGTGCGCGAATGAGGCGGCGGCGATTTTTCGGGTCAATATTCGCGGCGCGGCGCGGGTCGCGCTGCGCGACCCGCGCCGCAAGTTCCTCGGTTTGAAGTTTTTCAAGTTCCGCGCGAAGCGCAGGGTTCGCATCAGTATCCGCCGGAAGACCATTCAGAAGCGCGTCAAAATAAAAATGTGTTCCGCCGACGAGAATCGGCAGTTTCCCGCGCGCAGAAATTTCTTTAATGAGGCGAGTTGCATCCGCGACAAAATCGCCGGCGGAATATGTCTCGTTCACGTCGTGGATATCAATGAGATGATGGGGGACACCGCGCATTTCTTCTTTTGTTATTTTTTCCGTGCCAATATCCAATCCGCGATACACTTGCCGTGAGTCAACAGAAATTATTTCACCTCCATGCGTCAATGCCTCCTCTACCGCACGCATTGATTTACCCGAAGCCGTCGGTCCCGCGATGCAGAGTATTTCCATATAGTGCCGGGAGAGAGAGTCGAACTCTCATGTCTTACGACGATGGGTCTTGAATCCATTGCGTCTACCAATTCCGCCATCCCGGCTATGAGTTGCAGATTAACATATGCTAAAATCTTTTACATGAACGACGATGCGGGCTACGTGCCGACCAAGTACGATTCGGTTTTTTGGATTGATGTTGAACGGATACAATCAAATCCGTATCAGCCGAGGCGGGACTTCAGCGAAGAAGGGCTTAAGTCGCTCGCGGAAAGCATCCGTCAGTATGGCGTATTACAGCCGCTTGTCGTGAGCCGTACCGAAATTGAAAAGCCCGAGGGCGGTCTCGAAAGTTTATATGAGCTCATCGCGGGAGAGCGGCGCCTGCGCGCTTCCAAACTTGCCGGCCTGAAGCAGGTGCCGGTGGTGATTCGTCAAGGTGACAATAATCTCACCAAGCTTGAACTTGCCATCATTGAAAATCTTCAGCGGGAAGACCTCAACGCGATTGACCGGGCGAAGGCGCTCCAGAAGCTTATAGAAGAATTTGGTATCTCGCATGCCGAGACCGCGGCGAAGATTGGCAAGAGCCGCGAATATGTTTCAAATTCGCTCCGCCTGCTCTCCCTGCCCGAGCACATGCAGAACGCCGTCGTGGAAAGAGAAATCAGCGAAGGCCACGCGCGCACCTTGCTTGCGCTTAATGACCGCCCGGAAGAGCGCGAAACTCTTTTTAAAGAAATAATATTGAAGCGATTGCCAGTTCGCGCAGCCGAACGTATCGCACGCTCCATCGCACAAGAACATGTTCGTAAATATCATCGTAAAACGCCTGAAATGGTTGAGCTTGAAAAATCGCTTACCGAGACCTTGGGCACGCGCGTCATTATTGAAACAAACGCCGAGGGCGGCCGTTTGCTCATTGATTTTTTTTCTCCTGACGACCTTTCAGCTCTTGTGGCGTCGCTCGCGGCGCGTTCAGCTCTTGAGAACCCAGGCGCGCCGGTCTCCGAAATTCGCCAGCCGGCAGAAGAGGAAGAAACAGAAGAATTTCCAAATACTACTCAAATTGACCCAATTCCACTCGCCGCGCCGGAAGAATCTTCCGATGACGACGAACTCTATTCAGTGAGCGGGTTCACGGTTTGACTTTTTTCGTCGGGTTCGTCGGGATGGTTTTGCGGGTTCGGTCATACCGAGTGCGGCGCGAATATGTCGGCGCGCGAGCGATGTGCGCGCGATTTCTAGCCATTTTGGCGAAGGGTGCGCGGCATCGCGCCGTGTTATTTCGACGACCGCGCCATTATCAAGTGGAGTGTTAAAGGCGACGAGTTTTCCATTTACCTTCGCGCCCTGGAGATGATTCCCGAGGTCGCTGTGTATCGCATAAGCGAAATCAATCGGTGTTGATGCGGCGGGCAGGTCAATGACATCACCTTGGGGAGTAAAAACGAATACGCGATGCGAGAAAAAATCCTCTTTCAATCCCTCAATAAATTCTTCAGAACCGGTAACCTCTGTATGCGCATCGGTAAGTTCGGCAAGCCACGGCGGAACTTTTACCGCATCCTTTACCCCTTTCTCCTTCTCTTCCTTTTTTGAGACCTTCAGAAGCGAAGGGATAAGCGAGCGAACCCACGAGAAGGAAAGAGACGCAAATCTGCTTTTCTGGGATTCTTTCCCGAGTTTTTCCACTCCTTTCCCGAGTTGTTTGTAAGACATATGCGAAGCGATGCCGAACATTGCGCGCCGATGCATCTCCTCGGTGCGGATTTGGATTTCTACAATGCCCGCTTCGGGGGTTACGACTGTCGTGTGGAGCGACTGGTAGCCGTTGGGTTTCGGGAAGGCAATGTAATCCTTGAATTCGCCCGGCAGGGGCTTATAGAGCGCGTGCACGATGCCGAGCGTCGTATAACAGTCCTCAATACTAGGCACAATAATCCGCAATGCGGCGATGTCATGGATAAGGCTGATGTCATCACGTTTTCTTTTGAGTTTTTGATGCAGGCTCCACAGCCCTTTCATACGGATATCGGTGCGGAATGTCGCGAGACCCTTTTTTGCAAGTTCCTGTTTAAGTTCCTTTTGCACTTTGGCGAGGCCGTCTTCGGTCTCCTGCGTTTTCAATTTGCGTACCTCAGCAGTATGCCGAGCTGCGTCGGGATCTACATAAGGGAACGCGAGGTCTTCAAGTATGTTTTTCATCCTGCCCATTCCGAGGCGGTCAGCAATCGGAGCGTAGATTTCCAATGCCTCAAGCGCGATGCGCCGGCGTTTATGTTCTGGCACATACTCAAGCGTTTGCATATTGTGCTTGCGGTCAGCGAGCTTCACGATGAGCACGCGGATATCGCTCGCCGTTGCGACGAGAAGTCGGCGAAGCGATTCCGCGTGGCGCTCGGCACCACGATACTTGTGAGTGCCGAGCTTCGTCACACCGTCAATGATGAAGAGCAATTCCTTTCCGAACTCCTTCTCAATTTCTTCGCGTGAGGTGCATCCGTCTTCAACCGTGTCATGGAGAAGGCCGGCAGCGATAGTTGTTGCGTCCATGCCGTACTCGGCAAGGATTTTCGCGGTTGCCGCCGGATGAATGAAATAGGGCTCGCCCGAATAGCGGATGTGGCCCTCGTGCGCCTTCTTGGAAAACTCGTACGCTTTCTCAACAAACGCGATATCCTCGGCTGAAGGATTATTCATCTCGCCGATAATTTCCTTGACGGACGTTATCGCCATAGAGGAACACTATACACCTGCTTTTAATTATTTCAGATACCCGGCCACTTCGGCGGGAGTGATAGAGTCGGCTTTTACGGAGTCGGGCAGATAAATACGGCGTAAACCTTTTTTAAGAAAAAGTCCTTGTTTTGATTTATAAAGCACAAGCTGTTTGCCGGTGCGCGGATGCGCGCCGATTTCTTTTACGATTTCAACACCTTTCGATTGTCTCTTGGGCTCCGCGAGAAGAGCGAGCGCTTCATCAAGCGTGATGGTGTAGGGATCACCTTTTTTTATTGAACGAAACTCACCGTCACTCCCGACATACGGCCCGAAGCGTCCGGTTGAAGCAAAAACCGGTTTGCCGGTTGAAGGATGATTTCCCAGTTGACGCGGCAGAGAAAGATATTTCACCGCGTCAGCAAGTGTTACTTGCGCGGGGTTGGTGCCGGCGGGCAAGCTCGCGCGTTTCGCTACCTTTCGCGGCCGCCCTCGACCGCTTTTCTTTTTTTCTTTTTCATCTGGCAATGCCATTTCTACATACGGTCCAAATCTTCCGGTTTTTACATAAATCGGCGCGCCGGTCTCGGGATGATTGCCAATGGGTTCGTCGCCACGGAGCTCAATTCCTTCTTCAGTCCGCGCGCCGAGGCAATCGGGGTAGCGTTTACAACTCATAAACACGCCGCCGCGGCCGAGCTTAAGTTCCATCGGACCTCCGCATAACGGGCACGGGAATTCTTTTGGCGCATCTCCGAGCGAAGTCGCCTTCGGGAGTTTATCTTTAGCGCGTACGGCTTTTTCAAACGGACCATAGAACGTGGAGAGCGTTTCCGTGTAGCCGCGCTCGCCGCGCGCGATTTCATCAAGCTCGTTCTCCATCTCTGCGGTGAAGGTGTCGCTGACATACGTTGGGAAATTTTCTTCCAGCCAACCAGAGACAACCATACCGGTCGCAGTCGGCTTTAACGCGCGCGCCACTTTTTCCACATAACCGCGGTCCGCGATGGTCTTCATAATGGAAGCATAGGTGGAAGGACGGCCGATGCCGCGTTTCTCAAGTTCCTTTATAAGGCCGGCCTCGGTATAGCGATTCGGCGGTTCGGTTTGCTTCTCTTCCGAGGAAAGCGAGAGAAGCGTAAGTGCGTCGCCAATGGAGAGTTTCGGCAGTTCAACGTCTTCGCCGCGCGCTCTTGTATCAAGCGCGAGCCAGCCGGGGAAGAGTATGCGTGAACCATTTGCGACAAAAACGGGAATGTCTTTATCGGCTTTAGCCGTAACTGAAGTACGCATGATTCGCGCGCTTGCCATCTGCGAGGCGAGCGCGCGGATGCGAATGAGCTCGTAAAGCCGTGCCTCATCCGGCGTCCCACCGGCGCGAACATGACTTGGATCGGTCGGGCGGATGGCTTCATGCGCTTCCTGCGCATTTTTGCTCGTTGTTTTAAAGACGCGCACTTGAAGATAGTCCTTGCCGAATTCTTTTTCAACGATGTTCGCTATTCGCGCAACCGCTTCTCTCGCAAGATTCACCGAGTCAGTACGCATATACGTAATGTGCCCGGCCTCATAAAGTTTCTGTGCCGCGCGCATCGTGCGCGCGGGAGCGAGACCGAGACGAGCTGACGCGGCTTGCTGTAAGGTTGACGTGGTGAAAGGAGGGCGAGGATTGCGTTCCTCGGCTTTTTCGGTGATGTCGGCGACACCCCATTTCGCAGCCCGACCCGTTTGTACGATTCGGTCTGCTTCTTCTTTTGTTGCTGGCTGTTCACTGCAAAATGTAGCAATTTCACCCACGGGTGATTTGAAAAGTGCCGAGAGTACAAAATAGGTTACTGGTAGGAATGCTTTAATTTCGCGCTCGCGCTCCGCGAGGATGCGTAATGCCGGCGACTGCACCCGACCTGCCGATAAACCATATCTCACTTTTTTCCAAATCAGACCAGATAAATCATATCCGACTATTCGATCAAGGACGCGCCGCGCTTCTTGCGCGCGTCGCAAATTCTCGTCAATCAGCCGCGGATGTGCAAGCGCGTTTTCAATAGCGGCCTTTGTAATCTCATGGAAAACGACGCGTTTGGGTTTTTTCAAGCCCGCGACCTCCTTGATATGCCACGCGATCGCCTCGCCTTCGCGATCAGGGTCGGTCGCGAGATACACTTCATCGGCTTTTGCTGTCGCGCGCTTTATTTTTTCAATAATTTCGTGTTTCTCGGCGGGAACGACATAACGAGGAATAAAACCGCCTTCAATATCAACGGCGTCTTTGTTTGATTTTGGTAAATCACGTACGTGCCCGACCGAAGCGAGGACATCATAATCCTTGCCGAGATAATGCCCAATCGTGCGCGCCTTGGTCGGCGATTCCACAATAAGTAATCGTTTGGTCACGCTCTAACTCATAGCGCGAGTACCTAGGTATGGTCAAGTGAGCTCTGCTCGTGTTGGGTGATGATCGGAGCCGAAACGGCCGGAGATGACCCCCGCGTTTTTGATTGAAAATGTTTTAGAAATGAGAATGTGGTCAAGCTGCGAGCGCGAGAACGAGTGCGTGATTTTCCCGTGGAGCACATTGGTCAACTCCTGCTCAACGAAACACTTTTCTATATGTGTGCGCTCGCTATTATAAAACAACGCATCAGTTACGCGACCGCCGAGAAACCAGTTCAAGGGCGTGATATGTGGCTTTTCAAGAATATTGAAATCGCCGCAGACAATTGTCGGCAGAGACGGATCGCGTCTAGCCATTGCTGTCTCAAATTCTTTCAGGCGTAATGAAGGATGCACGAGCATGAGGTGAAGGTTAAATACACGGACTACGCTTTGTATGTTTGGGATACGGATGTCAGCAAAGAGCGCGCCATGACCGTGAACTTTTAAGAAACCGAATGGTCTCATGAGCCAGATGAACAGGTGCGTGCGCAACGGCAGACGCGGCCAATAATCAGGGAAAGACAATTCGCCGCGTGCCATTATCGGATACTTTGAGAGAATGACCATAAAAATGTTTCTAGTTCTTTTTTTAAAAGGTTGTTTTGTATCAATGCAGAAGGCAATAGAACAGGGAAGTGTCTTAAGTCGCGCGAGAAATTCTTCTGGCACTTCTTGCAAGCAGAAAATATCAAAATCAGTTTGTGCGATGAATTCAAACGCGCGGTCAAGCTTGCTATTGCCGAACAACATATTCCATGAATAGATTTTCATGTGTAAACTATAAACGAAATTGCCCATTTGGGCGATTTTCGTAGGTGGTGGATTAAGAAAGCGACCAACGAGGGAATGGCTCTCATTTAATGCCGATCTGACTGTCACGCAATTTATCATTCTTTCTTTAAAACGTCGGCTGACCCCGGCGTCTTGCTTTTTATGGGGTATAATAAAAATATGCTTGACATACGTTTTATTCGGGAGAATGCCGACGTGGTAAAAGATGCTGCTGCCAAAAAGCAAGTGAAAGTTGATATTGATCAGTTATTAAAACTTGATGATGAGCGTAAGCGTTTTCGACAGGAGCTTGACGCGAAGCGTGCGGAACAGAATCGACGCAGTAATGAAATTCAGCGTGCCAAAGGTAATGAACGCGTGAAATTGCTTGAGGCGATGAAGCAACTCAAGAGCGGCATGACAGAAACGGAAGAGCGCTATCAGGAATTACTGAAGGAATGGACTAAATTGCTTCTCGCAATTCCGAATATTCCTTCGCCCGACACGCCAGTTGGTCCGGACGAGTCAGGGAATGTCATCGTTCGTACGTGGGGCGAACCGACAAAGTTTGATTTTAAACCAAAAGCACATTGGGATATCGGAAAAGACCTTGACATTATAGATACGGAAAAGGCGGGAGAGATTTCTGGCGCACGTTTCTCTTTCCTCAAAGGCGACCTCGCTCTTATGCAATTCGCTCTCATTGCGTTTGCGCTCAAGATAGTAACTTCGCGCGAGGAACTAGCCGTTATTGCAGAAAAGGCTAAACTTGATATCGCCGCAACTCCATTTATTCCGATAATTCCTCCCGTGTTTATGCGAAGTGACGTGATGGGCCGTATGGCGCGGTTGCAGCCAATAGAAGAACGTTATTTTTTTGAAAAGGATGACCTGGTACTTATCGGAAGCGCGGAGCATACGCTCGGGCCGCTTCACATGAACGAAATCATAGAAGAGGAACGGTTGCCGATTCGCTATGCGGGATATTCAACTGCATTTCGGCGAGAAGCCGGCGCGGCAGGAAAAGACACGCGTGGCATTTTGCGCCAGCATCAGTTTGACAAGCTTGAGCTTGAAAGTTTTGTTCGGCCAGAAGACGGCTACCAGGAACAAGATTTTTTCATCGCGATACAGGAACATCTCATGCAATTGCTTAAACTTCCATATCAAGTTGTCGCGATTTGCACGGGCGATATGGGTAAGCCAGACCATCGACAATTTGACATTGAAACATGGATGCCGGGACAAGAGACTTATCGAGAGACACACACATCGGATTATATGGGCGGTTATCAGGCGCGACGGCTTAATACACGTCTACGAAATAAAACCGGAAATCTGACGCATGTGCATATGAATGATGCAACAGCGCTTGCTATCGGTCGAACTCTTATTGCAATTATTGAAAACTACCAGCAAGCGGACGGCACGATACGCGTGCCCGAGGCCCTTGTGCCATATGTCGGAAAGGATGTCATCGGCAAGGTTGCATAGCCTGCCCGACCGAGGCAAACGCCTGTCGTCCGGTAGACAGAGCTTGGCTGAACGGCGGCGCAAGAAACGTCGTCGTTCTTTCATCGCCTACGTTTTACTGATTCTCATTTTATTCGGCGTTGCTGTCTGGTGGCTTCGACAGGATGTGGTGCGCATTTCGCAAGTCAATATTTTCGGAGCGGACCAATCACTCGCGACAATCGCAACTCGCGCGATGCAAGGGGATTATCTCGGCATCATTCCGTGCGATTCAACGTTCTTTTTTCCTGCGTCGCGCATTCGTGCCAGCATTCTCGCCGCGTGTCCGGAGATAGCCGCCGTTTCGTTATCTCGAAATGGGCTCACAGGCATTTCAATAAAAGTGGATGACCGCGTTCCTGTTGCGCGTTGGTGCGGCGCTCCACCAGCGGGCGGATTCGGCTTTAGTACCAGCACTCCTGATTTAAACACAGAGGACTGTTATTTTTTTGATGCGAATGGTTTTGTATATGCGACGACAAGCATGGCTTCACCTATAAATTCTTTTATTGTGTACGAATCTCTCCTGAATGATGTTTCTCCTATTGGCTCAACACTTCCAAATGCGGAAAAATTTCCTCCCGCGTTTGATTTCGCGCGGCAACTGGGTACATTTGGTTCACCGGTTGACTATGTCGTCTTTCGCGCCGATGAGGTTGATGATTATCTCGCGAGCGGCACGCGCATCACCTACGTGCTCGGAGACGAACAGAATGCCTACACCGCACTTGTGTCAGCTCGCAATAATTTTAATCTCACGGACGGCTCCATAGAGTACATTGACCTGCGTTTTGATGGAAAAATGTATCTGAAAAAGAAAGAATGACGTCATTTTGGAACCAACTTCCGAAGCCGTTTTTCGCGATGGCACCGATGAAGGACGTGACTGACGTCGCTTTCCGCGCGCTTGTCGCTAGGCGAGGTAAGCCGGATGTTTTCTGGACGGAATTTGTTTCGGCAGATGGTTTGTATCATTTGGGTGACGCTCGGAATGCGCAATTTTTCGGAGCGTTACGCTTTGCTGCACTTGGCATCACTCCTCAAAATTGTGCATCCTTCACGCCGAGCCCGCTCTTGCGCGACCTCGCATTTGAAGAGAACCAGCACCCGATTGTCGCGCAGATATTTTCTAGCAAACCAGAAATGATTCCGTACGCGACGAAACTTGTCGCGGAACTCGGCTTTGACGGCGTTGACCTCAATATGGGCTGCCCGGACCGCGTGGTTGAGAAGCAGGGCGCGGGCGCGGCGCTTATAAAAAATCCGAAGCTCGCAACTGAACTTATTTGTGCCGCAAAAGAAGCAAGCACGTTGCCGGTGTCGGTGAAAACGCGCGTTGGCTTTAACAAGGAATCGCTTGACGAATGGTTACCAACACTTCTGCAGGCGGCACCCGCTGCCATCACACTCCACCTGCGCACGCGGAAAGAGTTGTCGCTTGTTCTCGCCGATTGGGAGTTGATGAAGAAAGCGGTTGAAATTCGCGATAAGGTCAATCCCGACGTGTTCCTTATCGGCAACGGCGATGTGCGGGACCTCGAAGATGCGCGAGCAAAAGCGAGCGAGTCGGGATGCGACGGCGTGATGCTCGGCCGTGCGATGTTCGGTAATCCGTGGGTTTTTGCCGGCAGAAAAGTTAATGATACGCCGCTCGCCGAGAAGCTCGCGGCGCTCATAGAACTCGCACAGAATTTTGAAAAAATGATGCCGCCCAAAAGTTTTTCAATTCTAAAAAAGCACATCAAAGCATTCGTTACCGGTTTTCCCGGTGCGGCAGAATTGCGCGCGAAATTTATGGAAGCCAACTCCGCCGCCGAACTTGAAAATGCAATCGCTAATTCAGTTATGTCTAAATAAAAATAGAGAGGGACGCCCAGGGCGTCCCTCTTTGTGCAGCTGCGATTACTGAGCACCCGAGTGCCGAATTACTCGATAGCACCCGAACCCTATCCACTCGTACTCGCGCGTTTGGACAGGGTCTTGGATTACGGTTGAACGGTCCAGAAAGGAAACAAAACGGGGTTCCAGCTCCAATTCTGTGTCCGTATCTGGTCTTATGTCCTGTCTCTCCTTCATCCGCAACTCCAACTTCGGTTCAGCTTTCGGCATTTCAATTCCTCCCTCTTTACCTTTAGTTGGTTACTTGTCTGGTCTATATCGTACTACTTATCTTTGTTATACTCAAGTACCATGGCGCATCAGTCCCTTTATAGAACCTATCGCCCGACTACGTTCGCGGATGTCGTGGGGCAGGAGCAGGTGACGAAGCCGCTGGAGGAGGCGGCAAAGACGAAAAAAATCGGTCACGCGTATCTTTTCGCCGGTACACGCGGGCTCGGGAAGACCTCGGTCGCGCGCATCTTCGCGAACGCCATCGGCTGCACCGAGCGCGACCTTTACGAGATTGACGCCGCGAGCAACAACAGCGTGGAAGATATTCGCGCGCTCATTGAGGGCGTCTATACTTTACCGTTCCAGTCACCGTACAAAGTATACATTCTTGACGAGGCGCACATGCTTTCAAAATCGGCGTGGAATGCGTTTTTAAAAACGCTTGAAGAGCCGCCGGCGCACGCGGTCTTCATCCTCGCGACGACCGAATTGGAGAAAGTGCCGGAGACGGTGCAGTCGCGCTGTCAGGTGTTTGAATTTAAGAAGCCGACGCGTAAAAATTTAGCGGAATTTGTGAAGCGAATCGGGAAGAAAGAAAAATATGACATACAGCCCGCTGCCGCTGACCTTATCGCGATGCTGTCAGAGAGTTCCTATCGCGATGCGCTCTCGGTTTTACAAAAAGTATGTGCCGCGACAGAAGAGAAGACGCTCTCGCGCGAAATCGTAGAGGCGGCGACTGGCGCGCCGCGGCGCGAACAAGTGCACGCGCTCGTGAACGCGCTCGCCGCCGGTGAACGCAGCAAGGCGCTCGCCGCCATTGAGCAGGCGGCGCAGTCCAGCGTTGATATGGGACTTTTTTTGGAACTTGTATTGGAGGCATTACGCGCCACGCTCTTGATACGTTATGCGCCCGACCTCCGCGCCTCCCTCCAAAGCGAGCTCGGCGCGGACGAATTTTCTGTTCTTGAAAAATTCGCGAAGGAGAATGGAATCACGCATACGACGATGCTCGCGTTCCTCACCGCCGCCGAGCGCATCCGCTATGCGCCCATCCCCGCGCTCCCGCTAGAATTGGCCGTCTTGGAACTCTTTCCCGAAGACGCGGCAAAGTGATAATGTGTCCTTATTGGGGGATCGTCTAACGGTAGGACGACTGGTTTTGGTCCAGTTAATTTAGGTCCGAGTCCTAATCCCCCAGCCAAGTCGAGCTAGCACGAGACGCGTCTATTTACTCTTTCCTCAACGGCGATACAATGATGTATATGGAACAGAAATTGGATGAAATTAAAACAGCTCTGAGAGCTATTGGTGAGGCGGGTCTCGAGATAAATGGGCACGACTGGTCATGCGGTCTTGCAACTCAATAACGACGATGGCGGAAACAGGCGTTTTATCCTCTGTACTGACGATGAGAACGATATTGCGTCGCAGGTCTGCTACCCACGCATCTCAAAAGCAATAGAAGGGTATAAGAGCGCTAATGGTGAAAAAGTCGCAGGCCTCGGTGGCAACCTCAAGTATTTCAAGACGGCCTTTGTCGGTGCGGAACCGAACGACAAGAACAAGGAAATGCTCACGCGCGAGGCGACGGAAATGCTCTGCATGCGAGAGGATACATTCGAGCCCGTGAAAGAGACGAAACTGGTCAAGATATTCAAAGGCAACAAACGACATACGGGCATAGTGTTCGATGAGGATGCTATCCCTGCTCTGAAAAAGGACATAGCCAAAATCGGCGGCAAATGGAGCGTGTACATCTTCTCCTTGAGTGATGACACCTTCGACGAGGAGTTTGAAGATATGAAGAAGGCGGTAACTGTTGCTCCGATACCCGAGGCGATACTTCGGGTCTATCGCCGTATCTTCCAAAAATAAATATGTCATTCCAGCTCGCCACATATCAAGAGAACGCCGTCGCAGACCTGCTCAAGAACGTCAGGAGGTTTTTGCGGCAATCTGATGGAAAAAAGCTCGTATTCAAAGCCCCCACGGGTTCGGGTAAGACCATAATGATGGCAGAGTTTTTGGCCCAGTTCGCCGATGACGAGACGCACCCGCCGTGTTCGTTCATTTGGGCTGCTCCGCGCCAGCTCCATGAGCAGAGCAAGGAAAAGCTGGAGGCGTATTTCGAGAACTCGCGAGCTTTGGAGTGCCGCTATTTCGATGACCTTGCTGACAAGAAAATCGGCGAGAACGAGGTGCTTTTTTTCAACTGGGAGAGCATCAGGCAGAACAACAATATCTATATCCGTGAGAACGAAAATGACAACAACCTTTCAAATATCATCGCCAATACCCGCGAGGATGGCCGAGAAATCGTACTCATCATAGACGAAAGCCATTTCCATGCTCAAGCCGAGACATCACAGAACCTTGTCGCCGCCATCGCGCCAAAGCTCACCATCGAAGTGTCGGCCACGCCTGTAATGGTCAATCCTGATGCCATCGTACCTATTGATATTGATGAGATAAAGCAGGAAGGGGCAACGGGCAAGGCAATGATAAAGAAAGGGGTGGTGCTCAATGAGGATTTCAAGAACATTCTCGCCCGTGGCAGTAACGTGATAAAAAGCGAACTCGCCAATAGCACCGATGACATTGTGCTCCGCGAGTCCCTAAAAAAGCGCGAGGAACTGGTGAAGCTATACAAGAAAGCGGGAATATCCCTCAATCCGCTACTCCTCATCCAGCTCCCAGACCGTCGTGGCCAAGCAGACGAGGACAGGCAAAACATGATAGTGCGGACTTTGAAAGATACGCACGGCATCAGCGTCGATAACGGCAAGCTCGCCATCTATCTCTCCGAAGACAAGAAGAACCTTGAGAACATCACCCGAAACGACAGCGAGGTGGAGGTGCTTATATTCAAGCAGGCCATAGCTCTGGGCTGGGATTGCCCAAGAGCACAAGTCTTGGTCTTGTTCCGCGAATGGTCCAGCCCGATTTTCTCCATACAGACCATCGGCCGCATTATGCGTATGCCGTATCCTGACGATAGCTACTATGACGAGGACGCTTTGAACTATGCCTATGTCTACACCAACATTGACGACATCGAAATTAAAGACGACATCGGCCGTGGCTACGTCGTCTTCCACACCAGCATGCGCATACCGAAATACGAGCCAGTGAAGCTGCTGTCGGTTCATAGCAAGCGACACCGCGAGCAGACCCGCTTGAGCCCGTTGTTCACCCGCCTATTTCTCGAAGTGGCAAAAAGCTCTGGGCTTGAGGAGAAGATAAAGACGAAGGGACAGCATGTGCATCCTGCTTTCATATCTGACTGGCAGACCGAGAATATAGATTTGATTGCGGGCACGCATTTGAAGGCAAACGCCAAGCTCGATACTGCGAGCGATATGGATTTACAGCGGCTCTTTGATTACCTAGTCCGCAAGAGCTTGTCGCCGCAGTTCCATCCCGAAGACCGTTCCGTGGGTCGTGTGAAGGAAGGCATATACCAGTTCTTCAGTAAGCACATGAAGCTGGACCGAGTAGACGACTTTCAGTCCATCATCAATATCGTTTTGAGTGAAGATAACCGACAACTCTTTTTAGATGCCATTGATGCGACAAAACAGGCCTATATCGCCGACACCGAGAGGCGCGATAAGGAGCTTGTCGAGGAAGTCTGGGAAGTGCCAGAGAAAATCGTCTATGGTGAAGGATATGTCGAAACGGATGCGAAAAAGTCGGTCCTACAACCTTTTTACTCCGATGAGAACTGGAAATCGGAGAGTAAGTTTATTGAGTTCCTGAACGCTTCGCGCAATGGCGTCTCGTGGTGGTTCAAAAACGGAGCGCGGGACGCCACCTATTTCGCGGTCCCGTATTCTGCTGGGGAAGACGACGCGCCGTTCTACGTTGACTTCGTGGTTCTTACGAAAGACGGCACCATAGGTCTATTTGACCCTCACGGCATCCATCTCGCCGATTTTGCGGCAAAGTCGGATGGTTTGCAGTCATATGCCACTGGTATGAAAAAGAAGGGCCGTAAGGCAATAGGTGGCATCGTCGCTAATACAGACCCGCGCAATTACACTGGGCGATGGATGCTCTACACGGGTGAAGGAAAAGACGCGCAGGAGGGTAATTGGGACGGCTGGGTACAGTTGGAAATATGATGAGGCGGCAACGCTGTGATAAAATCCCCCATGGGATAGCGAGAGTTGGTACTTTCTGGTTTCGGTCAGAAACGGGGGTCGTGCAATAAGAACGTCATCCGCCTTGTGCGGTGGATTGCCCGAGAGGGTGAAGGTAGCGGTAAAAAGCGACGACTGGTTTACGGACGTACCAAGAGCCCCTTGTGGGAGGTGAACGAGCAATCAAGTAGCTGGCTATTCCGACAAAGAACTTCCCACGCGGGGAGTTTTTTGTTTCCGTCCTATGCCGTCGCCAATATACCAGCCGAAAGACAGTTCTAACATCGTCCCTGATGGAGTAACATAGGATTTATGGCTATAGAAATCATTTTTGAAGCGCACGGCACGACTTACGATAATGAGGCGCATCTGTCCTCGGGTCATAACGATGTAGCGCTCTCGCCGCTCGGCGTCCAGCAGTCAAGGGAAATGGGAGAGCGATATAAGGATGCACATTTTGATGCGATTTTCTGCTCTGACCTCCAACGTGCATACAAGTCGGCGGAAATCGCTTTTGGCGGCAAGTTTCCCATCATCAGGGATGCTCGCTTGCGTGAGTGCGACTATGGCGACCTGACCCAGCACCCGAGCGCCGAAGTGGATGTGGAGAAGCCAAAGCGCATCCATGAGCCGTTCCCGAACGGCGAGAGCTACGAACAGACCTCCCAGCGAATTAAGGCATTTCTCCAAGACCTTCTCCGCGACTACGATGGTAAGCGCGTAATGATAGTCGGGCACAGAGCCACGCAGTACGGGCTTGAGCACTGGATAAAGAGTCTACCGCTTGAGCAGGTCATTCCTGCGCCGTGGAAGTGGCAAGCGGGTTGGTCGTACACCTTGCAGACGATATGAAAGAGGACATTCCACAAATCATCAAGGATGTCGGCTTTGACTTCTCTTGGAGCGAGGAGAAGGTTTGGGCTCTTGATGTGCCTGTTGAAGAAATGGCCATCAGTGAACTGGTTTGGCACTTCACCATCCCGTTTCTCTGGGAAGGCGGGGGCGTCTACAACCTCACCTCGCAGGAAGTGCTAGATAATCCCGATGCTCACAAGGCCGAATACGAGCGCACAATGAAAGCCGACATAGCGCACCCGATAGACATAATGCAAAACAAAGGACGATGGCTCATCTTGGACAGTCTCCATCGTTTGATGAAGGCCGAGATTTTGGGTATGGATAATGTGCAAGTCCGCAAAATACCGCGTGAGCGTATCTCTGAAATCGTAAAGTAACTTATGGATGCCATAAAAGAAGTTCTGGCTGATTATCACCCGAAGGGATACTCTCTTGGAAATGCTATAGAGGTTCGTTCTGGTAAAGAGGCCGTGGTGTACTCGGTGCAAGCCGACGGTAAACGCTATGCTCTCAAGGTCTATAAACATCCTGACGAACGGTCTTTTCAGAAAAATGACGAATACTTGGAGGGCAAGTTTTACTCCACGCCGAGCGTTCGCAAGGCAATACTCAAAGGCAATAAGTTTGCAAAGAAGTTTCTCCATACTTCTTGGGTAAAGCGTGAGTACTCACTTCTAAAACATCTCAACAAGCTCGGTGCGTCTGTCCCAAGGGTCTATGACTGGACGCCAACCTCAATACTGATGGAGTTTATCGGGGATGATACGGGGCCAGCTCCGCGACTGGTTGATATTCAGCTTGACCCATCGGAGGCATCTCACGCTCTTGATGCGATACTACAAACCGTCCAGATATTTCTTGACGCTGGCGTCGTCCACTCCGACCTATCTGCTTACAACGTCCTGTGGTGGCAAGGAAAGCCCTACGTCATTGATTTTCCGCAGACCATTGATGTGCGACAGAACCCTAATACCGAGAAACTCTTGAAAAGGGACATTGAGAACGTCGCAAAGTATTTTGAAAAGTATCAGCCAGTAGATGCGGAAGGCATTTATCACGCAATGGTCAGTAAATCTGGCGCGAGGATTTTGTAGCTAAAGTGTGTTTTACCAGCCAAAAGGACGGTTCTAACGTCGTCCAATCCTTGCAGCCATTCATTGTATAATCCCTTCATGAAGCAGTTAGTTTGGTTGGGATTATTTGTCGGGTCAACTATAGGAAGTTTGATTCCGGAACTCTGGGGCGCGGGAGTATTTTCAACGTCCTCGCTTCTTCTCGGCGCAGTCGGAGGAATTGCAGGAATTTATGTGGCATACAAATTCGCGCAAGGTGAGCTTTGATATGTTTGAAATATGAAGGAAGCAGAAATGCTTAAACAAGGAAAAATCGGCGTGATGCCGACGGATACTTTATATGGATTAGTTGCGTCTGTGTCGCGCAAAGAAGCAATTAAGCGCGTGTATGATTTGAAAAAACGGTCGTCGGCGAAACCAAGCATCATTCTTATTTCATCGCTCGGTGATCTTGGCGCTTTCGGAGTTGTTCTCACCGAAGGACAGCGAAAAGTTCTCGCTCGCTTCTGGCCCGGACCTGTAAGTATTGTTTTGCCGTGCGGAATTGCATTCCGTCTTCCAAACAATACTCCGCTAATTTCATTTTTGAAAGAATCAGGCCCGTGCATTGCGCCGAGCGCTAATCCTGAAGGATTGCCGCCGGCAGAAACTATTGAAGAAGCGAAAAAATATTTTGGCGATAAAGTTGATTTCTATAAAGATGGCGGAGAATGTTCCGGCGGCATGCCGTCAACGCTTATCGCTCTTGATGAACAGGGCGTTATTAAAGTTTTGCGCCAAGGAGGCACACTGATTTAGCGTTTCTCTGTGGTTTCAGCTAGAATAGCCCTTACTCATGTCTCATAAAATATATTGGCTAGGGGCGGGCATCGTCGTGCTCGCGCTTCTCTATAGTGCCTTTAATTTCTTTTACCCATTCGCGCCTATTACACCCGAGCGCTTTATCCCATTGCCGAAATTGAACAAGGTTGATTATGACATGCGGCTTTTCGCGCTCGCGCATATGAGCACAACCACTCTCGCGGCTTTCATCGCGACGACGACTGCCTCAAGCTCGCTACCGCTCTGGCCGGTGAAAACGACCTATCCGAATGCGGGCGCAATTTTGCCCTTCAAGCGCGTTGTCGCGTATTATGGAAATTTTTATTCAACGGGAATGGGAGTGCTCGGAGAATATCCGGCTGACCAGGTTCTCTCAATGCTCGCGAGCACAACGGCGCAGTGGGCGGCGGCAGACCCGACGACGCCAGTGATGCCCGCCATTCAATACATCGCGGTCGTGGCGCAAGATAAAGAAGGAGGGGAAGGAAAATATATTTCGCGAATGCCTGATGACCAAATAGAGCATGCGCTTAGCATGGCGAGTAGCGTCAACGGGCTTTTAATTCTTGATGTGCAAGTGGGGAAGAGCACACTGCAACAGGAGCTTCCGATGCTTGAAAAATATTTGAAGATGCCGCAGGTGGAACTCGCCATTGACCCGGAATTCTCAATGAAATACGGCAATCCGCCTGGCACGGTCATCGGCACTTTTGACGCTGCCGATATAAACTATGCCGCGCAGTATCTCGCAGGCCTCGTTCGCGATAATTATTTGCCGCCGAAGATTCTTATCGTGCACCGCTTTACGCAGGATATGGTGACGAATTATAAGAAGATCCAGCCCTTGCGAGAGGTGGAAATAGTGATGGATATGGACGGTTGGGGCTCGCAGGCGAAAAAGGAACAGACCTACAACGCGGTTATTTATTCGGAGCCGGTGCAGTTTACCGGCATCAAGCTCTTTTATAAAAATGACCTGAAGCCGCCGTCTACCGGCATGCTCACTCCTGCGCAAATCCTCTCGCTCACTCCCGCACCGATTTATATTCAGTATCAATAGAACAGCGGCCGCGCGGAGCGCGGCCGGGTTGTTATTTTTGCTCTTTTCTTATTTATGATATTATCGCTCACATATGGACACCAATGAAACAAACAATAAATACTTTTTACCACTATCAGTTATAGTCGCCGGACTTTTAATCGCTGGTGCAGTCATCTGGAGCAATTCGCATCCATCAACGGGCTCGGCGGGCTCGCCGCAGGTAGGCGCGCAAGCCGGAACTGCTGCGGCGCCATCAGTAAATATCGCAAATGTAAAAACTGATAACGAACCTTTCATCGGCCAAGCGAATGCGCCAGTCACCATCGCCGAGTGGTCTGACTATCAATGCCCGTTCTGCAAACAATTTGAGATTACGACTCTGCCGCAAATTGTCCAGAATTATGTGAATGAAGGCAAAGTCAAAATCGTCTTTAAGGATTTTTCATTCCTCGGGCCCGACTCAACGGTGGACGCGGAATATGCTCGTGCGGTGTGGGCACTCTATCCCGCACAATTTGCCGCCTGGCGCACCGCACTTTTCAGCCAAGAACCGCAGGAAAATAGTTTAAGCGCCGCGGACAATCTCACTTTTATTCTTAAGGTGACCGGTTCTGTGAGCGGCATTGATGTGAACAAAGTGAAAGCAACGGTTGCGGCGAATCAAACAACTTACGATGCCGTCATTAACGCAGACAAGACAGAAGCGGGGAATTTCGGTATTCAAGCGACGCCATCATTCGTTATCGGTACGCAACTTATCGCAGGCGCGTATCCTTATACGAATTTCCAAACGGCGATTGATGCGTTGTTGAAATAATCCCTCACGCGGGCATGACGGTTCTTCTCATCGCTAGCGCTGCGTTTGTCGCTACGCTTGTCGGCGGTTCTTTTGCGCTCCGATTCCGGGATAAGTTGCATCTTATTCTCGGCTTCTCGGCGGGCGCGGTCGCCGGTGTTGCGCTCTTTGATCTTTTGCCCGAAGCGATCGGGCTCGGTACGAAATATCATTCTGCTGCGATAGTCGCACTCTTCATCGCGCTCGGATTTTTTTGTTACCTCATTCTTGACCGATTCATTCTCCTACGCACACATGAGGAAGACGCGGCGAATGAGCGTCGAGGGTCTTTTGGTGCACTCGCGCTCTCGGCGCACAGTTTTCTGGACGGAGTTGCAATCGGTGTCGGCTTTCAGGCCTCCGCAGTCATCGGTATTGTTGTCGCGGCGGCGGTGTTGACCCATGATTTTTCAGATGGCATCAACACAGTGAACTTTGTATTACGAAATAACGGGAACTGGAATCGTGCGTTCCGTTGGCTGCTCATTGATGCGGCGGCGCCTGTACTCGGTGCCGCTTCTACTCTCCTTTTCCATATTCCCGAATCGCTTATTGGGCTTATTCTCGCCATTTTTGTCGGAACTTTCCTCTATCTTTCAGCGAGCGATCTTATTCCCGAGAGCCACCATCGTCATCCGCGTGCGTTGACAACGATGATGACGCTCCTTGGAGCGCTCACGATTTATCTCGTTGTGCTTCTGGCGTAGCACGCTCGCCGCGGACATAATTGATGAAAATGGGAAGGAAGGAAAGTACGATGATGACGAGCGAAAGCGGGAGCACGTATTGGTCGCTGTTGGGAATGACTGAACCGAGAAAGTAGCCGAGCGAGACCATTCCTGCGCCCCAGAGGATTCCGCCGATCGCGTTGTAAGAAAGGAAGCGGGAATATTTCATCGTGCCAACGCCGGCGAGAACGGGTGCGATAGTGCGCACGACCGGTATAAAACGCGCGAGGATGATTGCGCGCCCACCATATATTGTGAAGAATTTTTGCGTGCGCGCAACATATTCCTGTTTGAAAAAGCGCGAGTCTTTGCGCTTAAAGAGATTATCGCCCGCTTTTGTTCCGAACCAATAACCGACTGAATCGCCGAGTATCGCCGCACCGGCGACGATTAAAATCAACGGTACGAATGTGAGGAAACCGCTGGCAGAAAGAAGTCCTGCAACGAAAAGAAGCGAATCGCCCGGAAAGAATATGCCGATGAGCAATCCGCTTTCAGCGAAAATAAGAAGCGCGATGCCGACATAGCCGCCCGCCTCCACGATAGCAATTGGATTGAGATGTATACAGGCGAGGAGAAAATTGAGCATTCGGGTGCAGTATACTAGAACAATGGAATCAACGCCGAAGTTGTCCACGCCGGAGGAGGAGCTTGCATACTTGCGCGAACAGGTTGCGAATAAAGAGAAAGAAATTGCGAAGACCGGAACGCCGGAGCGCGCCGCTATTATTTCTGAACAAATTCACGCGCATCAAGCGGCGCCGGAAAAAATACTTGCGCCTACATATCGCATGAACGAAGCGACGAAGAGAAGCGAGGCAGACACGATTCTTTCCGAACTTAATCTCGGCGGAAGCGAACAGGCGATCAAGGGTCTCCAGCAAACGATGGAAGAGAAGGGAATCAAAAATGCGCTCGCCGTGCTTGAGAAACTGCATGACCCACATATCGCCGATGACTTTCATCGCTATCTCGTGCGACATATTGCGGCAGGACTCCCGGCGCCCGGGTTTGATGAAAATGCCCCGCGTTTTCAGGCGCTCCGAATGACATTGTATGAAGTATCGCTTCCGGGACCGAAGAATGCCGAACCGAATGTGCGCGTGAAAACGCTTAAAGAACTTATTTCTGCGATGGAGCAATTTTACGCAGGACTCCTTTCGGTTGCGGACGCCTCGCACGGCGAGCCGCATTATTATGCGCTTGAGCTCGCCGTTCCCGCCGATAGTCCGGAACTCCAGTTCTACGCGGCGATACCGAATGGGAAGTGCGCTCTTTTTGAAAAGCAGCTTCTCGCCATATTTCCGCAAGCGCATCTGGAACCGCAGCCCTTTGACTACAATATTTTTGCTCCGGGCGGCACTTCGCTTACTTCAACCGCGGCACTTTCTGAACATCCCGCACTTCCTTTGAAGGAGTACGCCGACTTTGACTACGATCCGATTAATACGATTATGAATGCCTTCGCTAAAATAAAACATACGGGCGAGGGCGCCGCGCTTCAGATTATCATTGAGCCACGAGGAGAACGACATGTAAAACATTATCGGAAGATTCTTCAGGCACTGCGGAAGGGTGAAAAACGATCGTCGGCATTCGGGACTCCTGAAACTATGCTTGGCGAATTCACGCGGGATATCGGGCGAACGCTTTTTTCAAACAAGCCGAAGGATGAACAGAAAGCGAAAGAAGCCGAGACCCGCCAGATTGAAGCGAATAAGACGTATATTGAGCAGGTAGAGAAAAAAATTGCTGCTCCTATTGTCGGAGCAACGATTCGCCTCATTGCATCTTCTGCCAGTGAACATGAGGCGGACCAGGTACTTGGCGAACTTGAAGCAGCGTTCAATCAGTTTGCGAATACGCAAGGTAATCGGCTGAAATTCACACGCGTCCCGCCGAAGGCAGGGCATGCGCAGCATGTTTTTGAGGATTTCTCCTTCCGCCTGCCCGATGCCCACGCGATTCCCCTGTCGCTTCGCGAATTGACGACCATTTATCACTTTCCGCCGCTTGGCATTGAGTCTTCTCCGCATTTGAAGCAAGTACGCTTTACGCACGCGCCTGCGCCGTTCTCGCTCCCGCAAGCTGGCGCGCTCCTCGGCGTCAATATTTATCGTAATCAAGAAACGCGTGTCTATATTGATTTGGAAGACCGTCTCCGCCATCTCTATATCATCGGTCAGACCGGCACTGGCAAGACCGGTCTGATGAAATCAATAATCATGCAGGACATTAAAAACGGCGAGGGCTGCTGTTTCATTGACCCGCACGGCTCCGATATTTTGGACATTCTCGCCGCGGTGCCGCCGGAGCGCTATGAAGATGTTATTTATTTTGACCCTGCCGACCTCTCGCGTCCCTTCGGTCTCAACTTTCTTGAATATGAATTCTCGCACCCAGAACAAAAAACTTTCATCGTCAATGAACTTCTTTCTATTTTTCATCGTTTGTACGGCGACGTGCCTGAGAGCATGGGTCCGGCTTTTGAACAATATTTCCGCAACGCGACGCTTTTGGTGATGGAAGACCCGACAAGCGGCTCAACGATGCTTGACATCGCGCGCGTTCTTGCGAATAGCGAGTTTCGCCGCGAGAAGCTCTCTAAATGTCGCAATCCGATTGTGAGCCAATTTTGGAACGAAATCGCGACGAAAGCCGGCGGTGATGCCGCCCTTGAAAATATCGTTCCGTATATTACCAACAAATTTGACGACTTTACCGCGAACGACTTCATTCGACCGATCGTGGGGCAGCAAGAATCATCGTTCAAGTTCCGTGATATGATAGACACGAAGAAAATTCTCCTCATTAATCTTTCTAAGGGCCGTTTGGGGGAACGCAATGCAAATCTCTTGGGACTCATTATCGTCGGGAAACTCTTTATGGCGGCACTTTCGCGCGCAGATAATCCGCGTACGCCGTACCCGCCGTTCTATTTGTATATTGATGAATTTCAGAACGTAACGACCGATTCCATTCCCGGCATTCTCTCCGAAGCGCGCAAATATAAACTTGCACTCACGATGGCGCATCAGTTCCTCAACCAGATAGAAGAAAAGACGCGTGACGCCATCTTTGGCAACGTGGGCAATATGGTGGTCTTCCGTGTCGGAGAAGAAGATGCGGAATATTTTGCCAAACAATTTGCACCGGTCTTTGAAGCGCTGGACTTCGTTAATATAGAGAATCGCAACGCGTATGTGAAGATTCTCGCGGGTGGCGTACCGCAAAAAGCGTTTGATATAAAAACGCTCAATTATCCGCTCGGAAATCCTTCGCAGGTGGACGACCTCATTCACCTCTCGTCTCTTACCTACGGTCGCGACCGTGCTACTGTAGAAAATATGATTCGCGAACGATATCTCTTGAAATAGCATATGAATGAAGGGTCGCCGAGAAATGAAAAAATTGACGAGAATGGGATTGGCGAAGATGAACGAAGGGCCTCCGTCAGTGAGATCACGCCAAAGGAATGGCATGAGAAGTTAAAAGAACTCATTAAAAGTATACCCGAATAACTCATGGTATGATATCAGTTATATTGAATATAATCATTCACATATGAAACCAACCCAGACCGGTATCGCCGTTGCACTCGCGCTCGCCGTCGTTGCCTTTTTCTTTATATTTAATGGGATGTCAATTTTCGCGAGTCCGGTTCCGCAGCAAGAAACACCGACCGGAATTACCACCACTAATACTCAAACCACACCAACCGCTATGCCGACGCCTACCGAAAACGTAACTCAACTTCAAGTAACTGATGAAATTGTCGGCACGGGCGCAACTGCCCAAGCGGGCGATAGTGTGACGGTGAATTATGTCGGGTCGCTCACGGACGGTACCGTTTTTGATGCTTCGGCGAATCACGGTACGTCAGGCTTCACTTTCATTCTTGGAGCGGGGCAAGTAATCAAGGGTTGGGACGAAGGCATTGTCGGCATGAAAGAAGGAGGGAAGCGCCATCTCATCATCCCCGCGTCGCTTGCCTATGGTGACCAAGCAGTCGGAAATGTCATACCGGCGAACTCCACACTTATTTTTGAAGTGGAACTTTTGAAAGTACAAAAAGCAGCTCACTAAAATAAAAAAGAAGAGAATAAAACGGGCGCAGACCGCAGCGGTCTGCGCCCGTAGTTTCTCTTGACAGAACTGTTGTCATGGTGTACGTATCAGTAAGACAATATGAGAGGGTTTGTTAATTTCATCGTATGGCTCATCCGGGTCAGCAGGCGGATTTACGCAAGGAAATGGCTTTTTCTGGGCCTTTTTGTTTTTATATTTCTTGGGAGCATTGCAATGCTAAATCAACTTGACCTTTTGCCGTCTCCCACAAAGGTTTCAGTGAGCACGTCAAACATGACGAATCAACTTGATCCCGAGAGCGTGAGCACATCGATGTCGACGATTCCCGAATTGCCGACAAAGATAGTCATTCCCGTCATCAATCTTTCGGCAACCATCGCGAATCCAACGACGACTGATGCGACGATTCTTGACCACGCATTGCTCTCGGGCGCAGTGCGTTACCCGACATCTGCGAAACTTGGCGAGGAGGGTAATGTGGTCCTCTTCGGTCATTCAAGTTATCTGCCGATTGTCGGCAATCAAGCATACAAGACCTTTGATGGCATCCAGAAACTCGTGGTGGGAGATGATGTCACGATGTACTCATCTGATATGGCCTATACCTATCAGGTGAAAAGCGTCACGAAGGAGAGCGCGAACGATGCGATAATTCCGCTTTTGGTCATCGGCAAGGTGTTGACGCTTTCAACTTGCGATTCCTTCACCATGAAGACCGATCGCTTTGTTGTTGTCGCGGATTTTGTTGAAAGTCACCCCTCCCTTTGAAATTCAAAGGTCGGGATGACTCTCCGCAAAGGGAGAGAATGTTCTTTCAATAAAACAGCCGCTCGCGCGGCACGAGGAGGAAGTGATGAAGAAAAGTATCGTTATTGTCGTCGTGTTGGCGCTCGCAATCGCGCTGCTAGCGAATGTAATGCATGCCGCTGGAACGGGTATGCCAATGATGAAGGGGCTGAAGAATCCTACCGAACTCGCGGCACTGGTCGAAAGTTCCCTCACGAGTGATCCGGCCGGAAATAAACTGCTTAACCCGGCGAGGTGCAGGAAAGACGGGTCGTGTGCAACCGCGCACGATTACTTCTACGGCATCCAACTCGCACATCCTAGTGCAAAACTTGGCGACATTGCGGACCTTCCGCGGTATCTGCAAAGTCTAGTGCAACAGCCGGCTCCTACCGGTGAGTGGCAAATTAGCAGATTGCTCGTGCGTGGAGAGAAACACACGTACGACGCGAGAGGATGGCATCGAGCCTTCCTTAAGGGCGAATCTGTTTGGGCTGACCCAAACACTGGCGAGTTTATTCTCGCCGGCGATTGCGGCAACGTCATCGGAGCAGCTCCTACCAGGCCCCAAACACCGCTTCCGCCTCGATTAATAGCGCCGCCACCTTCTCCTCCGCTCACTACACCACCACCTACACCTGCAATGCCGACAAGTGGATGTCCAAAAGGGCGTGTTCTATTCGCGAACGCCTGGACGATGGAGTCGATCTATTATGCTTCGGAGAAACTTGGCAAGAGGGTAGAAACGTTGATTGTTAGAGCCGCGGCTCGTGACTCCAAGAACGCTAGCGATCCCAGCGCCTACAAAGCGGACGATGTCTCTGGGAGTTTGGGAGACGAGATTATTCGTGTTGTCAACGTCAGGGCACCGCTCAATGCTGACATCGGAGTTCAGCTTCTGGACCCAACGACGTTGGCGGTGATAGAGGATCTTGGTAATTTCCGTCTCGTTGACGGAATCGCCACGATTCCTCTGTCTGAAATCCAACTGACAAGGGTTGAGCAAATAATCTGGCCTTCTTGGTTTTCCTCTCCGACTATGTCGGGAGGGTCTCGCCGCATTTTGGTTTTTCCGGAAGCGTGGGAAAAGGAAAATGGCGGAAGATGGTGCACGCGACAGGTCAACGCGGCTTATTGGGAAAGGAATAGGCCGTGATGGGAAGGTCTTTGAGCTCGGGGCTGTCGGGGAACGTGGTGCGAATGCACTTTATGTTCCTCGACGGATCCCTTTTCCGGCACGTCTCTTCGGAGGTGTTTCGGAAATAGGAAAACAATCGCATGCGTTTACGTTATTACACCATTATAGTAGCAATATTTTTTGTTCTCATCGCGTTTATACGCGGTTTTGCATTGCAATTTAACTGGAACACATTGTTTAATGTGTCTTACGCGCAGAGCGCCAACGCCGCGGACTCGTTTGCCATTGAGGAATACGTTAATGGCTCGTGGCAATTTGTGGCGAGCTCGCCTTTCCCTGGCCAGCCATATCCCAATCGGTACACGACCAAGACCTTTACCTTGCCAGAGCCGAGTGATCGCATTCGGATTACACATAATGGCGGTACCCAATCCGCGCATCTTGATGAAGTAGTCCTCAACGGCCAAACACCCAATTCGGCTCAAGACCTTTCTGATAATATTCAACTGCCAACACAAAAATTTGCGCACGCCGACTATGATGTCGTTGATGCATGGAATCGCACCATAGAATTTTATTGGAATCAAAAGGGTTCATCACTCACCATTACCGGAGTTGCAGAGAATTTCAAGGGCGTACCCTATCGCTGGCCGGATGCTGGTTACCTGACATATACCATTGGCGATACGCAAACATACACATTTGCCGAGATTCCTGTGTCAAGTCATCCTTTTTCCACGCGGTATGCGTATTTCAGTGCCGATAAAAAAAATCTTTACGTTTACGTTGATTGGACTTCCGATAATACATATGACACTGGCAAAGACGGCGATTGGGTTGAACTTGGTGTCGTGACGAATAACGGCCTGAAAACGTTTCTCATAACTCCGCCTAAAACCGAATGGGGAACGGAGAATTTTACTTACACCAATAAAGTTTCTTGGCAACACGAAACGTATTCGTTTTCAATTCCTTTGAGCCAAATCGGAACAAACTATGGCCAAAACATTCAATCTCAAATTAGATATTACGGAACGGATGGCGGCGGCGGTGACGGCGGCGGAGGAGGAGATGGTGGTGATGGAGGCAGTGCCGGAGCTGGCGCAGGAGATGGTAGTAGCGCCGGAGCTGGCGCAGGTGATGGAGGCAGTGCCGGAACTGGCGCAGGTGACGGAACAAGTACCGGTGCTGGCGCGGGCGATTCCGCCGGGGACAGTGGAGGTAGTGGTAACGAAAGTACTACTCCTGCGCCAATCAACGGCTCTTGCGGTTCTTTTAATGGAATTGCTCCCGTCTCTAACACCATTCCTTCCAATCCTCAATACCCCGGTCCGCCAACTCTCTGCAATCCGGGGCTCGCTTCTCCGGTCAGCGGCAGTGGTCCATGGTCTTGGACCTGTTCTGGAGTTTATGGCGGGACAGCCGCTCTCTGTTCGACCGTGCCCCAGACCTGTAGCAGATGTAGCACTTTGTATAATTATACGAACGCCACGTTCCAGTCAGCCAGTACCGACTGCAGCAAGCCCTTCAATATTGTCTACTCTTGCGATCTCTCCTGCGGTATCGTAGCAGGTAATCAAACCTATGATAGTTGTACTCCGGTTTCGCAACCTATCTACGGTTGCATGGACCCTACCGCAACCAATTACAACCCGAACGCAACGAGCCAAACGGGCGTGACGTGTACGTACCCAACTCCACCCACCACCATCTACGGTTGCATGGACCCTACCGCAACCAATTACAACCCGAACGCAACGAGCCAAACGGGCGTGACGTGTACGTACCCGACACCTCCTCCACCAGAAGTGCCAACTTGTACGCTTTCTGCGGATCCGACTTCGGTGAATTCGGGTGATTCATCAATTCTCTCTTGGACCACGGCGAATGCCAATACTTTCTCCATTGACAACGGTATTGGCACGACCACGCCCGTTGCGTCAAGCACGATATCTGTTTCGCCGACAACGACTACTACCTATACCGGTACCGCCACAAACGCAGGAAATTCTATTACGTGTTCTACGACCGTCACCGTAAATACCGGCGGTGGAGGCGGCGGCGGTGGAGGCGGCGGCGGTGGAGGTGGCGGTGGTGGAGGTGGAGGCGGCGGTGGCGGCTCACTTGTACCAACAATCACGCTTTCGGTACTTCCGCATGTGAGTACACAGCCGCTCGCATTTCTCTATCTCTCGCAAATTCCTTACACCGGTCTTGACCTGGGGACCTTTGGCACTGTGGTCTATTGGATCGCGCTTATTGTCTGGGCGCTCGCGCTTGCATATTTCGTACTCTTTGGCGCAGTACCATTCGTGAATCGCCGCGCGCGCAATCTCGGTGTTCGTGTCTCGGCTACACTTAACATGCCAAAATTTGCGTCCGCAACGCCTTCACCTGCGGTCCATTCCTCTGTCGCGGAACGGGAATTGTCGGAAGCGCCTCGCGGGTATTCATCGTATGATGGGTTTAAATCATTCGCGCATAAGGATGCGCTCTCCATTGAAGACATCGTAAAGAGTTTGTCGCGAGA
This sequence comes from Minisyncoccia bacterium, assembly GCA_050011835.1. Taxonomy (GTDB): domain Bacteria; phylum Patescibacteriota; class Minisyncoccia; order Phycocordibacterales; family Phycocordibacteraceae; genus C7867-001. The sequence goes on along the minus strand of JBEKII010000001.1, from coordinate 144,657 downwards.
ACATCCCGCAGCGAATGCCGAACGCAAGACGGAATTGCCACCGAACATCGAACCGATTTATGAGAACGTAGAACCAATTTATGAAAACGTTGAACCGATCGTAACCAACGCCGTTGCCGTAACGGGAGAGATTCCCGCGTCTGTTCGCGGCTTTACCGCCGCGCTTATTGAAGGCGATCGCACGGCGGTTTTTGCTGGATTGCGGCAACAGGTGCGCGGTGGAGGTGCCCCAGAACATTTTATTTCTACGGCTGTCTTTCTTCTTGATGATGCGTACCGCGCCCGCATCGATGGCACCGCTTGCGATGCAGATATCGCACGCTTGACCGCGCGCCTCACGACGCCAACGCTGGAAAAGCTCATTGCCTCACTCACGATTGCGATCGATTCAAGTTACTCGTCGGGAGTAACCGGCGCGAAACTTGCGCTCACCCGCGCGCTCGCAGTTCTCGGCGCGTAAATATTCGTTATGCAAAAGCTTGACATAAAAAGTTCATCGTGGTATATATGACATATCGTATGGATCGAACGAACACCCAAATCCGCTCCAAAACATTGACTGGTCTCGCGGTAGTCGGTTTCATTGCGCTTGTCACCGCGGGCATATGGCTCGCCGTTTACTCAACGCGTTTTGTCCCCATCGTGGTAAATCATGCCGGCACAGCGGCCGTCTACCTCGGTTCGTTTTTCACGCGTGAATCCACGTCCCATCTCTCAATTGTCTCTACGCCAATTGCACCAACGACGATTTCTTTCGGCGATGCAAGCTCAACCGCATCAACGAACATAGCTCCAAAACACCCCACCCCTTCGCCGAAACCGACCAAAACAGTTGCCGGCACGAAGACGGACACCATCTATCAAATAAGTGGTGCAACTTCGACGCCCGCATTCTTTGGCCTCCCTGATTTTATAGTGAATATAAACGCGGTCGGATATCTTGAATCAGCTTCGGCGGATTCGTTCGTCGCGAGCTCTACCGTTCCCGCGGGTAGCCGTCCAGCAGTGAGTTTCACCATAAAAAATATCGGCACGAATGCGAGCGGCGCGTGGCGTTTTAGCGCATCCATTCCGACACAGACCGCTTATATATATCAATCCCAACCGCAGCAATCGCTAAATCCAGGCGATAGCATCGATTACGTTCTCGGTTTCGACCAGGCAAACAGAGGAGTCAATGAGATGATTTCTGTCACCGCGAACTTCGATCACGCGGTTGAAGAATCAAATACGAATAACAATAGTGCCTCCGCGACGGTAACAATTCTCGGGTCGTAAGGATATAGTAGGAAGTGATGGGCGCAATGTCATTCACCATAGAAAAGCGCGTGCCGCGGAGCGGTGCGCGTGCCGGCGCTATCAAAACTCCTCACGGCGTTATTCATACGCCCGCTTTCGCGCCGGTAGGCACCAAAGCGGGCGTGAAGGGCATTCTTCCCGATGAACTGAAAAAGCTCGGCGCCGAAGTCGTACTCGCGAACACCTATCACCTGTATCTCCAGCCGGGCGAAAAAATCGTGCGAGACGCCGGCGGCCTCGGGAAATTTATGAATTGGCGCGGTTCGACGATAACCGATTCTGGCGGTTTCCAAGTTTTTTCACTTGGGGCCGCGTTTGGGAAAGGCATTTCAAAATTTTCTGCCGATGGCGAAGATGAAATAATTACTCCTCACAGCCGTCTCGCTGTCGTTGACGATGAAGGCGTTTCATTCACCTCGCATCTTGACGGTTCACCGCATCGCTTCACGCCTGAACGCTCGGTTGAGATTCAGCACGCACTCGGTGCCGATATATTTTTTGCTTTTGATGAGTGCACCGCGCCGACGGAATCGTATGAGTATCAGAAAGAGGCGATGGAACGCACTCATCGCTGGGCGCAGCGTTCTCTGAAGGTGCATCGGCAGAATATCAATGCGAACAAGAAGCAGGCGATTTTCGGCATCGCGCAAGGAGGACAGTTTGACGATTTGCGTAGATTGAGTGCGAAGACGATAACAGACATGGGATTTGATGGTTTCGGCCTTGGCGGTTCGTTCAGCAAGAAATATGGCGACGACTCATTAGATTCGGCACTTGCTATGTTGAAAGAATTGCCAGAAGAAATGCCGGTACATGGTCTCGGTATTGGCGAGCCAGGCGATATGCTCGCGAGTATCGCAGCGGGCGTGGACCTTTTTGATTGTGTTGCACCGACACGACTCGGCCGCCACGGATCCATCTACACGAGGTACGGTTTAATCCATCTCAAGGGCGAGAAATATCGCAGCGATTTTTCGCCTCTTGATCCCGAAATGTCCGTTATTGGCGTTGAAGAATTTACTCGTGCCTATGTCGCGCATCTTCTACGGAGCGGTGAAATGCTTGGTCCCATTATCGCTTCTATGCACAATGTCGGTTTTATTTTGAATCTCGTTGCCGGCGCGCGCCAAGCTATTCTTGAGGAGCGGTTTGACGAATTCCGCGAAAATTTCGTTCGCGATTACTCCTATGGCTAATTTCAAACTCCATACTCCTTTCCCGCCAGCGGGGGACCAGCCACAGGCGATTTCTAAACTTGAAGAAGGACTCACGCGCGGATCGCGACACCAGACATTGTTTGGTGTGACCGGAAGTGGGAAAACATTTACGATGGCCAATGTTATTGCGAAGTATGATAAGCCAACGCTTGTGCTCGCGCATAACAAAACGCTTGCAGCCCAGCTCGCGCAGGAATATCGGGAGTTTTTCCCCGAGAACGCGGTACACTATTTCGTTTCGTACTACGACTACTATCAGCCGGAGGCCTATATTGCGCAATCTGATACCTATATTGAGAAAGAGGCGATGATAAATGCTGAGATTGACCGTTTGCGCCACGCGGCAACACAGGCGCTTCTCACGCGCAAGGACGTTATCATCGTTGCCTCTGTCTCGGCTATTTACGGCCTCGGCTCGCCTGAGGAATACGAGAAGGTTCATGTAAAAATTGCCAAGGGAAATATTGAAAGTCGCGCGGCATTGATACGAAAACTTATTAACATTTATTTTGAACGGACGAATGCCGACCTTGAACCGGGACAATTACGCGCCATCGGCAACTCGCTTGAGTTTATGCCGGTCAATGAACGCGTTTTGTATCGCATAACATTTGAAAATGACACTATCGCACGCATTGACCAACTTGATCCGATCTCGCGCACAAAAATGGCGGAGCCGAAATCAATTTTTGTTTTTCCAGCCAAACATTTTATTACGAGCGAGGATGAGCGCAATCGCGCGATAGAGGACATCAAGGTGGAATTAGAAGAACAGCTCGCGAAGTTTAAACGCGAAGAAAAGCCCCTTGAAGCGGAGCGGTTGAAACGCCGCACACTCCACGACCTCGCGCTTATTCGCGAGCTTGGCTATACGAGCGGCATTGAAAATTATTCTCGCCACTTTGACGGGAGGAAGGCGGGCGAGCCGCCGGATACACTCCTTTCTTATTTTCCGAAAGATTTTCTCACGATAATCGATGAGTCGCATGTCACGATCCCGCAAATCGGCGGTATGTACGCGGGCGACAAATCGCGCAAGGACGTGCTTATTGAATATGGCTTCCGCCTTCCCTCGGCGCGCGACAATCGTCCGCTTACCTTTGAAGAATTTGAGGAGCGCATTGGACAGGTTATTTATACAAGCGCGACGCCGGGCCCGTACGAGCGCGCGCATTCTGAGCAGATTGTAGAACAGGTCATTCGTCCGACTGGCCTTGTTGATCCGGAACTTGTTGTGCGCGGAGTGAGCGAAACGGAACAGTATCAAGGTCAGATTTCCGATTTCATTAATGAGGCCGAAAAAGTTATCAAAAACGGCGGGCGCGTGCTTGCAACGACTTTGACCAAGAAAATGGCGGAAGATCTCGCCGCATTCTTGCGTAAGCGCAGTATAAAAGCGGAATATCTCCACTCGGATGTGAAGACGATTGAGCGCATTGATATTCTTTCCAATTTCCGCAAAGGCGTTTTTGACATTTTGGTGGGCGTCAATCTTTTACGCGAAGGGCTTGATTTACCCGAAGTAGAGCTCATCGGCATTTTAGACGCCGATAAAGAAGGATTTCTGCGCAGTGAAGTTTCGCTTATTCAAACTATCGGTAGAGCGGCGCGAAATGTCTTGGGCCGCGTGATTCTCTACGCTGATGTGATGACTGGTTCGCTTGAAAAAGCGATTTTTGAAACGAATCGTCGCCGCGAACTTCAGCTTGCTTATAATAAAAAGCATCACATCACGCCGAAAACTATCCACAAAGAGATTCATGACATCGCGGCATCCATGCGCACCGAACACCAAAAAACGATTGATGAACTTTTAGCGCTGGACACGCTTGCGTACAAAGACAACCCTGCCGCGTTTATCAAACGTAAAAGGGAAGAAATGTCAGAAGCCGTGTCGCAGCTTGACTTCGAAACCGCCGCCCTCATCCGCGATGAAATTTATAAATTGGAAGCGAACGAACTGAAGAAAAGTTCGCGTAAGAAGCCCTTGACAAGATAAAATAGATAGGTGTATATTTAGCACGGAGTCCATGACCCTTCACGGCATTTTAAGATGTCCGGAGATGGTGGATCATAGGATAATTGGAGGTTGAAAATGTCAACGACAATGTACGTCTGGGGAACGATTGCCGGTGTTGCATTCCTTGTTATAGCACTCGTGCATATTGCACGGAAATTAATAGAGACTTCCACTCGCCGAAGGCGTTTGCAAATCTTAGCAAGGGTGAAAGCAATCGGCCCGCAGTTCTGCCGCAACGAGGTTGCCGATGTCGAAGCGGTATGCACGTTAGGTGATTTTTCTGTTGCATACAATAGGTTCCGTAAGGATGTTGAGGAGGGAAAGCGGAAAATGACCGATAGGGTCGTGCTGTGGGTCAATCCGACACTCACGTTTTGGAAAAACGGCGCTCAGACGTTGATGCACACAGGCCCGATTGATGTTGGTGAAAATTTTTTTCAATCATTGGCTAGAGATCTCTTGTGCATGCAGAACATTACCAAGGAAGAAATGGAAGAAGTTGGTCTGAGCTGGGACGATGTGCTGTCCTTTTTGGTAGTCACCGATGGGCGTCTTTTTGTTCCGTTCGCTGGTGGTATGCCAAAATTGGAAGAGCAGATGGAGTTCTACGGGCGATGGAAATCACACGACGATCTTTTTAAGCATTTCCGAGCGCAGTGCAAGTTGTGGAGTTAACACCTCCAGGTGTGTCTAGTTGAAGAAAGGAATAGAATAACAGGGTATCGTCAGAAATGGCGATGCCCTTTAACTTTTTTGTTTTGTGAGTAATGTGATATACTCGTATCGTACCTGCCCCGTCATGGGCGGGAATTTTGATGTAAAAACAAATGCCAAAACAAACGAAAAAGGAACCCCTCGGGGATGCTCGGGGCAGGGAACACAATTTTAAACACGGAAGCGACCCCGAAAAGCGCCAAGCGCTCGGGGCAAGTTGGCTCATCGTGCGCGGCGCGCGCACTCATAATTTGAAAAATATTGATGTGAAGATGCCGCGCGGCGCGATGACGGTTATCACTGGCATCTCGGGAAGTGGGAAGTCCTCGCTCGCGTTTGACACCATTTTTGCTGAAGGGCAACGGCGCTACGTAGAGTCGCTCTCGGCGTACGCCCGACAATTTTTGAACCAAATGGCGAAGCCAGATGTGGACGAGATCGTTGGCCTCTCTCCCGCCATTTCCATAGACCAAAAAGGCCGTTCCAATAATCCGCGTTCCACGGTGGCGACCGTTACCGAGATTTACGATTATCTGCGCGTGTTGTACGCGCGTGCAGGCCAACCCTATTGCATCCATCACGACGTGCCCATCGTGCGGCTGTCAAAAGAAGAAATGATCAAGATGGTATTCTCGCGCATTGTCACCAGGGACAAAAGCGCGGTTACTGTTTATGCGCCGGTGGTCGTCGGGAGAAAGGGAGAATATTACCAACTGCTTTACGACCTTCTCGGCAAGGGATATGAGCAGGTTGTTATTGATGGAAAATTACAATCACTGCGCGAGAAAATCGTGCTTGACCGCAATAAGCGCCATGACATTGACGCTGTCGTTGACACCATTTCTGTTTCTGAATTTGCGTCCGCCAGAGGCGGACGGGAGCGGCTCTCGGACGCTCTTGAACTCGCGTTGAAAGAAACAAACGGCTTGGTGAAAATTCGGCATGCCGACGGCACGCTGGAAACTCTCTCTTCAAAATTTATTTGTCCGGACGATGGCGCGTCTTTCCCTGAAGTTGAGCCGCGCCTCTTTTCGTTCAATTCACCCTACGGCGCGTGCCCGGCATGCCACGGTCTCGGCACGGAATCATTTTTTTCTGACGAGCCGTGTCCCGTCTGCGAAGGGAAGCGTCTGCGCCCCGAAGCGCTGCGTGTGTATTTGAAAGGTACGAAATCCAAAGGGCTCGGAGTGAACATTGTTGACTTTACGAGCATGTCTATACGAGAGGCGAAAGATTTTGTTGACTCTATTGAGTTATCGGAAATGAAATTTGATATTGCGGCGCCCATTTTGAAAGAAATTGAGAGCCGCCTCACGTTTATGCTTAATGTCGGTCTTGATTATCTTACCCTTAACCGTTCCGCCGCGACACTTTCCGGCGGAGAGAGCCAACGTATCCGTCTCGCCTCGCAGCTGGGCAGCGGGCTCACGGGCGCTTTATATGTGCTTGATGAGCCGACTATTGGCCTGCATCAACGCGACAACGACCGTCTCATTAAAACATTGCTGACATTGAAAGAGCTCGGCAACACCATTATTGTCGTTGAACACGATGAGGACACCATCTATTCTTCTGATTATCTCGTGGATATCGGTCCCGGCGCTGGCATTCACGGCGGCGAAGTCGTCGTCTCCGGCTGGCTTGATGACCTTTTAACGGCAAAAGAAAATCAAAATAATTCGCTCACACTTGCGTATGTGCGGCATGAAAAAGAAATTCCCATACCTGAAGCGCGGCGCACAAGCGAGAAGGGCTGGCTGAAAGTGCGCGGCGCGACTTTGCATAATCTGGTGAATCAAAATATAGATGTGCCTTTGGGGAAATTAATATGCGTTACGGGCGTTTCAGGAAGCGGGAAGTCAACATTTCTTTACGACATCTTGCATCGCAACATCTCGGCTCGCTTCGCTCGCCGAGAGGCGAAACTTGAACATGTCGCATCGCTTACCGGGACGGAGTATCTCGGACGCGCCGTTCTTATTGACCAATCGCCCATCGGCCGTACGCCGCGCTCCAATCCCGCGACGTACACGGGTGCTTTCACCCACATTCGCGACCTTTTCGCCGCGACTGCGGCGGCGCGCACGCGCGGATGGAAGCCGGGCCGTTTTTCTTTCAATGTGCCCGGCGGCCGTTGCGAGGCCTGTCAAGGCAACGGTTCCCTCGCGGTGGAAATGCATTTTCTTCCGACGGTGTACGTCACGTGCGACGTGTGCGAAGGCAAGCGCTTTATGAAAGAAACGCTGGAGGTAACGTATCGCGGGAAAAATATTTACGAAGTGCTTCAGATGACCATTGAAGAAGCAGAGAGATTTTTTGGCGATATTCCGGCGATTTCCGACCGTTTAACAAGTTTGAATTCAACGGGGCTTGAATATCTCACGCTCGGGCAGAGCGCAACGACATTGTCAGGCGGGGAAGCGCAGCGGGTGAAGATAGCGAGCGAACTTTATCGCTCCATGCCGATGAAAACCATTTTCTTGCTTGATGAACCGACAGTCGGTCTCCACTACGAGGACGTGCGCAAGCTTATTGAAATTTTGCAAGAACTCGTCCGGCGCGGCAACACAGTCGTCGTCATTGAGCATAATCTTGATGTCATCAAGAACGCCGATTATGTCATTGACTTTGGTCCCGAAGGCGGAGCCGCAGGGGGTAAAATTGTCGCGAAGGGCACGCCCGAGGATATCGCTGACACCGAGGGTTCCCACACGGGCGAATATTTAAAGAAAGTCCTTCAACGCCATGCAAAAAAGCGACCTGCAAAAATATAATTTGCCGGACGTACCGGGCGTGTACCTTTTCAAACAAGGACGCACCGTTCTGTATGTCGGCAAGGCGACTTCTCTGCGCGACCGCATGCGTTCTTATTTTGACGACGAGCTTATCGCAACGCGTGGCCCACGCATTGTAGATATGGTGACGAAAGCGGATCGGCTCTCCTTTGAAACAACCCCGACCGTGCTTGAAGCATTAGTACGCGAAGCGGTGCTCATTAAGAAATATCGGCCGAAAGCGAACAGCGAAGGGAAGGACGACAGGACATTTCTCTATGCGGTTATTACAGATGAGACGATACCGCGCGTGCTTATGGTGCGCGGGAAAGACATTGATTTTAAAACGAAACAGATGAGTAACGGACAAAAATTGAAATCGTTTTATGGACCATTTCCGTCAGGAGCGCAATTAAAGGAGGGACTGCGGCTTATCCAGCGCATTTTTCCTTTTTTTGACACGCCAAAGCCCGTAGGGGAATACGATTCGCACCATCTCGCCCGAATAGAATTTAATACGCAAATCAAACAGTATCCGCGCGCATTCAATGTGGCGGAATACCACCGCACGATACGTCGCGTGATGCTCTTTCTTAGCGGTCGAGCTAAAGCACTTCGGAAAGCGCTTGCTCAAGATATGGAACGCGCGGCGAAAGAAGAACGTTTTGAAGATGCAGTTGACATTCGTCGGCAGCTTTTCGCTCTGGACCATATTCAAGATATTTCACTCGTTAAAGATGAAAATCTTGAGGAGTCGCGGAGGGAAATTATCGGTAAACGCATTGAAGCGTATGACGTGGCGCATCTCTTGGGCTCCGACGCAATTGGCGTTATGACCGTTATTGATGGCGGTACGCCAGTCAAATCGGCATATCGCACTTTTCGCATTCGCGGCGTTGTGAAAAATGATGACGTCGCATCACTTAAAGAGATTCTTTGGCGGCGGCTCACGCATCCGGAATGGTCTTTCCCGGAAGCGATTGTTGTGGATGGCGGAAAAGTGCAAAAAAGGGCCGCCGAAACGATACTCACTGAAAGGGGGGTGCAGATTCCCGTTGTTGCCGTAGTAAAAGATGAGCGACATCGCCCGCGCGAAGTCATTGGCGCGCTCCGCGCCGGCATTACCGAAGCGGATGCCGTGCTCGCCAATAGCGAAGCGCATCGCTTCTCACTCGCGCGGCATCGCCGGGCACGCCAACGGCATATAAGTTGACTTTATGACAATAATCCTGTAAAAAGTATTTGGATAAAATAGTAAATCATGCATGGAGGTGCGAAATGTCGATTGAAACAACTTTAGTTCTTCTCAAGCCAGATGCAATTGAAATGGGGGCGGACGTAATCGATGGGATAAAGAAGAAGTATGAATCTTCCGGCCTCAGTATTGTGAAAAGCAAGTTTCTTCGATTCGCCAAGAGCGCCGCCAGAGAATTTTATCTGGAACATGCGGGAAAATTTTATTTTCCGGGACTTGTGCTAGCAATAACGAGCGGACCGTCGTTAGCTCTGCTCCTACAGGGTGAATCCGCCGTTGCGCTTGTTCGCAAGTTAAACGGTGCAACCGATCCGCGGTCCGCTGCTCCCGGAACGATTCGGCATGATTTCCAGAGTGCTGGAGGGCCATTCAACACAGTTCATGGCTCAGACAGTGTCAAATCGGCGATTCGGGAAAGAAGAATCGTATTCGGGGAAGAATAGCATCAATCATCAGCTTAACGAATTTCATAAAAAGTCACCTGCAAGGGTGACTTTTCCCTTACTCCAGGGTCTTCTTCCTTGCTATACTTATCGACATGCAAACCATCGTCGGAGTTTTGCGAGGCGGGCCATCGCGAGAACATGAGATCTCGCTGAAGTCCGGCGCCGCGATTCTCGCGAATCTTCCCGAAGAACGATTTGTTGCGCGCGATATCTATATCAATAAAGATGGTGCGTGGCACGACCGCGGTAAGCCAATATCACCAGAACGCGTCCTGCGTCAGGTTGACGTCGTTCTCATTGGGCTTCATGGCGAATATGGCGAGGACGGGGAAGTGCAGAAACTTCTTGAGCGATTCGGCGTTCCGTATGCGGGCGCAGATTCTTTCGGTTCGTATCTCGCGATGCATAAACTTATGGCGAAAATGCGTGCAAAAGAAGTGGGATTGCTCACACCGGAATTTTATTATGTGGAAAATGTTGCGAATAGCGAGGACATCGCGCGCGAGATTATTCGCAATTTCCATCAGCCAGTTGTCGTGAAGCCCATCGGCTGGGGTTCTTCAGTCGGTGTTTCAATCGTGGGCGGCTATGCATCCGTGCTCGCCGCTATTGAACAACTTTTTACAGACGGCGCGCCACGCGTCCTCGTTGAAGAATATATTCGCGGGAAAGAGGCGACGGCCGGCGTCGTTGAGAGATTGCGAGGCGAGGCGTTGTACGCGCTTCCAGCTATTGAAATCATTCCTCCCGAAGACGATTTCTTCTCGTACGATGCGAAATATTCTGGCGGAACGCGCGAGATTTGCCCCGGAAATTTCTCCCGTGTTGCGACCGAGGAGCTCCGGCTGGCGGCGAAGGCGATGCATCGTGCGCTCGGTTTGCGTCATTATTCGCGCAGCGATTTTATTGTCGCGCCGAAGGGTGTGTATTATCTGGAAACCAACACCTTGCCGGGACTCACAACCGAATCACTCTTGCCTAAATCTCTCGTCGCCGTCGGTGTTTCATTTCCCGATTTCCTCTCGCATCTGGTCAATCTCGCCTTTGAGAGGTAAACATATGGAACCAACAATTCAAAAACAATTTATTGCCGTTCGCGCCGTCATTATCAAAGACGGCAAAGTTTTAATTATTAAGGAATCCGATAAGTATGATGGAGGGACAAACCACGGTAAGTATGACTTTCCTGGTGGTAAGGTGAAAATTGGAGAATCTATTACTCAAGCAATTGAAAGGGAAACTAAGGAAGAAGTTGGAATGAAAGTAAAAATTGGCGGGCCATTTTTTGTTGACGAATGGAGACCTGTTGTAAGGGGCGAACAGATTCAGATAATCGGCATGTTTTTTGTGTGTGAACCAATAAATTCAGAAGTTAAGCTTGGCACGGATCATGACGATTACAAATGGGTATCAATTTCAGATTATTCCAAGTTTCCGCTTATCGAAGCAACAGAACATGCTTTTAAGGCCTTAATCCAACTTCAAGTAATTGGTCAAAAATGATAAGATAAAGAGGAAGGGCTAAAACATTTCGCAACGGAATGTCCGCCCGAACAAATCCGGAGGATTTGTTTTAGGGCCCATAGCTCAGCTGGTAGAGCACCACATTTGCAATGTGGGGGTCAGCGGTCCGAGTCCGCTTGGGTCCACCACGTAGGTAAAAATTGTACTTTGGGGCAAATTCTCCCTCTTAAACTTTTAAAACCAATTATATAAGCCAAAATAAAGGTTCGATTCTCTTCTCCCAAACGCGCTAGAGATGTCTTGGGTGGGCTTTTGGTTCATGGATTTTAATTTATTTATCTTGCTATAATTCTTTTAACATTATGCCTCAAGATACCCACCAGTCATTTGCATCCGATTCAGTCTTGGAATCAACGAAATTTGTCGTTGAGCATGCCCAGCATGTTTCTATTGATCAGAAAGAACTCGAGCGATACGTGGACAATCTACAAATTGCCGAGCTTAAGCCTTGGCTCCTGGCTGGGCCGGCTGACATCTCAGCTTTTACCCAGATGGAGCTGTTGAATTTCATCTTCGTATTTTCCTCGTTGAGTTTCTCGTACTGGGGTCCACCGGATTATTTCTTTGAATACAAAGGAAAGAAATATATGACTTCATGGGGACTAGATGTGGCGCTATATGCCGCCTACGAGAACAAGTTGCCAATTTTGAATTTGCAATATCTTTCCAAAATATCGGATGAAGAACTCAATAAGATAATAAACAAAGATGTCGAAATTCCAATCTTTTCGGAACGTTGCCGTATCTTAAGGGAGAATTGCGAAATCATATGTAGAAACTTTGATGGTTCTTTGGCTCGCATGATTGAAACTGCAAATCATGATGCCGCAAAACTTCTTGGAGATATATACGTGACCTTTCCGGCTTTTCGGGATGAGGCGACTTACAAAGGAAAGAAAGTGTATTTCATGAAGAAAGCCCAGATTTTCATTGGTGACATAAGCAGGATGTTGAAGCCGCCGCTTGGAAATTTGAAGAATGTTTCCAGCCTTACTGCCGCCGCCGATTACCGATTGCCACAATTATTGCGTGAAATTATGATTCTTCATTATAGCGAAGAGCTCTCCGCGTTGGTCGATTCAGAAAAGCAAATTTTGCCAGGTTCGCCGTACGAAGTCGAGATTCGGGCAACGACCATTTGGGCTGTTGAGTACATGAGGCGATATCTTTTCAAGAAAGAAAAAGTATTAAATGCCATCGATATCAACGATTATCTTTGGCTCGACGCGAAGCAGAAAGCTGCCGTTGCCCGCCCGTTCCATCGCGTCCGCACTACTATGTATTAATTTCATCTTTTTATGAAATGGACATCGCAGATAATTAGGGAAAAAAGCTTACCCGAGGATTACAGGAAGAAATACGGTCCTGAATCCGATTACCAGAAAGCCCAGAAGATTTTATATTCCAACCCCGACATAAAGCGGAGCTTGAAACAAGCTCTCAAATGGATGCGATTTTCTCCAGGCGATCACCTGCTCGATATTGGCGTCAATAATGGTTACGAGCTTAAATTTATCCAAAAGAAGATCGGAAAGAAACCTTTCAAAAACTTGAATATTATTGTCTGCGATCTCATCGAAGATTCTTTGAAGGATGCCGCTGATACATATAAGGATTATCCGAAGATCCGATTCATAAAAGGGGACATCCGAAAATTTCAGGGGAAGGATGTCGTATCCGGAAAGAGAAGAAGGATTCGCAATAATAGCATTGATATAATTGTTGCAATTACTTCGATTTCGTCGACCTCTCTGCGTAAAGGAATTAAGCGTTTTGTAAAAGATTTAAATGAGAAACTGAAACGAGAATCGCAGCTCTTGATAGCAATCCCGAATTGCCATACAACTGCTCGTGGCCGAGTTAGGCGGGGCGTATGGGATCCCAAGAAGCGGTCGGCTGATTACGCCTTTGCCTCTGCATTTTCAGAGAAAGTGATTAAAGAATTTTCTCATTATAGATTTTCTGTTAAAAGAATCGGGACGAATTTTTGGTTCTATTATTTTTATAGATGGAATACCAAGACTGAAACGGCCAGTCGATAGCGGGTGCGACGTTGGAAGCTATTTTAATTATAGAGAAGTTCCTCCGATATCTTGTTTTACTAAATTTTGCCTTATGAGGCACAATTACCTTTCTTGTATCGTCATTCGTGAGCCTTATGATGAATCTGTGAGGAAATCGAACAGATCGTCGCACGACTCATCGTGCTGTGCTAACATGCGGGAGTGCCTTTCTTCCAAGAGAAAAGTTCGAACGTCCTCCACTGTGGCCCACCATGTAGGTAGAAATTGCACTTTGGGACAAATTCTCCCTTCTTAAACTCTTAAATCAATTATATAAGCTAAAATAAAGGTTTGATCTCCTTACCCCCAGCTGGATATTTTGGGAGATATACTGCATCCAATGGACGCAACTAGCTTCATTCAGCAATATCAAAAACAGTGGTTTGAACGAATACATCCTTATCTCCTCGATACCAATCTGAATATTGGTAGCGGTTTGGGCCACTTCTCATTTTTTGCAGAGAGGGCAGGGATAAAAATTGTGTCGCTTGAAATCATTAAACATCCAAAAGCCGTCAACGTGAAGAATTTTATTCTCTACGATGGGAGACGAATGCCTTTCGACGACAATGCCTTCGAGACTTCAATTGCCACGTATGTGCTGCATCACGCATTTGATCGGAAGGCGCTCTTAGAAGAAATGAGGCGCGTTACTTCAAAACGCATTATTCTTGTCGAAGAGTTATACCACAATTTCTTCGGTAAAATACAGCTTGCGCTACTGGATTTCTGGGTGAATTTCAGACTGAAACAAAAGTCACCCATACATTGGCAAAGCTTCTTCAGTTCAGATGGTTTTCGCCGAGAAGTTGAGAATGGGAAATGGCACATCTCTCATTTCGAAGGTATCTCTAAAGGTGGTTTTGATGAAGTGTTATGTGTGCTTGAGAAATCCTAATTTAGTTCTCGTGTTATACTGTGCAGCCAGCATATGAAATTTGCAAAAAACATTTTATTTATCGATTTTGAAGGTAGACCGGAACCGAATCAAATCGGAGCGGTACTTTTAGATAAAGAAACCTTGAATGAAATAGATAACTTCTCTTCGTATATTTTTGCCGATCTCAAGGGTGAAGTTAATGTTATCTCGGGTATATCTCAAGATACGTTGAAGGGTGCTCCCTCGCAAGCGGAAGTTGGACGACTGATTTTTGAAAAGTTCGGAACAGACATTCTTATCGGATCCTGGGCGGCGACTTTAGACATAACGCATTTTAAGAAAATTATAAATGCGGCGGGAATAACCTGGGAGCAGTATGATTATCATATTTTAGATATCTGGCCTGTCGCCTATATCCACCTGCTAAAAAAGGGGTATAGTGGCAGTCTGCGTTCAGAGGAGATCTTTAGGGAATTCGGAGCAAAACCCAGAGAACTTCATAATGCCCTAGAAGATTGTAGGATTGCTGCTGATATTTTACGAAAGATCATATTATAATTCTAAATTGCAAGGTTTTCTGTTTCTCGATAAAAAGTTCGAACGTCCTCTACTGTGGCCCACCATATAGGTAGGTAAAATTGCGCTTTTGGGCAAATTCTCCCTTCTTAAACTCTTAAATCAATTATATAAATATAAGCCAAATAAAGATTCGATTCCTTTACTCCCAGCTAACTTGAGATAGGTTCGGACTCCGAAGAGCATCATATTCTAAGCCATTTTAAAAATCGGTTCGAGACTTAAAGAAATGTACCCATCTAAGAATTCGAACTCTGCTATACTTTGATCATGAAAAACATCCTCGTTACAGGCGTATCTCGTGGCATGGGGGAAGCCACAGCCAGACTTCTCGTGCAGAAAGGCTTTTTTGTATACGGCGTGTACAACACAAACAAAGCGGAAGCAAACAAACTTGTTGAAGAACTCAAGAACATAAAGGTGTTCCAATGCGACTTTTCAGATCGACATAATACGATGCGACTACTCAAAGAGCTTTCCAGTGTCAGCTTCGACGGTATTGTGAATAGTGCTGGAGTATTCGTACCCATCGAATTTGATAATCTCAAGATGGAAGATTGGGATAGGACTATCGAGATCAACTTCAATACGCCACTCATTATCGTCCATGGCCTCAAGAATCAGTTAGCTGAGGGGGCATCTATCGTCAACATATCAAGCATTGACGCGATGGTAGGTGGTATCGATGGCATCGCCTATGCCGCAAGCAAGGCAGCACTTCTTAATCTCACCAAGAGTCTTGCGGTTATCTTGAGTAAAAAGAAGGTACGTGTGAATGCAATTGCTCCTGGCTGGATAGGAGACGGCATGCAGGCTCCGCCAGATTTGCTCAAAGAAGCCGCTGATATGAATCCTCTTAAAAGGAACGGAACTTATGAGGATATCGCGCAGCTCGTCTTTTTCCTCCTCTCCAATAATTCAAGCTACATAAACGGGACGACGATCACAATTGACGGTGGTGATACAGCAACAACAGAAATCTATTTGAAGGAAGCCGAAATGTTGGGTTCTTAATTGACCCGTGATGAGATTCTAGGACGTAAAATTTGCAAAAGATAGAGCCGCAGACCCGCAGCTACTTTGAGCTAGACCGGAGAGCCTTATTTTAAGGCATATTTTCATTATCCCCAACTTCTTGAAATCCTCATCCATATTTGTTATACTGGCAAGGCACTTGTGAGGACCTAGTTCTCCCACGGTTAATACATAAACCGTAGCCAGGTGCCACCGAAAAACCGCCACGTGTTGTGGCGGTTTTTTGTTAATCCTCTTCTGGATTCCCCTCAAACATTTCCCTACGATAATTCCCTTGTTTCCAATAAGGAATAATGCTCCAAAAGTAATTGGGGCCATTTTCTATATTTTTAACCACAATTCTTATTCTGCACCCAGATATGACGCTTATGAAATCATAATAGGAAACAAAAACCATTTTAAATTCCCATCGTGAATTAATTTTAATACGTTCCATTTTGTTTCCTTGATCAATGCCCTGGAGAGTATGAGATTCTTTAAGCACACTAGGTGCCAAATGAAGTAGTTTAAGCCTCATGAATTGATCGTCTTTACTCCTAGCATGGTTCCATTTTTTCATTTTTATATGATCCAAGCCTTTTGCATTGAAAGCAATTTTGCTGTTCAGATAAGGACATTGTACCTCCCCTACTTTTTTGTAGTCTGCCTCTGCCTTTGCTTTTACCGCATCAAATTCCTCTTTGCTGAAGGTTATACTTGCCATGTTTGGGCATTATTATACTCTCATTTCAAATTTTGAGTCCATCACTGTGCCTGTCAAAGATCCAACGCTTCATCTAGACCCCACTAGATGAACTTATGAGGAAATCGAAAAGATCGTCGCACGACTAATCGTGCCGTGTTAACATGCGGGAGTGCCTTTCTTCCAAGAGAAAAGTTCGAACGTCCTCCACCGTGGCCCACTCGCGTAGCAAAATATAGTTCAGCCGCGTAATATTAAGAGTATGAAAAATAAGACCGATAAACTCTGGCTCGTGACATTGCTGGCGGTTCTGCTACTTGTGGCTGGATTCTTCTATGAAAATCAAGAAATCTCGCGTCTTTCACATTCAGTTGCAACTCTCCAATCTTCAATCGTTCAAGTTGCAAACAGTGCAAATGTAACTGCGTCAAGCACTGCGGCGAATATCGCTGAACTTGCGCGGCGCGAACAAGTGGCGCAGAAATCTGAGACACAATCGCTCCAAGATGCCGTCGCGCAGGTAACGCCCGCGGTCGTTTCTATCGTGGAGAGCCAGGAGGTGCCAAAGCTTCAAGTAACGTATGAAAATCCTTTTGGCAACGACCCGTTTTTCCAGGGCTTCGGGATGCAGATACCTGTCTATCAGCAAGTAGGCACAACGACCGAGCAGGTTTCCGCCGGCACCGGCTTCCTCGTGCGCAGCAATGGCTATGTCATAACCAACAAACACGTCGTGCCGGATGAAAACGCAACATATACCGTATTGCTCGCTAGCGGAGCACAGAAAACAGGCACTGTCATCTGGCGCTCCTCTACAGAAGACCTCGCTGTAGTAAAAATTGCCGGAAGCGGTTATCCTGTCGTCCCGCTTGGCGATTCTTCAACACTCCAACTCGCGCAATCAGTTTTTGCAGTTGGGAACGCACTTGGGCAGTACAACAATTCAGTTTCTGTCGGTGTCATATCCGGTCTTAATCGAAGTATCACTGCGTCAGATAATCAGGGCAACGCGGAAACCTTAACGGGAGTGATACAGACCGATGCCGCTATCAATCCAGGGAATTCCGGCGGTCCGCTGGTAGATCTTACAGGCGAAGCGATTGGCATCAATGTCGCGATGGTGCAGGGCTCGGAGAATATCGGCTTCTCGTTGCCGATTAATGAAGTGACGCGCGCACTTGCAAATCTGGGAATCTAATCAGATATCTGTTATGGTACGTCGTGTGCGCGCTCTTAGCTCAGCTGGTTAGAGCGTTCGCTTCACACGCGAGAGGTCATAGGTTCGAATCCTATAGAGCGCACTCAGGAGGTGTCCTGTGTCGGGCCGGAGTATGCCGGTAGTACGCACGCTTCGGGTGCGTGTAGACCGGGTTCAATTCCCGGCGGCCCGACAGAAGGCAGCTCCTTAAACGGGCCGGAGTATGTCGGTAGTACGCATCCATGGGGTGGATGTAGACCGGGTTCAATTCCCGGCGGCCCGATGAAAATAACTTTTACACGTGGTAGCATATCTCGCACGGGCCATTAGCTCAGCTGGTAGAGCGCGTCATTCGCATTGACGAGGTCAGCGGTTCGAGCCCGCTATGGTCCACAATAAAAATGAAAGACCAAATCATTGATGGGAAAGGAATAGCGAATGATATTGTGAGGCAGCTCGCAGCACTGCCGAAGCCGAAGAAATTTTGTGCGGCGGTTTTGGTGGGCGACAATGTGGCATCGATGAGTTTTTTGAAACAAAAAGAAAATATCGCGAAGAAAATCGGTATCGATTTCCGTCTCTATCGATTTCCTGAAAAAATAGAAAATGATGTCCTTCAGGATGGAGTCAAGGAAATTGCGACGGATAAAAATTGCGGCGGTGTAATTGTGCAGCTGCCATTGCCGAACCATCTCAACCGCCATTCTATTTTGAATATTATTCCACCAGAGAAAGACGTTGACGTTTTGGGCGCTCGCTCGCTCGGCACGTTTTACACGGGGCAATCCGATATGTTTTCACCGGCGGTGGGTGTTGTGAAGGCGGTGTGTGAGATGCAAAAATACGACCTTAGTTTGCATAGCGTTGCTGTGGTCGGTCTCGGTCTTCTTGTCGGTCGGCCGATTGCGAATTGGATAATGCGCAAGGCAAGAGAAACAATTCTTTTTCGAAGCACGAGTGACCTTTCTTTACTTAGACATGCCGACCTTGTGATTACCGGAGTCGGCAGGGCGAGCATTATAAAGCCGGAAATGCTCAAGACAGGTGCTGCGGTGATTGATTTTGGGTATGATAATATGCACGGGGATTTTGATTACGAACAATTAGTGCCTGACGACCAGCGCATTATTTTTTATACGCCAACTCCCGGCGGCACCGGGCCAATTCTTGTTGCAAAATTGTTTGAAAATTTTTTCCGTTTGAACGCAGAAGGGAAGAATTTGAAATTGGAAGGGTAGATTTTGGAAACAAAACGCGGTAGAAATAAAGTACGGGCCCGTAGCTCACTTGGTAGAGCGCCGCGATGGCATTGCGGAGGCAAGGGGTTCGAAGCCCCTCGGGTCCACCAATCTTGACATATTTTAGCCATTATGCTTACATTTAGATAGATGTTGTAACAGACCCAAAAAATCAAGTAAGGAGAAAGGAGCAGAGAAATGAAAGGAAAGTTGGCAATTCTCGGTAGCGAGGCTTTGAAAGGTACTTTCATTGAGGAGCTTTTTGAGGCTATGCGGAGCGGGCAATTTACCGACATCATGAAGCAAGTAGCTCCTGGTGAGAAGGTAGTCGGGGAAATGAATGAGCTGGAAAGGGCGCTCTATTCCCTGTGTGAAAAGTATGCTGCGACCGAAGAAAAGATTGTTAATCGTTTCCATCGTAGAAGAATTGAGCCCCTCGACTCTAAGGAACGGGCCAAACTGGATACAGAGCTTGAAAGTTGTCGGAGTCGTTACAAAATAGCCGATAACCTGGTACGGGAGAATATCAGGACTCGCTTCGCTAAATTCGATGAGGCCAATAGCACAGGCCTGGCGATGAGGCACGGCCACCAGATTGTCCTTACGTACGATGACAATGGCCGTAGAGATTTCTTCGAGGCAGTGCTCGGCCTGCTCGCTGGTATGGTGGCGGCACAAGAGGCGCAAGAGTAATCTTTTGTCGCCTGACATCAAAAGATTTTTTGTATCAAGTACTGAAGCCATTGGATCTTATCCAATGGCTTTCTTTTTTCTGTAAAACTAAAGCTGTCCCGCGAGGCTAGCGAAAATCCGTACTTCTTTGATGATCTGATTCCAATCAGCTTCGTTGAGGTCCACAAAGGTGTTGACAAATAACTTACATTGTGTATACTGGCTGCAGAGAGTTGTTCCCGCAAATAAAAACTGCTTTGACGGATAGTCGAAGCAAAAAGGAGAAGGCTATGACAGCGAGAAAAGTTTCGGTTGAATTGCGCGTCGAGCAAGTTTGCAATGGAAGCCATTATAGAGGATACGTGAAGATCGCTGACACCAAACTTGACTACGAGCTCGTGTTTGGGATTCCGATCGCACAGCTCGACAGTATGGAGCTGGCCAAGGACGAGAATGAAATCCGATGCCTCTTCCAAATCACGGTGAAGCGTGACAACGCGAACATCAAACTCACGAAGGACGAATACGGCTTTTTCTTCTCGATGATTGTGGAACTTGCGGTGGACTTCTACAACAACCCAAAGACCCGCGCTAGCAACGAAGGACTCCTCGGGATGATCCTCCACAAAGAGGGACCTATGGACTGCTTCGGTATTTCAGCTTCGATCGGTATGACGAGCAGGGGGTTGTACAACTTCCCGCCGGAACTCTGCAAAATGCTGAGTGCGCCGAAGTTTGGTTGCGCATTAGCCATTTAGATGAGTAAAAATAAAAAGGAAGGAGGTGATACAGCAGCATCCGCAAGGGTGCTGTTTTCATTTATATTTTGTAGAACTAAAACTGCCCCGCGAGTCCCGCTAATAACCGTATTTCATTGATAATCTGATTCCAATCAGCTTCGTTGAGGTCCACAACTCATCTGCCGAAATGGTTCGCGAAAGGATATTCTAGAATTTCATTTCGTTACAGGGTACACTATGTGGTATATGGGAAAGAAAATGATTCTTGGTGGAATTTTTATCGTTGTAATTCTTTGTGGAATTATTTTTTATGCAGCAATGAGGCCATCTGTCGGGGAAAATAATGGGGCAATCAAAGCTCCCGCATTAGAAGCGACCAGCTACACTGAACACGGTACGTATTATGATATTGCCGTCAATTATGCTTCAAGTACGGCACTTCTTCTTGATGTTGGATCCTCGGCAAACGCAGCCGCCGTTGCATTAATGAAGAAGTTTGTGAGCGACACAATCGTGCAGTTTAAAACCGATGGTAATTTCGCAAACCTTACGCCAGATGAAATAAAGACAGCGGGTCTTAGCCAAAGTAACAAAGAGGCTCTCCAAATTAACTACCTGATTGGGTCGTCACCTCATACAGTCTCGTATATTTTCACTATCTATGAAGATACCGGCGGGGTGCACAGCAATATACTCTTCCATACATTCACTTTTGACACTTCAACTGGCGCTCTACTCACACTCGCCGATATCTTTATGCCAGGAACTTCTTACCTTGATACTCTCTCAACAATAAGTCGTGCTCGGCTTCCTAATGTTATCGGTAGCGGTGCTGATATGAGTTTTATTAATAACGGGACAACGCCAAAAGATTCGAACTTTGAGAACTTCTTCTTCGATAATCAAGACTTTGGTATTCTCTTTCCTCCTTATCAAGTCGGTCCTTATGCTGCCGGCCCTCAAACACTACGTATCCCACTTTCCGGACTATCACGTATCTTAAAATCCGAATATCAATAACGTCACAACCGGCCGTCAATAAGGCAGCCGGTTGGTTTGGAATACAACGATACTTATTTCAAGTGTGCCGAGACGAGCTTCGTCATTTCAAACATTGTAACTTCGTTCTTGCCTCCGAATATCGCCTTCAATTTCTCATCCGCGAGGATGTTCCGTTTATTTTTAGGATTTTGAAGGTTGTTCTTCTTGATGTATTCCCAAAGCTTCTTAACCACTTCGGTTCTGGGGAGCGGACCCTTGCCCACAACCTCCTCAAGTTCGGGAGAGAGCTTGAGCGGCTTTGATAAAGCTGAATTTATTGCCATATGAATATAAAATAATGGTATTAATACTAACTGCTTGTCTAGTATACCTTATAAACAGGGGTCTTGCCTCCTGCCCACAAATGTCCACAGGGCGTATACTTAGAGTGTATGTCCGAAGATGGTGGTGACGGCGACGGCAGTATAGTAAAAGTCCCGCCTCGCCGCGAAATACCGCATTATCACGGCGATGCCGTTCGGGCGCTTTTCGTCATCGGCGCGCTCGTACTTATTATTGGTCAGTCCACAGGCGCTGAACTTCCGCTTTCATCAACCGGTGCGGTTATCTCGGCAGTAATACTTGTGGTTGCGGCGGGGATTACAAATCCAACACAATCGTGGATACACTGGATAAATGCGCTTCTCGCCATCATCGGAACGCTTCTTTTCGGTACAGCCGCTGTTGCGCATTATCGTGCAGGGTTGAGTTTCTTTGACTTGTCTTTCGTTTTTATTGAAGCACTTATGCTTCTTTCGCTCATGGCACTTTACTTTACGACGCGGACCATTCGCGGTATCTTCTTACGGTCGGATTTTTCTTAAAATTTTTGTATGTCTGTACAAAGTTTTCTTTTCAACCAATACGCCAAATGGAAGCTGAAGGATATGCCGCAGGCGCAGCGTGAGCAGATGACCGAACTTATTTCTAAAGACCCAAAGCTCTTTAAAATGATCGGTGAGGAAATTGAGCGGCGGAAGAAAGGCGGCGAGAATGAAATGAAGGCGGCGATGGAAGTGATGAAGAAACATCGCGCCGAGCTCGCCGCGCTTATGCCCGCCCGCCCGAATGACTTCGGTCGTTCGAGCAGGCAGAAATAATATGATTGCCCTCATCCTCTTTCTTTTTTTCTGTCAGGCGCTCGGGGCGTGTGTCGGCGTGTGTACGGCAGTGTGGGGCGAGCTCGCGTATATTCATGCGATGCGCGACGGTAATATAAATGCAGCCGAGCGCGCTCACCTGCGCGTCATCGGGAAGGGGCTGCGTTTCGGCATGACGCTTTCACTGCTCGCTTCGTTTGTACTCATCGTTATTTCATATGCGCTTCATGAAGCGCCGCAGCCAGCGCTGACCACGAGTTACTGGATTTTTATCGCGTTTACACTTTTGATTATCGGTATTTCTTGGGCGCTTTCGCGACGGCACATTTCCTTCGCGCTCGGTTCCGCCGCCGCCCTCACGGCATGGTGGCTTCTTGCGTATCTTACACTCGGCCAGCTGCCGGCGCTCTCTTTCGCTTCCGCTATTGCGTTGTATGTGGTGCTCACGGCGGTTATCTACGCGGTGCTTTATTACGTTCGCCTTCTCGCCCTGCATAAAGGATAAGGGAGACATAGGATGGAAAAATTTAAACACGAAAAGGGGGGAAACAGAGCGGATTACCTTCCTCAGTCAGAAATAGAGTGGTTAAAAACCGGGAAGTTTGAGGTTGAGAAGGTTGTAATTGGAGGAAGAGAAATAAGGTGTGCGTTGGCACGCGGACCAGAATATTCTCCGTTAATAACTATGGTAGGAGGTGTCCCTCGCGATCCTGAACGTCGTAAAAAGTTACCTCTAATAAATAAGTTGTATGGCCATCTCGCTCTCAAAATGCTTGACCAGGCCGAATCAAGTCTTTTATATAATCAGCCTGCTACGGGCGGCTCAACCGGCAAATGGGAAAAAGAAACTTTTCAGTCTCGAACGGAAGTTCTTGTAGAAACATCAAAATATTTTTATGACCGTACAAAATCCTCAAATCTTTCGCTCATCGGTACAAGTGCCGGAGCTTACATGGCCATTAATGCGCTTGAGCAATTAGAAAACTTGGAAATAAAAGTTCCTAAAATAGTGCTACTTTCTCCCGCAGCATTTCCAAAAAGTATAGAGAATATACCGTATGGAGAATCCTTTAGTAGAATTATTCGTGAAGATTGGAATGTTGCTGAGTCGCCTGTTTTCCCCGTACTTGAAAAATATATAAAAAATGACGGTTCGATTTTCATTAGTTTCTTTGAGGCAGATGATCCGCCAATTCCTAAACACATACAAGATTTCTATAAGACTTTTGCACAACGATTGTCGGATGAAGGGGCGAATATAAAATTCACTACCATTCCTGGAGTGGCTCATAATTTTCGAAGAATCGGTATATCAGAAGGCGCAAACGTAGTTGATAATGACAGTATACGAACCACGGCAACTATACTTGCCGACTTTTTACGTCAATGAAAAGGAAATCTTTCAAAGTCAGTTTTAATGGGATGGTGCTGGCTGGCGACACCATCCATACGGATACTCAACCTCAATGGCTTTTTCTTCACGGAGCCGGTTCGGGCGATAGAAAGAGGTTCGAGCAATTAAGAAACCTTTTGGCAAACAAAGGAATTACATCATGTTCTTTTGATTTCATCGGTCACGGGGAAACGGGAGGCAATTTGGCTGGATTTTCCCTGGAAAGTAGAGTTGCTCAAGCATCGGCCATCATTGATTCACAGAAAGTGTCGCAGCCACTCTCAATAGTTGCATCGAGTATGGGTAGTTATGTCGCGATCAAATTAACAGAATTATATAAGGTCAAAAATCTAATATTGTTAGCTCCTGCTGTGTATGCAACGAAGGCCTATGGCGTTCCATTCGGACCGTCATTTACAGAAATAATTAGGAGTTCTTTCAGTTGGCGGGAAACCGATGCTTGGAAAATTTTAGAAAATTATAAAAATAATCTTTTGATATATAAGGCTGAAAAAGATCAAATTGTTCCGCATGAGGTGATTGAGGAAATTTATGATTCTGCTCAAAATGCAAAGTCCAGGGAAATAGTAATTGTGGAAGGCGCGACACATTCCTTGGCAAAATGGCTCGATGAACGACCGGATTCTTTACAAAAAATTGTTGAAAAAATATGCGAGTTATCTGATTTCCCATCTTGCATAAAAGATAAAGGAGACCTAGGGTAGATACATGTTAAAAATCGGAATCGTAGGATTGCCGAACGTGGGGAAGTCCACGCTTTTTAATGCGCTCACGAAAGCCTCCGTGCCGGCGGAGAATTATCCATTCTGCACGATTGACCCTTCGGTTGGAGTGGTCGGCGTGCCGGATGCCCGTCTCCTTAAGCTCGCAGAACTTTCAAAATCAGCCAAAACGATTCCGGCGGCGATAGAGTTTGTGGACATCGCGGGTTTGGTGAAAGGCGCAGCGGAAGGCGAAGGATTGGGGAATCAATTTCTCGCGAATATTCGTGAGGCCGACGCGATTCTTCAGATTGTACGTTTCTTTGACGACCCAAACATCGTGCACATAGAGAAGAATATTGAGCCCTACAAGGATATAGAAATTATCAATCTTGAGCTTATGCTTGCCGATGTTGAACAAGTTAAAAAACGGCGCGATAAGCTTGTGCGCGATGTTAAAGCAGGGGTGTCCGCCAAAGGCGGATCCGCCTCCGGAGGAAAAGATGCAATTGCCGAAGATGCCGTACTCGCCAAACTTGAACGAAGTTTTGCGGCGGGAAAGCTCGCGCTCCACGCCGGACTAAGCGACGAGGAACGCAATCGTATCGCCCATTTGAATCTTCTGACTGTGAAGCCGATTCTTTACGCGCTTAATAAGAAAAATGGCGGACATAATCTGGATGAACTCCACGACGGTCGTGCGGCAAGAGCGTATGAGCTTATTCGCGCACTCGGCTCACGATATGTGTTTTTAGATGCCGCGACTGAACGGGAACTGAATGATGTTGCGGACGAAGACCGTGAAAGATTCCGTCAAGAATTCGGCGTACAAGAAGACGGCCTTGCGGGATTTATTCGCAGCGCATACGATACACTCGGCCTCATATCATTTTTTACAACTGGCGCTGATGAAACGCGCGCCTGGACGATTAAGAAAGGCAGCACGGCGCCCGTTGCGGGCGCCGCCATTCATACCGACTTCGCGAATAAATTTATTCGCGCCGAAGTCGTTTCTACCGACGACCTACTTGCCGCCGGCAGCTGGACCGCGGCGCGCGAGAGCGCAAAAATCCGCACTGAAGGCAAGGACTACATCGTCAAAGACGGCGACGTGATGATTTTCCTTCACGGTTAAAATAAATGGTATAATTTTTCTCCGTGACATACGATCATTCAAAAATTGAGAAAGCGGCTCGGGAGAAGTGGAGAAAACTCGGTCTCTATTCGGCCAATCTTACCGATGAATCAAGAGAGCGTTATTATTTACTCGTTGAGTTCCCGTATCCTTCGGGAGATCTCCACATTGGGCATTGGTATGCTTTCGCGGTGACTGATATTTATGCGCGGATGTTGCGCGCGAGAGGGAAGAATGTCCTTTTCCCAATTGGTTTTGACGCCTTCGGTCTTCCTGCCGAAAACGCCGCCATAAAGCACAATGCCAATCCGAGAGAGTGGACGTATAAGAATATGGCGCGGATGCGCGAGCAACTCGCAACAATGGGCGCATCTTTTGATTGGAGCAAAGAGGTGGTCACGTGCGATCCAAATTTTTATCAATGGACACAATGGCTCTTTGAAAAACTTTTTGAGCATGGACTCGCCGAGCGTCGCGAGGCGCCGGTCAAGTGGTGTCCGAAAGACCAAACCGTACTTGCTAATGAGCAGGTGATAGACGGTTGCTGCGAGCGGTGCGGTACGGCGGTGGAGGAGAAGCGGCTTACACAATGGTTTCTTAAGATTACCGACTATGCCGAACGTCTTCTCGCCGGCTTGAACACGCTCCCGTGGCGTGAGGAGATAAAAGAAGCGCAGCGCGCATGGATCGGGAAGAGCGAAGGTGCGTATCTGGAATTCCCGATTGCTGGTCGTGACGAGAAAATTAAAGTGTTCACGACACGGCCAGACACTATCTTTGGCGCGACGTATGTCGTGCTCGCGCCTGAACATCAGCTTGTTTCATCTTTGTTATCCGCTGTTTCAAATAAAAAACAGATTAAGGAATATGTCAGCGCAACGAATAAAAAAACCGAACGGGAGCGTAGCGAGAATAAAGAAAAAACCGGCGTGTGTCTTGAAGGCATTTCAGCCATCAACCCCGCAACAAAGGAAAAAATTCCCGTGTACGTTGCCGACTACGTTCTCGGCTCCTACGGCGCCGGCGCGGTGATGGCGGTTCCCGCGCACGACGAACGCGACTTTGAATTCGCAAAAAAGTTTAATCTGCCAATTCGGGATGTCATTATGCCGCGCTTGCCGGACCCGACAAATCCGCATCAGCCCGGGAAGGAAGTTGTCCCTCGTCGCGCAACAATTGATGTCGTTTTTGATCCCAAAACGAATCGCTATCTTTGTCTGAAGTGGAAAAAACAACCGTGGACAACGTTTGTCACGGGCGGCATTGAAGAAGGGGAAAATATTGTTGCATCAGCTAAACGCGAAATTGCCGAAGAGACCGGCTACACAGACGTGCGTTTTGTGCGCAAACTCGGCGGTGACGCGCAAGCCGAGTTTTATGCGGCACATAAAGGCGTCAACCGCATCGCCCGCAATTCAATGCTTTTGTTTGAATTAGTTGACAATGCGCGCAAACCTGTCGCTGCGAAAGAAACTGAGCAACATGAAGTCATCTGGCTTACTGCCGAAGAATTTATGACCGTGCGCATCCAACATTCTGAAATAGAGCTCATTCGCAATCGTATTCGTACCGGCATAGATGTATATACGGAGCAAGGCATTCTTATTGATTCAGGTGAATTTAGCGGACGCAACAGCGAAGAAGCCAAATGGGACATCGTGGAAGCCGTCGGGGGCGAGAAGGCAACGCAATACCGCATCCGCGATTGGCTCGTGAGCCGTCAGCGCTATTGGGGCTGTCCAATACCGATTGTGTATGACCCAAAAGGGAAGCCGCACGCGATTCCCGCCGAACATTTACCTTGGCTCTTGCCGACCGATGTTGACTTTAAGCCGACCGGCAAAGCCCCGTTGGCTTCTTCAAAAGAATTGCGGAAGCGCGTGACAAAAATTTTCGGCGAAGGGTGGACGCCGGAATATGACACATTTGATACCTTTGTGGACTCTTCATGGTATTTTCTCCGATATCTTGACTCAAAAGATAAGTACAATTTTTCTGATGCGGCGCTGATGGAAAAATGGTTGCCGATAAATCGCTACTCGGGAGGAAGCGAGCATACAACGATGCATGTTCTCTACTCGCGTTTCTTCACACACGCGCTTTATGACCTCGCTCTCGTGCCGGTTGAAGAGCCGTTCGCGGAGCGTTTCAATCGTGCGCTCATCATGGGCTCGGATGGCCGGAAAATGAGCAAGTCCAAAGGAAACGTGGTGAATCCCGATGAGTTCGTGCAGAAATATGGCGCCGATGCGGTGCGCATGTATCTCGCGTTCATTGGCCCTTACAATGAATCGGGGAGTTATCTATGGAATTTAGAAGGAGTCGCCGCAATGCGTAAATTTCTTGACCGCACCGTACGGCTCGTCGGACGCGCGTACGATACGACCGAGATACCGGGCTCAATTCAAAAAGCCATTGCGCGCGCAAACATTAAAATTGCCGAAGACAGCGATCGATTTAAGTTCAATACGAGTATCGCGGCTTTGATGATTCTTGTGAATGAACTTGAAACCACAGAAATTGTCCCGAAAGCCGTGCTCCCATCATTCGTTATTATGCTCGCGCCATTCGCACCGCATCTCGCCGAATATTTCTGGGAAAAACTTGGCGGGGAAGGAAGCGTACATCAACAATCATGGCCAGTCGCTTCTTTATCTGCTGCAACTGAAAATGAAATTGTCGTACAAGTTGCTGGCCGTAAGCGGGGTACCATTCGGTTGTCGAGCGAGGCAAGCGAAGCCGAAGCGTTAGCCGCGGCCCTCAAACTGCCCGCGGTAATTGCCGCACTTGGAGATAAGGAGCCAGCGCGCGTGGTCTATGTTCCAGGCAAGATTGTCAACCTTGTGGTATAATCCAGACCATTGACTCTTTTTAGAACATT
This sequence comes from Minisyncoccia bacterium, assembly GCA_050011835.1. Classification (GTDB taxonomy): domain Bacteria; phylum Patescibacteriota; class Minisyncoccia; order Phycocordibacterales; family Phycocordibacteraceae; genus C7867-001. Next base: position 116,052 of record JBEKII010000001.1, on the reverse strand, counting down.
TGCTATAAATTACACCATATGAATAATACATCAAAAACAAAGAAGCGCGGCAAAACGAAAGCGGCTGATTCTGTTTCGTTCTCTTTTGACAGCGCGGCACTTGTAAAACGGCTCCTTGCCACGGCGCCGGAGCGTGCGCGCGACGTTCTCGTCCGCCGTTTTGGTCTCGGCGCAAATCCGGAACGCGAGACCCTTGAAGCGATTGGTGACCACTCCGGCATCACGCGCGAACGCGTGCGACAGATTGAAGCCGCCGGGCTTGATGCAATACGCGGGAGCAAGGTCTATAAAGAAGCATCCGCGGCGTTTGGAGAACTCGCACGCTATATTGATTCGCTCGGCGCCATCGTGCCCGAAGAGACGCTCCTTTCCACATTGGGGAAAGATGAAAAGAGCCGAAATCGATTTCGCTTTTTTCTTATAATTGATTCCGCATTCTTCCGCGAACGCGAGACGAATGATTTTATCGCACGCTGGCATGTGGATGCCGCGACCGCGAAGAATATTCACGAAGCGCTTTCACGACTGTACAGCTCGCTTCCCGACAATAAAGTATTTTCCGAAGGCCAGATTCTGGACCGCTTCCTTGACGAGCTGAAAGGTGTCAATGACGCGTATAAGAATGAAGAAATTTTGAAGCGCTGGCTTTCGCTCTCCAAGCATATTGGCAGCAACCCGCTTGCCGAATGGGGCCGTATCACGACGCCCGCTATCCGCATCAAGGGAGTCCGCGATTATGCCTACCTCGCCATCAAGCGACATGGCTCTCCGATGCATTTTTCTGCGGTCTCCAAAGCGATTAGCACGCTCTTTTCAAAAAAAGCGCATGTCGCGACAACGCATAACGAACTTATTAAAGACCCGCGTTTCGTACTCGTTGGCCGCGGGCTTTACGCGCTTACTGAATGGGGCTATACGCCGGGTGTCGTGCGCGATGTTATTCGTGAGACGCTTGAGAAAGAGGGTCCGATGAAGAAAGAAGAGATAGTCAAACATGTTAAAAAGGCACGGTTTGTGAAAGACAACACGATTCTCGTTAATTTGAACGATTCGCGTTATTTCAAGCGGCTGAAAGACGGACGATACACGGTTGTGTAAATAAAACTGTACACAAACAGCGCTCGCCAACTGGCGAGCGCTGTTTGTTTTTATTGCTATACTGAAACTCATGAAGCTTAAACTCCCATTTCTCTCTGCGGTAAAAAAACTGCAGGACAAACTTTTGGACAAACTCGGTTTTCGATCCGATGAGTGGCCGCTTTTTATTCTCGGCCTCGTTCTTCTTGTCATTGCACTTTTGCTCATCCCCGGCGCGGTTGCGTTCGCATTCTCTCTCGCGCTTTTTCTAGCGCCCGTATGGTTGCCCTTCCTTCTTGTCGGAGGCGCATGGGCGCTCTGGCTCGTTTTCAAACGTTCAGAATTCATCGCCTCGCAGACCTATATTCTTCTTGAAATAAAACCGCCGCGCAATATCATAAAGACGCCACTCGCAATGGAAGCGTTTCTCTCCGGCATACATCTCGCTCAAGGCGAAGCCAGTTGGTTCAAGGTATATTTTGGCGGTTCGGTACGTCAGTGGTATTCCCTGGAGATCGCTTCTCTGGAGGGCCAGGTGCATTTTTTTATATGGACGCGCGCCGCGTACCGCCGCATCATTGAGGCGCAGATGTACGCGCAATATCCGGGCGTACAAATCGTTGAAGCGGTTGATTATACGCGATTCATCAGTGCGACACCCGAGGAATGGTCAATTTGGGGCTGTGATTATAAACATACGAACCCTGACCCCGTGCCGATAAAGACTTATGTTGAATTTGGGCTTGACAAAGTGCAGAAAGAGCCGGAACAAGTTGACCCGCTCGCGAACCTCATTGAGTTCATGGGTTCTATCGGGAAGGGCGAATACCTTTGGCTTCAGTTCGTCATTCGCGTTCATAAAGGCGATAAATACCGCAAGGAAAAGGGAAGTGGCTATACCTGGAAACATAAAGCGAAAGAACTTGTGGAGGAAATTCGTAAGACAACGCGCGACCCTTACATTGACCCAGTCACCGGCGAAGAACGACCCGGCTTCCCGAATCCGACTAAAGGTCAAACGGAAAAAATCGCTTCCATTGAACGCAATGTATCCAAGCTCGGTTTTGATGTGGGCGCGCGCGCCGTATATGTCGCGAAGCAGGAGAGCTTCAATGTCAGTTGCATCTTCAGTTTAATTGGCCTTTTTAGGCAGTTTGGCTCGCAGGTAGAAGAAAAATCGGAAGAAAGATGGAATAGTTTAAAGGCGACAAAATGGATGATGCAATTTGATGATTTTCCATGGGAATTCGGCGTTGAAAAACTCAAGAATAAAGTCCGTCGCGGACTCGTTGAAGCGTATCGCCGCCGTCAATTCTTCTATGATCCGTTTTCTTTTGGTTTATTCAGAGACGATACGATGGTGATGAGCACCGAGGAAATCGCGACTATTTTCCATATTCCTTCTCGCGCGGTTGAAACGCCAACTCTTGGGCGTATTCAGTCGGCGACAGGCGAAGCTCCTGCGAATTTGCCTGTTTAATATATGAATTCTTTCGTGAGACGCATCAAGGCGGTTCTCCTTGCGTTTAGGTCTCACGTGCTCCACCATCGGCGAATGTGGGCGGGAATATTCGCGCTCGCCATAATTCTTTTGGGCGTATATCATGTATTATTTTCGCCTCCCGCGGACTTCCCTTCGGGAAGCATTGTTGTCATCGCGCAAGGAACGTCCGCACCTCTTGTGGCGAAAGAGCTCGCTGATGCGCATGTCATTGCGTCTCCGACACTCTTACAATTTATTTTGCGCGTGAGCGGGAGGAGTGACCATATTCAAGCGGGCGCATACCGTTTCCAAACACCACAGAATTTGTTTAGTGTCGCATATAGGATTATTGCCGGTAATTATGGTCTCCCACTCTCTCGCGTCACTTTTCCTGAGGGAACGACTGTAGAGGATATGGCGACACAGATTGCGGAGACCGTGCCCGGAATATCCGCGACCAATTTTTTGAAAGCAGGGAAGCCTTATGAGGGGTATCTTTTCCCCGATACCTATTTCTTTCCGTCCGACACGGACGTCGGTTCAATGGTAAAAACGATGCGCGTGAATTTTAATGCGAAAACGGCGGCGCTTTCCACAGATATAAGCGCGTCCGGGCATTCGCTTTCTGATATTGTGATTATGGCATCCCTGATTGAAAAGGAAGCGCACACCAGCGCCGATAAACGCATTGTGGCCGGAATTCTTTGGAATCGCATCGCTATCAATATGCCGCTTCAAGTAGATGCGTCGCGTGACACGTATACGCACATAGGACTTCCGGCGGCACCGATATGCAATCCCGGCCTTGATTCTCTTGAAGCCGCTCTGCACCCGACAAAAACGAAGTATCTCTATTATCTGACCGGTAAAGACGGCTTGATGCATTACGCAACGACCTACGCCGGCCACCAAGCGAATTTGCGAAAGTATTTGGATTAGAGAATAAAAAAATTGCAGAAAGGGTTAATCACCTTTCTGCAATTTTGTCGAGACTTCCTAGTAATCGATGCCCCCCGGACCGTCATCTTCTTCGATATGAATCAAATCTAAAAAGATTTCATCCGGATGACCTCTAAATGATTCATCACTATAATCTCTAGTGACGAATCCGAACCCATCTCTTTTTAAGGTTTTTCTCAACTGCTCACTAGTAACGCCTAGAGCATCAAGTTGGTCTCTCCTTATCTCACGATTTCTTTTTATGTGAGATACGGCTTTATCTAAGTTGTTTGTACGTGACATCGGAACCCCCTTTTTATTACAAAATAATCTAAAAATATCCTATCAACACTATATACAAAAGTCAAATCATGTTTAGATATAACGATGAACGTACGAGGGAAAAAGATATTTGTTGGACTCTCGGGCGGGGTGGACTCGGCCGTGTCGGCGGCGCTTCTAAAGGAGGCGGGCGCCGAAGTGACCGGTGTGTTCATTAAGGGCTGGTATCCGCCGGAAATGCCGTGCACATGGGCGGAGGAACGCCGCGACGCGATGCACGTCGCGGCGCGACTTCATATTCCATTTCGCACGCTTGATGCAAGCGTCGAATATAAAAAAAGCGTTATTGATTATGTGCTCGCCGAATATCGTGCCGGGCGGACGCCGAATCCGGATGTGATGTGCAATAAAGAAGTGAAGTTCGGTGCGTTCTATCGTTTCGCTAGAGAAGCGGGGGCAGACGCCATCGCCATGGGGCACTATCGTTCGGGAGAAAAAGACCAGAGTTATTTCCTCTGGGCAGTGCCGAAGGATATTTTGACGGGGACGATTTTCCCGGTAGGGAATATGGAGAAAGGCGAAGTACGCAAGCTCGCAAAGCATTTCAATTTGCCGGTGGCGGAGAAAAAAGACAGCCAAGGAGTATGTTTTCTTGGAAGCATTTCAGTTGAAGAATTTTTAAGAAAAGAATTGGGGAATGATAATCCGGTACTTCTCTACACAATGGGGCAAAGAATCCCGTTTCCACATGGACCGTGGTATGTGGTTAAGAAAGATGTCGAAAAGAAAGAAGTGATGATTTCAAAAACGCGCGTATCTTCCATGCGAGAAATTTTTTTTACTGACGCGAACTGGTTTGATGAACCGGCGCGCGTGACCGAGGCGCAGTATCGTTACCGCGGCCCGCGTATCGCGGGACGCATTGAGGGAAGTCGTTTTGTAAGCGCGCAACCATTGCCGGAAATTCCTGCGCCCGGTCAGTCCCTCGTCTTTTATTGGGATGGCGGGCTTGTGGGCGGTGGTATTATTGCCATATGAGCTACAAGCACTTTTGGGTTGCTGCGGCCATTCTCGCCCTTGTCCTTGCCGCAAGTTTTGCACTTTCGGTACCGCACACGCGCGACATCATTCATGCGCCGCCACAAACCGAGACAGCAAGCATTCCACTCGTTACCGCGCACGACTCATTCAAAAAGGGTCTCCACACAATTACCGGATCATTGAACGCGCCGAATGCATGCACGATAGTAACTGCTCAAGCGACACTTTTGGGTAACGCGTCAAGCACGAGAGGTATCCTCGTGGCGCTTTCCATGCCCGAAGATATCGGCGTGTGTCTTCAGTTACCCACGCTTATGAACTTTTCTGCAACGATTTCAGCATCGGCGCATTTGCCGCTTACCGTAACAGTGAACGGTTCTGTGGCGTCCACCAGCATTTTATGACGTTGCCGCCGACCATTGTTAAAGCCGATGGGTCAAACGAAATTTTTGACCGAACACGTCTCGTTATTTCGCTCATGAGAGCAGGTGCGGGCAAACATGCGGCGGAGCATATCGCTGAAACGATTACGAATACAATTACGCAGGGCGCGTCTTCAAAAGAAATTTATGCGCGCGCTTTTACGCTTTTGCGTAAGGAAGGACGCCCGATCGCGGCTCGTTATGCGCTACGACGCGCTCTTCTAGAGCTTGGCCCCACCGGTCATCCATTTGAGGACTTCGTTTCGCATCTTTATCGTGCAGAAGGATGGCAAGTTGAAACACGCAAGATATTACAAGGGAAATGCGTGGCACACGAAATAGACCTTTACGCATCGCATCCGGAGCAGGGCGTTTATCTTGCCGCCGAGCTGAAGTATCACAACGACCCGAGCTATAAAACCGATTTGAAAGTTGCCTTGTATGTGAAAAGTCGTTTTGATGACGTTTTTTCCTGCGACGCCGCGACGCGCACTTGCCAGATTGACCGCGGGCTTTTAGTAACTAATACCAAGTTTACTTCTGAAGCAATTGCGTATGCCGAGTGCGCGGGCGTAGAGCTTCTCGGGTGGGGCTATCCGATAGACGACAATCTCTTTATGCGCATGAGCCGAGCAAAAGTGTATCCGATTACGACGCTTACGGGGCTCTCTCGCACCGAAAAGCGTCTCTTCATTGAGCAGGGAATCATTGCAGTAGATGAAATCGCGCGAGACCATCGCTTGCTTGATTCTTTTCGTTTTTCTCCCGAGCGGGTTGGCGAGCTCCTTGCGGAGATTGAAGGTCTTCTCGCGTTTCCTGATACATTGCACGACGCTGTTTCCCTATGAAAAATTCTTTTTCTCTCTACTCATTTGTCGGCGGCTTTATGCTCGGCGCTCTGCTTATTGGCGCATGGTTTTTAGGCGGCAATTTTACTTCTACGCCCGCACCATCTTCCTCATCCTCTACGGTAAATACCGCGACTGCGACGACATCATCAGAAAGCAGTGCGATTTCTGTAACCGACCAGCCCTCAGGCGATACGGCCGTTATTGAATCGGTTACCGTGCCGCCGCCTGGCGTTTGGATTGCCGTGCGCGAGATGAGCGGCAACGATTTGGGAAACGTTCTTGGCGCCGTGCGCGTGAGCGGTCCTCGCAGCTCCATCTCTGTTCCTCTTTTACGAGCGACCGTGCCGAACCACTCCTATGCAGTTGAATTGTATCGTGATGACGGAAATGGCGCATTTGATCCTGCCTCCAATAGTGTGTATGTTGATTTTACCACCGGCGCGCCGGTAATCGCATACTTCACGACCGCGCAATAATGTAAATATGGCGACGATTAATTCCAAAATGAAAGCACGTGGGCAGTTTAATTCGTCGTCAGCCGAACCATTTATGGTAAGTCGTTCAAAAATAGACCTCTTTTCTGAATGTCCGCGCTGCGCCTATCTCGACCTTCGCCTTGGTGTCAAGCGGCCTTCTATGCCCGCATTCACGCTCAATAACGCCGTTGATGAGCTCTTAAAACGCGAGTTCGATATTCATCGCGCCCGCGGCAGCCGTCATCCGCTTATGGAGCGTTTCGGTCTTGATGCCGTGCCACTTGCTGATGAGCGAATATCCGAGTGGCGCGATGCGCTGCGCCGCGGCATCAGCTATCTTCATGAGCCGACGCATATCTTGGTGCATGGCGGCATTGATGACGTATGGGTGAATTCTGCCGGGGAGTTTATCATTGTTGACTATAAAGCGACCAGCAAAAAAGAAGGCCCGAACTCTGAAGAGGATTTGTATGATTCGTATAAGCGGCAGATGGAAATTTACCAATGGTTATTCCGCAAGAACGGATTCGCAGTCTCGCCGACGGGCTATTTCGTTTATGTGAACGGGAAGTCCGATGCGAGGGCCTTTGATGGAAAACTTGAATTTGATGTGGAACTTATTCCGTATGCCGGCAGTGATGCGTGGATTGAACCAATGATTTTTGATATGAAAAAAATGCTGGTGAGCGATGAGATTCCGCCTATCGGGACCGCATTTGGCGGCGGCCCTTGCGAGTACTGCACCTATCGAGAGAATGCGGGCAAAAAATTTCTTGAACTGTGCCAGAAGAATAATTAATTATGAAGCTGGCTAAACCATTCCGCGGGCGCGTACTTTCTGTGGTAAGAAAGATTCCGAGAGGGAAAGTTTTATCCTATAAAGAAGTGGCGCGGCGTGCAGGAAATTCATATGCCGCGCGCGCCGTCGGTGCAATCCTGCGCGCAAATTATCGCGCTTATATCCCGTGTCATCGTGTCATTTATAGTGATGGAAGAATTGGCGGCTACAACCGTGGCGTGGCGCGTAAACGAACACTTCTCCGAAAAGAAAATGCATTATGACGGCGAATGTAAAGATCGACCCATCGTGGCAGAAATATCTCGCGGAGGAATTTGAGAAGCCATATTTCACCGAGCTCGCCGCGTTCGTGAAGAAGGAATATCAAAATGAAACGGTGTATCCGCCGCCGAAATACATTTTCCGCGCATTTGACCTTTGTCCGTTTGAAAAAGTAAAAGTAGTCATTCTTGGACAAGATCCATATCATGGACAGCGGCAGGCCAACGGCCTCGCGTTTGCTGTCTCCGAGAGGGAAGCGGTGCCGCCGTCGCTTCAGAATATTTTTAAAGAAATTGAAAGCGATTTCGGAAAGCCGCTCGTGCACCGCAGTGGAGACCTTTCACGTTGGGCAGAGCAGGGCGTTCTCTTGTTGAATGCGACCTTGACCGTTCGCGCGCACATGGCCGGCTCGCATCAGGGGCGCGGGTGGGAATTATTTACCGACGCCGCCATCCGAGCGCTTTCTGAAGAACGGGAGCATCTCGTTTTTATGCTCTGGGGTAATTATGCAAAAGCGAAAGGCGCGCACATTGATAGAAACAAACACCTCGTTCTCCAAGCGCCACACCCCTCGCCTTTCTCCGCTGATTCCGGCTTCTTTGGCTGTAAACATTTTAGTAAAGCGAACGACTACCTCATCGCGCACGATGAAACACCTATTGACTGGTTGTAACACATATGCTATATTGGATATGGTGCCATGTACCTTTAATACTCCGAGAGGAGGTCCGGCACGCCTCCGCGAATCTCGAGTAAAAAAACGAAAGGAGAAGGAAATGCGAAAAGAAGTCGGAGCCAAGGAGTTGTTGAATTTTGTGGGTACGACCGTGGAGAAAATCCGCAAAACGGCGTCGGGTAATTGGTATCTGGAATACCACATGACGCTCTTCGGGGACAATACATTTAAAGAACGTTCCGCCGAATTTGTGGTGTTCACCGAATTTTCGGCAAGGTTCTTTGCCGAAGAATTCGTGAAATTGCCGACAGAAATTCAAAAAGACTTACTTGCCAAAATCATCGATTACGTTAAAGGCCCCGGAGATGTCCTAAGAATTACTGGAAACCGGAAAGAAGGAGACCGGAAAGAAAATGAGAAAAAGATGGATGTTCAGGTTATCCGGTTAGCTAGTGATCATCCCCGGATAATCAATCTCTTTGTGACTCACTAGAAGCAATCTAGAGCGCCCGTTGGATTGGAGTAGTATCCAACGGGCGTGATTTATTTTAATATGGTACTCTTTTTCGGATTATGAAGCGCAAGCGATATACAAAGAGGGATTTTTTATGGGTAAAATGGGGTGCAAAAGATTTTGAACGCATCGCCGCGGCTGGCATTCGCCGAGAAAAAAAATCTCATGCCAAAATACGTTCAATTCCGGCTTCCGAGCGCACATTTGAGAATACGGTATATGCGCTTGAATCATCTGATGACCAGATGTCAGATGAAACGAATCGCATCGGGCTTCTCAAAGAGGTAAGCCCCGACCCGAACGTGCGCATCGCGGCCGGGAAAGTGCTTGAATCAATGCAGAAGCAGTTGGTTGAAATTGAATTTGACCCGCGGATGTACAGGGCGCTTAAGGAATATGCGAAGAAAAAAGAAAAACTTCACGGCCCGGAGAAACTACTCCTTGAAGATATGATGAAAGGATATGCGCGGATGGGTTTTGACCTGCCAAAAACAAAATTCGCAAAGCTTAAAGCGAATATAAAAACACTCGGCAGACTTTCTCTTGAATTTAATCGGAATCTGAATGAATACAAAGGTCACATTCTCGTCACTGAAGCCGAGTTAGACGGACTGCCGCAGAGCTACAAAGTCAATTTGGCAAAGACAGGGGAAAAATATAAAGTAACGCTCGCATACCCGGATGTTTTCCCCTATATGGCCGGTGCGCACGATGAAGAGCGACGCAAAGAGCTCCTTGAAAAATTTGTTCGCAGGGGCGGCCTGAAAAATGTCGAGATCCTTAAAAAAATGTTCCGCCTCCGCGCCGAGAACGCACGACTACTTGGCTACAAAACTCATGCGGACTTTCAGACCGAACTCCGAATGGCGAAATCGGCCAAAAATGTATGGCGTCTGGTCAAAGACCTTCAGAAACGCACTAAGAAACAAGCGGCACGCGACCTTGTGATGCTTAAAGCCGATAAGCGCCGCCGCACCGGCAACTCCAAAGCCATTCTCGGCGCGCACGATGTTTCGTATCTTTTTAAGCAGATCCGCAAAGAGAAATTTGATATTGATTCCGATGTTGTTAAGGAATATTTCCCATTTGAACGTGTGAAGCAGGCAACATTGGATGCGTACCAGAAACTGCTTGGGGTTGTTTTTAAACGGCGTTTTGACGTTAAGTTCTGGCATCCGGATGTCCAGTTATACGACGTCTATGATGCGTCAGGCGAGTATCTCTCTTCATTTATTCTTGACTTGTATCCGCGCGAGGGGAAATACGGGCATGCGGCAGTGGTTGAAGTAACTTTCGGGCGTCATGAAGGGAATTCGTATCGCGCGCCGCTCGCCGCAATGATGGCTAATTTCCCAAAGCCGAGCGCCGCGAATCCTTCGCTTATGAGCCATGGAGAAGTGGAGACATTCTTTCATGAATTCGGACATATTATGCACTTCACCCTTACCAAGGCGCGCTACAAAGCGCAGTCGGGATTCAACGTCGCGATGGATTTCGTGGAAGCGCCATCACAGATGCTTGAGAATTGGGTATGGGATGCGGAAATGCTCACGCGTTTTTCTCACCATTACAAAACCGGCGACCCGATGCCGAAAGACCTCATCAAACGGATGATTGATGCGCGCCTCTTCGGCGAGGCCTGGAGCGTGCGCAGCCAGCTAATACTCACGTCGCTTGACCTCATTGTTCATACAAAAAATGTGAAAGACCCGGTCGCATTGTATGCGAAATTAGACAAAAACCTTATGGGCATCGCGCCGCCAAAGCGCCAACTCTGGATTGCCGGCTTTGGGCACATTGCAGGCGGCTACGATGCCGGATATTACAGTTATTTATGGTCCAAGGTCTACGCCCAGGATATGTTCACGCGATTTGAGAAAGAAGGCGTGCGTAATCCGAAAACTGGCCGCGATTATCGCCGTTGGATTCTGGAAAAAGGCTCTAGCATGAAAGAAATAAATCTTGTTCGTGGATTCTTAGGCCGCAAACCAAATAATAAAGCGTTCATCAAGTCCATTGGCGCGTAAATTGTGCTATCTTTTCTCCATATGACCGTCAATGACGTGCGGGGACGTTATCTGGAATTTTTCAAAAAACGCGGGCACGCGATTATTCCTCCTGCGCCACTCGTACCCGAAAACGACCCGACAACACTTTTTACCGGTAGCGGCATGCAGCCCCTCGTGCCATATCTTCTCGGCCAGCCGCATCCGAGCGGCTCTCGCCTTGCCGATTCGCAACCTTCATTTCGAGCTGAAGATATTGAAGAAGTCGGCGATAATCGTCACACGACTTTTTTTGAAATGCTCGGCAATTGGTCGCTCGGTGATTATTTTAAGCGCGAGCAATTACCATGGTTTTTTGAGTTTCTTACTTCAAAAGACGAGGGTTTAGGACTTGACCTGAAAAAAATTTATGTGACGACTTTTTCCGGCGATACAGAAAGTGGAATGGAAGCGGATACCGAATCAACTGAAATTTGGAAAGAAATCGGCATTCCTGATGAACGCATTTTTTCTTATGGCGCCGCAAAGAACTGGTGGAGTAGGGCGGGCGAGCCGAGTAAAATGCCTTCGGGAGAAATTGGCGGGCCGGACTCCGAGGTGTTCTACGATTTCGGAACTCCGCATGACGAAAGGTTCGGGAAAGAATGTCATCCGAACTGTGACTGCGGTCGTTTCGTTGAAATCGGCAACTCGGTTTTTATGCAGTTTATCAAGAATGCGGACGGAACCTTTAGCGAATTGCCGAAGAAGAATGTTGATTTTGGCGGCGGACTGGAACGTTTGACTATCGCGGCGCTCGGAAATCCCGACATTTTTCTCATTGATATATTTGACGCGGCCCGCGCGGTACTCGAAAGATACTCAGGGAAGTCCTATGGCGAAGAAAAGACGGCTCGTTCATTCCGTATCATCCTTGACCACATGCGTGCGGCAGTATTTTTAATGCGAGACGGTGTAATTCCATCAAACAAAGAACGCGGTTATGTACTACGCAAACTTTTACGTCGTGCGATACGATTTGCTGACAAGATTGAGTATGAACAAGGACGACTAAATCTCGTAGCCCAAGCGTTTATGGAAACGTATAAAGGTATTTATGATTTTGAACGATCACCTGGCATATCGGCGATAATTCTTGAAGAAGAAAATGAATTCCGAAAGACACTAGATCGTGGTTTACGCCAATTAGAAAGATTATTCGCTCGTGGAACTATTACCGCAGAAGACGTGTTTCAACTCTTCACAACCTACGGATTTCCGATAGAGCTTACCGCGGAAATTGCGAAAGAGCGCGGACTATCGATTGATTTCAGTGCAGTACAAAAGCAGATGAAAGAACATCAGGCGCTCTCGCGCGCGGGTGCGACGCAAAAGTTCGCGGGCGGACTTGCCGATAGCACAGAACAAACAGTGCGGTATCACACGGCACATCACCTGCTTTTAAAAGCGCTTCAGATGGTGCTTGGGCCGGATGTGCACCAGCGGGGAAGCAATATCACCAGCGAGCGCCTGCGCATTGACTTTTCGTATGGACAGAAAATGACGCCTGAACAAATCGCGAGAGTGGAAAAAATAGTGAATGAGCAAATTGAAAAGGCCTTGCCGATAGAGCGTGTAGCTATGGTGAAAGAAGAAGCAGAAAAACTCGGCGCTGAACATGAATTCGGGACGAAATATCCGGATGCGGTTTCCGTCTATTTCATCGGCCCGCGAGAAAATGCTTTTTCTATAGAATTTTGCGGAGGCCCCCATGTTTCCAACACTTCAGAACTTGGGCATTTCAAAATTCTTAAAGAAGAGGCCTCTTCTGCCGGCGTCCGTCGCATCAAAGCGGTGTTGACAAATAAAACAGATATGTAGTAAGATATATCCGGAGTATAAATCGGCTCTTTGTCATTGAGCCATAAAAATCTGAGGGGAGGAAAGGTTATGAAAAAAGAAACGTGGTCAATTATGTTGGGATGCGCTTTTGGCGCGCTTATTGGCGGCTTATGCGCTCGCGAAATTCAGTTGCGTCTCGCTTATGGAGGGTATCTTTGGATTTCTGGCGCGTTTTTAGGGGGCGCTATCGCCTGGTGCGCGGGAGAATTCAAACAACTGTGGGCTAGTATTGTACACGCATATCGCGACACCATCGCCTGGAAACCCGATCTACTCTACTGGAAGACGGTCGGAGCAACCTTTCTTGGCGTTGTGACGTTGGGAATCACTATGTATATAGGCTTTTTTGGCCTTTTCTATCTCGTTTCTTTTTTGTCCCCCTCTTCTTTGGAACCTCAAATCGTGCCCATCAGAAAAGAGGCTCCGTCGAGCGCTGCCACTGTTCCTGTCTTGATTTCAGCGTTGTCGGGAGTACTTCTTCTAATGGCTCTAGTCATAGCATTGGGGGCTACCAGCCGACCGAAACAACATTCGGATGAGGAATATAAGAAGATGCTCTTGCGAATGAAAAAAGACGGCCTCGAGCAACTTCTTAAAGGGAATCCGGTGGGTGTCGTTTACTACGCCCTGAAATACAGTCTAAAGGGTCTGCGGTACGTCGTACCTCTTGTGCCGACGGCAGTGGTCATCGGCACTGCCGCGCTGGTAGTGGCAGCCAAGACGGCTGGCCAATTTATCGCCAGAATGTTCATCTATGCACATTCCAAAAAGCGGAGGATTCGCTCCATCGCTGCTTTCATCGGCGTTGTGGTCGGCTTCTTTTTCGGAAGTCCCATCGCTGGCGCAATAATCGGGGCGATCGTTGGCGGCGTTGAATACAATGTCGTCTCGATTAAATGGTTGAAGCTCGTCTCTGCCAGGGCGAAGTGAAGGTTTTTAGTCAAAAGATCTTTCAGCCGCGTGCGGTTCTAACTTGCGAACTTCGGTTTGCAATACGGAACCCACGCGGTTTTTGTTTATACACGCGCTTACTCATTTCTGTTTTGTACGATGCTAGAATGAAATCAATGGGTTTTTTGAATATCTTTCACAAAGAGAAACATGCTGAATCAGTCATACTTATAGATATTGCCGCGGATTCAGTTGCGGGCGCCTATGCTTGCTTTGAAGAAGAGAAAACGCCCGTTTTGCTCTATATGCGACGCTTTCCCATAGAAATCCGAAAGGACGAACCAGAAGAGCAGGCCATGTTGCGCACGCTTCTCATGCTCGGCAATGAACTTATTCGTGAAGGCGCGCCAGTTCTTATGCGTACGACGGGTAGCGGAAGTGTGGAAACTATTTTCGTTTCGGTTGATACGCCGTGGCAAGAAACAAGAGTGCGCACAGAGCATTTTGAACGAGAAAATCCCTTCGTCTTTACCAAAAGCATTGTTGCTTCAGTAGTGGAGAAGACAAGTGTTATCCCGCCGGAAAAGCTCCTCGTTGACGAGAGCATTATCGGCACCATCTTGAACGGTTATGAAACACATAATCCGTATGGGAAAAAAGTGCATCGCGCCGCCTTGGTCATTCTGACGTCATCCATTGATAAAAATGTTTCCAAAAACATCATGTCTACTCTCCGAGGACTTTTTCATACGAGGCATATCTTGTTCATCGTCGGCAACTCCTTGCGTTATCAGGCGATGCTCATCGTGTTTCCTCACGAGCGCGAAGGACTTATTCTTGATGTGGCCGGGCCGTTAACCTCTATCGCACTTTTACGCAAGGGTCTCCTCGTCATGCTTTCTAAAATTGAGACACCGTATACTGTCAACGACCATTTGTGGACAGAAAAAGTGGCGGGCGAATTCGCCGAACTCGCGAAGTATTATCCCTTGCCGCGAACCATCTTTTTGCTTGCACGAGAATCAGAAATTTCTTCTCTTCATCATGCGCTTGATGTGACGCATTTCGGGCAACTTTGGCTCTCGGACAATCCGCCAAAGGTTGTTCCCGTCCTCGCGAGCCATATTGCCGGTTCAATACGACAGATGGCTGTCGCGCCTCCGGATTTGCAACTGCTTTTTATGATGCTGTACTATCAACACCACGGTTTGAAAGAAAAATCATCTTAGTGATGATATACTCTCCTTATGTACACACTTGATGATATTATTCCACCGTCTCGCCGCAAGGACGGGCCAGGTACTCCGCCGCCGCTTAACAATAATAACAATAGGCCAACCGTCCAGAAGCCGCCGCATCAATTTCGATTCCCGTACATAACGCTCGGTGTGATTGTCTTTATTATTGTCGTATCGCTCGGCGCGCTTTTTTATTTTTCCAGCGCTAAAATTGAAATAACTCCGAGCACTGTTTCCGCAACGGTTCAAAGTTCATTCACGGCGAATCAAAACAATGGCAATTTGCCCTTCAAGATAATTGCAACGCAAAAGACGGCATCGCAGAGCGTTACCAGCAGCGGCACCAAAACAGTAAATTCTTCCGCTTCCGGAACCATTACTATCTATAACACGCAAAATCAGAGTCAACGGCTTATCACAAATACTCGATTCGCGACCTCCGCCGGTCTCGTTTTCCGCATTCATTCAGCGGTAACAGTGCCGGGTGGCACTGCTTCAAAACCCGGTAGTATAACAGCGAAAGTTTTTGCCGACCAGGCGGGCGATTCGTATAATGTCGCCTCCACGTCTTTCATTATTCCGGGATTTGCCGGAATGCCACAAGCAAACAAAGTATATGCGCGTTCATCAACAGCAATGACCGGCGGCTCTTCTGGGTCAGTGCCGATTGTAGACAGTGCGACTGAAGCCAAGACCGTCAGTGCTCTCATTGCTGCTCTCGGCTCGGACCTTTCCTTAAGTATTCAAACGCAAATTCCGTCTGGTTATGTGCTGGTGCCGGGCGCAGCGACGACAACGTACCAAGAACTTACACCAACACCTTCCTTAACAACCGGCATGGTGGATGTAAAGGAACAAGGAACGATGACAGCGGTTGTTTTCCCGAATGCCGCGCTTGCCAAGGCAATCGCTTCTTCCGTCACGGGTCTTAATTACCACGAAGAACCACTGACGCTCACTTCCGCAAACGGTCTTTTGCTCGCGGCCAGCGGCGGTGTTCCTGATTCAAGCGCTTCAACATTTTCATTTACCATTGCCGGTACGGCCTCGCTTGTATATACCGTTGACCCGGTACACATCGCGGCGGCTGTTGCGGGAGAGACGCGGTCTGCTGCCGAAGTGACACTGACAAATTATCCGGAAGTGAAACGCGCCGTTATCATCCTCCGACCGTTTTGGAGGCAGACGTTCCCGCAGGACCCATCCGCCATCTCGGTCGTGACGGTTGCCGCGCATTGACGATTTTCCAGACACCTGCTAGATTGATATATGCATCTGCATGACTGAAGGAGAAGAAACGAAAACAACGGCGGTTGGTGTTGTTGAAGAGGTGCTGCCGAGTTCGCTTTTTCGCGTTCGTCTTACGGCAAATGGGGGAGAGAAAGAAGGGGAGCTGGTGCTCGCCTATCTTGCAGGCAAGATGCGTTTACACCGTATTCGCGTTCTGGTCGGCGACCAGGTAGATATGGTGCTTGACCCCTATGGAGGGAGGGCGAGAATTGTGCGCCGATTAACATAATATAATTCACACATTGATGAAAGTTCGCGCTTCCATAAAGAAACAGCAGCAAGGAGATCAGCTCGTCCGTCGCGGCGGGCGTTTGTATCGTATCAATAAGAAAAACCCTCGCCGAAAGGCGCGTCAGGGTTAATTTTCGCATGCGCATCGCCGGCGTCACCATTCCCGATGACAAGCAGCTCGCGTATGCACTGCCGCTTATTTTTGGCATTGGACCGACTCGTGCGCGAGAAATCCTGAAAACAGCAAACGTCTCCGTGGCCAAGAAAGGAAGCGAGCTCTCAAACGATGAGGAACAAAAGATCCGTTCGCTCACGGAATCTTTTGTGATTGAAGGCGCGTTGCGCCGCGAAATCGGGCAAAATATTAAGCGATTGAAAGATATTCGTTCTGCTCGCGGTGAACGTCATACGCGCGGCTTGCCGGTGCGCGGCCAACGCACTAAAACAAATTCGCGTACGCGCCACGGCAATGTGCGGAAAACGATGACGTCCGGCCGTCGCACTCTTGAGAAAACATAAACTATGGGAAAGAAACGCATCATCAAAAAGAGCGGCCGAGGACTTGACCCCGGAAGAAAGGAACGCGCACTCTCAAAAGTTACCAAGCGTCATTTGGAAAAGGGAGTTCTTCGTATTGAAGCGACTTTCAACAATACGAAAGCCATTATTACGGATGAGAAAGGGAATGCAGTCGTCAGCTCCAGCGCGGGAGCGCTCGGTTTCTCCGGTGCGCGAAAGTCAACGCCGTATGCGGCGGCAAAGGTCGGCGAATTTCTCGGCGAAAAAAGCGCTCTTATCGGACTGAAAGAGGTTTCGGTCATTATTTGCGGTGTCGGCGCCGGTCGCGAGTCGGTACTTCGCGCTTTTTCGGGCAAGGGCATCCAAATTCGTTCAATTAAAGACGTGACGCCAGTGCCGCATAACGGCCCGCGTCCGCCCAAGCCGAGGCGAGTGTAACGAGCCGAGCCCCGCACACGACATGAAAACTGGCCCGCGATACAAAATAGCAAAACGCCTCGGCGCATCCGTTTTTGAAAAGGCGCAGACGCAAAAGTTTGCGCTTTCCGCCGACCGCAGTGCGAAAAACAAGCGCCGCGCCCGCGGTCGTCAGAGCGAATACGCAAAACAAATGTTGGAAAAACAAAAAGTCCGCATAACGTATGGTCTTCCCGAGCGTCAGTTTCGCAATTATGTGCGCAAGGCGCTTACCGCCACGCACGACGCAAGGCCGACCGAGCATCTCCACGAGCTTCTTGAACTCCGACTTGATAATGTGGTGTGGCGGCTTGGCCTCGCTCCCAGCCGCCGCGCAGCGCGTCAGATGGTCGCACATGGTCACATAGAAGTTGATGGCAAAAAAAGTCGTATTCCCTCACAGACGCTTCATGTCGGCGACCATCTTAAAGTGCGCGAGGGTTCAAAAGAACATGGCGTGTTGGTTGGATTTGCCGAGCGCTTCCACGAGCGCCCACTTCCATCATGGCTCTCGTGGAATCCGAAAACGATGGAGGGTTCGGTTATTGAACGCCCGACGGCGGCCTCCGCGGACCCGGCGGGCGACTTGGTCGCGGTGCTCTCGTTCTATACGAGATAATATTATTCGCGGTTTTATTTAATTGGTAATTACGATTGAGTTATGGAATACCACATCACACTTCCCAGTAAGCCCCGCATTGTTTCTGAAGAAAATATGCAAGGCGTGTACGAGATTGATTCGCTCTATCCGGGATACGGCCACACGCTCGGCAATTCTCTGCGCCGCATTATCCTTTCTTCGCTTCCCGGCGCGGCCGTCACACGAGTGAAAATTGAGGGCGTTCCGCATGAATTCGCCACTATTGATGGCGTGCGCGAAACGGTAATGGAAATACTTTTGAATCTCAAGCGCGTCCACTTCGTTCTCCATGGTGACGAGCCGCAAACCATATCACTTACAGCTAAAGGCACGACCGAAGTGACGGCGAAAAATTTCACTCTTCCGAGCCAGGTGGAAATAAAAAATCCGGAACAGCATATCGCCGACCTTTCAGGAAAAGCGTCTCTAGAATTGGAAGCGACGATTGAGCGCGGTCTCGGATACGTTCCGCGTGAGGTTTTGACCAACGAAAAAGTTGACATTGGCATGATCGCGCTTGATGCAACATTCACACCTATCCGCCGTGTAAATTACGAAGTTGAAAACATGCGCGTCGGCGACCGCACCGACTTTAATCGCCTGCGAATTTTTATTGAAACTAACGGCACCATGACGCCGCGCGATGCTCTGGAAAAATCAATTGAAACAATGATTCACCAGCTTCGGGCGGTTATCGGTTTCCAGGAAAGCGCGCCAATAAACGGAGATATGTCCTCCTCTGCCAAAGCAACGAAGGATGCGGCGCCTGATGCAGGCGCCGCGAAGATTAAAATCGCCGAACTCGGTCTTTCAGCGCGCGTCACCTCGGCTCTGGAAGATGCCGGTATTAAAAGTGCCGCCGGTATCGCGCGAAGGTCGGCGAGTGCGCTCAAAGAAATTGATGGAATCGGCGAGAAGGCGGTAGAGGAAATCTCTAAGGCGCTTGCCGGCTTCGGACTCACGCTCAAGAGCGAATAACATATGACATTCGCCCGTAAGGCACGTTTCAGCCGCCCGAGCAATCAGTATCGGGCGCTTATGCGTTCCCTCGCGCGTTCGTTGATAATAAAAGAGCGCATTTCAACCACCGAGGCAAAAGCGAAGGCACTGCGCCCGTTTGTTGAACGTCTGGTGACGTACGCGAAGAAAAATACGCTCGCGAGCCGCCGTCTCGCGAAAGCGCATCTCGTTGATGACGTCGCGGTGAAAAAACTTTTTGACTCAATTGGGCCGCGATACGAGAAGCGCGCCGGCGGATATACACGCGTGGTGAAGCGCGCCAAGCGAGGCAGCAACGACGCCCGAAAACTTGCGTATATCGCCTTTGTCTAGTATCCCTATCTCCGTATGACCAGCAACACAAAACCGCAGCCGACAACATACACAATTGATGCGACCGACCGCACCCTCGGGCGCGTAGCGAGCGAGGCAGCGCACGCGCTTTTGGGCAAGCGCTCGGTACATTTCGCGAAGAATCAAGTAATACCAGTGACGGTCACCATCACCAACGCGAGTAAATTGCATCTTCCCACGCGTCGCACGCAAGGCACCATCTATACGCGTTACACCGGTTACCCGGGAGGGCTGTATAAAACCAGCATGGAAGAAATGATTGCGAAGAAAGGCATTACCGAGGTCGTCAGGAAAACGGTAGACGGGATGGTTCCGCACAATAAACTCCGCACCCCGCGAATGAAAAATCTCATCGTCAAAGAATAATATGGCAACGAACTTTATCACCGCCGTCGGACGCCGGAAGGCCGCCATCGCAAGCGTGCGCATGATTCCTGCCGAGAAGAATAGCGTTTTAGTAAACGGGAAAAGTGCAAAGGATTATTTCAGAACGAATGAGCGCGCGAAAGTCGCCGAAGAAGCGCTTTCAATAGCCGAAAGCGCCGAACATTATGTGGTCATCGCGCATGTGGAGGGCGGTGGCGTTGCCGCGCAAGCTGATGCGCTACGCCACGCTATTTCTCGCGCGTTAATTAAAGCGGAACCGAAAACGCGCGCGGTTCTCAAGGCCGCTCATTTCCTCAAGCGCGACCCGCGCGCTAAGGAACGCAAAAAGCCGGGCCTCAAGAAAGCAAGGAAGGCACCACAGTGGAGCAAACGCTAGTTGCTTTTTATTTATAAGTGTTATTAAATATAAATAGACGAAGAAAAACGAAGAAAGGAGGAGAGACATGCACATCATATATATTGAGGACGGAATAACTCGTGAGCATCACGGGAATGTTGGGCCGTTTAAATCCCCAGATCTTGCGGGACAGTGGCTTAAGGAAAACGGTTTTGAATTCTTTGGACGACCGAATTTTTGGTTGCGGACGCGGGGCCAAATGGAACTCTCGTTTTGTGGTAACCGAATAACCGCAATCCATCTAAATGCCTTGGTACAGCCTGTATATCCCGTAGAAGAAGTGGTTTGTACCCCGAGATGATATATTTCCCCCTCGGTTATAAGTTTAGCTAAGTAGAACAGGCCGCGGATGTTGAAAGGTATTCCGTGGCCTTTGTGTTTTGACTAACAAAATATTTTCAGGCATACTGGAAAGATGGGTGAAGAAAAAGATGATGTTGTCGTAGAGCCGGAACACGAAGAGGAGGGCGCGGAAGAAAAGCCGGAACAAAAAATCGCGAAGATGCGGGAAGAGCTGAATGTGTGCCGGAAGGAGAAGCAGGAGTATATGGATGGTTGGCAGAGGGCGAAAGCGGATTATGTGAATGCGCTGAAAAGATTTGAGGGAGACGCTAAAGCGTCGGAGTTGCGCGGGAAAATAAAAGCAGTGGAAACGCTTCTGCCAGCGTTTGATGCGCTAGAAAGGGCAAAGGAGCACGGCGAAATCCCGGAAGGGTTCTTGGCGATTGCCCGACAGATTGAAAACGCATTCGCAACACTTGGATTGAAGGAAATAGGGAAAGTTGGCGAACCGTTTGATCCCGCATTGCACGAAGCGTTCGCGCAGGACCCGACAGAAAATGCTGAAACAGACGATACCATTACCGCCGTATTAGAGAAGGGATGGGAAGTAGGCGATTTTGTTATTCGTCCTGCAAAAGTCCGCATCGCACACTTTGCAAGTGATGAACAAAAGGCGTAAAATATATCTATAACTTTAAAAACATATGGCAAAAATTCTTGGCATTGATTTAGGCACGACGAATTCTGCGATGGCGATTGTGGAAGGCGGCGAGCCGCGTGTCCTGGAGAATGCCGAGGGCGCGCGCACGACTCCTTCTATCGTCGCGGTAGGGAAGAATAGCGAGCGCATCGTCGGCACGCTTGCCAAGCGACAATCGGTTACGAATCCGCTCAACACCATCTATCAAATCAAGCGCTTTATTGGCCATCGTTTTGATGAGCCGGCGGTCCAGAAGGATAGGGCTGCAGTTCCTTTTGAAATGCGCAAGACCGACAACGGCGGCATTGAAGTAAAAATGACGGACAAATGGTACCGCCCCGAAGAAATTTCGGCGATGATCCTCGGAAAATTAAAAACCGATGCCGAAGCGAAACTGGGCGAAAAAATAACCGAGGCGGTCATCACTGTTCCTGCATATTTTAACGACGACCAGCGCAGCGCGACCAAGGCCGCGGGGCAGATTGCCGGCCTTGAAGTCAAGCGCATTATTAATGAGCCGACGGCGGCCGCGCTCGCGTACGGTTTCAACAAGAAAAAAGATGAGAAAATCGCGGTCTTTGATTTCGGCGGCGGCACGTTTGACATCTCCGTGCTTGATGTGGGCGGTGACGTGATTGAAGTGAAAAGTACCGACGGTGATGCGCATCTGGGCGGCAAGGACATTGACCAAAAAATTATCAACTGGCTCGCGGATGAGTTTAAAAGGGAAAGCGGCATTGATGTGCGTTCCGACGCGCTCGCGCGCCAGCGCTTGGACGAAGCCGCCGAAAAGGCGAAGATAGAACTCTCTAGTGCGATGGAAACGGAAATTAATATTCCATTCCTCACGAGCGACGCCTCCGGCCCGCGCCACATGCTCATTAAGATGACACGTGCGAAACTTGAAGACCTCGCGGGCGAATTCATTGAACGCGCAATGACTATCACGAGGCGCGCGATGGAGGCCTCACCTTTTAAAATAGGAGAAATTAACGAAGTTATTCTCGTTGGCGGCCAAACGCGTATGCCCGCGATCCAGGCGCAGGTTGAGAAGTTCTTCGGCAAGAAGCCGAATATGAGCGTCAATCCGGACGAAGTGGTCGCCGTCGGCGCCGCCATTCAGGCGGGCATTCTCCAGGGCGATGTCAAAGATATTTTGCTCGTGGATGTCATTCCGCTCTCGCTCGCCATAGAGACAATGGGTGGCGTTGCGACGAAAATCATTGAGCGCAACACGGCGATCCCAACCAGTCGCACGCAAACTTTTTCCACCGCGGCAGATAATCAGCCCTCGGTTGAGATTCACATCACGCAGGGCGAGCGCGCCATGAGCGCCGATAACAAATCGCTCGGGAAATTTATGTTGGATGGAATACCGCCGGCGCCGCGCGGCATGCCGCAAATTGAAGTGACGTTTGACATTGAAAGCAAAAGAAAAAACGACCGGCAAAGAACAATCAATAAAGATTACCGGCTCAACTGGACTTTCTAAAGACGATATTGAAAAAATGAAAGCCGATGCCGAAGCGCATACGGCGGACGATGAGAAACGTAAAGAACTTGTTGAAGCGCGCAACATTGCCGACCAAGCTATTTATGCAGCCGAAAAGGCGATAAGAGAAAATGGCGCAAAGGCCGGTGCCGAAGTGGTGAAGGAGGTGCAGGATAAAATTGACGCTCTGAAGACGGCACGCAATAGCGAAGATCCGTCAACGATTAAAGGCGCGACTGACGCGCTCTCGCAAATGCTTATGAAAATCGGCGAGGCGATGATGAAGAACCAAACTCCGCCTTCGGGCGATAGTGGTGGACAAAATCCTCCTGAATCCACCGGGCCTGTGGATGCGGAATTTAAAGAAAAACCGTAATCATCAAAACAATAGGAAAATAAGCCCCCGCAGCGCTTCGCGCCGCGGGGGCTTGACAGTTTAATTGGTTTGTATATATAATGTAAGCAGACAGATCAAATATTCCGTTAAAAGAAAGGAAGTTCATATGGATACGTTATTGAAAACTCTTGTTGTCGTTGGTGTTGTAGTATGCGGATTAGCATTTGTGTTCTCTAGCTACGCTTCTTACCAACAGTCAAAGATCATTAAGGGTGGTCAGGCTTGGCTTCGTCGTCATCTTGGACAATAATTGACGAGGGGGGTGTCGAGTTCCAGGCGCAAGCAGATAGCGCCTGGAACTTTTGTTTTGCATACAAAAAGCAGGAGGCGTATAATTGTAAATTATGGCGAAAGATTATTACAACGTATTGGGCGTTGATAAGAAGGCGACTAAGGACGATATTAAAAAAGCGTTCCGGCGTCTTGCGCTCAAATATCATCCCGACAAAGGCGGTACGGACGAATCAAAGTTTAAAGAAATCACCGAGGCCTATGCGGTCTTAAGCGATGACAAGAAGCGTCGCGAGTATGACATGTATGGTCAGTCCTTTGCAGGAGCCTCAGGGCCTTCGGGAGGGCAAGGTAGTCCATTCTCGGGATTTGATTTCTCTCAGTTCCAACAAGGTTTCGGACAAGGAGGAATGGAGTTTGATTTCGGCGATATTTTTGGCGATATATTCGGCGGTAGGCGCGGCGGAACGTCCCGAGCGGCAACGAGGGGCCGCGATATTTCCCTTGACCTGGAAATTTCATTCAAGGAAGCAGCATTTGGCACAATGCGAAATGTCTTAATCGCGAAAATCTCAACGTGTCCTCTCTGCCGCGGTACCGGAGCAAAATCCGACACCGAGTTTGAAACGTGCGCAATTTGTAACGGTAGTGGCCGTGTCCACGAAACGCGTAACTCCATCCTCGGGCAATTTACCTCTGTGCGCGTCTGCACCGCCTGCGATGGAAAAGGTAAAGTGCCGAAAGAAAAGTGTCCGGAATGCAAGGGCCGTGGCACACGGCGTAAAGAAGAGGAAATCCATATAAACATCCCGGCGGGAATTGATAATGGTGGAATGATACGTCTGCCGCAGCAGGGAGAAGCGGTCAAAACAGGCGTCGCCGGCGATTTGTATGTGAAAGTCCATGTGAAGCCGCATTCAGTTTTCCGCCGCGAAGGATTAAATCTGGTTATGCGATTGCCGCTGAAGCTTACCGATGCGCTTCTCGGCACTATTGCTTCTATTGAAACATTGGAGGGGAAAATGTTGGAAGTAAAAATTCCGCCGATGAAGCGCGCGGAAGAACTTTTGCGTATCGCGGGAAAAGGTATTCCGAGCGAAAGCGGCCGCGGCGATCTCATTATCCGTTTGGAAACCGCATTCCCACAGAAACTTTCGGGCAAGGCGAAAAAAGCAGTTGAGGATTTAAAAACCGAAGGGCTCTAGAATAACTCATGATAAAAGCAATAGTTTTTGATTTTGGTGGTGTCATAGAACTGTATGAAAATGAAGGAGCTTTGAAAAGCACTGCTAAATTGTTAGGTGTTCCGCATGACGAATTTAAAAATGTCTATTTTCAGCACAACCATCTCGCAAATGTGATGAATCTTGACTGGTACGAGATGTTTCGAAAAGTTCTATCAGTTTTTAATGTCAGTACAGAAAAGGAAAATGAAATCATTTCAATGGTGCGGGCGCATCATTCAGAAGGAAAAATTAACACCGGTTTAATCGCTTTATTCCCGAAATTACGACAATTGGGATTGAAGATTGGGATTTTAAGTAACGCGACTTCAGAATTAAGAGAAAAATTAAATCTGAACGGGATAGCCGAATTAGTAGATGTTATCGTTATTTCCGGCGAAATAGGATTTCAAAAACCTCACAAAGAAGCATTTCAAGTATTATTTGAAAAACTTGATCTTCAGCCTGAAGAAGTAATTTTTATTGACGATTCATCCAGGAGTTTAGAGAAAGCGAGTGAAATCGGTTATGTTTCTGTCTTATTCAAAAATAATGAACAACTTGTCGCAGACCTGAAAAATATCGGGATATCCTTATGATACTGTTATTAACATGACTACTACTGATAGCATCACACATATAAGCACGCTCGCAACGCACACGGCGCTTTCGGCGTGGGCGATGGCAAACGATTTCTTTATCGTGCTCGTGCTACTTGTTATTCTTTTTCTTTTTGCATGGTATATCGGGCACGGTCCGTTTGTCGGGCTCCTCTTCGCGTTCTACGCCGCATATGCAATCTATGTCACATTTCCCTATACATCACTTCTTCCAGTAACGCCCGCTCTTACCGCCTTTCTCGCGCATGCTGGCCTTTATATCGCCTTTGTGCTTATATTCTTCATAATTTTGCGGCACGTTATTATTTCTGATTTTCTTTACATTGGAAAAATTGGACTCGCCGCGCTTTCGTTCCTCGGCGCGGCTTTTCTCATTGCGATTGCATATCATGTTTTCTCTCTATCCCCAATATATCAATTTACCCCAGCCGTCGCCGCGCTCTTTACGCCGGAGAAGTATTTCTTCTGGTGGTTTTCTGGACCTGCTGTCGGTCTCTTATTTTTCGCGCATTAATGACTCAATTTTGTTCACCATAAATGGTATAATTCTCACATGACTCTTGCTGAAGAATTGAAAAAGCGTGGGCTCGTTGAGTTCTCCTCCGCACCAATAGAACAAATCCTTTCCGCTCCGCGGACAGTGTACAACGGATTTGACCCAAGCGCCGATTCATTGCAAATAGGAAATTTAGCTGCCATTCTTCTGATGAAACGGCTCGGCGATGCCGGACATAAGCTCATCTTTCTCGTCGGCGGTGGCACTGGAATGATCGGAGATCCGAAGGAAAAAGGCGAGCGTCCGATGCTTGATGAAAAGACCGTCGCCAAAAATACTCGAGCGATTAAAGCACAATTCAAAAAAATTCTCGGCACCACGCCATTCAAGATTGTTGACAATGCCGACTGGCTCTTGAAAGAAAAGCTTGTGCCATTTCTGCGCGATGTTGGCAAGTATTTTACCGTCAATGATCTGATTAAACGCGACCTTATTAAGAAGCGCCTTGAAACGCCGGATGAAAGCATTTCGCATGCTGAATTTACTTACGCGCTTTTGCAAGGATTTGATTATTTGACATTGTATCAAAAATACGGATGCAATCTTCAAGTAGGCGCCTCCGACCAATGGACGAACATTCTGTCAGGTGTTGATTTAATTCATAAAAAGCTAGGTAAAAATGTGTATGCGTTCACCATGCCGCTCATCACCGATTTAACCGGCAAGAAATTCGGCAAATCAGAAGGAAACGCAATATGGCTTAACCCGAAGAAAACCTCGCCATTTCGTTTTTACCAATTTTGGATGCATCTTCCGGATACGGATATTGAAAAATACCTTGAAGTTTATACTTTTTTGCCGCTTTCCGAAATTGACGCGCTCATGGAACTGCATCGCCGCAGTCCAGATGAACGACAGGCGCAAGAAACGCTCGCGCGGCTAGTGACGGAAATCGTACATGGACCTGCGGCCGCCGCCCAAATTGCCGCCGCGAGCGATGCGCTTTTTGGTGATACGTCTTTCAGAGAACTTTCGCACGAAGCGCGCACCGTCGCATTCGCCGAAGCGCCGACAGTGAAATTTACACGGCAAGAACTTGAAAAGGGTTCTCCGCTCGCCGAAGCGCTCGTAGCAGGAGGCCTTGCATCCTCCAAATCAGATGCGCGCCGCTTGATAGAAGGGAAGGGCATTACGCTCTCCGGCTTCCCGATAGAAAATCCCGACCAAAAACTTTTTCCGGGTGACTTGCCCGGCGGCTACGCGCTCGTGCGCAAAGGCAAGCAAAACGTGCTTATTCTCGTTTTAAAATAATCAATTAACAACTTTTTTAACAAAAATAGTTGAGAGAGGAGAAAATCCTTCTCGGTTAAAAAACTGATGCGCTCCCGTATTACGCTCGCCTGATTCAAGGAAGAAATATCTTACTTTGTGCCGCTTGCCAAAAGCGTATGCCTCACGCATAAATTGCTTTGCTATTCCCATTCGGCGAAAGTGTTTTTTAACGCCGAGGTCACGTATCCAGCATTCACGATGCCCGGCAGGCGCTTCCTTTATCTCCAAGGAGATGAAGCCAACCGTCGCATCTTCGTACCGAGCAACATAAACTTTACGTACTTTATTCTTAATTGACCTACGCATTTCCTGATGAAATAATTTTGGTGCCTTAATTGAGAAAGATGTCGGGGTCGCCAGTCCTTCCGCCACTTCTCCATAAGCGATATAGATGTTATTTGTCACTTCCGCATATATATGAACCACTTCTTCAATGTCCCTGAAAAGAAGCGGGCCTATGGCGATATCTTTTGAAGTCACGGGTGTATTCTAGCAAAAAACTGATATAATCAGGCGGATTGCGTCGGTGGCAGAGCGGTCAATTGCAACAGGCTGTAAACCTGTCGCCCTCTGGGCTACGTTGGTTCGAATCCAACCCGGCGCACTAAAAATAATTATGGCAAAAGTCAAAATTTTAGTTCCAGGTTATACAACCACTGATTCCGCGGGAGATGAGAAGACCTGCGCGACAATTACTCTTGTTAGAGATAAAAACACCGTGATGGTCTGTGATCCCGGCGTATTAGATAACCGAAAAATTTTAATTGATGCCCTAAAGAAAGAAGGACTAACAATAAATGATGTTAATTACGTTTTCATAACTCATTCCCATGTTGATCATTATAGAAACATTGGGATGTTCCCCGGCGCTAAAACATTAGAATATTTTGGCATTTGGGATGGGGGAGGAGTGAAGGACTGGAAAGAGGACTTTACAGATGATATTAAAATCATTAAAACTCCAGGCCATAACTACGATGGCCTCACCCTTCTTGTAAAGACAAAAAAGGGCACTATCGCCATTTGTGGTGATGTCTTTTGGAGGAAAAACTATCCAGAAAATGACTCCTATGCTTCTGACTCAAAGAAACTTCAAGAAAGCCGCCAAAAAGTTTTGCAACTTGCCGATTTCATTATTCCTGGCCACGCCGGAATGTATTCGGTTGAATAATTTTGTTTTATATGAATCTGTACCGTCGCCTACTCAAGCCGATTTTATTTAAATTTAGCCCCGATACGGTGCACGCGTTTTTTATGGCTGTCGGCGAGACCGCCGGACGGTTCGCTGTTTCAAGATGGTTTCTCGGACTTTTTTATAGTTACCACGACAGGAATATTTCCAAAGTTGTTGATGGCATAACTTATCGTACACCCATTCTGCTGGCGGCAGGGTTTGACCCCGATGGGCATCTTATGCAGATATTGCCTTCGCTCTCATTCGGTGGCGAAGAAATTGGTTCAATAACGGCGCATGTTTGCGAAGGCAATCTGCGTCCGCGATTTATACGGCTTATCCGCAACAAAAGCATCGTCGTCTACAAAGGACTCCGCAATCGCGGCGTTAATGCGCTCATTGCCAAACTCTCACATACGCCACGCGTTCCGGGTTTTGTGCTCGGTATCTCAATCGCACGAACGAACGAAAAAGCCGCATCCGTTGACGTTGAGGCGGGTATACGCGACTACGTTGAGTCATTTAAAAAATTAAATGCGGCAGGGATTGGCGATTATTACACTATCAATATTTCGTGCCCGAACGCGTACACCGGCGAAACATTCACCGACCCGAAACTTCTCGCGCAATTATTGCCGCGGTTACGAGAAGTTCCCTGCAATAAACCGGTGTACCTGAAGATGCCCATCAGCGTTCCATGGGAGCAGTTCGCGGAGCTACTCGCCATCGCCGACCAAAATAAGATTCAGGGATTGGTTATCGGCAATCTTAATAAAAAGTATGGCGACCTCGTCTATCCGGAAGATGCACCGAAAGAATTTCGCGGTGGGCTCTCTGGTGCGCCTTGTTTTTCGCTTTCAAACGACCTTATCCGCAAAACGCGCGAGCGCTACGGCAAACGTTTCACCATCATCGGCGTGGGCGGTATCCTTACTCCCGACGACGCAATAGAAAAATTCACCACCGGCGCCGATCTCATCCAACTCATCTCCGGCATGGTCTTTGAAGGCCCTGGACTTATCAAAGAAATTTGCGAACGCTACGCGAGAGAATTTCCTGTCTGACGGCAGACAGGCGTGATATTATATCTTCATGACTGACACAAGACCTGTTCTCGTTTCTGGCGTGAAGCCGACCGGCGATATTCATATCGGGAATTATTTTGGCGCGATGCGCCAGTTCGTTGAGCTGATACAAACAGAAAAATATCGCCCGTTTATTTTTGTCGCCGATTATCACGCGATGACGACGATTAAAGACGCCGAAGAAATGCGGCGGCGCACCCGCGAGGTTGTTATGGCGTATCTCGCTATCGGTCTTAGTCCAGAAGACGTCGTATTCTTCAAACAATCGGACGTGCCCGCGCATACCGAACTCGCGTGGATTTTTGACACGATTACCACTGTGCCATATTTGATGCGCGCGCACGCATACAAAGATGCAGAAGCGAAAAATAAAGAAATTAATGCCGGCGTATTTAATTATCCCATGCTGATGGCGGCGGACATTTTGCTTTACGATGCCGCGATCGTGCCGGTCGGGCAGGACCAAAAACAACATATTGAATATGCGCGCGATACGGCCGAGAAATTCAACTATGTTTTTAAAACAGATTTATTTAAACTTCCGGAACAATATATTTTACCTAACGTGGCTATTGTCCCTGGTACCGATGGCCGGAAAATGAGCAAAAGTTACGACAATGTCATTCCGCTTTTTGCATCGCACGACGAGCTCGCGAGAGCGGTAATGGGCATCGTTACCGATTCATTGGGCGAACGGCCTGAAAATGTATACGCGATCCATAAGCTCGTGCGAGCCGAATCGGAACTCGCTGCAGTGTACGATCAGCACAAGGGCAACTATAAAGCGCTGAAAGAAACACTCATCCAGGATCTCGATCGCTATCTCGCGCCTTTGCGGGCGAAATATGAAGAGTTAAAAAATAATTCTGATATCGTGGACGAAGTTCTTACAAAAGGGAAGCGCGAAGCGCGCGCGGTGAGCGAGGCGAAAATGGAGCGGGTGCGCCAAGTGATTGGAGCTAATTAAGTTCAATACCTTCGCAACACTTCGAGCGGCGTTTGATAATTAAGACCGATGTGCGTGCGCTCGCCGTTGTACCACGGCAGATATTCTTTTAATGCACTTTTGAAGTCTCCAATGGTGTGCACCGTACGGTCAAAACACTCTTCTTGAATGGTCCGGTTGAAGCGTTCAATATGCGCCTGATCGTCTTTCTGCCGAACGCGGCAATACCGATGCACAATGTTCATTTTCGCCAATCTGAAACGAAACATTTTTTGGAATTCAGAACCGTGGTCTGTCTGCACCATGCAGAAACGGAAAGAAGAATTCCTCACCGCACGTTTGATGAAAGAAAACGAGTGTGCCGCACCGATTCTCTTCGCCACTTCCGCATACGCCCATCGGCTGAAAAGATCGATGATGGTGTACACATAAATGCGAGACCCATCGGGCGCCATGATGTGGATGGTGTCCAATTCAAGCAATGCGCCACAGAATGCGGCCTCTGGCCGTTCGGTATAGTCATGCGGCCGCTTCCAGGGACTCCGTTTCTTTCGCAGATGACAGCGGTCAAGCGTTCGCTTCACTGAAGAAAGCGAAACGGCAACTCCTTTTCGTTTGAGCGCATGATACACATGCTCCGCACATCTTCGTTTGCCGACGCGTTCACGAATGATGGCTTCAACAGTATCCGTTGCCAGAGCCTTCGGACTCACTCTCGGCCTCGACGATTTCGTCGGTATCGGCATCCATCCGGTGCCCCACGGACTTCGACACCAGCGGGAAACGGTACTCGGCTCAACACCAATGTATCGAGCCACTTTCTGCATACTCCACAGGCGATATTTAACGAGTCGCACCGCTTCCATACGGACTTTCGGGAGATTCGGATTGTGTGTATACATGTTCGCAACTTTAATGCCCGGGTGTTGCGAAGGTATTGAACCATTACGGGAGTTGCCTAAGCGACCATTGTATGCTAAATTAATCATCAGAAATGAACCTTGAGCCGGCATCCATGCCTAAAATGGGAGAAAGGAAAAATCAATGAAGAAAAAGAAGATTGCTAAAGCACTCCGTGGAGCTTTGTACGTAATACTGGGAATCGTCGGTCTCTTGCTCTTCTGCTGTCTTTTCGTAATAGCGGCTGCCGTAGTTGCGCGGCTTGGCTATAGTGACCAAATGCAAGGCATTACTGCTTTTGTCACTATGCTCCTCCAAATTGGCCTGTTCATTTTCGCGTTGGAGATGTGGTCTGACCAATTATTTTCATGGTGAGAATAAATTCGCCCCGCGCAGAAGAGCCCGCTCGACGGGCTCTTTGTTTTTATAGGACATATACGCATACGCGGCTTTTATGCTATCGTATTATCAATGGAACGAACGCTTATTGAGGACTTAAAAAATCATATCGGTGAGATCGTTTCTATTTCCGGTTGGGTGGATGTCCGCCGCGACCAAGGGAAAATGGTTTTTTTTGATTTTCGCGACCGTACCGGCCTTGTTCAAGGTGTCGTTCTTCCGGAGAGTCCTGCAATGGAAATTGCGAAGGACATTCGCAATGAATACGTCGTTCGCGTTGAGGGCATGGTGAATAAACGGCCGGAGAAAAACGCTCAAGCCGACCGGCAGAATGGTGACATAGAACTTGAAATAAAAACCATTGAAATTCTAAATCCGTCAAATGCGATGCCGTTTGATATATCGGGAGACACCAGCGGCATTGATGAAAGCGTCCGCGCCGAATATCGCTACCTCGACCTGCGCTCCAAACGGATGCAAAAAAACATGCACCTGCGGAGCGAATTTATCCGCCGATGCCGTGAATATTTATTTTCAAAAGAATTTATAGAAATTGAAACGCCTCTGCTTACCGAATCAACTCCCGAGGGCTCACGCGATTTCGTCGTGCCTTCCCGCCTGCATCCCGGGAAATTCTACGCGCTACCGCAGTCGCCCCAGCAATATAAGCAACTTCTCATGACCGCCGGCTTCGAGCGCTACTTCCAGATCGCGCGCGCGATACGCGATGAAGACCTTCGCGCCGACCGTGGCTTTGAACATACGCAATTGGACGTGGAGATGTCGTTCGTCACGAGGGAAAACGTGATGGGCGCCATTGAAGAA
The DNA here is from genome assembly GCA_050011835.1 of Minisyncoccia bacterium. Taxonomy (GTDB): domain Bacteria; phylum Patescibacteriota; class Minisyncoccia; order Phycocordibacterales; family Phycocordibacteraceae; genus C7867-001. The sequence goes on along the minus strand of JBEKII010000001.1, from coordinate 83,840 downwards.
ATGATGACAACCGTCGTGGAGGCGATGGGATACACTATCAAGCAAAAACCGTTTCCGCGCATCTCATATACCGATGCGATGGGGAAATATGGTGCCGATAAGTTTGATATGCGTATGCCGGAGGAAAAAGAGAAAGGCATTCTCGCCTACGCATGGGTCATAAACTTTCCATTCTTTGAGAAGACCGACGAGGGTGGTTGGACTTTCACGCATAATCCGTTCTCGATGCCGATTCCGGAACATAGCGACTGGCTTTTGAAGGGCGAGCATATTTCCGACATTCTCACGACGCAATACGACCTTGTCTGTAACGGTTACGAGTCGGGCGGCGGCTCTATCCGCGCGCACAAGCCGGAGATTCTTGAAGCGGTCTATAAAATCATGGGATTTTCAAACGAGGAGCTTGAGGAGCGCGTCGGGCATATGCTCCGCGCATTCCGCTTCGGCACGCCGCCGCACGGCGGCATCGCGCTCGGCATCGAGCGCAACATTATGAATCTTACCGGCGAGACCATGCTTCGTGAGGTACAGGCATTCCCGATGACGCGCGGCGGCCAGACCGCAGTGATGAAAGCGCCGAAACCTCTTTCAAAAAAACAGCTTGAAGAACTTCACCTCTCTATCAATGCAGACGACGTTTCCGAAAACTAATTTTATTATTCAGACAAAGTCCTACCAAGGGCCATTCGACCTTGTCCTTGACCTTATAGAGGCGCGAAAGCTTCTTGTTAATGACCTTGCCCTCGCGTCTATCACCGAAGATTTTATCCAGCATGTGCGAGAACAAGAAATATTTCCAGTTGAAGAAACCACGAATTTCATACAAATCGCCGCGACACTGCTTCTCATAAAATCAAAATCCCTCATTCCAGACCTCACGCTCTCGGAAGAAGAAAACGCGGATGTTGAAGACCTTAAACTCCGGCTCGCGGCATATGAAAAGGTGCGTGAAGCGACGCGCGAACTCGCACGAATTTTCGGAAAGACAATGATGTTACCGGCAGGAGAGCGCCCTTTGGAACCTTCATTCGCGCCTTCACGAGACCTTTCAGCACCTGCGCTCGCTGAAGCGCTCGCGCGAGTTCTCACCGCGCACGAAACAATCGAAAAGCTCCCGACGGCAAACATAAAACCGCTTATTACTATTGAAGAAATGATGGACCGTCTCGCGAAGCGCGTGCAAAGTGCGTTAACACTTTCATTCAATGATTTTTCTAAAAATGCGAAAGAAAAAGTGGAAGTTATTATCTCTTTTCTCGCGCTTCTTGAGCTCGTGAAACAAGGCGCTGTCGCCGCCGAACAATATGACACGTATGGCGATATTCGCATCAGCCACACCGCCGCTTCCGCCGTCCCGCGGTACGGGTAAGCATCCCCAGCCATAAACATTGCTGAGGAGGGAGACCGCAGTTATGATGGATGGAATGCTCACTCCTCCTGCGGCCGTGGAAGCGCTCCTTTTTGCATCCGGTGAACCTATTGAAAAGAAACGGCTCGCGACATTCCTCAACATCAAGGAAACGGAACTGAAGATAGTGTTCCGGGCACTTTCTAACTCGCTGGAGAAAAGCGGACTCGCGCTTATTGAAACCGCCACCGAAGTAGAATTGCGCACGGCTCCTGAAGCGTCTGCAGTCGTAAAAAAGTTTTTTGAAAGCGAGCTTACACACGACCTTGGAAGAGCGAGCTTGGAGACACTTGCCGTTATTGCATACCACACAGGCCTGCCCGGCCAGGGAGCAACCCGAGGTGAGATAGATTGGGTACGTGGTGTTAATTCTTCAACGTCGCTTCGCACACTTCTCATACGAGGTCTCATTGAAGGAAAGACGGACGAGAGCGATAAACGACGAGTGCGATATACTATGACAACCGAGGCGCTCGCGCACCTAGGTCTCGCACGTGTTGAAAATCTCCCGCGCTTCAGCGAACTTGCGGCCGGAACGCGTGCAGTTATTAAAGAAGAAGCAGATGGGTGATATGGATATTGACGAACTACAAAAATTGACCCGTGATAGTCGCTCGCAACGCGAAATCGGTATTGCGCTTATCCTCGCGTCGTGTGTTCTTGCGCTCTTCCTCTTTATACCGCCGCTATTTCAGAAAGTGTCAATGACGTCGATTATTACTGTTGCAACATCAACTGTACCCGACGCATTCGCGCATATCCCGCTTGAAGCGAAAGCGGCGATCGTCTATGACGTTGCGATGGGAAAAACACTTTATGCAAAAAATGCCGATGCCCAACTTCCGCTCGCATCGCTCACGAAACTTTTGACCGTCTACGCGGCGCTTGGTGAGCTTTCGCCGAACACGCCAATCACCATTCCCGTTGATGTCACTCGTCTTGACGCGCCGCGCGCTTTTTCTCCAGGACAAACATTCACACTTGCCGACCTCGCTCGCCTTACTCTCACCGCATCTTTAAACGATGGCGCTGCTGCGATAGCCGAAGCGACTGCTCTGCGCGAGAATCGTTCCCAAAGCGATATGCTTGCCGGCGCAGCGGCCGCACTGGGTCTTTCGCAAACCTACGCAATCAATGGAAGCGGCCTTGATGTGAATGCGGCGATTTCTGGTGGATATGGCTCCGCACGCGACCTCGCTGTCCTGGCCGGCGCTTTAGTTGCGCAAGCGCCGACTATTGCAGAAGCAACGACGAAGAGTTCTGCTCAAGCCGTTTCAGAAGGCGGCACGTCCTTCCACGTTACAAACACAGACCCGATGATTGCCTCTATTCCACGCCTTCTCCTCTCCAAGACCGGTTATACCGATCTTGCGGGCGGCAATCTCGCATTTGTTTTTGACAGCGGCATGGGACATCCAATCGCTGTCGTTGTCCTCGGCTCTTCGCAAAAAGCTCGCTTTACCGATGGTTCTGCTCTCGTCGCCGCCACACTTGCGCACTTCGCGGGTGTCGCTTCCTTATGATTAGCACCGCCGCGCGGGTCCTCATTCCTTCGGCGACCTCTTTCGCGCTCGGTATTGTCTTCGCGCCCTTCCTTGCGGGAATTTTGTATCGCGCAAAAGCATGGAAAAAAAGTGCCGGAAAGGGTGCGGGTATAGGAGGCGGCAACACGCCAATCTTTGATGAGCTTCATAAAGAACGCGAAATTTCGACGCCGCGCATGGGAGGCATTCTCATCTGGTCTTCAGTACTTGCAACTGCATTTCTTTTCTGGCTTTTTGCGCGTTTGCTTGGTACGTTTTGGCCGATGTTGGATTTTGTGAATCGGCGCGAAACATGGCTACCGATTTTTGCGCTTGTGGCGGGTGCCATTGCGGGACTCATTGACGACTTTCTTGAAATAACAAAAGGGAAGGGCGGCCTTTCACTCTCGCGACGACTCTCTATTGTCGGCGTCATTGGGCTCATCAGCGGCTGGTGGTTCTACAGCAAGCTCGGAGTTACTGCGATCGGTATTCCTTTCGCGGCTCCTCTCTTTCTCGGTTGGCTCGTTATCCCGTTTTTCGCGCTGGTAACGCTCGCCATTTATGCAGGCGGCACCATTGACGGGCTTGACGGGCTTGCCGGCGGCGTTTTCGCAATTATTTTCATGATATACGCCGGCATCGCCTTTGGCGAAGGGCAAATATCACTCGCGGCATGCGCCGCCGTTATCGCCAGTGCGACGCTTGCGTTCCTCTGGTTCAACATTCCTCCCGCGCGATTTTACATGTCAGAAACCGGCAGCATGGCCCTCACGCTCGCGCTCGCGATGACCGCTTTCGCTTCCGACACTCTTGCGGGCGGAGTCGGCGTTTTCATACTTCCGCTCGTTGCGCTTCCCCTCACCGCAACTGTTGTGACAACACTGCTCCAAGTGTTTTGGAAAAAAGTTTTTCATAAAAAAATATTCCGCGTTGCGCCCGTTCACCATCATTTTGAGGCAATTGGCTGGCCAGCGGCGAAAATTACTATGCGATATTGGGTTATCACCATCATCGCGGGCGTCGTCGGTCTCGCTATCGCACTCCTCGCTCGTACATCATGAAGTTCGTTTCCGGCGACCGTATTTTCTTTCTGCTCGTACTCGGCGTGGCGCTTGCCGGCCTTGCCATTTTTTCTTCGGCCGCTTTAGGTCTTCTTGTTCGCGAAGGCAACTCGGTTTCGCGGGATATTCTACTTCAAGGAGGTCTTGGATTAGGGCTCGGGCTTTTGGCGCTTATTGCCGCACGAGCCATTCCAATCGCATGGATGAAACGTTCTGCGCCCTATGTCTATGTCCTGACGCTTTTATTTACCGCGCTTGTTTTTGTACCCGGTATCGGATTCCATTCGGGCGGCGCGACTCGCTGGGTTAATCTTTGGTTCACGACTGTGCAGCCGGCAGAGTTCTTGAAGATCGGTTTCGTGCTTGCGCTCGCCTGGTGGCTCGCGCCGCGCGCACGGCAACTTACGCATCCGAAAAAAGGATTGCTGCCTTTCATTGTTATTCTCATTCCGCCGGTTTTATTGCTGCTTGCTCAACCGAATACGTCTACAACACTGCTCATCCTCGCGACCGGCATGGTGATGTATTTTGCGGCAGGAGCTCCGTGGCGCGATTTCGGCATCCTCGCGCTCGTGACTATCTTCGCACTCGGCACACTCATTCTCGTGCGGCCGTACGTGCTTGAACGGATTGAAACATTCCTTAATCCTTCGGCAAATTCTCTTAGCAGTGGGTATCAAATCCAACAATCATTAATCGCTGTCGGCTCGGGCGGCTTGCTCGGCAGGGGATTCGGTCAAAGCGTGGAAAAATTCAATTACTTGCCGGAGCCAGATGGCGATTCCGTTTTTGCGGTTTTTGCGGAAGAGACCGGGTTCCTCGGCGCGGCAATCTTGCTCGCATTTTTTGTCGCACTCTCCGCACGCGGCATTGTGATAGCAGGGAATTCGCGTGACCTTTTCAGCGGGCTTATTGCACTTGGATTCTCTTTTATGATTATTCTGCAGGCATTTATTAATATTTGCTCAATGCTTGGAATCATTCCATTGACCGGCTTGCCGCTCCCTTTCATTTCTCACGGAGGAACCGCGCTTCTGGCGACGCTTCTTATGTGCGGTTGCATCCTCAACGTCGCCGCGCATCGCAAGACATAAATAAAACGCGATATACTATTCCTATGACCATCGCATTTACCGGAGGCGGAACAGGCGGACACTTTTATCCGATTATCGCCATTGCCGAAGCGTTACAAGACCTCGTCCGCGAGGAGCATCTTCTTGTGCCGAAGCTCTATTATCTCTCGCCGAGTCCATATGACGAAAAAGCGCTCTTTGAAAATGGCATCATCTACGTACACATACCGGCGGGAAAGATGCGCCGATATTTTTCATTTAAAAATATGACCGATTCTTTCGCCACTTTCGCGGGAACGGTGCATGCAATTGGCACGCTTTTTCGCCTGTATCCCGATGTCGTCGTGAGCAAGGGTGGCTATGGTAGCGTGCCAACGGTGCTTGCTGCGCGATTTCTGCACATTCCCGTTATTATTCATGAATCGGACGCCAAGCCCGGCCGTGCGAATTTGATGGCGGCAAAATTCGCGAAGAAAATCGCCATTTCTTTTGAAAGCGCCGCGGAATATTTTCCCAAAAAAGTAAGGAATAAAATTGCACGCACCGGCATACCGATTCGCAAGGCACTTACGCGAATTGAACCGGAAGGAGCACGGCAGTACCTCGGTCTTGAAAAAGATGTGCCGACCGTTCTCATTCTTGGCGGTTCCCAGGGCTCAATGAGAATAAACGAATCAATACTTTCGTCTTTGCCGAATCTTGTTTCCTTCACCAATGTCATCCACCAAACAGGGCAGACAAACTTTAAAGATGTTGAAGCGGTTGCTCATGTCGTGCTCACAAATAACCCGCACGCAAATCGCTATCATCCCATTAATTATTTTTCTGAAGTATCATTGCAACGAGCGGTTGGCGTCGCGGATGTCATCGTTTCGCGCGGGGGAGCGGGCAGTATCGCTGAAATTGGACTCTGGAGGAAACCGGCCATTCTCATTCCCATTCCCGAATCTATAAGCCACGACCAGCGCACCAATGCATATACCTATGCTCGAACCGGAGCTGCTATTGTGATTGAGGAAGAGAATCTCACGCCACATCTTCTCGCTTCCGAAATAAAACGTATCATCAACGACTCAGAACTTATGAAGCACATGGCTGCGGGAGCTGCCGGCTTCACCGACCCGGATGCAGCGCGCGTTCTCGCTCGTGAAGTGCTTGCCATCGCGCTTTCGCACGAGTCATGAGTAATGTCGTCTCTCGCTTCGCACCTTCGCCGACCGGTCTCGGACACGCCGGCAATTATCGTACTGCCATCTTCGCCTATCTTTTCGCAAAGCACGAAGATGGCAAATTCATTGTGCGTATAGAAGATACGGACGCCGCGCGTTCTAAAAAAGAATACGAAGAAAATATTCTTGACACGCTCGCTTGGCTTCATCTCTTGGCCGATCATATCTATCGACAAAGCGAACATCGTGCTCGGCACCGCGAACTTCTGGAAAAAATTATCGCCAACGACACAGCATATCTTTCCAAAGAAATACCAAAGAAGCCGGGCGATAGGGAAGAGGTCATCCGATTCAGAAATCCGGGCGGCACGGTTTCTTTTATCGACGTCATTCATGGCGAGATAACAACTAAAGTGGATGACCTCGGCGATTTCATCATTGCGCGCTCGTTTGATGAGCCTGTCTTCCATTTCGCGGTGGTGGTAGATGATGCTGATGAACAGGTCACCCATGTTATTCGCGGCGGAGATCACATATCAAACACCGCGCGCCAAATGCTCATCCGGAGCGCGCTTGGTTTCCCCGAACCTTTATATGCGCACTTGCCGCTCATTATGGACAACATGCATAAGAAACTCTCCAAGCGCACCGGAGCCAAAGTGTTAACTGACTATCGCGATGTCGGCGTATTGCCCGAGGCAATGCTTAATTACGTTGCATTTCTCGGCTGGAATCCTGGGGACGATCGCGAATATCTTTCGCGGGAAGAGCTTATTGACGTTTTCGATCTTTCACGCGTGCAGAAAGGAAGCGCCACCTTTGACGAAACGAAGCTTTTTTCGGTAAATCAACACTGGATGCGCAAGCTCTCGGATGATGACTTTCTCGCACAAGGGAGTTTCTCCACAAGCGACCCAGAAAAACTTCAAAAAACCATTCCGCTTCTTAAAGAGCGGGCACACACTTTTAGCGAAGCGCGAGAAATGCTTTCTGGTGAACTTTCTTTTCTATTCAATAAACCGACTATTGAGCGAAACCAGCTCCGCGCGAAAGAACCGGGCGGCGGGCACTCCGATATAACTAAAATTGCCCTAGAAGGTCTTTCTGAGACCATAAAAGCCCTTCCAGAAAGAATATCGGCTGAAACTGTTAAAGGAACCATTATGCCCCTTGCTGACGCCGAGGAAAAGAAATGGAAGAGCGGTCGGGGCGCCGTACTTTGGCCTTTGCGTTACGCGCTTTCCGGGCAAGAACGCTCGCCCGACCCCTTCACCCTTATCTCAATTCTCGGTAAAGAAGAAACGATTTCGCGCATTCAGAAAGCTATTGCTATACTCAAAGAATGATGCGTGTTCGGCCCTTTTTTGTCCTTACACTCTTTATTGCTGGAGTGGTGCTCGGCGTGCCGAGATTCGTGTTTGCCGATGCGGCATCGGACATACAATCTAAAATAAATGCAAACAATCAGCAGATCAATTCGCTCGAAACGGATATTGCTGCGGACCAGAAACAACTTGATAATCTCGGCGCACAGAAGAATACGCTCCAATCAACGATTGATTCACTAACGCTTTCTCAGAAGCAACTCGCGACGCAAATTCAAGTAACTCAAAATAAAATCGTGTCGGCAAATTTGCAAATACAACAACTGACACTTTCCATTGGGGATAAGGAAACATCCATTGCTGCAGACCAAAATGCAATCGGGAAAGCGCTTCAGAGTGTTGCCGAAGGCGAACAGATGCCGCTCATTACTGGACTCATTTCCGCAAATTCACTTACCGATGCCTGGCAAATAACTGACGAGGCGATGCAATTTAATCGAGCGCTTTCAAATAATATTGATGACTTACGCGCCGCGCGAAACGAGCTTGCAACAAACCGTGATGATGTGACGAAAACGAAGACGCAGCTCGTGTCACTTCAAAACGAACTTACGCTTCAGAAACGTTCCGTTGACGCCAGTAAAATGGCCCAACAGCAATTGCTTTCGCAAACCAAAAACCAAGAATCAAATTATCAGAAACTTATCGCGCAGAAAAAAGCATCGGAACAATCGTTTGAGGAAGAGCTGGTCAATCTTCAGAGCCAATTGCATCTCATTGTAAATCCAAACCTTCTACCGAAGACTGGCTCGGGCATTCTCTCGTGGCCGTTCAGCGCGGCTTTCATGTTCAATTGCACGCAAAGAGAAAACATCTTCAAAAACCTTTTTTGCATTACTCAATATTTTGGCAACACGGCGTTCTCAACGGCAAATCCTCAAATTTATAATGGGCAAGGTCACGACGGTATTGATATCGCTGCGCCTATCGGCTCGCCGGTCCAAGCGGCTCTTTCGGGCACCGTGCTCGCCACCGGTAATACTGATCTCGTGCATGACTCAAAAGGAAATCAATGTTATTCATTCGGCAAATGGGTAATGCTCGTGCACGGTAATGGTCTTAACACGATGTATGCGCATCTTTCCGAAATTTATATCGCAAAAGGGCAAGTAGTAAGTACTGGGCAATTGATTGGCCTTTCGGGTATGACCGGTTACGCAACCGGCCCGCATCTTCATTTTGGCGTTTATGCAACCCAAGGCACGGAGATAATGACCTTGCGCCAATTTCGCGGCGCAACAATTGGCTGTGCCGATGCGACAATGCCAGTCGCGACATTGACTGCGTATCTGAATCCGTTATCGTATCTTTAACGAATGAATTGCAGGGAAGTGTTCGCTATGCCGGTTATCCGCAATGTCGCAAAAACTATAATTATCTTATACGACATTAATGCTAGAGTGGGGAAATGACACTTCGTTCTCAATCCAAAGGCGGACAAAAACCGTGGAAACTTGAAGAATTGAAAACTGGTCTTGAGGAGTTTTCCAAAGTAAACGGGCACTACCCGACCGGACCTGAGGTTGATCGGTATGAGTATTTGCCGAGTGCACGTTCCGTAGAACGACGTTTTGGCGGTCTTGTTGCGCTCCGCAAGCAATTAGGCCTGGGCGGACAAAACGATTATCGTACTGGTACACATAGTATTGAACGCGCAGTAAGAATCGGCAAAAGAGCTCATATGATCGAACGTGAGGTGTATGAATTTCTTTGCAAGCGATTCGGGCGAGAATTAGTGCATCGAGAATATTTCTTCACTGATGACGCGAGAACTCGGGCGGATTTTTTCGTATACGACTGCAACGGAAACTTTTGTATCGACGTGTTCTATCCATCCGATCGAAGAAATCTAGCTGGATGTCTGAACAGCAAACTTCATAAATATGCGAGTAAACATATGCGAAAATATCCAATTATTTTTCTTCAGATGAACCCCGAATTATCTCAATCAATGATAGATGAACTCGTAGGGAAAAAAGAAATAAAACCCCAGAAAGGCCAACAGGTAATGGAATGGGAATCATTTAAAGTATTTTGTGCGAATCGGAAACCGCAGAGATTACGATAGGGAGGTAATTACTTGTATATATCGTGTGTATGTCGTATAAAGCACCCGCGCAAAAGATATATTGTGCGACACTTATATTAAAGGGGTCTCGGACAGACCAGCCCTTCCCCCTACCTTGACTTTATTAGCTAACAACGGATATTCGCGACAATGTAATTATATGCTTCATCAACTGAATCAACGAGCGTGTAGAGCGCCATATCTTTTTCATCAATGGCTGCATGTTTCTGATAAAGGGTCTTTTCAATAAAAGAAAGGAGCGGTTCCCAGTATTCCCTTCCGAAGAGAACGATAGGGACCTTGCGAATCTTTTGGGTCTGCACGAGAGCAATGATTTCAAAAAATTCATTGAGAGTCCCGAAACCGCCCGGAAAGTAAACATAAACTTCGGAAGCGTAGGTGAGCATTACTTTCCGCACGAAAAAATGGTCAAAACCGAATTTATCAGTGAGGTACGGATTATAAGGTTGCGTGTCCGGTAAATTTATATTGAGCCCGACTGAAACGCCTCCCGCTTCAAACGCGCCTTTGTTCGCGGCCCGCATGACGCCGGAAGAGCCGCCGGTGATTACCGCGAAACCCTTCTTCGCGAGACGGCTCGCGAGCTCCGTCGCATTTTTATAGACACCGTCTTCAAAAGATGCTCGGGCGCTACCGAAAATAGTTACCGCGAGATTGTAACGACGGATAACATCAAATCCTTCAACGAACTCTGCCATAATCTTAAACACACGCCAGGATTCTATTTTTTTTGGTTTGCAAACTAAAAGAGGGCGGACATCAGGCATTGAGCGCCTTCCTTCATGTACCGCTTCCGCAAGTCGTTCGGCCGTAAGATCATCATTCATATATACACGAATTGTAACAAATTAGATGCCTTTGCAATTTGCGGCCGGCGTATAACCCGCCGCAACGGATACAGAGGCGAGCCATACTTTATTTGTAATTTGTATCTGAAATACGGACAGCTCCTGCACACAAAAGCGAATAATATTTCGTGCCGTTTTTTGACGCAACTACTTGTCTTATTGCCGTCGTTGTTGAAATAGCGGACGATTCCTCAATCTTGACTTCACTTTCCTGCCCTGTTTGCGCAGGCACGCCCACATCTAATCCCGCAAGGTAGCCGAGCCCGAAGCTCGCTAACGACGCAAGCACAGGAACGGCGATGACGAGCGCATCGCGCGGTATTCTCACAATGACTGTTTTGCATTTCTCGCGCGTTTTTGCTATAGTCATCGGGTAAAATTATATCATTATGGCACATACCAAAGCCGGCGGTTCAGTGAAGAATTTGCGTGATTCAAACCCAAAATATCTCGGAATAAAACTCGCTGACGGCGCTGCTGCCCGTCCGGGTATGGTCATTGTCCGTCAGCGCGGCACGAAAATAGAAGCGGGTAAAAACGTAGCGGTCGGTCGTGACCATACCCTCTTTTCTCTCACTACCGGCACCGTCGCCTATCGTACCCGTCGTAAAACAAAATTTGACGGAAGCATCGTCGCAAAAAAAGTAGCCGATGTCATCTAACATCTCAATTCAAAATCTAAATTTTTCTTAGCAAGACGATTTTGTGATAAAACGGAACATTATCTCTTTTGTATATTTTATGTGCTTCGTTTTCTAAGTTTTGAAACTTATTTTTTATATGTGGGGGGGACTTTGCGCGAGACAAACAACTCCCGATAAAAAATAAGCCCGTTGGGGGTTAACACGCGATAACTTTCTTGAAGTATCCGAGAATATTCTTCTTGGGAACACCAGTCGAAAATGTCTGAGAAATTTATTTTATCTATAGAATTATCTTCTGATTCTCTCAAGTAATCTAACATATCCATCCTGACGAACAGAATACGCTCTGCATTTTTCTTTATATATTCAAAATTATCCGGACGCAAAAACGGCGGGGATAATTTATAGTGTCCGTAATATACTTTTTGTAAATACCAATTATTGGAAAAATCGTTATTCGCAAGGAAAGTGTCTAGAGAATTTTTCAGACTTTCTCTCGTATCAATATTAATATATTCATAAGGAAAATCCGGTATCAAAAATTTATAAATCTTTTTGAATGAAAAAATAGCTAGTAAGATATTCAAGCATATTCCGCGATTTCTTCTTCGATTCTCGTTATGTTGAAAATCGGCTTGTCTAAAAAAACTTCGTACGAAAAAAGTTAGGATGGAAATGACTTTGGTCTCAAATTGTCCGATATTTTCAATTCCTATATCAAAATTAAAACTAGTGAGATACTCTTTAAATTCTCTCTCTGAAGATATCAATTCGTTTACCAACATTCCATTTCTATGCTTGTCTCCCATTCCGGTGAATAATTCCAACACTTTCTCCCGTTCATATCTACGAATTATTTCCAGTTTTAATTTCGCAAGACTTAATTGAGCGAGATTGATGTCAACTGCAATGACCTTTTTTACTTTGTCCGCAAGGAAATTAAAAACATTGTCTCCTGATGATGAGACGGTTAAAACGACATCGTTTTCTGAAGGCTGACATGCTTCCTTCAGAGAAGCGTAATCTTCCCAAACGCTTGAAAAATAAATTTTATGCATGTTCCTTTTCTCTTCGTTTAGAAACTATTCCGCCTCAATTGTAATAGAAAATTTCCCGAACGTATCGGCTGTAGCGATTGGAATATCAAATGTACCGAGTTCTTTGAGCGGCTTTTCAATTTTTATCGCATTCTCGGGAAGATCAATATGCGCCTGTTCTTTCACCGCCATTTTTATTTCCTGCTCCCCTACTGCGTCATAGAGATGCCCTTTTTCATTTGCCTTTGCAGTAATGACAATGTGCGCTTCGGCGAGAGAAGCTATGTTTTGCGCGGCGAGCGCGACGTTAAGTACGGCGCGGTCCTTCATTTGCTTACGACGCATTTCTGCTTCCTGAAGCGCAACGGGAGTCGCGGGAATTGCTAGTTTCTTTGGGATAAGATAATTGAGTGCATAACCATCTTTCGTTTCCACCGCATCGTGCGCTTGCCCGATTCCTTTTATATCTTTAAGCAAAATAATTTTCATATGCACTACCCTACCTCATCATTTGCCCGTCGTCAAAAATTGGATGGCGCGCACCATTTGCGGGTCTTGTTTCGCTGCCATATCCGCATCGGTAACGGGTACGATAATGTCGGGCGTAATGCCGTTGCCCATAATCCAATGGCCAGCGGGTGTAATCCAACGCGCAACCGTAACCTTAAGCGACCCGCCATCAAGATTTATAAGCGTTTGCACCGAGCCCTTGCCGAATGATTTTGTACCGATGAGAGTCGCGACATGAGTATCTTGCAGAGCACCCGCGAGAATTTCGGAAGCCGACGCGGAACCGCCATCAATAAGAACAACAATTTTTGTCCCTGCCGGCGTATCATCATAGCCGAAACTGGTATCCTGTTCGCTCGGCGCTTTACCGTCAAAGTCCTCGGTAACAACTACTGCTCCCTTAGGAATAAAATGGCTTGCGATATCAACCGCCGCGTCAAGATAGCCGCCCGGGTCGCCACGTAAGTCAATGACAAGTTTTTTAGAGCCCGACGCCTTGAAACGGGCGAAAGCCTGGTCAAAAAGATTCACGGAATTCGCGGTGAATTCGTAAAGCGCGATGTGGTATACGCCGCTCGCAGCATCAAGGCCATCGTCGGTTTCGGGAACTTGAATCGTTTCGCGGACGATTTTTATATCAAGCGTTTTGCTGCCGCGAATGATGGTAAGGTCAACCGTTGTACCAGTGGGGCCGCGAATTTCGTTCACCGCCTCATCAATCGCAACACCGTCAGTTGACTTTCCATCAATAGCGACAATTTGGTCACCTGCTTTAATACCGGCCGTTTCCGCGGGTGTGCCTTTTAACGGCGCAATGACGGTCAGTACGCTGTTTTTCACGTCAAGCTCTATGCCGACACCCGCGAAGCTTCCTGAAATAGAATCGGAAAACTGTTTCGCTTCTTCGGGAGGAAAGAAAACGGTATATGGGTCGCCATACGACGCAGCAAGTCCAGAAATCGCGCCAAAAAGCCTGTCCTTCGTTGAAGGAAGCGTTGAGGATGCGTGCGTGATGACGTAATTTGCCTCAAGAGCATTCCATGCCTTCCAAAAATCGGTGAAATCAACACTCTGGTCCGGCGTTGCGTCAAGACCGTCGCCGACAAGCGGGATATGCGAAATGACCGACGTAGTAGAACCGCTGTTGCCCACAAAAAGTCCGGCACCGAATGCGAGCGCGGCGACGAGAGCGAACGAAACGCCGCGCATCGCGATGCTCCGCCCGCGATTACGTTTTTCTGAAATATCCATTTTACGGAGTGTAGCATACATGGAGCGGCAAAGGCACATATGGTATTCTAGAATCATGGTATTCCGATATGAATATCGCGGCGGTGTATGGGTTGACCTTGAACAACCGACTGGGGATGAGATACGCCACGTCGCACAAGAATTCTCAATCAATGAACGCATTGAAACCGAGCTTCTCTCCCCCACCCCGACGCCATTGGTCACGGGAGATGGTACGAGCGCGCTTCTCGTGCTTCATTTCCCGGCGCAAAGCATAAAAAAAGATGACGAAACGGGAAATCAGGAAATTGACTTTATTATTGGCAAACATTTCATCATAACAGTGCGTTACGAAGTAATCGCCTCTTTATACCGTTTGAAAAAACTCCTTGAGACGCGAGACCTTGTCACCGAACGCGAGCCCATTACGACCGATGTCCTGCTGGAAATCATTTTCGCGCATCTCTATGCTTCGGTATGCGACCACACGAATTATATTGCGAGCCGTCTTGAAAATATTGAACGAGATATGTTTGACGGGCACGAACGCACGACCGTACGTTCAATTTCAAATATTAGCCGCGAATTCCTGCACCTGGAGTCTGCACTCGCAAATCAGGAAGAACCGTTGAGCCGTTTCTTAAAGGCGCTCGCGCAGCGCGACTTCTTTAACGCTTCTTTCATCGAACGTGCCGAACGTATTCTCGCCGAACGCGCGCAAGTCATGCGATTAGTGACAGCGCATCGAGCAGTCGCGACCGAATTGCGCGAGACCAATGCCGCGTTGCTTGAAGTGCGCCAAAACCAAATTATGAAAATGCTGACTGTCATCACTTTCAGCGTAGAACTCATTGCGCTCGCTCTTAGCATGCGTTGGCTCTTTTAGCGTATGGGATGGATGTCGCGCTTATGGGAAAATTTGTGCGGAAAAAGGACAAACGCTCTTCGGGGTCGTTCGCCGCAAATATTTTTCACAAATACGCTCTCGCGCAAAAAAGAACTTTTCATACCGCAGAAGCCCGGGCTGGCGCTTTTCTATTCTTGCGGACCAACGGTATATGACCGCGCGCACATCGGCAATCTTCGCGCGTATGTTTTTTCCGACACGATTGCCCGCATACTGCAGGGAGCCGATTATCGCGTGCGGCGCGTGATAAATATCACGGATGTCGGACATCTGGTCGGCGATGGCGATGAGGGCGTTGACAAGATGACGGCGGGCGCTTTACGCGAACATACGACACCGAAGGAAATTGCGGCGCGCTATACAAAATTTTTCACGGAGGACCTGGCGGAACTTAATATTGATACCGATGCTATCCTCTTTCCTCGTGCGACTGAATACATAAAAGAACAAATCGCGCTCGTTAAAACGCTTGAAGAAAAAGGATTCGCCTATCGCCTTTCCGACGGGCTTTATTTCAATACCCAAAAATTCCCTGGCTATGGGAAGCTCGGCGGGCTCTCTGGCGCGAAGCTGGAAGCAGGCGCTCGCGTTAAAGTCATTCTCGGGAAACGCCATCCCGCTGATTTCGTCCTCTGGCGTCTCGCGAAGCCGGGCGATCTCCAACAATGGGACTCGCCCTGGGGCCGCGGCAATCCCGGATGGCATATTGAATGTTCGGCGATGGCGCGCTCGCTGCTTGGTCAGGAAATTGACATTCACACGGGTGGCGAAGAACATATTGCCATACATCACAACAACGAGATTGCACAGTCCGAGGCGGCGAGCGGCCGCACCTTCGTTCACTACTGGATGCACAACTCATTTCTCACTATGAAAGGAGAAAAAATCTCAAAGTCGCTCGGCAATGTCGTGTATCTCTCCGACATCGTTGAGAAAGGATTTCATCCGCTCTCGCTGCGTTATTTTTTCCTTCAAGCGTACTATCGCACTCCCCTCTCCTTTTCGTGGGATGCACTCGCGGGCGCGGCAAGCGCCCTTGAACGACTCTGGAATCTTTCGCGCGACGTCGCGCGCGAATCACGATTGAGAAGCGCGCCTTCGGAAGCGCGTGAGCTCTTTCTCGCTACCGTACGCGACGACCTGGCGACACCGCAGGCACTCGGCATCCTTTGGGATTCCCTTAAGAGCGAAGATTATACGCCTGAAGAAAAATACGGCCTTATAAAAGATGCCGATGCGCATCTGGGACTCTCGCTTCTCACTCCGCCCGCATCGCATGTTCAAAAAGAAACGGAATTACCCAAAGAAATCAAAGAAATGCTCGCTCGCAGGGAAGCGACGCGCGCCTCCAAAGATTTTAATGAGGCCGACCGTATCCGGAACGACATTGAACACAGGGGATATCGTGTGGATGACGGGTCTGATGGGCCGGTATTGACTCGGACGGTCCTTTGATACAATTGACAGTAATGGCTTCCGACCGCGTCCCGCCGCAATCACTCGAATCCGAGCGCGCTCTTCTGGGCGCCCTCTTGCTCAAACCCGATGCCATTTATGATGTTTCGGATATCATCAACGCCAATTCTTTTTACGCAGAAAAACATCGGATTATATTTGGCGCGATGAGCGAGCTCGCGCAGCGCGGCGAACCTATAGACCTTCTCTCCCTTTCGCAACGGATGCAGGATCAGGGGTTGCTTGAACACGGCGGTGGCCGCAGCTATCTCGCTGAACTTGCCGGTTCGGCGCCCGCGCCCGGCAACTTCTCCCATTATGCCGAACTCGTCTCGCGCAAATTCTTGATGCGCTCGCTGATTGATGCCGCCTATAGCATTACCGAATCTGCGTATGATGAAGCGCGCGATACGATGGAAGTACTTGATGAAGCCGAAAAAAGCATTTACGCCATTGGCGATGCTTCTTCCGCGCATAAATTCATCACCATTGGCGATAAAATCCACGAGGCGTGGGACCGCATTGAAGCGCTGTCAAAAAAAGAAGGCGGCATCCGCGGCGTGCCATCGGGCTTCCCCACTCTGGACAATCTTCTCTCGGGATTCCATCCTTCCGACCTCGTCATCATTGCCGCGCGCCCTTCCATGGGAAAAACTTCGCTTGCGCTTGACATCGCGCGCAACGCTGCCCTGCGCCACAATGTTCCTGTCGGAATTTTCTCGCTTGAAATGAGTTCGGAACAACTGATTGACCGCATGCTCGCCGCAGAATCCTTTGTCAATTCATGGAAACTGCGCACGGGCCAAATAAAAGACACGGAAGATTTCAATCGCATTCGCGATGCGCTTGAATCGCTCTCAAAAGCTCCTATTTATATTGACGACAAGCCGGGCAACAATATCCTCGCGATGCGCGCGGTCGCGAGACGATTAAAGAGGGACCGAGGTATCGGGCTTATCATCGTGGACTATCTCCAGCTTATGGCGCCAACGACAACGAGAGCCTCTGACTCCCTCGTCCAACAAGTCACCGAAATTTCTCGTTCGCTCAAGTCGCTCGCGCGCGAACTCAAGGTGCCGGTCATTGCGATCTCGCAACTTTCTCGTGCGGTGGAACAGCGCGGCGGCAAGCCGCGTCTTTCTGACTTGCGCGATTCTGGAAGCATTGAGCAAGATGCGGATGTCGTGATGTTTATCCATCGCGAGGACAAGCGCAATCCCGAAAGCGATAGACCGAACATCGCGGAAATTCTCATTGAAAAACATCGAAACGGCCCGACGGGGAAAACCGAACTCTATTTTGACGAGAAGCGCGCCACCTTCCAGCCGGTAGACGTATCGGGCTATGGCGAACTCGCGCAAGAATTTCCGTTATGACCTCTTCCTCGAGTCGCGTCACCACCACCCTGCTTAGTTCATTTTGGGCATTTTGGCTCTTCCTTGCATTTTATAAATTCGCGGCGACGCTCCATTATTCGCTCCTCTCGCCACTCGGCGCGCGGCTTCTGCCGTTATGGATTATCGGCCTTCTTATCGGCGGTGAATCTCTTTTCCAAATGTTTCTTGACATGCCGGCCGGCTATCTCATTGACCGGTTTGGTCGACGACGGATGCTCGCTGTCGGATGGGTCGCTTTTGTCGGAGCGGCATTTCTGCTTACGCAATTTTCACTCGTTAATTATATTTTGAGCATAACGTTGAGCGTTATCGGCTGGCTCTTCTTCGCACCGGGAGTAAATGCGTATGTGCTCTCTCATGCCCAAAAAGAAACCAGCGGTAGATTCATTGCGCTACGTGACATTTTTTATTCTATCGGGGTTGTTCTCGCGAGTATATCACTCCCTTTCGTTCTCCTTTTCGCCCCTTTTATTATGGGAATCATCTTACTGGCACTTCTTTTCTTAGCGATTATCGTTCTCTGGGCGAGCCCGCCCGATAAGCCAGTCATTCATGGAGAACATATTTTGCCGGCCGAACCTTATCACATTCGCCGTATCTCATTCTTTAAAACATTTAAGACCCTTAAGAAACTCAATCCAGCGAGTGGTATGCTCTGTGCTTACACATTGGCCGGTTCTATCTTTTATGGCGCGATTTGGTTTGTTGTGCCGCTTGTTATCGCGAGCAATCCCCACCAACAATTGTTAGGACTCGGGCTCGGCATTTTTGATTTGACGGTTGTCCTGCTCGGCGTTCTCATCGGCACGATCGTTGACCGCGGAAACAAACGGCTCTTGGTATTTTATGGCTTACTTATTTTTGCGCTTATGGGAATGCTTATTGGAATAACAATAGGTCCTCTTTTCCTTCTCTTTGGATTCCTCGCAACCTCCGGCGACGAAACGACGGGGCTATCGCTCTGGTCATGGCTCCACTCACTTGACAAGGAACACGCGCACGACGGCGCCATCGCGGGTGTCATATCCTTCTCTGAAGATTTGGGGTATGCCATAGGCCCGATCGTCGCCGGGTCTCTTTTCGCGATAGGCGGCCCGGGATGGGCAATTGCTGCCTGCACGCTTCCAATTTTTATCGCGTTAATAATATATGTGGTGTACGCACGACCGAAGACACTCTTCCCGTCATCACTCATCGGCATCCCACAAATGCCGAGGCGGCGGCGACATAAATCATGAATGACCACATTGACGAACTCGCCGCCGCGCTTTCTCGCTTCCCCGGTATCGGTCCGCGGCAAGGCAAACGCTTCGTCTATTATCTGCTCGCCGCTCCCGCCCACGAACGCGCAAAACTCGCCGAACTTATCGCGTCGCTAGGTAAAAATGTTCGGCAGTGCCCGGAGTGCTTACGTTTTCATAACAACGGCGTGACTCTTTGCAATTATTGTTCCGACAAAACGCGTGACGACACGCAATTGATGCTTGTTGAAAAAGACCAGGACCTCGCCGCGGTGGAACGCGCCGGCACGTATCACGGCCGTTATTTCGTCCTCGGCGGTGTACTCACTCTTTCAGGCAAGGGTGTCATCCGCGAAAAGGAGTTGGCAAAAATAGTGGAAAAGCGTTTGAAACAAGACCTCAAAGAAATTGTGCTCGCGCTCTCGGCGACGAGCGAGGGCGAACACACAACCGACCGCATACACGAACTCCTTGCGCCGTACCGCAATCATTTAAAAATTTCAGAGCTCGGTCGCGGTCTCGCGACCGGCAGCGAGCTTGAATACTCCGACCCCGAAACCCTCCGTGCGGCGCTCACGAATCGTAAAGAAACCTAGCGCCCTTGGACGAAAGTGAGCGCCTTCCCTTTCATATCCGCGCGGCCGGTGCGGCCGACACGATGGATGTAATCCTCGTATGTTGACGGGAGGTCGTAGTTGATGACGTGCGAGACGGCGGGGATGTCCAAGCCACGCGCGGCGACATCGGTCGCGACAAGTGCCGTTACTTTCCCCTCTTTGAAGGCCTCCAGCGCTCGTATGCGGGCATTGTAGGTCTTGTTGCCGTGAATGGACTCGGCGTAAATATGGCGGCGCGAAAGGTCTTTCGCAAGCCGTTCAACGCCATACTTCGTGCGGCCGAAGACAAGCACCTTGCTAAACTCGCGGTCACTAAGAAGTTCAGCCAGCACATCAAACTTATCCTTCCCGCGCGGGATGCGGATGACGTCTTGCTCAATATTGCGAGCGGTATCGCGCGTTTTCACCGAAATAATAACCGGCTTGGAGAGGAACTCACCGATAATCCGTTCAATATCCTTGGACATTGTCGCGCAGAAGAAAAGCGTGTGACGCTCGCGGCGCATTTTCCCAAGAATGAATCGCATATCGTCAATGAATCCCATATCCAGCATGCGGTCCGCTTCGTCAAGAACGACGGTGCCGAAGCCAGAAAGGTCGAGCGCATGACGCTCCATTAAATCCTTCAGCCGCCCGGGCGTACCAATAACGAACGCGGGATTGTGACGGAGTGCGGAAATTTGTGGGCCAATATTCGCACCGCCCACCGCGACCACGCCGCGCAATCCTGTTCCACGCGCGAAACCGGCGAGTTCTTTTTCAATCTGCACCGCGAGCTCGCGCGTCGGAGCCATGATAAGAACGCGCTCATTCTTTTGTTTTATTACCTTGTCAATAAGCGGAATAAGAAAAGCCGCGGTCTTCCCCGTTCCGGTCTCGGCGAGGCCGACAACATCCTGCCCCGCGAGAATATGCGGGATGGCTTTGTCTTGAATCGGCGTCAGCGTCTCGTAGCCACGTGCGATAATGTTCTTTTTTAAATGTTCATTGATATCAAAACCAGCGAACGTGTTTTCGGGAACAAAGACCGATGTCTCTACTACGGTCACTGCTTTGTTTCTAAATTTCGCAATTTCAGATTCCGTCGTGCCGAAAGAGCCGAAGCCCGCGCGCCGAACGGGCGCACGCCCACGATTATGAAAACCGCCGCGTGACGAGCGCGTTTTAAAAGAGTTATTACCACTGGAACGATTACCAGTGGACTGGTGATTCCATCTACCTATTTGCATTCTATAAAAGTTTTAAGAAATTGAATCAATTTTCACTTTGAGCAATGGCTGGCGGTGCCCGCGACGCTTGTAATAGCGGCTCTTCGGTTTATACTTCACCACTTCAGTCTTCTTCGCTTTACCGGCGAGAACAACGGTGCCCTTGACCTCGGCTCCCTTAATGAGAGGAGCCCCGATGGTCGTGTCCGAACCGTTATCCACGAGGAGCACCTCGTTAAAGACAACCGTGTCACCTTTCTTCAGATCTCCGGGGAGCTTCTCTATTGCAATAATGTCGCCTATAGAGACGACATACTGCTTTCCGCCGGTCTTGATGACGGCCACTTCCATAGTTCCCCAGTCTAGCACGCTTTCTCAAAAAAGGAAAGCCGGGGTTATTCTTTGTAAACCTCGTCGCCTTCGCGGGCAGGGCCAGAAATTTTCATCCCCACCTCGTCGCCCTTCTTGGCCGAAGAGACATCTTTGTGATTAATTTGTATAGAGGAAATTTTTTCCTCAAAGTCGTGTCCGCTCCCTGTGAAATGAAGCGTGTCGCCGACGGAAACGCTTCCCGAGAGCTTAACGATAACCACATCTATCTTCCGGTAGAGGTGAGTAACCTTCCCCACGAGACCTTCTTTTTCTTTGGTTTTAGGCATACCACTTCAACCTAGCATCTCTCTTTACAAAAGGCAAGTGATTGCTAATTATATCCCCAAGGGATTATTGGGATTGCCAGTTGTTGTTGCTGTACAGTTTGTAAACAATCCAGCAGGATCACTTGTCGGACATGGTTGTTTTGCTTTACGTATCTTTTCGAACTGGATTATTTGCTGTGGGGAGAAACCAGCATCCACCTCTGATTGCCATTGTTCCTGCGTCAGTGGGACGAAACCACTCGTAATATTTGTCTCTTTTGAGAGTTTTTGGATAAGGTTGTGATGATCTATACCGAACCATATGGAAACTGCAACTAAAGCAACCACTAAAAATCCCAGCAATGTTTTCATTGATTGTATTATAGCATTTAGTGAGGAATGTAGTGAATTATATAATTACCTAGTTTGATTAAAAAATACGTGCCTACACCAGTACCAGCAAGCCCTATGCCGACTTTAATTATGAAATCCCAAGTAATTGGATATTTTGCTAAAACTTGTTCTACAAAACCTAACGAATGGAGCAAATCTTCTCCTTTCTTGGTTATACTAATAATCTTTTCTTGTCCTTTGGGTGGGTTGATAAATCCAGATTCTACACACCGCTCATAAAGCTGAATTACTTTTTGCCTACGATCCAAGATAAAGCCAGTTTTCTTAGAAAAATTATCTTTCTTCCACCAATATCTAATTTTCTCTCGCCAGCTTAAATCGTTAATTTCAAGAAAACCAATGAAGTCTCCTTCTGGTACTCCCTCGCCATTGTGCCTCAACCTGTACCGTCTGGCTTCTTCGTCAGAATATCCAGTGAGGTCGTAGAAATTGTTTAACTTTTTTACAAGTTTCTTTTGTTCACATAGCTTCGCCATGCGTCTTAATATAGCAATAAATTGTCTACTCACATGAGTGCATTTCCGAAATTTACAATGTCCAACCTTGTTACAAAACAAGACCGCGCAAAAATGCGCGGTCTTGCTGGTACTGAACAGGGCTTATTCATTGGGGGATTCCATCGTCTTAACACAGGCAGAGTGTCTCCACTATCCGACCGAGACATAGCCGTCAGTGCGATGTCCGTGAGACCTATGTCTAACCCAACTAGCCGAGAATCTTTTGTCAAGATGCTGTCTATTGTCCGAACAGCGCGGGTTGGTAAGGATTAACCTTCCGAATCTCTTCAACCATCCAGTCCGAAAATCATCCTAGCACATTAACGCCAATTTTGCTACTCCTCTGTAGTCAGCGGTTTGTCAAGGAGTTCGGGCTCGATGCCAATTTTGGAGTCGGCGATACGGTACACATCTTTATCAATTTTTCCGAGCTCTTTGTAGCCGCTGTTGTAGTGGCTGACGGTTGTGCCGAGTGAGACGCCGAGTTTCCGATAGAAATCTTCATACGCGCCGATGTGCTTCCCCAACTCCCCTACTCTCTGTTGAATTTCTGCCGCCTTTTCTTCAATCTTAAGCGCCTTCAACCCTTGCATGACGGTTTGAAGGTAGGCAAGAAACGAAGTCGGCGAAACAATGATGACTTTATACTTCCCTGCCGCTCTTTGAATGAGGTTTTCGTTCTCGCCTGCCCCGAGTCCGGTCGAGGGGCCGCCGCCAACTTGATTGGTCAGGAGGTCATAGTAAATGCCTTCCGAAGGAATAAACATAAACGCGAAGTCCATCGTGTTTTCTTCCGGGCGGATATATTTTGCGGTTTCTTGGATGCGCATCTTGAGGTCATTCACGAACGCTTTTTCAAATGCGGGCTTCTCCGCCTCGTTCGCGTGCACGAGACGATTGTAATTTTCCAGCGAAAATTTTGAATCAATCGGAACGATTTTGTCGCCCACGAAGACGGCGGCATCCACGATCTCGCCATTTTTAAACGGATACTGCATCTGATACATGCCGGGCGGAAGCACGTTCTTCAAAACGGTTTCCAGATAATACTCACCGAGGATGCCGCGCTGTTTCGGATTTTTCAGAATGTCTTGGAGATTTTGCAATTGTTCGGCGAACCCTTGGGTCTGGCGGCCGATCTCTTTTACCGACGTCACTTCCTGCGTAATCTCTTTAATCAACCGCGAAGATTCAGAAAATTGGCGATGCGCGTTCTCCTGCATCGTGCGCGACGATTCCGAGACGCGCGCGTCTAGCGTGCGCGCGAGTTCCTGCATTTGTTGTTGTAAGAGCACCATGCCGCCGCTCTCGGTAGGCGATTCGCGGCGGTGCAGTATGAAATACAAGCTCAAACCTTGCGCAACGAGCAAAACGAGAATGACAACAACAACAATAAAAATATCCATATCCTTATAGTATACTCTGTTCTATGACTATTCACGAAACCTTGAAGAAATCTATCCCCGATGCGCTGCGCGCGCGAGATGAGGTGCGTCTGCGGACCCTGCGCTCTTTAGTAACCGCGATGACCAACGAAGTCGTCGCCAAGAGGCGTAAGCCCGACGAATTATTGACCGACGAAGAGGCTCTTGTTGTCTTGAAGCGCGCTGCGAGTCAACGTAAGGATTCCATTGAACAATTTGAAAAGGCCTCTCGCAATGACCTCGCAGAGCCGGAAAAGGCCGAGCTCATTATTATTGAATCGTACCTCCCCACCCAGATGAGCCGCGAGGAAATTATGACTGTTGCAAAAGCAAAAATGGCCGAGCTTGGCGTCTCATCAAAGGCCGAAGCCGGTAAATTTACCGGCGCGTTGATGAAAGAATTGAAAGGAAAAGCCGATGGCGGCGACGTGAAGGCGGTCGTGGATTCCCTTCTCGTGCAGTAATGGCCATTGACAAATGGTTTTCATTTTTGACATACTTTAGTCATGCCGAACAACAAGGAGGGTTTTGATATGAATAACAGGAAGGTTGTCATTGAAAACAACAAAGAAGAAACGCTGCAGAATATCATCGAGCGAACCGAGAAAAAATTCCCGCGTCTTGCCCATGAGCGTCAGCGCTTTGAAGAAAATCCGGCACTAGCGATGGCTGATAATGAAAAGCCGCCTGTCTCAAAACCTGAAAAAAATTCACTAAAACAAATGTTCGGCAGTAAGAGAAAGGTCGCGAAAATACTACGCGAAGCTGGGTCAAAAGAATCTATAGACCACCAGAAATTTCCAGATTATTAAAATTGCTCCTTGTGCAATGCGCTGGGCAGCTCACAGCTCCCCTGCGCTTCACTTTTTTATTTCCCCTTCTCTTCTTTTTTTGTTATAAAGCATTCACGGCCCTATCGTCTAACGGCTAGGACATCGCCTTCTCAAGGCGGCAATCAGAGTTCGATTCTCTGTAGGGTCATTTCGGTAGGTTAGCTTTATTTTTCAACGTTTTTCCAAATTACCCCACAAATAATTCAGAACGTAGGCGGGTTTGAAAATCGTGGGGGCACTTGACAAAAATAGAGCAATCTGCTACGCTCTTTCTCGGAAGTTGTTTGAAAGCAACGCCCTAAAAAGTGTTGTAAATACTGAAAAGGAGGTTCAAAATGAAAGGATCGCATGTCGTTGGTGTCGTGGTTCTCTTCCTAGCTGTAGTATTGGGGCTTGGATGGCTGTTCCAGGGTAATGACTTCTTCATGTACAAGGTCTTTGCGCCGAAGTACGAACAGGTACGGCGTCAGACCTTCGAGCAGACGAGGTCATTTAATCAGGGCATGGTGCAAGAATTGCAGAATATGCAGTTCGACTATGCCAAAACGAAAGACCCAGAGGCAAGAGCCGCACTCGCAAGCGTCATCCTACATCGCGCGTCGGGATACAATCTGAATGATCCGATCGTACCGATGGATCTGAGGGATTTCGTTGCAAAGCTAAAACAGGAACAAATGAACGTGCGATAAATCCACAGAAAGGAGAAAAACCATGAAGAAAGGAATCGTTTTTGCTGCTATCTTGGTCATCACAGCGTTTCTGCTTGCTGGTTGTGAGCAACAAGCATCAAGCGACCGGATTCAGCGACAACAGCAGGAGCGCATACTACAAGAGGGTGCGGCGCAAATCGGTATGCCAGCTATCAAAAACTTTCGGGAGAAGAAGCTCCTGAAGGACATCTATGAACTCCGGGATCAAACCGGCCTGGTCACGTACACCTATTTGTGGAACGAAATGCAAGGGAAGAAAGTGTTCTTCTGTCAATCAATTGGATATGGCATTCCCTATGCCACTCAATTCACCAATCCGCAAAGACCTATCATTGATAGTTCGACTTACCACGACACAACGGTCATCGCCCAGGCTGATCCGAATGGGCTTTTCTCGCCGGCATCAGCTGAAGGTACATGGGTCATGTGCAAAGATCCGAACGGACCCGATGTCCGGCCCGTCTATGTGGAGCCACGGATTATCGTCTCACCATTCAAACTTCCCGAGTAAGTGGTTCATTCAGCCCTGCCTAGACAAGCCCCGTGCTTACATAGGCGGGGTTTTGTTTTTTATCCAGACCCACGGAGAAATCCGGGCACGCCCTTTATACTTCTAGTGCGAGGGACTCCAGTTCTCGAATACTAACCGTTATATCTTCCCGCCACTGCACGAGTTCTGAAAGCCAGGTTGTGAGGTCACATTTTATTTTAATAGGAGGGCTTGACTTATTGAGTGAATTGGTTAACCCTTTCGGGAGATGCACCAAACGTAACGAAAGGAGGAGCGATGAAAAACATATTGTTAAAGACACGATCGCTCGTCCTGACGAGTGACCGACTGTTTCAGCGAATAGTTGAAGCAGTAGATGGGGTCCTTCCGAAGAAATTAACCTGGAAGGATTTTATTTCCACCGTCGCGGCGGAACGAGAGCTAGTTTTGATCTCGCCACCAATAGATGGACGTACACAAGGACAACTTGTTCCCACCTCTCTTTTTATAGAGGAGATAACGGGGGGAAATGTGCGAGTTAGAGTTTTATTTCCCTTGTGGGGACCCGCCGCTCAGCAAGATAAAATTTTAAAAACTTATCTTGCAAAGCTTGGACTGGAATTTTCGGTCCAAGCCGGAGGTATTGTATTAGAAATTATTCTGCCGTTCGTCCCGGTTGAAGTAAAGTTTGGAAGGGCGAACGGGAAAAATGGTGAGGGACAAAGAGCATTCATCTGCCCCGAAGAAGTTGTGGAGGTCAGCTAGACCCGGGAAGCGAAGGCGACCCGGGTTTCGTTTTATGAAACTCACGCTACAAAATATGTCCCCCAATCGTCTCCAATAAGAGCGATGATTTGTTCAAGCAGTTCGCGCGCTTCTTTTTGTTCACCAATTTTCTCTCGCTTGTTCGCATAATCATCCTCGTGCGCAACACCCATTTCCTTCCACATATATCCGCCTTGCATATAATTAATGAGAAAAGGAAGAACTTTGTCAATGGCGTATACAAAGCCAGCTTCTGGATCGTTACGATGTTCATATGCCTTAATGGCCGCGTGTAAGTCCTTAAATTCTGGGAACTCGTTTGCGATACGGACACGAGCACTTTCTTCTCGTTCCTTTTTGGTCTCTTGTGCCTTAGCATCTAGAAAAAATGTATCGCCTGAATATATCTCAACCAAATCATGCACCAATGCATAGCGAAAGACTTTCTCTTTGGAATAATCGAGCTGTAAAGTGTCACAGAGATACCAGCACACCATTACAAGGAAATAAGAATGCTCCACGTCATTTTCTCGACGGGAAAGATCTGAAATGGCGGCGACTCGTTCTACCGATTGGAGAGAATGTAAAAGACGTATAAATGCTGCTGTGCGCGCTACATCAGGATTCTTCATGCTTTTTCTTTCCACCTTTTTTCTTGACGGACAAGATGAATGACATCGACAGGATTGGCGAGAAGCGATTCTACAATTCGCTCGGTGCGAATTGATTGAGAGCCCTTTATCAAAATCACATCGCCTTCACGGACGATAGCGGGAAGAGCGCTCGCGGCGGCGCGGGAATCGTCAAATAGCATAACGTCGGCGCGTTTCGGTGAAGCATCCCTGCCGGCCGTGGCAAATACCCGAGAGCGAATACCAACCGCTACGACGACATCGGCCGCATCAACAGCGAGCGCGGCAATGCGTTCGTGCTCTAATACCGAATAGCGCCCGAGCTCCAGCATGTCGCCAAGGACTGCAATGCGGCGTCTCGCGTACGGAAATATTTTCAGAGTTTCAAGAGATTCTTCAACCGCCGCGGGAGACGCATTATAAGAATCATCAATAATAATTGAGCCATTCTTCCCGGCGAGAAGACGACCGCGGCCGGGCGGCGGCTCGTACTCTTTAAGTGCTTCAAGCGCTTCGGAAAGCGGTATGTCAGAGGCGAGCCCGGCGGCGAGCGCGGCCGTGGCCGGGAGAAGTTGGGTCTTCCCGACCGAACCCTTGACGAGCAATTCTCCTTGCTCATTTTTCATATTCACTCGCGCTTGCATACCAGCAACCCTTCCTTCAATTTCATAAAAATTAATATCGCTGACGCGCACAGAAGCGTCATCCGTAGCGCCGTAGGAAATGACGCGCGCCGGCGTGCGCATCGCGCTATCAAGCGCGTACGAATCATCGGACGGGATGATAAGCGGCGATTCGGCCCGGAGCGCATAGGCAGGAGAAAATTCTTCTTCTCGTACCGCTTCGGGAGAAGGATAGGCTTCCACATGTACCGGAATCTCGGGCAACCGTGTCACGACAACCATATCCGGCGTTGCGATGCGCAATATCCGCGCGAGATCGCCGGGCTGGTCCGCTCCTGTTTCTAGCACCAGCATATTCGGATAATGATTCGGCAAAACGAGAAGCGCGAGCGTACTCTTCGCGACCCAAAACCACGCAAAAAAATTATTCCACGGATTTTCTACGCCCAGAACTGTAAACGGCACGCCGAACTCGCTATTGAAGCTTTTCTCGCTCTTGCGGACGGAAAAACGTTTGGTGAGCACTGCCGCGACGGCATCTTTTGTTGAGGTCTTCCCTACCGAACCGGTCACCATCACAATGCGCGGTTGATAGCGGTGTATGACAGCTCGCGCGCAGAGCCCGAGTTTAAAAGCGATAATGGATTTAAAGAGTTTTTTCATGAGGGTGTCGTGGTGGCGAAGCCACGGTCAGGCGGCACGGCATAATAGTCAATGAGAAAATGCACCAGGTCAAGGAAGGTGGTGTCCAGCGTCTCTGACGCAAACTCAACATGCTGAGGGTCGTCCGTGTAGAGAAGAATAATAAACCTCGGATTATACGAGGGGAAGAAGCCGACAAAGGAATGGAAAAAATGGGTCGTAGAATAACCGCCATGTCCATCAGTGAGCTGTGCAGTGCCGGTCTTTGCCGCTACGGTCATAGTCGGGATTTTCGCCTGGCCATTTTCAAGTGGGCCGTCGTCAAGCGCGTCCATCATCACGGTCGTTTCGCGCGCGGTAACCGCAGAAAAGACCGGGACTTTCTGGCTCCAATCAAGCTGGCGCGTTATGCCCGAGTCAAGGCGTATCGCGCTCACGAGGTGCGGCTCTACCATCACGCCGCCGTTCGCTACCGCGCCAAGCGCTCGAATCATTTGTATCGGCGTAACAGCAATGCCCTGTCCGAAAGCCGCCGTATCATAGTCGACCTGTTCAGGTTCGGAAAGATTCCCCAGCAATGCCCCGGTTTCGTTTGGCAAGTCAATGCCCGTTTTCTGTCCGAAGACTTTAGTGAAATAATCACGAAATTTTTCTTGCCCCAATTGAGTGGCGATCCACGCAGCGCCGACGTTCAGCGACTGCATGATGATTTGCTGCATAGGAATAACGCCCCGCGGCTTTGAATCCCAATTGCAAATGTTTTGCTTATCCACCGTGATGCAGCCCTTGTCGTCATATGTTGTCTCTGGCGTGATGATGCCCGCATCAAGCGCCGAAGTCATCGTAATCGGCTTCATAATGGAGCCAAATTCATGCACCTGCTCTACCAGCGGATTGCCGAGCAGTGTCGGGTCAACATTTTGTAAATTATTTTCGTCATAGGACGGATAACTTGCAATGGCAAAAATCGCGCCCGTCGCCGGGTCCATGATAATACCGCCCGATTCTTGGCTTGAATACTTTTCATTTACTTTCGCAATGTCGCTCTCAAGCCGCATTTGAACCTCGGGCTCAATCGTCGTTACGATATCGCCTTCGCGCGCATCCTTCGGAGAAACAAGCAGATTGCCGATGTTAGAAAATAATTCCGCAAAGAAGTTTTTGTAGAGCGAATCGCCCGAGCGCGAAAGCGTGCTATCGTACGTTGCTTCAAGACCGGTCTGGCCCGCGAGCACATCGCCCAAACCGTAGGAAACGATACCGATAGTTTGCGCGGCAAGCGTTCCGCCCGGATAATAACGCCATCGCTCGCGCAGTACTTGCACGCCAGGAATGTTAAGAGCGGAAAGCGCGGTTCCCGCGGAATCAGAGAGATGGTGCGCGACTTCAATATACACTTGCGATTTTTTTGCCGCTGCGGCAAGAAATGCGTCGTGGCTAAGCGAAAACGAGGAAGGAGCGACAGAATTTATCGCTGTGTAAGCGGCTTCCGGGTTTTGAAGCGTTTGCGGATTCAGCGCCACCAGAAAACCGGTTTGGAGCGTCGCCGCAGAGATAAGCGTGCCGTCCTTTTGGGTAAAATAGACTGAACCGCGGTCAAAAAGGTCGCTCTCGCCAGAGGCGAATTGCCGATCGGCCTTTTGCGCATAATCCTGCCCGTGTACAATCTGGATGAAATAAAGGCGAATAATAATACACAGCGCGGCGAGGATGATGCAGGCGAGCACGAGGCGAATGCGGCTGCGAAATTGTGCGCGCATACTTGTTAGCGCAACGCCGTTACATCCTTTGCCGGTACGAAAATCTCCGCGACAGGCAACGCGTATCCCGCGGCGGCATAATCGGTATTGGTAATTTGCGACACGATGGAGAGATACTGCTGTTCAAGCGTCGCGACTACCGCTTCATCATTTTTAACCGATTGCGAGAATTCAATCGTAAGCGCCGCATAGCTCATAACAATGGCGATGAGACCGAGATACGCGACGGCAAGAACCGCAACGGCACAACAACAAAACGTGGTCAAAGAAAACGGGAGATGAGAACGGGAGCGAGAATTACGCATAGGAAAAAACGCGCAACTTCGCGCTTCGCGCACGGCGATTTGCGAGGATTTCCGCACGCGTCGCCACAATCGGCCTCTTCGGCGTGAGTGTTCCTAATCCTGCGCGTGCGGCATCACGCAATATGTTCTTCACGACGCGGTCTTCAATGCTATGAAAAGAAATAACTGCAAGACGTCCGTTTGGGGTGAGAGCATCGAGTGCGGCTGCAAGCCCATCACGAAGCGCGCCAGGCTCATCATTCACGGCGATGCGAAGCGCTTGGAACGTTTTTGTCGCCGGGTGAATTTTCCGTTTGTGATACCACGCCGGCGTGCCCTCATACACGGCCGCGACAAGCGCTCTCGTCGTGAGGATGCGTCCTTTGGAACGCGCCTTAACGATTTCGCGCGCGATGCCGCGCGCGAAACGTTCCTCACCATAAGCAGAGATGAGGGAGGCAAGCGCTTTTTCGGTAGAAGAATTAACGATGTCGGCCGCCGTTTCCCCCTCCTCGCCATAGGTCATAAGAAGCGGTTCTTCATTCTGAAAAGAAAATCCGCGCGGCGCGGCGATCTGGTATCCACTCCACCCAAGGTCAAAAAGTATTTTATTAACCCGACTGATCTTAAACCGCTTAAGAATGCGCGCGAGATTGCGAAAATTATCATTCACCAAATGTGCGGTCGGGCGCTCGGCCCGACGGTCGCGGGCATAGGCCTCACGCCCGCGTTCTACCGCCGCGGGATCAGCATCAATGCCGATAATAACGCCGCCGCCGCCAAGGACGGCAAGTAATGCAGCGAAATGCCCTGCCCCGCCGATAGTCGCGTCAACAACAGTATCGTTCGAATGCATATCAAGCGCCTCAAGCACTTCATTCATGAGGACGCTCTCGTGGCGCATCTCCATATCAATCAACATTGCCGAGTTTCTCGGCAAATGCATCAGCGTCTCGTTCAATCGCAATTGTGTACGTCTGCCATGCCGCTTCGTCCCAAATTTCTATTCGGTTTGCGACACCGGCAATAACCACCTTTGAACCAAGGCCGGCAAAACTCTTCAAATGGTCGGGTATAAGCGCGCGCCCGGCGGCATCAACCTCCGCCTCCATCGCCCCGGCGAGAAACAGGCGTGCGAGTCCGCGGCCGGCCGCCGTTCCGCTCGCATGCGCCGCTCGCGCAATCGCCTCTTTCTCCCACGTCCTTTTTGGATAGACGAAGAGGCAATGGTCAAGGCCGCGCGTCAGAACGACGACACGGCCGAGACCCTTCCGGAACTTTGCCGGAAGCGAGATACGATTCTTGGGGTCAATGATGTGCAAATATTCGCCAATAAACATGGAAAATAAGCGGGTGAGAGGGAGAAATGGGCCACCACTCCCATTTCCACTTCTTCCCACTAGCAGGTTATTATATTCCACTTCCCCCCACTCGTCCTAGTGAGGTTATCCCCATGCCGAAAAATCAAGAAAAAATTGATAGTACGTAGTATTGACACAAAATGTTCTTTGTGATAGAAAAGAATAACCAAGGAGGAGGCTTTCTTGGTTGAAACTGATTTTTGACAAATTCAAATTATAGAAAGGAGGAATTCATTGTGAATGACGAAGAAAAACAGGAGGTATTTCGGGGCCACTTTGAAGAGTGTCTCGAACATTTTGGCATGAGTTTTAACTCACGTATACCAAAAGGTACTCGGAGAGCCACTCAGGTCAAAAAACCCATAGCCGACTTTTGCGGAGTTACTATTCATTCCGTAACTCGTTGGCTACACAACACCGGAATGTTCCCTATCGGGGAAGAACTTATCAAATTGATGTGCTTCCTCGACATGAACGGCTATCGCATAATTGAGCTAGAAAGAATGCCAAAAGTCCGGCGAAATTTTGCAGAACTTGTCGGATATGGACTTCTTTCTGGCGAACAAGCCACCATTCTGCTCGGTTACGCTTCATCCTCGCAACTTTACGAAATTCTACGAGGTGATTGGAACGCAAGTGAGGAAAAGGGGCAAAAGATGTGGAACGAGTGGAAAAGGAGAAAGGAGGAACTGGAAAAAAGAAAGAGTGGATACAAAATTCTCCAGAAAGGAGAGGGCTGATGACAAAAGGCAAGGAATACCAGGCTGTCGTTGGAAAAATTATTCACAACGGCAAGTATGGTCCTTATGCAGTCGCACATTCTCAAGAAATGGGCTCTGTCACTTTCTCGCTGAACCCTGAAGTTTGGCAGGAGGAGGACTGGCCCGAGCCTGGAATGCGCGTGGTGTTGTCCCAAGTGAGGGAGAAAAGTGCCGGATGGCGCGCCAAACACGCACGATTTACAAAACCGCCTGAAAACAGCAACACTAATTAGCATCAGAAAGGAGCAAAGAGCATGAAGATCGTCACGGTTAAAATTAAGGATCTGAAAACGAACTTGTTCGTCCGTAAGACACTGAACCAAGACCACGCGCTGTTTCTCGCCGAATTGATTCTAAATGGCATTAAACTGGACCCGATCAAAATCACTCCCGAGTATGAAATAATAGATGGTCGGCACAGGATTGAGGCCTATGAACTGAACAATATCAGTGAGATTGAAGCTGAAGTTGTGGATATTCACAACGAGACGGAACTGATCGCTGCGGCATTCAAGGCAAATCTCGGCGGCTCGCTTCCACCAACCCAGCAAGATACCGAGCATACGATCATGTTATTGCTCGAACGCGGTGAAGCGAAGAAACGTATCGGCGAATTGCTTTGTCTTCCGCATGGAATGGCTCGGCGGTATATTAATGAAGTGCAATCCAAGGTCTCAAGGGCGAAGTTATTGCGTGCCAAGGAAGCAGTTACCGACGGCGGACTTACGGTTGCTAAAGCCGCCGAGATACACGGCGTAGAGCACGAGAGCCTCAAGAAAGAATTGTCGGGACGTCGCAAGTCGGCGGTAGGGGGTATTGCTGAGATTCAGAGGAATCTCACAAAAACTCATACATCATTGAGCCATAAGAACGGTGCGCTCATTCGCAACCTCCTCGAAAAGTACGAGGAGCATGACGTAACCGAGCGACAGGTGCGCAACATTTTCGCCCACATTGATCAACTTCAGAAGCGGGCTGCTCATGCGGTCAATGACTGGAAAAACAGGTTTGATGCGATGACCAAGGCCGCGAAGAAAGCTTAGTGCGTTTCGCGACCTTTACGAAGCCGAGGCATTACACTTTGTGTGTACCTCGGCTTTTCTTATATAGTTCCCCTTATATATAACTTGACAAAAGCAGTGCTGCCTGACATTCTCGTTCCAGACGTTCTATCAAAATAAAAGAAGGGGGTGACCGTGATGCAAAATTCTCTCTCACAAGCCATCATTGGCATTGATCATGGGGTAGTGGCCGCCATTTTTATAGTGGCTGCAATTCTTATAAGCGTCCGGACAACGAGAGGTATGAATGGTTTTTATCGAGCTCGGTATATATTCGTTCGGTTTATGATGGTGATTCTTATTTGTTATTTGGGGCTTTTCTGCATGGTGGGGATACGCTTTATTGAAAAGAGATTCTTCCCTCTTTTTCTCCGAGAATTGATTCCATAAACCTGTATCGGAATCGACCGAAATTGTCCGCCGTCCACAACGGAAACCGTTGAAGGGCGGTTTCTGTTTTTATAAGGTATGTTCTTTATTATTACACTGATTCAGAAAGGCGCGCGATGACAAAATCGCGCGGAAGGCCAGCGAGAAACCATCCTGCCTTCGGGCCCGAATCGCGATTGAGGAAAATGCGGTAAATCGCTTGGAAGAGTTCCTGGGGCGATATGGGGATTTCGGTTTTAAGTTCGTGAAGACGCGCGTGAATTTCTTCGCCCGAGCGTTCACTCTCTTGAAGAAAATCGGCGAGCGCTTTAAGCGCCTTTTTTTGCGTCTGCGAGAGCTCAATCTTCGGCATTTCTTTTTGCAATTCGTATTTAAATTCCTCCGGCGCGTATGTCGCGAGCCAGAACTTCGCATATCGCGCGCGCTCAATAAGCGTGCGTTCCTCATCGTCCGTTAATTCTCTGCCCCTTGCGCTCACTGCTTCTCCGCCGAGCGAGAGATGCGGCATTTGAACGATAAATGCCACCTCGCGAAATCGCATAGACCACGGCGCGGAGAGCCCTGCGCGTTTGGACGGGAACTCGCAGAGCGCATAGAGGCGCGAGTAATCATCGGCCTTCCCTTCGCGCACACCCTTCGCGAGTTCGTCATACCAATCGTAAAGGCGCGGCACCGATTCGCCTGAAGGGTCTACGTCAATCTGTTCGCGAATATCCCTCCCGATAAGAGCAAGGCGAAAAATCTGCGGCGGGAAAAGGTCGGCAATGTCTTTGGCAGAACTTCCACGGCCTTTTGAAGAAGACATCTTCTTTCCGCCTACGAGGAAAAATTCATACGGGATGTCAAAGGGTGGTTCAAAATTGAATATTTGGTGCGCGATATGATTCGCGACATCGCGCGAGCCGCCTCTAGTTGAGTGGTCCTTGCCGCCGCCCTCAATATCAACGCCCTGCACGGCCCACTTTGCCGCCCAATCAACTTTCCAAAAAAGTTTCGCCGCGCCCCTCCACGGCGCGACGCGCCCGGTGTGCCCACACGGCACGCACTCATCGGGCGAACGGTCACACGTATACGCGACAGTATCGCCATTGAAATCATATGCGCGCGTCGTCATTATTTTTCCGCATTTCTCGCATACAACAGCAATGGGCAGCCACGTTTCATCTTTTTCAGACCCCGAAACCTCTTTCAGAATATGGCGCACTTCGCTCGCGCGCTCAAGCGCGATTTTAATATATGCGTCCATCTTCCCCGACTGATAAAGTTCAGTCGCGCGATAATAGTTTGGCGTGAAGCCGGCTTTTTTATGCACCCCGACAAATTCATCGCCAAAATACTCCGCGTAATTTTTAAAACCCGATTCCGGGCTCGGGACCGTATAAAGCGGCTTACCGAGATGTTCCTTATATTTCCCGAAATCAAGATAACTCGGCACAGCATCAAACGGATCAAAGTCACCGAGCTCAAAACGAAATTCGTTCGCGATGCCGTATTCCGCAAGAACTTCCGAGATAAGACCATGAATAGCGACGCCGCGCATGCTCCCGACATGTACGCGGCCGGAGAGCGTCTTCTCGTCACGTATGAGAAATTTCTTCCCATCGCGCGGTTTACGCGTATCTCGTATCTCGCTTGCTATCCTATCGGCCCACAACATAAATGTATCGTATCACGCCGTTGTTTCGCTTGACAAAATATATTGAATTACATATTCTCATTTCAGAAATCAAATCCTAATGAAAGGAGAAGGTCATGAAAAAATTGTTCTTTGCAATGGTTATCGTAGTAATGGTGCTCGTTATGTACGACACCGTCCGCGCTGAACACGAGGCAATCATTGGAGACAAAACGCTTGTGAAAATTCTCGCGAGGCACGTTCCTCCGGAGCTCTCGACCGAAGATGCGAAGAAGTTGGTTACCGGGGGAATAAGGGAAATACCGATCAGGGGAAAAGAGGGACTGATGTATTCATTTTCTTTTCCTTTGATCAAAGTAAAGGTTGTCTATGTGAACAAAGCCGTGTCGTATCCTAACGGCAAATGGTTTGTGGATAAAACCATGGAGCTCAACGAATTCCACAACAGTTATGGCGTTTCTATATTATTTCTCTGGATACCAATTTTGGTGATTCTGGGAGTGAGCATTATGGTTCCGTTATTCCACGCAAGGACGAGAATGAAGTCTCTCTCTTACATCCTGATCGCGGGACCCTTTGCGCTCTTATTCGCGTGCTTATTCGTAAGAGAGGATTATAAAAGCGTTTTACAATACTTTCTCTTCTTGTTCACGATCGTAGCTGTGTCATTCATCATTGGCCAGCTTGTGGATGTCGTAATGGAAACGAAAAAGGCACTTGATATGGCTGATTGCCACAAGTCATAATAGACATCGGGACCAAAAAGGCGGGAGCAATCTCCCGCCTTTTTCTTTATGCCATCTTCTCAATCGTACCAACGCTTGACAAGATGTCTTTTTAGATTATCATATTTATAGACGCATAAAAATTCATTTCGGCCTGAAAAGCCGAAAAAGGAGGTAATGAAATGAGAAAAAT
The DNA here is from genome assembly GCA_050011835.1 of Minisyncoccia bacterium. Taxonomy (GTDB): domain Bacteria; phylum Patescibacteriota; class Minisyncoccia; order Phycocordibacterales; family Phycocordibacteraceae; genus C7867-001. The sequence continues at coordinate 47,196 of JBEKII010000001.1, read as the reverse complement.
GTTCTTTGTCATGGCAACTATTTGGGCGGTGTTCGTCGTATGCAACACAGCTCGCGCCGAACGCGAGGTAATCATTCAAAACGGAACGCTCATCGCGAAGGAGATCACGCAAGTGATTCTTGCCTTCAACGTTCCGCCGGGAATCCCAGCCGATGAGGCATATAAACTCTTCACTGGCGAGAAGGAAAAAGTGTTGACCACGGACAAAGTGGAACAAATTCCCTCGTTTTCCTTTCCCCTGATCAAAGAAAAGATTATGCATGTAGATAGGATTGTGATGTACCATAATGGCGCATGGTTCGTAAGCAGGACCACAGAATTTAACGAGCCTCATGACAGTTATCTCTTCTCCATATTACTTCTCTGGATGCCGGTTTTGTTGATCTTAATAACGAGTATCATAAACTTGCTATCTGGAGCAGGAGCAAAAAAGCTTTCCGTTTTCTACGCCGCAATACCCATAAGCATGCTCATAGGCACGTTGTTTACAGAATCATCAAACATCGGCACTAGCTTAATAAGTATGCTCGTGGGATTGCTCGCAGGCGGACTTGCGAGCGGACTTACAGGATTCGTCGCAGGTGGACTCACCTGCGGGTTTGTGGGTGAAGGCGCAAGAACGTTCACAATCGGACAGAATGATGTTGTATATTATTTGGCTTTTCTGCTCGTTGCAATGGCCGCATCGTTCGTCATCGCCCAAGTCATCAAACGAATGATGCCGAAAAAAATCAGCGCATAATGCACAAAAAGGGCGAAGGGCGGGAGACCAAGTCTCCCGCCCTTTTCTTTATGCCACCTTTTCAATTATGTAAGTCTGTTTCCCCGTCGGGGTCTCAAAAGTAAAAACGTCTCCCTTTTTCTTTCCCATAAGTGCGGCGCCGAGCGGAGAAACGTGCGAGAGTTTTTTCACGCGCATATCGGCCTCCTCGCTGCCAACAATGGTGTACTCGTGCACGTCAGTACTTCCCTCTTTTTTAATAGAAACCTTTGAATCGAAGCTGACTTCGTTTTTCTTTTTTCCATCGGTGAGAATTTTCGTGTTCTTCACCAAATCTTCCAGCTTTTTGATGCGCTCTTCAGTCGCGGTCTGCAGGTCGCGTGCCTCTTGATATTCCGCATTCTCCGAAAGGTCGCCGAGTGAACGTGCGTACTCCAAATTTTTGGCGATTTCAGTGCGCCGCACTGTTTTCAAATATTCCAATTCTTTTATCATCTCATCAAATTTCTCTTGTGAGACGACAGAATCTTGCAGGTCAGCCATAGGTTGTGCGCATTGTACGCGAGTAGCGCGAGAGTGCAACAGCTACTGCATCGCGGTACTGGTCGCAAAGCCGACATACAGAGAATTTTCGGCATACAAAGAGTCAAAAAGTTCGCGCATGACATTCACCGCCTGTTCACCCGCGCCCGACGGACCACGTTCAAGTACGACCGCAAAAGCATACTGCGGATGTTCATACGGGAAAAACCCTTCAACCCACGCGTTGTCATATTGGTTGTTCGCACCTGTCTGCGCGGTACCGGTCTTCGCCGCGACACTGACATAAGGAAGGTTTATCGCGTTCGCAAGAGCATTCGTCACGCCTTCGCGCATGCCCTCACGCACAACCTCAAGTGCGGAAGCATCTGCCAGTACCATCGTATACGCGGGCGTTGCTTCCGCGAGCAATGTCGGCGTGTAAAGCCGCCCGCCGTTTGCCACTGCAGCAATGGCGCGCGCCATCTGTATCGGCGTCACCTGCATTGCATACTGCCCAATCGCGGTAAAGTACGTATCGCCGAGATACCAGGGCTCATGGAAAGTCGCTTGCTTCCACGCGGGGGTCGGAATAATTCCATTCGTTTCTCCGGGCAGGTCAATACCGGTCGGACTCCCGAGACCAAATTGTTTATACCAATAATCAAGCCGGTCAATGCCGAGGCCTTTCTGATTTCCAAAACCGCCGCCGACCGTATAAAAGAAAATATCGGAGGACCACGCGATTGCCTTTCTCACATCTACCGGACCGAGCGCCGCCCAACCTTTATAGATAAACTCTTTGCCCGGATGGTAGGGGTCGGGCAACGAGAGGAAGCCGGGGTCATCAATAACGGTATTCGGCGTGATAAGACCGTCCGTGAGTGCTCCGGAAGCGATGAACGGCTTTACGATAGAACCGGGAGCATACATGCCTTGCACGGCGTGAGCGAGAAATGGATGCCCCGGATTCGCGTTGTATCCGGCAATAACGTTTGACGGACCACCGTCACTCATCACATTCGGGTCGTAACTCGGGTAGGAGACGATGGCGCGCACCGCGCCGGTATTCACATCAAGGATAACGCCCGCTCCGGCGATGAAGTGCTGGCTGTTCGCGGTATCCTCTATCGCGCGAGCGAAAAGACTTTCAAGATTCGCATCAATTGAAAGCTGTAACGTTTTGCCTTCTTCCGGTTCAATGATGGTTCCTTCCGAGCGGACACGGCCGAGCGCGTCTGTCTCGGTGAGTAACTGACCATTCTTTCCAGCGAGAAGCGAGTCGTACTCGGCCTCAAGACCGGCGACGCCCGTTTCGTTTGTATCGTAATAAATTCCGTTTGAATCCTTTTTTGGATAAGAAACGTAGCCGATGGTCTGACCAAGAGAAGGTACCGGGTAATTGCGCGCGATACTTCCATCCGGTTTCTCTACATTATCGGCAAGCACAACACCATGAAGGTCGGTAATGACACCGCGCGGCGCAAAAAGCGTCGTAACTTCCAAACTATTGTGTGCGCTTTCGGCAGCGAAAGCAGCGCCGTTGGTAATTTCAAGACTCCACGTGCGAACAATAAGGATGAAAAGGAGAATGGCGAGTGCACCGGCAAGAGAGACGAACATCCTGTGCGAAAGTGGCTTCTCCAATCGACCTTCAAGACGGGCGCGGTCAAAATCGGAAACGTTTGACGCGTCAAGAAATATCTCATCGGGAGCAATTTCCGAATCTCGTTGACGCTGACGTCGTCGTTTCATTCCTTGATAATACTCGTCTTGAGCCGGCCGCGCACGAAGAATGCGATACTGGTTATTACAGCTCCGTAGAGCGTGAAGAGCGGCAGCATATTCGCTTGCGGCGTGTGATAGAGCGTATCCATAAATATGCCGGCGGCTAAGGGCAAAAGCGGTATAGAAAGTGAAGAAACGAGCGCGAGCGCGGCGGCAAATGGCCACGGAAAGAATATGATGGAAATAAACACAAAGAGCGTCAGTATCCCGCGTATCATAGGAACGTGGAGGTCGCGAACAAGAGTGCCGAGCCCGTATCGCGTACCGTAACCCATGCTATTGAAAATGGGTTGAGCATGGGCTGAATACGCAACGTAACAGACGGCGAAGAAGGGTCGCTTTCAATGCGCGTGACGGTACCTATCGGAAGCATCCCGGGACCGGGCACAAATACGGTATCGCCAACTTTAATATTCGCGGAACGCGCTGCTGTAGCATTCATCGCGCCCGCACCGCCACCAGAGATGGTAAGCGGCATATTGTTAGTGCCAATCCAGCCGGCAGTGCTCGCACCCGGCGCCGAAAAAAGCGTTGCGCGCGAAAAATCAGCGAGAACCGACGAGACAATGCCAAGAGGAACGCCGCCGCTCCCGAACACTTCCATGCCAGCCACAACCCCTGCGTTCTTGCCTGCGGCGAGCACGAGTGTGTCGTAGGGACTCTCGGGCGGACGAGCGACGACGCCGGCAAGAATTCCCAAAGGAGTGTTCCCCTTCGTCGATTGAGAACTAAAGAGCGCTGAAATATCCGCTACTTTTTGAGAAAGAGTTTGATTCTCGTTCGCGAGCGCGGCGTTCTCGTTTACCAATTGTTCATTCCTTGAGGCGAGTACGGATACGTTACTAAAACTGGTAAAAAAAGAATGGCCCGTTGTCGCAAAAGCGTTCGCACTTTTAAATACCGGTGCAACGGCATACCAGAAAAAATTCGGTGCGAGAAGCCGCACCAGGAGCACGATAAGGGCGCACGCGAGGGCGAGAGCGCCCCACGAGACGCCCGTGGACGAAAAAAGTGCATTACGCTTCACTAAGAATGTCCTCTTCATCGATAAAAAAGTCCGCGTATGGCGCCGGGTCTTCGGTCACAATGCCCGCGCCGCGCACAACCGCCGTAAGCGGGTCCGGTGCGACCTTAACCGGTACGCCAAGCATCTTCGCAAGTATTTGCGGCAGACCACGCAGGAGCGCGCCGCCGCCGAAGACCGTTACGCCGCGCTCTAAGACATCGGAGAGAAGTTCGGGCGGCGTCGCTTCAATAACTTCTTTCATCGTATCCATAAGCGCGTCCAGCGAGGATGCGGTCGCTTCGCGTATGTGCGCGTCGGTGAGCGTCACCTCGCGCGGAAGTCCCGTCGCGAAATCGCGGCCACGCACGCTTCGCGAGAGCGTTTCGGAAAGCGGCATAACCGCGCCAATCGCAATTTTAACGTCCTCGGCAGTACGCTCGCCGATGCCGAGTTTGAATTCGCTTCGCACAAAGTCAATAATATTTTCATTGAAGCGATCGCCGGCGACATGCGAACTCCGAGAAGCGACGACACCCTTGAGCGCGATAACAGAAATATCGGTCGTGCCGCCGCCGATATCGAGCACCATCGTCCCCACGGCTTCGGCAACTGGCAATTTCGCGCCAATAGCACCAGCGACCGATTCCTCTAAGATTATTGTCTCGCGAGTGCCCGCATTGCGCGCCGCGTCGCGCACCGCGCGGCTCTGCACATTAGTTACGCCCGTTGGCACGCCTATCACGATTCGCGGACCGAATAACCGCATGCGGCCGTTATGCGCCTTATTGATGAGATAGGAAAGAAGTTCCTCTGTAATCTCAAAGTCGGATATAACGCCGTGTGACAAAGGACGCACGACGCGGATATGCGCGGGCGTTTTCCCGAGCATCGTTTTCGCCTCTTTTCCCACGGCGACAATTTGATGGGTCTTATCGTTCACCGCCACGACCGACGGCTCGTTGATAACAATGCCTCGCCCTCGCACATAGACGAGCGTATTTGTCGTTCCAAGGTCAATGGCAATATCGCTGCTAAAAAATAAATTCTTTGAAAATTTTGCCATACGCTACGCAAAGAGTTCTGCGCGCGGCACTTTCGCGACTTCTCCAGTCGCGCGATTCACTACTTCAAAAATATTGGTCGTAACGGCATCCCTGCCAACTATAATTCTGCGCGGAATGCCGATAAGGTCGCTCTCTACGAACTTCTGCCCAGCGGACATATCGCGGTCGTCATAAAGAACTTCAATACCCTTTTTCGTCAATTCATCGTAAAGCTTGTCGGCGGTTCCTGAAATTTCATCGTCGGACTTTCCCAGAGAGACAAGGTGGAACGCAAACGGTGCGACCGATTCTGGCCAGACGAGACCTTTTTCATTAGCCATAAGCTCCACGATGGTACCCATAAGCCGCGCGGGGCCGATGCCATAACTACCCATAAAAACGGGCACCGCCTTCCCTTCTGCATCTTTATATAGAAGGCCAAGCGCTTCAGAAAATCGCGTGCCGAGAGTGAAAATATTTCCAACCTCAATGGCCTTAGCTTCTTTAAGCCTCGCCTTGTTGATGCCGGTAGTTGCATAAACACCTTGGTCATCATAGATTTCTTTATTAACCGCAACGCGTTTCTCTTCGTCCACATAAATAATGTCTTCGCCGACATTGCACATAGTTTGAAATTCGTGAGAATATTTACTGAATGAGCCACCTGAAGCGAATGTGCGATACGTTTTCCCGCCGATGCCGGTACGTTTAAAAATTTTTTCATATGCGGCGGCGGCTTTTTCATAAAATTCCATATGCTGTGTACTGTTTTTTGAGAACGAATACAGGTCTTTCATAATGAACTCGCGAGTTCGTATAATACCGGACTTCGCACGCGTCTCGTTACGAAACTTATTTTGAAATTGATACACGTAGCGCGGTAGATCTTTGTATGAGGCGACGTGCTCTTTCATAAGCGCAGTGAGCGCCTCTTCGTGCGTGTTGCCGAGACCGAGCTCACCGCCATTTTTCAAATGTGTTTTGAACCACATATCAACGGCCCTGTCGTCCCAGCGCCCGCTCTTCTTCCATAATTCAGGTTCTTGCAACGTTGAAAGAAATACTTCTTCGCCGCCGATCGCATTCATCTCTTCGCGGATGATGCCGATAATTTTATTGAGTGTGCGTAAACCGAGCGGAAGATAATCGTAGACGCCCGCCATTTCTTTATGAATGTAGCCAGCACGCACGAGCAATTGAGCGTTCTTCGCGACCTCGTCCGTGGGCGCTTCGCGCCGCACTTTAGTAAAAAGCCGTGACTGCCTCATGCGCCATAGTATACGCCCGGAGCGATTATCCAACAATCTTGAAGACATTGTATGTAACATTTAGGTAAATATAATAAAAACCGCAGGTTCACTCCCTGCGGCTTTGCTTACGGTGAAGCTGACTGCTCAGATAATATTGAGTAGTTTTGCAAAAGGAAGGATTTTCCCCTTGTCCTTCCTTATCACGTCCTCAACTTTATGGCGGATTTTTGCCAGCTCTTGCTCGCTTGGTAACGAAGCGGCAAGGCTGTCGCACCGTTCTTTTTCCCTCCACTCCACTTCCATCTTCCCCATAAGGTCTTCTTTCAGGACCGCAATTACTTCTTCTGCGGTCGCAGGGCGACTGTCGACGTGCCCGCCGTCACAATCAGGGTCTTCGCATCCGTATTCTACGCATGAGATTGGCCAATGGACTTCAACGTGGAAATATCCATTAAAAGTATTCTCAAGGTTACCCATGCCATTTTGAATCTGGATGTAGACAGTTTTGCCTTCTTCGCTTGGATGGGGAAAGTTGTACAAGTTGTAGAGAGAATACCCAAGATTCACCAGCTTGGCGGCAAATTCCTTTCTCGCTTGAAACTGCCCCTTCCTTGCTTCTTCGATCGAGGCCTTGAGTGTTAGTAATTCGTTCATTGATTCGTCCATAGTTCCTCCCTCCTTGCTTTGGCATTTGCGATACCGCTGCGTTGAGTGCTGAATTTTATGTCTACAGCTCGACATGATGTATCTGCCAAAGGCAGATTTGCAGAGAACTACCTATTGCTAGTATACACAAGCCTGTTTAATTGTCAAGCAGCACTTATACAAGAAACGATAAATAAACGACTTATTTTATGATGATTTTAGTAACTACCCAACGATTTTGAAAATGTCGTGGGCAGTGACGACAACCATAAGGAAGACGAGGAGCGCGAAGCCGACGGAGTTGACCGCATGAGCGACACTTGGTTTTATCGGGCGGCGAATAATACCTTCAATGATGACAAAGAGAAGTCGTCCGCCATCAAGCGCAGGAACGGGAATAAGATTGATGAGCGCGAGATTAATGGAAATAATCGCCACGATTGAAAGCAAGCTGCCGAGGCCTTGCGCCGCTTCGGAGCCGACGACGCTCACGATGCCGACAGGTCCCGCGACCTGCGAAAAATCTGCATGGAACACAAAGATATCGTAGAAAAAATGCCAGAGCCCCGCGGTAGTTATGGCGAGAGAGCCCCATGTGAGTGAAGCGCCTTCAATAACCGCAGAGCCAGGGGAGAGCGGCGCAGTACCGATGGTGGCGACTTCAATTCCGAGCGCATAGCGTGAAGGATCGTTAGGCACGACGCCCGCAACGGGCGTCGTGGTAATAATGTATTCTTCCCCATTATGCTTAACGTCAAGGGTAACTGCATCTCCATGACTCGCGGCGATAAACGCCGAGAAACTCGCGGGGTCTACGGAATGCCATTGCCCTTCCGCATCTTTTGCATCAAGAATTGAATCTCCTGGGAGAATTCCCGCGAGAGCGGCGGGTGTTCCGGGAAGCACGTTTGCCACGGCGAGTTCTACATTGCGAGCGGTCGCGAGTTCCGCCGGCGAAAGCGCGCGTGGCGTACCCGCAATCAAGGCGCCGGTGATAAGCACGTATGCAAAGAGAAGGTTCATCGCGATGCCAGCGATAAGAACTAGCGCCTGAAAAATGCGCGGGCGCATAGAAAATGCCCGCGAACCTTTCCCTTCACCGTCTTCGCCGTAAATTTTTACAAAACCACCGAAAGGCAACCAATTAAGCGAAAGGATGGTCTCGCCCGCTTTTCCGATAATCGCCGCGCGCGGCGGATAACCGAGCCCGAATTCATCCACGCGCATCCCAGAGAGCTTCGCCACGACAAAATGCCCGAGTTCGTGCACGACGATAAGCGCAACAATGACAATGATGAAAATTAAAATACTCATTTATTGAGCAATCTCGGCTTCCTTCCGCTCAAGAATCCTCTCCAGCGCGTCATTGCCCGCGTCAATAAGCTTTTGAATTTCAACCTTGAGATGCGTTACTTCGTCCTTCCCCCTGCCGCCTTCTTTTTCCGTCGCATCAAGCGCTTTGAGCGCGTCAGAGCGATGCGAGCGCAATGTTACTCTCGCCTGTTCGGTTTTATCGCCCGCGATTTTTGAAAGTTGCAGACGACGTTCGCTGGTTAATTCTGGAAAGGAGACACGTAGGCCTTGGTCATCGGTCGCGACGCCAACGCCGAGGTCCACGTCGGTAATTCCCTTTTCAATTGCTTTCAAGAGTTCCCGGTCCCATGGGATGACGCGCAAAGTGCGCGCGTCTTCAACCGAGACGGAAGCAAGTTCTTTAAGAGACGTGCGCACGCCATATGCTTCGGGCTTTACCATATCAAGCAAGGTCGGCGTCGCACGACCGGTTCGGATTCCCGAGAGCTCGCGTGTAAGCCATTCCTCGGTCTCTTTGATATTTGCTTTTAATTTTGAAAAATCGTATGTCATGCGTGCATCATATCAAATCCGTCAGTTGACGGACAGATTCTTCGGCATCACCAGAGAAAGATGCTCGAGAATCATGCGCACAGGCGCACTGCGATCATAAAGATAGCTGCGCAGAATCGCAATGTCCGAAAGGAGCGCGGCGGGTTCGCCGCCACGCTGTTTTTTAAATTTCGCGTATACTGCTGTCTCAATGCCATTCACTATCGCGATTGCCTCATCACGGAGTTCTCTCCGTTCCTCTTCATCTTTCCCACTCGTGAGTCTTTTGATTATCGTGCCGCGCTTTTCTTTTGTTGCTTTGAGAAATTCAATGGCCGATTCGGGAATTATAGGTTCCGTAAATCCATAATTCAGAATCTGAACGCGTGAGCGCAATGTCGGGAGAAGCCCTCCCAAACTCGGCAATATGAAAAAGAGATACATTCCGGTAGGCGGTTCTTCAAAAAGCTTCAGAAGTGCGTTCTGCGCTTCGTGATACGCGCGGCTCGCGGCAATGATAAGCACTTTATAGTTGCCTGCGAAAGGCGCTCCCGCAGCAACCTCTGAGATATGGCGTGCGTCATCAACTGAAAAAAGCCCATAACGCAATATGACGATATCGGGATTTCCTTTTGCTTTCATTTCCAATTCTTTCTCTGCCCACATCTGCGCCACTTTAATTCCCCCCTCTGCTTCCGCCTCAATAACAAACGCGTGATGTTGTAGATGCCGAGTATCGAGGCGCTGCATGTGCTGATTATAGCTTGTGTTTTTTAACTCGTGCGGAGCTTGACTATATATAAATTATATGCTACGTTAGTTTTAGACAGTTTTTGGAATCAAAATAAAGAAAAAAGGGGGGTACACCGTGCGAGAGAAAATCATAGTTCCACTCATAAAAAACCCCTCTTCTAAGGGGCGGTTTGGGCCGACCGAGAAACAAGATTGGTACACTGGTCTTGTAAAAGCTGAGTCTCTATCTCGGAAGGATTGGCCAGCAGCGACAATTCTTCTCGTCAGCGCTTTTCAGGCTAACGGGGAGAAAACGGAAATGGAGTTCTATCGTCTGGCTCTTGAAATTAACATCAACAAAGAAAACATTGTTGAGGTAAAGAAAGGGCAAGAGACGATAGAACAGCTGCAGGTGGCAAATGAGTATGCAAAAAAGAAGAATGCGGAATTGATTATCATTTCTTCAATTTTGCATTATCCCCGTGTGTGGTGGATCTGCCGCCGCGACGGGATTAAGGCGAAACATCACTGCACCGGTGGTATTCCACGGCCTCGAGAGGTGCTGACGGATATCACCCTTATTTTTCTTTTTCCTCTCATTGATTTATTGGGGGGGAGAAAATGGTTTCAAAAAAAAGTTCAGATGCGCCGCGCAAGCGGCAAGTTCTGAACCTTAAAAATCGCATGGTGTGAAATAGCTCCGCCATGCGATTTTTCTATTTCAATATTATTGCTTCGCCAAAATGCTTTTTTGATAAGTATCCAGATGTTTCAGCGCGACGCCGGTACCGCGCACGACGCAGAAATACGGATCCTGCGCGAGTTTCGCGGCAACGCCGGTGCGACGGTAGACGAGCTCGGGCATCTGGCGCAACTGTGAAGAACCGCCCGTGAGGATAATGCCATTGTCAATAATGTCGGCGGCAAGTTCGGGTGGCGTGTCCTGCAGCACCTTGCGTATCGCTTGCGTCATTTCGCGCAATTCCCGCGCCATCGCCTGCACTACATCGTTAGTGGAAAGATCAACCGTGCGTGGCAAGCCGCTCATGAGGTCGCGCCCCTTGACCGGCATTGAAAGTTCTTCATTCATCGGTACTGCCGCCCCGATTTTTATTTTCAAATCCTCCGCCGTCTTGTCGCCAATCACGAGATTGTGTTGTTTCTTAATGTGGTCAACGACCGCACGGTCAAGGCGATCCCCCGCGCACTTCACGCTCGTTGACGCGACGATGCCGCCGAGTGATATCACGGCGACATCTATCGTGCCGCCGCCAATATCCGCAACCATGCGTCCCATCGGTTCGTGAATGGGGATGCCTGCGCCGATGGCGGCGAGTATAGGCTCTTTTACCACGTAGGCGTTCCGCGCTCCGGCTTTCAACGCCGCTTCAATAACCGCGCGCTTCTCGGTTGAGGTAACACTCGCGGGCACGGAAATAAGCACAGTCGGCTTGAATGGATTCCGTCCAAGCGCTTTCTTCATAAAATAACGGAGCATCGCTTCGGTGACACGATAATCGGCAATAACACCGTCCTTCATTGGACGATAAGCGATGATATCGTCGGGAGTGCGGCCAATCATTTTTTTCGCTTCAACGCCTATGGCGAGGATGGTCGTACCGCCCCTGTTGTCACGCGCTTTTCCCACGGCAACGACCGACGGTTCGTTCACCACAACGCCCTTGCCGGGCACAAAAACGAGAATGTTAGTTGTTCCAAGATCAATGCCGAGCTTGGGAGAAAAGAAAGACATCATTTGTATAGTAATGGTACGATACTCCGTATGCAAGAAGGAATGAATTTCGCCATTGAAGGAGGAAAGAAACTTTCGGGGAGCGTCACGACGAGCCGCTCCAAGAACGGCGCCGTCGCACTCTTCGCCGCTTCCCTTCTCAATCACGGTCAAACGACCCTCCGAAATGTTCCGAAAATTGAGGAGGTGAACCGCTTGATTGAGGTACTGCGTTCCATCGGTGTCAGTGTTAAGTGGCGTGGACACGACGTCGTCATTGTCCCGCCGAAAAAAATCAATCTGGAATCAATTGATAAGAGTGCGGCGATGAAAACCCGCAGCATATTGATGTTTATCGGTCCTTTGCTCCACTGGTTCAAAAAATTCGAACTGCCGCAATCGGGTGGCTGCACGCTTGGACTGCGCTCTGTCCGTCCGCATCTTTTAGCGCTTGAAAAATTCGGTGTTGCGATAGAGGCACGTTCGGAAAGTTATCACATCGCGTATGCGGGGCTTCATCCGGCAGAAGTGATTCTCTACGAATCAAGCGATACGGCGACCATCAACGCGCTTCTCGCCGCCGCGGGCATCCCCGGCACATCTTGCATTAAATATGCCTCGGCAAATTATCAGGTGCAGGAAGTATGCGGCTTCTTGAAGGCGCTTGGAGTCTCGATTGACGGCATCGGCTCAACAACGCTTACGGTACGCGGCGTCGCTTCTATCAATCAAGATGTTTCTTATAGCGTCGCGGAGGATCCGACCGACGCAATGCTCTTCATCGCAGCGGCGGCCATTACCGGCTCTGCCATCACCATCGCGAATGCGCCCATAGAATTTCTTGAGGTCGAGTTACTGCTTCTTGAGAAAATGGGGTTACGATTCACATTATCAGAGCCCCGATTATCAGAAAATGGGATTACAAAATTAAAAGACATTCATCTTGAACCATCAGAACTAACTGCCTTCCCCGAAAAGATTCACGCGCGCCCCTATCCCGGACTGAACATAGACAACCTCCCCTTCTTCGCGGTTATTGCCACGCAGGCGAAAGGTACGACGCTTATCCACGATTGGGTATATGAAAAGCGGGCAATTTACTACACCGAGCTCGACCGTCTCGGCGCGGTGACTATTCTTCATGATCCTCATCGCATTTCAATTGAGGGACGGACGGAACTTAAAGCGGCCGAGGTCATTTGCCCGCCGGCGCTCCGGCCCGCGACTATCATCCTCGTCGGAATGCTCGCCGCAAAAGGACATTCAACGCTCCGCAACGTCTACAGCATCAATCGCGGTTATGAAGATATTGTCGTGCGGCTTCAACATCTCGGAGCTTCCATTGAAGCGCATACGAATTAAATGAAATCCATCCGCGAAATCCTTCCCGACATTGAGAAAAAGGCAGCCGAAGCGCCGAGAGGGAAAAAGCGCAAAACCGAGCGCGGCGAATTGATACGTTTCTTCCTCCGCCACTTGAATTATTCTCGCGCGCACGACGGCCTCGCGCCTCTCTCCATGGCTCGTCTCGGTGCCGAACTTGAAGGCATCCCGACCCGCGACCTCTATTATCTCAAGAGTATTTGCAGCCAAGCAAAAAACTTCGGTAAAAAATTTTGGTGGGAGATTGACCCGAAAAAGCATCCGCCCTGCTAAACGAGCGGGAAAAATTTTTGAGAGTGTGCTATGTGCTAAGTGCAGCGAAGTGAAACGCTCTCAAAAAACTTTTTTCTGCGAGCAACTGTGCTACAATTAGAGAACATGAGAGAAATCGTGCAAGATGGTGCGCCAATATTACGCGAAGCGGCAAAGCCCGTGCCGGAGAAGCTCTTCGGCTCGGTGTGGCTCACGCGCCTCATTGATGACATGACCCAAGCACTTGATGTAAAGCCCGAGGGTGTCGCGCTCGCCGCGCCGCAAGTAGATATTTCTTATCGTCTTTTTATCGTACGGAAAGACCGCGCCACGCTTCCTCTCGTCCCAGCGAAAGAAAAAACCGTTCTCCAGCCAAAACCGGTACCTAAACCTGAAGTGGAAATATATATTAATCCTGAAATTATAAAGACCTCCCGCAAGCGCGCGAAAGGAGAAGAAGGATGTCTTTCTATTCGCGATGTATATGGCACAACGAATCGGCATGAACGCGTCACCATCGCCGCCCGTCGCCTTGATGGCTCACGATTTAGTCGTGGCGGCGGCGGCCTTATGGCTCAGATATTTGAGCACGAAATTGACCACTTGAACGGCGCGCTCTTCACTGACCATGCTGAACATCTCGTTCACGTCACCCATGACCAAAATCCCGCTTCTTAAATTCGTCCGGCAACACTCGAAAGCGAGTGAAGGGACTTCGCTTCGCTTCGCATTTTTCGGCACTCCCGCCGTGGCGAGCGACACGCTTGCAGTGCTTATTGAACGAGGCTTCGCGCCCGCCGTCGTCGTGACTTCGCCGGATGCTCCTAAGGGCCGCGGGCTCGCGCTCGCGCCTTCTGAAACAAAAACTTTTGCGCTCGAACACGACATGCCTGTTCTCACACCGAGAACTCTTGATGACGAGACAATTGCCGCGATTCGCGCCTATAAATGCGATTACGCAATTGTGGTCGCATTCGGCAAAATATTTTCCAACGAACTTATCGCCGCTTTCCCTAAAGGCGTCATTAATGTTCATTATTCGCTCTTGCCCAAGTATCGCGGCGCGACGCCGCTTGAATCCGCGCTTCTCGCGGGTGATTCAACAACCGGAGTAACCATCCAGGAGATGGTGCACGAAATTGATGCGGGTGCGATTCTTGCGCAAAAAGAAATGGACATCGCTCCAAACGAGACTGCGCGCGAGGTGCGTCCGCGACTCATTGCTCAAGGCGCACAACTGCTCGTTGATACCCTTCCCGCATATCTGTGCGGCGACATCGCACCAATCGCGCAGGATTCCTCGCAAGTTTCGTATGCGCACAAAATTAAAAAAGAAGACGGCCTTTTGTCGCTCACTGCGACGGCGCAAGAAAATTGGAATAAATATCGCACGTACGCCGACACTATTGGCACATATTTTATAGAAAATGGAAAAAGAATTAAAATAACCGCAGCTTCATTCAAAAACGAAAAATTCATCATTGAGCGCGTTATTCCCGAGGGGAAACACGAAATAATATATACAGAGAGCCGGCAAACAAGAAAAAGTATGTAGTATTGGCCTAGCGGCCCGAGCGTTTTCTTTTTTTGTTTGCCGGCGAACTTTAACGGCCGAAGCGCAGCATTCGTTTGACCGTCGCGCCACCGCGCTTGATGAGCCGTCGCGCGCGCCCGCGCGAACGCCGTATCTCCGCCTCAAGCTCGCTACGAACCCTGTCCGCAGCGCTCTCGGGCGACGGCTTCACCGCTTCAGCGTGGAAAACCTTGCCGCCTACTATAAGATTCGCAACAAGGCGGTACGGTTCTGCCGAACGTCCTTCTGGCGGCGCTTTCCCTATTTCTATCTCAAGTAACGCCGTGTCGCTCGCATCTCCAAGAAGACGCAGAGGAGCCGCGAGCTTCTTTTCTATAAATGCTTCGTCTTCGGGCGTAAATGTATACTTCGTTGCCTTGATGGTGATATTCATGGTCTGGAATAACGGCCAATAAGTTTTGTTTTTGCGAGCAAAAACGGCGTCAACGCATCGCGCACTTGTCGTGCAGTCGGTGCATTTGGAAAATGAAGCATTTCATTCAGCGCATACAAAGTAAAAACATAGCGATGCTCTTTCGGCTCATATTGCGACGGTGGACAGGGACTGATGTATTTCATACCGCCGGCGCTGTTTAATCCTGTAGAGCCGGGGGTAGCGCCCGCTGGAACTTCCACCTCTCCACCCACTGGCACGGGGATATTATAAAGCACCCAGTGGTCAAAGGCCTCAAGGCCGTGAGATTTTTTTACCACTTCTGGGATGTCGGGGTCATCCACGATAAGCACGAATGATTTTGTTCCTTCCGGCGCATCACTAATCATAAGCGGAGGCGAGAGTTCACGACTTCCATCGCACGTATATTTCGCGGGTATGACCCCGTTATTTTCAAATGCAGAACTAGTAAGCGTTAAAACCATGTTTATAGTATAGCGCGCCGCTTTGCGGCGCGCGATGTTTGGGCTAGAATACAAACGTTCAACGAATATGCATTCCGCGGTAGCTCAATGGTAGAGCAGCTCCCTGTTAAGGAGTTGGTTGTAGGTTCGAATCCTACCCGCGGAGCACGGTTCGGAATATAGGGTCAGAAATCGGAAAATCTCCTTGATTTACAAGGGGATTTTTCGGTTCTAACCTTAAGTATTCTCTCTCCAACGCAGGATAGCTTTTTTGTATCTCTGCAAACCACTCATTCGGTTCAATAATCAGCTTCTGGTCTTTAATTATCGGCGTTTTACCGAGTGCTAATAAGATTTCTTTCTTCAGTTCTAACCCTGCTTTTCCTTTTGCAGTAGTAAATGCTTTGCGTGCATAAGCGGCAAATGCAAATGTCTTTTCAGTAAGTTCAAGCCATTTCTCGGCTCGCGTTTCTGTTTCTCGCAGATTTTCTTTGAATTGGGTGATTTTGCTCTGGAGCGTGTTCTTCTCTTTGATAAAGGTTTCGTCATCAATCAACTGGCGGTATCTCATTTTAGTAAGCTCATCCAACTCCTTTTGGGTTTCTACCAAATTTTTGTGTCGCATTTCGTAAACCTTCGTTCTGTCCTCAATTTCGGTATCGTTCTTTTTATTTAATCCCTCTAATGCCCACTGCAAGAACTCTGGCAGGATGGTGTATTTTTCTATCTCCTTCTCAATGGCTATTTCCAAATCGCCTTCTGGGATATTTTTCCGTTGATTGCACTTAATCTTTGTTGTTTTCCTCGTGCAATGATAATAAGTATGCTCGTGTATTTCTCCTGATTTTAGTATTCTTTTCTTTGTTTCAGCCGTATAAAGACAGCCACATACACCACACCGTATAGACCCAGTGAAAGCAAACTTGTGTTGTTTTGGTCTTGGTTTACCTTTTCTGCCAATAAGCATTTGCACTCGGTCATATTCTTCAAGCGTAATCATTTTTTCGTGCTGTCCTTCGTATTGCACCCCTGCATTTTCAATTATCCCCGCGTAAAACAAACTCGTAAAAATCTTATAGATACCGCTTCGGGATAATTCATTGCCACCCATTCGTTTAAACTTCCTTGTCCGAAAACCCCACTCCTTATTCGCAATATCCAAAATCTTTGGTGGTGTGTAACTGCCTGTAAGCATTAAATCCCACATTTTGCGGATAAGGTTAAATCGTTCTGGGTCATTGATGATAATTTTATTTTCTTTATCGTTGAGATAGCCAAGCGGTGCTATTCCCGTTTGCCAACCCTTTTCAAGCTTGGAGAGCATACCCCGTTTGGTATTCTTGCTTAAATCCAAAATGTATTGATTGGCTACACCGCTTTCAACACTGAAAATCAATACATTGTCTTCTGGTAGATATTGACGGTCTATGGTCTGGATTGATTTAAGTATTCCTCGTTGCAGGAACCAACTTAATTTGCCGCTATCAATTGGATTACGGGAGAGACGATTTATCTGCCAACATAAAATTCCGTCCGCTTCGCCCTTTTCAATCCGCTCCATCATCTCATCAAAAATAGGGCGATTATTCGGTTTCTTTGCCGATTTCGCCTCGGTATAGGTCTTTTTAATATCCAGATTAAAATCGCTGGCAAACTTTTTGAGCCGATTTATTTGGTCATCAATAGATTGCACCTGTCGGTCTTCGCTCTCCGATGACTTTCGGGCGTAAATAAAGTATTTGATTTTATTGGTATCTTTATTCATACAAAAACCCGAAAGGGACGGTCTGTGTTGAACCGACTACGAGCAATCGCAAGGATTGGCAAGATAGCGGCAGACCGCCCCTCTCGGGCTACTATCTTACCTTTTTGCAATAAAAATACCTTGCGCATATTTGCTTTCATCGGTTCAACAAGTTCATTATACACCATATTTCTTGCCAAGTATGCCTAATCCACCTGCGGCTCGGATAACGCCCATTTCAAAACGCCTCTCCATTTTCAGTAGTTTTCGGTATTTTCTAGTTGGCTTTCCAGCGTAATACATCCGCTTCACCTTCGCTTCCTGTTCATCAAGGTCTGGACAGCTTACGAACCCTTTGTACCGAGCACTCGCATTGCGGCTTGCATAGGTGAGATTGTAGCAGTGGCGGCACGCGAAGTAATCGCCATTTTTGTATAAAGTACCTACTCTGCGTCCGCAGTATTGCCCGTTTTTGTACCACGGACACTGAAACCAATACCTTTTACCGCCATAGCGACACGGAGTGGAGAGCAGAGGGATTTTGTAGTCAAAGTCCTTTTCCTCGTCCGTATCACGGTTTGTTTGCGTATAGTAGATACGAAGATACTTCTCCTCGTTCATCGTTGAGACCTCAATACTGACACTACTTTTCGTTCCCGACCGTCCGCTCGTCCAAGTCATCGTTCCAGATTGCCATCCAGAGAAAAAGCCGCGCTCATTGAGAAAGCGTACAGATATTTTCTTTACGCTGTCCGCTTCTGTTTTACCTGTAGAGTTCCATCCGCCGCGCATATTTTATTTTTTCTATTGCCGAAATTATTTGAGATTAACCAGTTTAATCAAGTTATTATTGCGAAACGAACCCATTTATTTTCTCACCAGATATATCCATATCTACAACTACTGGCACTGGCACATTTTCACCATTCCTCACCGCCTGCAGTCGTTGTAGTTCGTGCAATGCTTTATAGATACCGCGTTCAATGCTTGCTTCGTAACGAATAAGTTTACTGTAAGTATCGTAATTGGCAGAGTCATAACTAAACGCCTCTCCAAGTGTCTTCAATCCACCTTTACTGAAACTGTCTTTGCGGTCATCTTCAATCATTTCTCGTTCTATCTGCATTACCCGTCTTAATCTCCAAACATTGGCAGTTATCCTATCAACCAACACTAATTCAAGCTCTGTTTGCGGCTCTAATTCTGCTCGTAGTTTTTTCCCGATTTCAATAAGTGTTTTTTCATCCTCTCCTTCAAGTAACACCTCTTTGCTCAAAATTCCGTGTTTGAGAGCATTATATTTACTTACAGCTTTACCCTCATCGGTCTTTACGCCGCCGAGCTTTGCGTTCTCACGATTTGCCTCTAATTGTTTTTTTGATATTTCGTTCATAGTTTTGTTATTACTGTTTTTATACTGTTTATCAGTTAGCGATGACCCTTTTTATGGCGTCAGGAAACTTTCTAAATCTTGAGTTACCCCACTGCTCATTTCACTATTGTTTTCTTCACTGATACTCACCACACCCTCGTTCTCGCTATTCCTCTGGTCAGAAGGTTTAGTGGGAAGTGCGGCAGGGAAAATCAGCATTTTTCGTTTATCGTTAGGGTCTGCCTCCTGCTCAATTAACCCCGCCGTCTCAAGCATTGGCAGGATTTGTTGTCGTAGCTGGTTGGTGTCCAACATTCGCCCATAGACCTCAAAATGCTTCTGGAGCAATTCTTGGCGTGATACGCCGAGCAATCCCGTTACCGCTACAATGCTCTCATTCCTGTTGTCGTTCTTGTCATTCCACGCCGTTAAGATGACTTCTTGGTAGAGATTGTAGATATAGGGCGGCAGGTTATGTTCTTGGCTTACAGAGATAGCATTCCAAATCTTAAATGCCTGTTCAATATCATCTTCGTTGGCGGTAATTGTTGTGCCGCTTTTCTCTCGCCACCAGAGATTAACGAGGGCAAAAGATTTGATGAGCGAGGCAAGGCGTTTAATGTCTCGCTGATTTCTTGGTTTAGGTACTTTGTTTTCACTAAAGAATTTATCAATGACTATTTGATGGTTCGCAATTTTAATTTCTCGGATGCCCTCTAGTTTTATTGCTCGTATTCTCTCCTTGAGTAGATTTCGCTCTGGGTTCTCATCAAGCCAACTTCTATAGTTCTCGGCGTCTGCTTCTTTTTTAATACTCTCCAAAATCCCTTGCCTGATTTTCTCCCGATTGACTTCTGGGCTTAACAGTAAAAATCGGGTGGCTTCCTGCTCGTTAATCGTCAGCCCTGCCGTGCAGAAAATTACCGAGGGGAAACCTTTTATAATTACCGTTTTAGTTCGGTTTCCGCCCTTCTGATTTTTGTCGGTAATTTTGGAGTGCATTTCTTTTTCATCGTGCGACAACAATGACCGCAATCGCTCCAAGAGAGCGGTGTGTGGTTGGTCTAAAAAGATAATGATTTTTCTGGACAGGTCTACGGTTATGATGTTTTTGTCTTTGTTGTACTCGCCCTGCTCGTGAAAAAAAGCCGTGGGAGAGCAGTTACCAAGTTTCATTACATCTTCACTTGGAAATAGATTTGAAATCTCCAAAGGGATGTAACTTTTGCCAGTGGATGATGGGGCGTTATAGCTGATGTTGAATTGTGCGTTTTCGGTATATGCCGATAGCTCACATAGGAAGGTTGCGATTTTATTCTCCTCGTCCTGTTTTATCGTCAATCCAAGTATCTCAATCAAATCCTGCGGAGAGAGTGGCTGGAATTGCGAGGTATCCATTTTTTCTGGATACTCTTTTGCATATTTACCAAACAAGTCATCGGGGTTGCCGTTGAGCTTCACGAGGTAATCGGTTATGTCGCCACCTTCGCCAACTTCCTGCGGTAGCGTGATTATGTATGTCTCATTTCCAACATTTTCCAACATTTTTGCCGCCCGCTCTGCTCCTTTCCTGCCCGCTTCATCATTGTCAAAACAGATATAGATTTTCCTACCTTTTCCTACCTTTCCGCACCACTCCTGCTTGAATGTCATCGCCCCGTGCGTTGAAGTAATTGCGGGTATGTTTTTTGAAAGCAAAGCCAATCTGTCCAGCTCGCCCTCGCAGATGAGGAGTGAATTGTTAAGATTTGTTAAGGTTTCCCAGCCGTAAATCTGGGCTTCAATGCCTCTGGGATAAGTAGTTTTTTCATCTCCCGC
This sequence comes from Minisyncoccia bacterium, assembly GCA_050011835.1. GTDB lineage: Bacteria > Patescibacteriota > Minisyncoccia > Phycocordibacterales > Phycocordibacteraceae > C7867-001. Next base: position 26,915 of record JBEKII010000001.1, on the reverse strand, counting down.
ATTGGGGTCTCTCCTCAACTTGAAAAACTGAAAAGCCCTATAAATATCTTGTATTGGTATGGTAATCCACCATTTGCCATAGAACTTGCCCCAGCCGAGCTTGTGGGCGTCTATAACAGCGTCTGTAATGCCTCTAGCGTTGAGATATTGGCGGATATTGGCTGGAAGTGCCTGATGGCAGGTTTCTACTAGCCCCGCGTCAAATTTCGTGGATTTTCGTGGATTTCTCGTGGGTATTACGGGGTTAAGGGCAATCTCTTGTATGCCATCTCCAAAATGCTTGGCGAGGGTTACGAGATTGCCTTTCTCGCCACATTTTTTGCACTCAAATTGCCCCGTCTCGGCGTCAAAATAGAGATGGGCTTCCGCGCCCCTGCTGTCTTTATCACAGCCGTTAAAGAGACATTGGGTGATGATTTCTTTACCGCTCTCACGAAAGGTAACGCCTTTTCTGGTCAGATATTCTTTAATGTTAATAGTTTGTAATGTTTCCATATTGGATAATGTTGGTTAATTTTATAGATTTTTGTTACATAGGACTGTTATGTATCATTTGGCATTTTGTCTGCTTCGTGGGGCTGATTTACTCTCATTTCCTGTTGTCCTCACGGGGTTTGAAAGACCAACGAGAAACTTCAAAACTGCTTTTTTCTCTTTCTTTGCATAATCATCTTTATCAACTAATTTGTTAAACCATCGGTGAATTATTTGCTCGCTAAAACCTTGCCCTTTCACAGCTTCGGCAAAACAGATATAAGAACTCCGATTGGGATTTTTCTCGGCTATGTTGTTAAATCGTCTTTCAAGAGATTTCATATAGTTTTGTAATGTTAGGTTTTGTTAGGTTTTCAGGTCGCCAGTTTCTCGGCGGCGTTCCTGTAATTTTTGGTACTCGTTTTCGGTCATCGGTTTGTAAATCAACTCAACAAGTCGGATGAGTTTCGCGCCTTTTTCATACGCTTCCTCTCGGCTGATTTCATTGCCGAAGCGGTTTTTGTGAAGCGTCTGATATTTTGTTATCTGCTCATCCGACAACATAGATTTATTGCGAACTGAAGATTTGGTTTTTACACCGCTTAATCTGGTTGAAGTATGTTTGAGCATCTACTGAAGATTTGAAGTCCCAGTATTTCTTCACTTCCGCTTCTATTCCTTCGTCTCTTTTCAGAATGAAAAGCACCTTGTTTCTGATTGCTTTATCCAAGCCGACCAACTCAAAGTTTTTGGCTAACAAATAACTGCACAATCCAATGTCGTGCGAGTAAAAATAATTCGCTGTATCGTCCAGAGGGATATAGGTGTATTCCTCTGGCTGACTACTTTTTTGTAATTTTCTTGTCATTATAATTTTGTTAGTTAATTGGTTAAAACGACCTTGCGGCTCTGGCAAACAAAAAAAGCCAAAGCGCAATCTGCTTTGACCTTATCTTTTACCGCCCTGTGTCGGATACGCAGGTGAGAAAAGTGAATTTTTTATTTACTACTTTTCAAGCCATATCCAGCCCCTTTCTTGCTTAAAAATCGGGAATAATTCGCCTTTACTCGCTTTTAATCTAAAACGAATTTCTCGTAAGGTGTCATTTGTGTCTTTTTCGTCTCTAAATTTATGTCTTTGTATGATAACAAGTGGATTGCAATACTTTTTAATATCCTCAATATTAAAATTCATATTCTTATTTCCGTGAAGTATCGTTAAAAATGCGCGGGCTTTGCCCTTGAATTGCCATACAGCAGTTTTATATTCAGTGTCTCCACTTTCTGGATAATATTTGAGTTTATTTGCAATAATTTTTGAATACTTTGCTTCTTTACGAGGTTTTGACATACCTATAAACGAGGCAAATTTATCCTTTGCAATTTTGCCCTCAAAAGTGAGGTAATCGTCTTCGGTTGCTGTTTCTCGTTCCGCCTTTGGTTTTACGGGCGGTGGGAACTTGAAATAAATCCTACTCAATTCTCCAGTTATTTCTCGTTCCGAATTTACATTCCATTTTGTTACAACACCCCTGTTATCTACTACGGCGGGAGTTGGTTCAAATAAATGGTATAGATTTTTAATCAAAAATAATCCCATTGTTTGAATTTCTGGTGATTTTGATTGTAGTGCTTCGTAAACTAATTCTTTTATTATTTCATTTTCCTCAACGCCGCTTAAGTAAACAGAAAAGTAATAATAAATTGCTTTTTCTGTTTGCGTCTTCGCATTTCTGATGTGTCTCTTAATATCATCCGAGGTAAAACCTAAAGGCATAAGGGGGTCTATTTGCGCTCGCGTATATGCTTTATAAAAAAATGCCAATGGTCTTAAAAAATTGGTATCGGGGTCTGCGATTATTCTATTGAGTTCTGATTGAAAACCCTCGTGGTCTTTCGCAAATGAAGGAGTAGAGAGAACTTTCAAGAGCCAGAATTTAGTCCATCCTGTAAGCGAATTGCCGTTATATGTTTTCCAAATTTTCTCATATTTTGAGCGTATAAGTTTTTTGTCTGCCTTGTTAAAAACAATGTTGATGTCAGAAAGATAGAAACTTAAATACCGAGAAATCAAGAAAATTAAAGATGGTTTCTTCGGTATTAATGCAATTAAATTATCAAGTACCTCTGAATTACCAAGACCAGCTTCAGCTTTTAAATAGTATTTAAGTCCGCTTATATCCGTTTTTTTAACATCGCTTCCTCTAGCGATTTTTCTTAAAATTATTGGTATTCTTTTGCTTATTTTTTCTACTCTTTGTTGAGATGTTTCATTGAGTTGTCCATAAGGACTATAAAACTTCAATTCTTCAATGCTCTTTGTGTTTTTAAGTTTCCCTATTTTTGTCTTATCGTTGAATGTTAAATTGAATTCCCGAAAAGACAAACCTGCTTTTGCAACACTATGATTTATTTTATCGGCACTTTTTGCCATTACTACTATGTCATCAACATAGCGAAAATACTCAAAGTCGCCACCGCTTTTCAGGTCATCAAAAAAAGTATCTAGTTTATAGAGATAGGCATTAGCTAAAAGGTGAGAGGCATTTGCTCCCTGCGGAATACCGCATCCAGTAGGTTTTTCTGACCACGCTTCTAACTGATTTTTAAGTATTGTAAGTAGCCGTTCATCGTGTATTTGAAAATCCTCTTTAAGAACTTTAAGTAAGGTATCAATATGGATGTCCTCATAATAGGTTCGTATATCAAATTCAACACGCCAGATAAGTTTTTTGTTAAATGCTTCAACTTGTTTATCGCAAAATTCAATCCATTGTTTTTTATATGGCTTGAGATATTTCTCCTTTCCAAGCACTCTATTGCCCAAGCACGAACGGTATAATTTTTTATCTATTATGTTTCCCAAAATCCACGGATTTAAAAGTGCCTGAAAAACTATCCTATCCACTACAGAAAAAACACAGATTGGACGAACTCCCATATTGTCTTTATCGGCATAAACAAAATCAGCTTTGTCGGGCTGATATTTGTCCTGTCGGAGATAATCTTGGAGTGCTTCAAAAAACTCATCTCCAAGCTGTGCCACGGCACTTATTGATGGTCTCCATATCGGGTCTAAAGACAACGAACTTTCATCTGCCTCGTCTTTGAGATATGCAAATGCCTTTTTTAGATTTTCTTTTGATGAAAAACTCTGAAATAAGTCCATTGTTGTAGGGTAATTGTCATATAATGTTGCTAATAATTTACCATAAAAAGACACGATTTGCAACCCAAAAATACTCTTTTTACACTGGTTCTAATCGTGTGGCAAAATCTCTGATTTCCAACCCGCGCCAGTGTCTGCTACCATAGCTCTTGTACATCCACGCTAGTCCTTGGTAGTGCAGGACACGCCTTATTTTTATCCGATTAGCGGGTGAAAAGGGGGCAGTCAGGTGCCACTAATCGGAACCCCTGTGCTAACGAGGACGTGGATGTACCATCTGGCTGTCCCCTTTTTGCATTTCTTACAAAAAAGAGTGCCTGCCAGACATAGCGTACATCTATGTCTGAAAAATCATTACCATTACAATCGTCCGTCCAAACGGGCAATCAAAAATATAGCGACTGGGATAAAAACCAGCTCGTTGAAGAAATCAAGCGTCTTCGCAAGCGCAAGAAATATGGGCTTGTTTGGGATAGTGAAAAAGAACCCGAAAAAGTAGTTAGGTGGTGCAAAGAAAATTTGCCCGTTCTTATTGAAGATAAAACAAAAGAAGTTAAAACCAGCGCGGGAAAGCCAATCAATATACTTATTGAGGGAGACAACTATCACGCTCTCTCGGTTTTGAATTACACGCACGAAGGCAAAATAGATGTCATTTATATTGACCCGCCCTATAACACTGGCGCAAAAGATTGGAAGTATAACAACAATTATGTTGATAGCAACGACAGCTATCGCCATAGCAAATGGCTTTCAATGATGAGTAGCAGATTGCAGAGTGCTAAAAGATTATTGAAAAAAGATGGTGTTTTGGTTTGTGCAGTTGATGAAAACGAATTTAACCAACTCGGTTTGCTCTTGGAGGAAATTTTCTGGGGTCGTGAGCTACATTGCATTACCATCGTCCATAATCCTCGTGGCGTTCAGGGCAAAAACTTTTCATATACACACGAATACGCATATTTTGCCCTGCCATCGGGAATAAAAACTATCGGGCATAGAAAAATTAAAGATGAGGATATTGATTGGAGAAACCTGCGTGATAATGGTGGAGAGTCGTTGCGGACAGACGCTCGCAATTGTTTTTATCCGATTATCATAAAAGATAAAAAGATTTTTGGCTTTGGAGATGTAACCACAAATGAAAGACATCCGAAACAACAAACCATTAAGGAGGGTGGTAAGTTTTATATCTATCCAATTGATAAACAAGGTATAGAAAGAAAATGGCGTTATGCAAGGCAGAGTGTTGAGGATATAAAAAACTTGCTTCGTGTTAAAGAAACAAAAGGTGGCTACGAGATAGAACTGGGCAAGGATTATGGCACTGTAAGAACTGTTTGGCAGGATAGTAGATATGATGCTAATGAATATGGGACAAAACTTGTACACGCATTAGTCCCTAAAACACACTTTGATTTCCCGAAGTCGCTTTATACCGTTTATGACTGTATTGCCCCTGTTTTATACGAGAGAAAAGATGGGATTGTTTTGGATTACTTTGCTGGTTCGGGTACTACTGGGCACGCTGTAGCTCTATTGAATAAAGAAGATGGTGGTAACCGCAAATTTATTCTTTGCACAAATAACGAAAATGGAATTGCCCAAGAGGTTTGTTATCCGAGAATAGAAGCCGTTATTAAAGGAAATAAAAAATATAAAAACATCACTGGCATAACCAGTAATCTTAAATACTTTAAAACTGATTTTGTGAAGGGAGAACTTACTGACAAAAATAAGAAAAATCTCGTTGATAAATCAACAGAAATGCTTTGTCTTAAAGAAGATTGTTTTGAAGAAGTTAAACGAGGTAAAAATTTCAAGATATTTAAAGACGGTAAAGAAAAGCATTTAGGAATAATCTATGACGATGACGGGATTGAAAATTTCAAAAAGGAAGTAAGAAAACTTCACAAGAATTTTGTCGTATATGTCTTTTCTCTTGATGAAAGTGCCAGAGAAGAAGAATTTGAGGATATAAAAAACTTGGTGGAATTAAAGCCAATTCCAGCTGTCATCTTAAATGTATATAAACGCATATTTAAATTATGAAACTAAAAGATTATCAGAAACAGGCGGCAGAAAATCTGCACAGAAAGATAGAAAATTCATTACGGTCATCTGAAAACGAGGTGGTTGTATTTCAAGCTCCGACTGGTTCGGGCAAAACTGTTATGGTTTCCGAACTGCTGAAAGAGCTTATAAAAGACAGACGAGACGACAAGAAATTTTCTTTTATCTGGGTTTCAGTAAGGATGTTGCACGAGCAAAGTAAAGAAAAACTGGAGAAATACTACGAAGACGACAGGGCTATCAAATGCTCTTATTTTGAGGATTTAGAAGACCGAAGAATAGGCGAAAATGAAATCCTATTTATCAATTGGCACAGCATAAACAAAAAAGACATCAATATTTTTGTTAAGGAAAACGAGCAGGATAATAACTTAAACAGCATTATAAAAAATACCAAAGAGGATGGTAGAACGATTGTCTTGATTGTAGACGAAAGCCATCATACAGCAGGGTCAGAAAAGTCCAGAGAATTGATTGAGGTTATCAGTCCGAAGGTAACTTTGGAGGTTTCTGCAACACCTCATTTGGAGGAAAGTGCCGCAGAAAAAGAGAAGGTTCGCCTATCGGATGTTAAAGCCGAAGAAATGATTAAATCTGAAATTGCCGTAAATCCAGAGTTTCTTGATATTAAAGTTGGCACAAAAAGTTCTGATGAATTGGTTATAGAAGAAGCTCTGAAAAAAAGAGAGGAGCTGGGTAAAATGTATAAGAAAGAAGGGGCAAAGATAAATCCCTTAATGTTAATTCAGCTTCCAGATAACAGAGCTGGCTTGGCTGGCAAAAAAGAGGAAATCATTAAAATACTAGACAAAAAAGGCATAACGGAAAAGAACGGTAAACTCGCTATTTGGTTATCGGAGGATAAGTCGGATACCCTACCAAACATAGAGAAAAATGATAATGAGGTTGAGGTGTTGATTTTCAAGCAGGCAATCGCTTTGGGTTGGGATTGCCCGAGAGCTTCAATTTTAGTGATTTTCAGAGAGTCAAAAAGTTTTACTTTCACCATTCAAACAATCGGCAGAATAATGCGGATGCCAGAATTAAAGTATTACTCAAAAGAACCAGAACTTAACAAAGGTTTTGTTTTTACTAACCTACCGAGCATAGAAGTTACAGAGGATTATGCAAAAGATTATGTTACGACTTTTGAGTCAAAAAGGGATAACAAGCTCTATAGAGAGATTGCCCTGCCCTCAATCTTTTTAAGACGCCAGAGAGAAAGAACTCGTTTATCTGGAGAATTTCCAAAGTTTTTCTCAAAAATTGCAAAAGATAATGGCTTAAAAGGTAAAATAAATATCAAACCATCAAAAATAATAAGTCCGATAATAGCCGAAGGCAGAATTGTAGACATTGATAAATCTGGCGAGATAGAACACGGGGGCACAATCAATATCGCCTTAAACGAAAAGGAACTACAAGAGAAGTTTGATAAATTTATCGTCCAAAACTGCACCCCTTATGCCCCAGCCGACTCTAGCGACAGAATGAAAACCGCACTTTACCAGTTTTTCAATCAGGAGTTCAAATTTGCGAAATATGACCCGAAAGTTCAGGCAATCGTTCTTGGTAAAGAAAATGCCCAGTTGTTTGTAGACGCGATTAACTTGGCTAAAGAGAAGTATAAAAAAGAGGTTGTTGAGAAACTTGCCGAAAAAAGAGAGCTGACAGAAACTCCAAAATGGGAGGTGCCGATAATCGTGAGCTACAACAATAGATACCAAAGAGAAGACCTGTCGCTCTCGGTTATGAAGCCATTTTACAGCGCAAAACAGAGCGAGCCAGAGAAATTGTTTATTGAATTTTTGAGTAAATCCAAGAAAGTTAAGTGGTGGTATAAGAATGGCGAAGGCGAAATTAAGTATTTTGCGGTATTGAGACCAGATGACCAAGCGTTTTATCCCGACTTCATAATCCAATTAGAGGACGGAAGCATAGAGATATTTGATACTAAATCAGGGAGAACTGCCGAAACGGGAGATGCCGCACCAAGAGCCGAGGCATTGCAGAGGTTTATTAAGAAGCAAAATAAGAGCGGCAGAAAACTGAAAGGCGGGATTGCCATTTATGTTAATGGCACTTGGCGATATAACGATAATGAGAAATATGAGTATAACCCGAAGGATTTATCAAACTGGAAGGTGTTAGATTTGTAGTGATTTGTCCTGTGGGATAAAAACCTATGCTTTCAATACAGCAATGCAGAGACCTCATTGACGACAGTAAGAAGTATTCTGATGAGGAAATAGAGAAAATCCGAAGCACCCTCTATGGACTTGCCGAACTTGCTGTTGATACTTACCTTGAGAAACACGATAAGGAACAAAAGACCGAAAATATAGTGAGTAGTGTGGTGGGGTAAAATAATAGCAATGAGAGGAAAGCGTAAAACAAAGTTAAAAGAGCTTAAGGTGGTTTTCAAGCAAGCGGAGTGTGTTTCAGAAGAAGAAATCCAGCAAAAATGGGACAATGTCTTTGATATACTTCTTGATGAGGTGGCAAAAAGAAAAAATAGTGAGTTGCGGTGTGGGGTAAGAAAGTCGTGATAAAATCTCCAGTGGAGTAGCGAGAATTGGTATTTTCTGGCTTCGGTCAGGAACGGGGGTCGTGCAATAAGAACGTCATCCGCCATTGTGCGGTGGATTGCCCGAAAGGGCGAAGGTAGCGGTGAAAAGCGACAACTGGTTTACGGATGTACCAAGAGCCCCTTGCGGGAGGTGAACGAAGAGCGAAGCGGGCGACGAAATCCCGACTCACTTCAAGTAACTGGCTATTCCGACAAAGAACTTCCCATCTGGGGAGTTTTTTGTTAATGTAGCGGCACAATGCAACACTTGAGAGCAAGAGCATAGCCACCCGAGGACTGCACCCAGTGCAGTGTTTCGTGGTGGCTTTTCTCTTTTGCCCTCGTAGCTCAACGGATTGAGCAAGCCGCTTCTATCGGCGAGGTTGCAGGTTCAAATCCTGCCGAGGGCACTATCAAAAGTTCTCAAATCTGGGATGTAAATATACTCATTTTGCCTCTCAAAAATGGTTCTAACATTGTCCACGATGCGGAGCAAAATGTTATACTAATTTTAAAGGTCGAAGTTATACGATGTAATCGCAATAAATTATGTGGAAACAATGGATTAATCTTCTTCTCGGGCTTGCGGTGGTTATCATGGCCTATATGGGTGGGGACCATACCATACGATTTGTTATTGTGGGCATTCTCATTGCCATCCTCGCGCTCTGGTCAGCACTCGAGAAGAAAACACAGCCAATGCAGTCCCAACAATAAAAAGGTTCGGGCGTTCTCTACCCAGCGGGAGGGTTTTGCACTTACGCCTTTGGCAACACAAACCAGAAAGTGCTGCCGCGCCCGACACCCGGAGAGTCAAATCCGATACTGCCATCAAGGCGTTCTGTGATGCTTTTAACCAAAGAGAGACCGAGGCCGAGACCTGCGGTGTTCATAGACCGCGCCGCGTCGGTGCGGAAGAATCCTGAAAAGATATTTTCGCGGTGTTCTGGCGCAATCCCGATGCCACTATCCGCCACCGAGAAACGCACGCCGTGTTCGTCTGGTGCGATGCGAAGCCGTATTGATCCACCAGTCGGCGTGTAGCTGACGGCGTTTTCAATGAGAGCGTCAATCATAGAACTAACGCTTCGCTCTTCACCGAGCGCTTTGGTCGTGCCATTGGAATTGATTGATATTGTTAATTGCTTCGCGGCGATGGCGGTTTTAAAGTGCTCAAGCACTTGGTCAGCGAGCGGCCTGAGGTCAATAGGTTCCTTTTTAATAACCGCCACGGTGCCGGAATGCGAAACTTCAACGAGCGCGTTGGTAAGTTCAATAAGCTGGTTATTGGCTTCATTGATGCGCATCAGTCCCGCACGCATCTCCTGGTCCGCGCCGGCGCGGTTAATGAGTTCAGGAATACTCCAACGGATTCGTGTCAGCGGCGTGCGTAATTCATGAGTTGCGACCGTGATGAATTCATACTTGAGCCGTTCACTCTCACGAAACTGCCAAAGAACCAGTCGACCAACGACAAACGCGACGAGCGCCACGAAGAGCGGTACCATCCAAAATTGCAGCCACGGGATAGCACGTTCGAGCGCCGAGTTGAATAGGACGAGGGCGACAAGGAATGCAGTTATAGAACCGATTGAAAGCGCGTAGTAAAACGCGCGCCGCGCCACGATCCGAATATCGAACAGGTCGGCTGAGAAGATACCGTACGCGATTGGAAGCAGATAAAATGAATAAAACACGCTGAATACCGGGTCAATTGGGATATTGAGAGTGAAAAGAAAGCTAATGGAACCGACGCAATAGCCATAAGCGATTGAAAATAAAAAATATTCAAATTGCCGGCGTTTTTTTGCGTCAGGGAAACGCTGGCGGGCAATAAAAAGACTTATTGCGGCGATAGCAGGAAATGTAAAAAAATAAAGCAGAAATACGTTGAACCACCAACCGCTGACGGGATAATAAGGGAAGTAGAGCTTTGGTACGACATCCACTAAATACCAGTGCGGCATAATGCACGCGACAACTATGACAAGTAGGCCGAGCGCGTACGAGAGACGAATAAACCAGCACCACTCACGAGCACGACCGGAAACGTACACGATAAAGTGCGTGGATAACATCGCGATGAACACTTTAGGAATGATGTTCAGCCACCATAAAAAATACGCCGCGGAATGAGCGGGCTGTGTTGATGCCAGCATCCAAACGATTTCATTAACGAATGTACCCAAAACAACAAACAAGAAAAGCCGATTTTCGGTATTGCGCCAGCTTTTCTGCGTGAGAATAAATATTCCAATCCCGAGTATGATGCAGATTGAAATGGCGTGTCCAGCGAGAACGAACCAAAGCTCTTGGGGAAATGAGGTCATTGTTATGAATGTGCGGAGGCGGACTCAGGAATATACACCTTCACTTCCTTTAAAATTTCAGACGGGAGCGTCATTGCCTTGACGAGGAAGCTAACAGCCCCGAGCGAGCGAAGTTCTCGCTGTTCAGCTTCAGCGCTTAAATTAGATAAGACAATCACGGGGATATCCTTCGTGCTCGCATTGGCCTTGAGTCGGCGAAGCACTTCCTCGCCATCCATTTTCGGTAAAATAAGGTCAAGCAGAATGAGTTTCGGCTTTTCCTTCTGTATGAGCGCGAGACCGCTCTCGCCGTCCTTCGCTATAACGGTCAGATATCCCGCGTCATTGAGCAACTTACCCACCGCGGATGCAAAAAAAGAATCGTCCTCAACATACACGACAGTAACCTGCGCAGGATGGTCAGTAGACATAAATTAATGTAATAATTCGCTCACTTCTTTCTTGCCATCTTCTAACTCGACAACCTGCTCTTTATCTTCCCGCAAGAGCATCGTCTGGAATTCTCCCACGTGAGTCTTTTCCTCTTTCACGATATCCTGAAAAACCTTTTTTACATCCTCCTGAGCAGTAGCCGCCGCCAATTGCTCATAAAGATTTATCGCATCAAGTTCGGCAATAATTCCCACGCGAAGTATTTCTTTAACGACATCTTCTTTTTTGATATTTTTTAAGTCAAATGGTGTTTGTGAAAGCATAATAGTAATTTATTATTATCCCTGCGTACATAAAGAATGATATAGCCACTGACCACGATGTCAAACGTTCATGTCTGTATAGAATTCTTCATTATGAGACGAACGACCTCGTTATCCGACACTTGCGGAAAATGTTCGTAATGATTCCCCACGGCACCCGTAAATTGAGCCGGAGGAAGAAGTGTGAGGAGCTCGTCCGCTTCTCTTTGAAGAAGTGAGGCGGCTTCGCGTGAGCACACGGGCACGGCAACAATAATCTTTTCTGCTTTTTCTTTCCTCGCTATTTTGAGCGCGAGACGAACGGTGAGGCCAGTTGCAACACCATCGTCCACAATAATCGCGGTCTTCCCTGCCAGTTTTATTTTTTCGCGGCCTCCGCGATAAAGAATTGCTCGTCGTGCCGCCTCATTTCGCTGTCGGATAAGCTCTTCTCTAAGCCAGGGCTTCGCGGCAGCGTTTCTCTCCTCCTCATCAAAAAGTATCCTTCCCTTCTCATCAACAGCGCCAATTGCGTATTCGGGATTAAGCGGATGGCCTATCTTCCTCACCGAAATAATATCAAGAGGAAGTCCGAAATGGTGCGCTATTTCATATCCAACCGGCATGCCCCCGCGCGGCAACGCGAGAATGACAACATTGGTCATCTTGTGAGAGACAAGAGCTTCTGCGAGCTGTTTGCCCGCATCTTGCCTATCACGAAACACAGTATTCATAAGACGAGTATAATGGATTACACGATTAAAAATTTATAAAACAACTTCGTGCAAAGTAAAACGTGGTTTAAAATAGTAAAAGTCATAAACTTTTCGTTTATTGCTTTATGCTACATCATCGCAATCACAAGTTGCGTGCTTGTTTTTGTTAATGGGAGAAACGAGATACATATTATTTTTATAATTCTTTACATTCCCCTCGCGATCGCAGCGGCATGGATTATTTCCGAAACTCCCGAACAGATTTTTTATTACATTGAAAACAAAGAAGGGTATGGTGTTGTCTACTCCAGACTAAAACTCGGCGTGGGAGTGATAAGTATACTTTTTCTTAGTGTACTTTTTGCCGTTCTCATTTTCCCATTTAGCGATTATCAGAACGGTTTTGTAACAAGCACCGTGGCTCCGGCCGGTTCGCCACAGTTCATACAAACATTCGCACATCTCACCAATGCCCCCATTGAATACGGGGACTCCGTCATCCCCATAGATAACGGCAGCCAGTTCCTACAAGTCCTTTTAAAGACATTCGACACCGCGTCATCGTCAATTGATTTCACGACATTCCTATGGGCGGACGGCACGTTCAGCGACCAGATTTTCGCCGCCCTGACCAATGCAGCGCAGCGCGGGGTTCAGGTCCGGGTGTTATTAGATTCTCTTGGTTCTCGCAACCTTTCCAAGGCCAACATCGCGACCCTCCAGGCCGTTGGAGGGAAAGTCGCGGAATATCATTCTTTTGATATTTCAAATCCATTGGCGTATGACAATCGCGACCACATAAGGTCCATCGTCATTGACGGAAGAATCGGCTTTACGGGAGGGATGGGCATTTCCGATAACTGGTTTGGCAATACGCCGGACAAGACCTTTCAGGACATGATGTTTGAAGTGAGAGGGGCGATGGCACAGAGCCTTCAAAACTCCTTCACCGAAATCTGGAACGAAGCGACGGGCGAGGTTCTCTCCGGGCCACTATTTTACCCGTCATTAGAAGAACCGGCGACTCAAAACACTTTTGTCGGAATAACGAGCGTTCCTTCGGAAAATTACCGGCCCGTTCGAGACGCATTCATGCTCACCGCCCTATCAGCCCAGAAGAAATTATATATCGCCAGCCCGTACATAGTCCCCGACCAAGATTTCTTGACGATACTCGAGAACAAGGCGCGCGCGGGCGTTGACGTGCGCATTATATCACCGGGAGAAAAAACCGCCGTGCCGATACTTTATGCGGCATGGCACGCGGATTACAGTCAATTACTCCAAGCGGGCGTAAAAATATACGAATACCAGCCCACAATGATTCATACGAAATTCATTGTTGCGGATGACACGTGGTCACTCATCGGCTCAGCCAATATGGATAATCGCTCGGAATCACTCAACGCCGAAAATATTATGGGCGTTAACGACCCCGTACTTGCCCGCTCACTTGACCAGACATTCGTGAGCTATATTTCCCGCTCAAAAGAATTTACTGCTGCCGATTGGAAGAGAGAGTACGGGTTTTTCTCTCAGATTTATTCAAAGGCGCTCTTATTATTTGCCAAACAATACTAATTTAAGTCAAGCCTCTGTCAGGAGATTTTCGGTATATACTTGCCAGATATGACCTACACCATTCTTGTCATCATTATCGTTCTGGTTTTGCTCTCTATCCGCATTGTCAAAGAATACGACCGGGGCATCATTTTCCGGCTCGGCCGAGCGATAGGCGTGCGCGGTCCCGGCCTCATCCTCCTTATTCCGTTAATTGAGAGGATGACGAAAGTAACGCTGCGCACCATCACCATGGCCATACCCTCTCAAAAAATTATTACCAAAGATAACGTGTCCATTGATATTGCCGCTGTCGCGTACTATCACATCATTGACCCGATGAAATCAGTGGTGGCCGTTGAAAATGTTCACGATGCCGTCAACCAAATAAGTCAAACGACAGTGCGAAACGTCATCGGTCAATTCATGCTTGACCAGCTGCTTTCACAGACGGCGGACATCAACATGCAAATCAAGAACGTGATTGATACGCACACCGAACCGTGGGGCGCCCAAGTCACCGCAGTAGAAATCAAAGACATTGTTATGCCGGAAAATATGCAGAGAGCGATGGCGAAAGAAGCCGAGGCGGAACGCGAGCGCCGTGCAAAAATTGTCGCGGCGCAGGGAGAAATGCAGGCCGCGCAAAAACTTGCGGATGCGGCGGATATTATAAGCAAGCATCCCGTCGCCCTGCAGTTACGAACCCTTCAAACCATGGCGGAAATAAGCACCGAGAAGAATTCAACCATTATTTTCCCGGCTCAATTTATGCCTACGGTACGCGAAGCGCTGAAATTTATCCAATCAGACAAATGAACCAAAATGATATCTCATATTAAAATGCTATCGTCATATACGGATGCTTCGCCTCGCACTTAAGTGCGAGACCAAAAATTCATAGTGGAGGGAGAACTATGACAGATGAAACCCGAGAGATAGAAAACAAAGATACAGAAGATCAGAGGAAAATAATGCGGGTGAAATGCCTTAGTTGCCATAAGAAAGTTGACGTGAGGTTGAACCCTCGTGGCGGTTCTGGAGGGTACATTGCAGTTTGCCCTATCTGTCGCGGACTTGCCTACAATAAATTGGCGGATAATTCCCTCCCTTATGAAACAACCCGCCCCAACGGAAACCGCTGAGGCGGTTTTCATTTATTTAAAATAAATGGCTCAGTCAACAGAATTGAATGTGGATATATGGAAATTCAATTTAGAAAGATAGTGTACAATCTCAAATATGAAACATAACATCTGGTCAGGCATTTTTTGGATTGCGGTCTTTGTTGTTTTATATTCTATATTTGTAACTGAAGTACAAATCACCGTAACTGATTACTCGGACATCATCGTCGGCACAACCTTCTTTTTCACTCTTTTTATCGGCTACTTTATCACCAGACAGAACGACCGATACAGCGAAATAGCCGACCAATTAACTTCTAATGACGGCCTCTTTTCCTATCTCTATCGCATCACGGGTCTTGTGCCGCGCATTCAAGCACAGGTCCGTGACATTGTAAAAGAGCACTACAAAAAAATTGTAGACAGCGGCGACCTTGCCTATCATGTGACTCATCCCTCAAACACCCTTACGCGAATGACAGCAGCGCTCGGGAGTATTACCGAGGACGAGATGAATAATCCGGCTGCGGGCGCCGCATGGGGATTCCTTTTTGAGGTCATCTCTGACCTTCAGATTACGCGCAAAAAAATACTGAATCTCTATGGAGAGAAACTTGTTTCGTTCCAATGGGCAATTATTTACATCCTTGCTTTGTCACTCGTGGTCTCTCTCAATTTTGTCCCCTCAGGTTCAACCTTGGTCATTATCCTCAAGGTCTGCTTTGGAACGGCGGTCTTTCTTTCCATCGTTCTCTTGCGCCAACTAGATAATCTCACCCTCTTCGGTAACACGGTTGGCATGGACTCCGTGCACGATGTTCTCGGAATCGTTGAAGAACGAGACGCGACGAAAATCGCCGCTAACAAATAATATAATTTACCCATGAACCCACGCTTTGTCGGCACTTTGCTTTTAATCATCGTTCTCGCTTGTCTCGCAACCGGAATCATCGTGTACCCGAATTTACCCACCGTGTTTATCTCACACTGGAATGTGGCGGGACATGCGAACGGCACAATGCCCACACTCTGGGGCGTGTTCTTTATTCCGCTCCTCATGCTCGCACTCGTCGGCCTCTGGACGCTTCTGCCGCGCATTGATCCCATTGCGCCTGGCTTCAGAGGCTTTCGCTTCGTCTACGATTTTTTCTTTTTTCTCGTCGTCTCATTCCTCGCCTATACCTATGCGCTCATGCTCGGCATCAATCTGGGTTGGCACGTCACCATGCTTAAAATGATTTTGCCCGCGCTCGCTCTGCTTATTTTTATCCTCGGTGCGCTCTTGCCGCATATAAAGCGAAACTGGTTTTTTGGCATTCGTACGCCATGGACGATTTCCAATAACGTAGTTTGGGACAAAGCACACAAACTGGGCGGTATTCTTTTTGAAATCACAGCACTTTTTATCCTCGCGAGCGCTTTTGCGCCGCGCGCAATCGTCTTATGGCTTATTCTCGTCCCGTTAATCGTTGCGGCCTTGACCAGCGTCATTTATTCGTACATCCTCTTTAATCGCAATATAAATAACCCGAACTGACATGGAGATCAGGGATAAAGTCATTATTGTAACGGGAGCGTCGTCGGGTATCGGCCGCGCGACCGCTACCCTGCTCGCTCATGAGGGCGCGAAAGTCGTACTTGCGGCGCGCTCGTATGATGCAATCAAAAAATTAGCAGAGGCATTACCGGGGTCTCTCGCCGTGCAGACCGACATGACGAAAGAAAAGGATATTGATAATCTCATTCGCGCGACCCTAAAACGATTCAATCGTATTGACGTACTTATCAATAACGCTGGGCAAGGTATATATGGAGCAGTTGAAAAAGTCGGGATTGAGGAATATAGAAAAATTTTTGAACTAAATGTGGTGGGACCACTTCACGCGATGCAGAGAGTCATTCCCCTCATGCGCAAACAAGGGGGCGGCGTGATTTTAAACATCAGCTCCGTAGTGTCAAAGGCGAACTATCCCTACCTCGGTGCCTATGCTTCAACAAAGTACGCCCTCAATGCATTGTCGCTTGCCGCTCGCGCGGAACTCGAAAAAGATAACGTCGTGGTGGGAATTATGCTCCCCGGAATGACCGACACTGATTTTGGTAAAAATGCTATAAAGTCAGACGTGAGCATAAAAAACATGCAGTCGCGACGCCGGGAATACCTGCCCGAGCCAGATTCTCCGGAATTTGTCGCCGAGCGAATCAAATCCGCTATTGAATCGGGAGCGGCCGAGACGACCGCGCATTAAAAATTTGCTGCGAAATGCCAAAAGCTGCACTCATTTCTCTCTTTCTGCTCGTCGCCGCGATATTGCTTTATCTGGGCAATCTTGTCGTTTACAGAGCGATTGTGCTCACGTTTGACATAACGGGAGCAACGCACCTGCTCTTGCTCGGTGTCATCCTTGGATTCCTTTCGGCAAGTTTCATTGCTTCTACCATCATTGACAGCTGGTATTATAACTTTTTCACGCGAAGTTATTATCAGATTTCAGCAGTGTGGTTGGGATTCTTCGCTTATATCTTCTTTGCATCCGCCATATACGGAATTGCTATCGGCATTTCGCACTCCTTTGCCAAAATAGGCCTGGCACTATTTTTTGTTGCTCTGCTCCTGGGCGTCTACGGCGTATTTCACGGGCGGAAAATTGTCGTGACAAAAACCCCGATATCTCTGCCAAATCTTCCCCGTTCTTGGAGAGGTAGAAGGATGGTGTGGATAAGCGACTTACACCTTGGACAAATACATGGTCTGAAATTTGTACGAGACATTGTCGCGCGGGTTTCTGCGCTTTCGCCTGACATCATCTTTATCGGTGGCGACTTCTACGATGGCACGGGAGCCCCTGATATACCGGAACTTACCGCCCCACTAAGCCAATTGTCCGCGTCGCTTGGCACATACTTCATTACGGGAAACCATGAGGAGTACGGCGATCGCGGACGGTTCATTTCTGCAGTCGCATCAGCAGGTATACACGTACTTGAAGATGAAATGATTGACATAGATGGGCTACAGCTTATAGGAGTTGATTATCGGAATGCTTCAAACACTGCGCGATTTAAAGAAACACTGTCAAAGATTCCGATTAATAGGGAGAATGCGTCTATTCTCTTGAAGCACGAACCAAAAGACCTGGGCATCGCGCATGCGGCGGGCATTTCCTTTCAAATATCGGGACATACGCACGAAGCTCAACTCTGGCCGCTCGGATATATCACGCAACTTATCTATAAAGGTTATGCATACGGGCTTAAACGTTTTAAAGACATGCAGGTATATATCTCAAGCGGCACGGGAACGTGGGGACCGCCGATGCGCGTCGGTACGAATGGCGAAATAGTGCTTTTTACCCTAGAATAAATCATTAATAAATTTCCATGGAAAAAATTCCTTTAAAAATCTACGTCATCATCGGAAGCACCCGCCAAAACCGTTTCAGCGAAAAGCCAGCCCGATACTTATATGAGGAATTGAAAAAGAAAAAAGACATACAGGCAGAGCTTATTGATTTACGTGATTGGCCGCTGCCGTTCTTTGACGAGCCGATGGGCCCGAGTATGCTCAAGGGAAATTACTCTCACGAACTCGCGAAAAAATGGGCTGCTAAAGTCGGCGAAGCTGATGGTTACATCATTGTTACTCCCGAGTACAACCACGGATATCCCGCCGTCCTCAAAAACGCGCTTGACTGGGTGTACACGGAGTGGAACAAGAAGCCCGTGGGATTCGTCAGCTATGGAAGCGTCGGGGGAGCACGCTCTGTTGAACAGTTGCGGCAAGTTGTCGTTGAGTTACAGATGGTGCCGATACGCAATGCCATTCATATTCCCGGTGACGTGTATGTCGCGGTAATGAATGAAAAAGTTCCCGTGAACCCGGAACTTTTTAAGCCGCTACGATCAGGAATGGGCGGCGATCGCGTTGAAATGTTCTTTAATGAATTAATTGCTATAGCCGGAATGCTAAAAACTCTCAGGACGCAAGCTTAGACGGATTCAAAATGGAGAGCTTGACAAAAATAACGTCATCTGCTATACCGGTTTTTAGACGATCCATTAAGATTAGGAAATAAAAAACCGAGGAGGTGCTTATGTTTGATGTTGTTATGTCTCTAAAAATTCTCGGTGTTGTCGCGCTAGTTGAAGTGGGCCTGTGGCTCGCTGCCACTCGAACGAAATCGCAGTGGTACAAACACAACCCTGGTGTTAAGAAGGGGTCCATCAAGTTCGACTAGCTTCCTGAACATAAACAAGGTATGACTTCGATGACCCCGCGCAGTCCGGGGTCATTTGTTTTTCTAATTCAGAAATTTAAAATAATCGCGACGATCTTTCTTCCTTGTGAGTATGAATTTCTTGGTCAATCATTTTCTGGAGGTCTATAACCCGGATTTTCCATTCCTTCCCTATTTTAAACGCAGGCAGTTTGCCTTTTTTACACCATTCTCTCGCCGTTTGTGTCGTGACTCCGAAAAACTTAGCGAGCTTCGCGGCATCATAGATTGTTTCTTTCCTTTGTGTCATAGGTAACAAAATGAAGACCTACGCTTCTGGAGATTATATCATATAATCTTCACCTATGTCGCTGCGCATCCTTGGCCTTCTTATCCTCGGCATCATCGCCACCGGCGGTGCCGCTTTCGCGACACGATACATAAATATTAGAAAGTCAATGGAAACAACGGGCACCTTTGAAAATCCGACCTTCTATGCGGAGATTTCAACCACCTCAATGCAGTTCTTCCCTGCCGCAATCCCCTCAACCAAACACATATACTTGCCCATCTTGGTGTACCACATCGTTCGGCCGAGCTATCCAAACGATAGCCAGGCAATACGTACGATCGCACTTACGCCAGAGACATTTGATGCGGAAATGAATTATTTAAAGATAACTGGATACCACGTTGTACGTTTCAGCGACCTTGAGGCATATTTTGGAAATGATGCATCGCTTCCACAAAATCCGATTATCATTTCCTTTGACGATGGCTGGAGCGACCAATTCACCTATGCCTTCCCCATCCTAAAAAAATATAATTACCCGGCGACATTCTTTGTCTTCACGAATGTTATCGGCCGTCGCGGTTTTCTGTCATGGGACGACCTGCGCCAATTACTCGCGGCAGGCATGACTGTCGGCGACCATACCCGCTCGCATCCATATCTCACAAGTATTACGAACTCGGCGGTGCTATGGGATGAAATATACGGAAGCAAATTACTTCTTGAACAGCAGTTGGGCGTTCCCATTTACGAATTTGCCTATCCATTCGGGATTTATAATTCCACAATAAGCGCGCTGGTAGAAAAGGCCGGGTATCGGAGCGCTCGGGGTGACTATTTCAGTAGAGAACAGGCGGCGAACAAGCTGTACGAATTAAGCGCCATGAACGCGCCCACGACCACCGCATTGTTTGAAGAAAAATTCCCGAACCGATAATTTATATGCTCATGTCGGCGTTAATGCCATTTATTGTCGCCTGAATGTAATCCATCGTCCATACATACACGAGCCAGCACATAACGAGCGCAGAAAGAATCATCAGCACCCATGCGATCATGCCGATTGATTTGGCCTTCGGGTCTTTGGACCGGGAATATTTAAGTCCCGGCCATTTCGATATCGCCAAAAAAGCAATAAAGGGTAAGATGATGCTAAACGCATAAATCCAGAATTGCGTGAAAGGCGTCGTTGAAAGCGGCGCGACAGTTAGTTTAGTGCCGCAGTTCGGACAATAATAAAATTGCGGCGAGACGGGCTGATGGCAGTACGGGCAGGTGAGCGACTGCACGGTTGAATCCATACGTTGATTTTATCCCATTATTCCGCTATGACAACATCATTATGTGTGGTCGCCTCTTTCGGAACATTGATGAAAAAAGCCGCAAAAGAGCCGATCATGATGACAAAAGCGGCGACTTCAAACACAAACGAGTAGCTGGCCACCTGCGCTTTCAGGATGATAAGGGAGGTGAATTGTTGAACCGCCAGCGGTACCATAGTCCGCAACGTACTATTCTGCGCGATAGCGAGAACTTTGGCGTTGATCGTATTCTGGAGTAACGTACTGAAAATCGCCACGCCGAAAGCGCCTGAAATATTCCGCACTAATGCGAGGATGGCCGAGGCCTCGCCGATTTCTTCATGCGGCACCACGACAGCGACGAGGTTCGTCCGTTGCGACATACCGAATCCGAGACCGAACGCCAAGATAGACATCGGGATAGATATATCAAGCGCCGTGGAACGCGGGTCAATGCCCGAAAGCAGAAGCATCGCGAAGCCCGCAACGAAGGTGCTCGCGAAAATCACGTACGACGGCTTCACCCTGCCGACGAGGCGGCCGCCGATGGGCGCAGCAATCATCATGGCGATTGCGAGCGGAATGAAAAGATATCCTGTTTGTGTTGCACTATAGCCAAGAAATGTTTCTGCAAAAATAGGAATGAGAAATACCGCTCCGATAAGCCCCATGAAAACAATGAAGTTGTTGGCGAGCGTGCTGACGAAGGTGCCTATCTTGAAGAATTTAAGATCAACGATGGGCTCCGGTTCGCGATGTTCAATGACGATGAAAATGACCGTGAAGATAACGACGCAGAAATAACAGAAGAGGCTTACCGGCGAAAGCCATCCCCAGGTCTGCCCCTGATCCAGCACGAGAGTTAAGGCGGAGAGCGCGGCACCAAGCGTCGCGGAACCCCACCAATCAAATTTTACGCTCCGCTTCTCCCCCACCGATTCGCTGATGAACTTAATGGCGAGAAATAAGCCAATAAGCCCGAGCGGAATGTTGATGAAAAATACCGCTCGCCAATTGAAATTATCAATAAGCGGTCCGCCGATGAGCGGCCCGAAAACGGACGCCACGGCGAACGCCGCGGACCAGATGCCGAGCGCTTGCGCGCGCTCCTTGAGATTAATGAACGTCACGGCGATAATCGCCATCGCGGTCGGATAATCAGCGGAGACCGCAAGGCCTTGAATGACGCGAAAAACGATCATCGAGTCCAAATTCCACGCAATGGTGCACAAGGCGGATGCGGCAATGAAACCGACGAAGCCGATGAGGTAGATCTTCTTTCGTCCGGCGGTATCGCCGAGCTTCCCCCACACGGGAACGAAAACCGCATTCGCCAGAATATACGCGGTCGAGATCCATGCCGCATCGGTCACGGAAATGCCGAAGTCACCGATAATCTTTGGTAGGGCGAGATTAACAACCGTTTGGTCAAGACGGCCAAGAAAGGTACCGAAAATGACGGTTCCTAAAACCACCCAGCGCCACGCGCTACTTTTCTCGCCGGTCGGCATGATGTCTTACTGTTCGTATATCCATAGGCGAGCGGACATACCGTTCTTCAGTTGCGGATAGGCGCTGGTGTCAAAACGAACTTTGATATCGAATTGTTGGGTTTCGCGCTGGTCCGAGATATTAAAGACGACATCGGACTGATTGGACGTCGGGACGATTTCATCAACAACACCGTTGAATTTCTTTCCTCCAAATGCGTCCACTGTAAACGTGGCGGGGTCGCCAACTTGTACCTGCGCAAGGCCCTTGTTCTCGTCAATTTTCCCCACGACGCGCAGTTGCAAAGGGTCAATCATTTCCACGACCGTTTGTCCCGGCGCCACCTGCGCTCCGATGGTGTCGTTGACTTGCACGATAAGCCCGGCTACTTTCGTCATCAGCACTTCCGTGCCCACGAGCGCGACGGGAGCGTTTGCGGGGAGGGTGTCTCCCTCATTCGCATACACGGCGTTCAAGCGTCCGGACGATATTGGAGAAAGATTGATCAGCGGCGCCGATATGGAAGCGGCGTCAATAGAAATCTCCTTGTTTGAAAAAATGAAATAGGAGATAACGCCCGCAACGGCAAGAATAATAAGCGCAGCGCCACCAAAAATTATAAGGCGGTGGCGTAATTCCGGCGGGAAAATAGCAGTTGCCATATGTTACTGTGTCGCGCGCACTCCAAAAGTAAGGACGGTATCTCCGTGAGAAAGCCCAGAGATGATTTCCGTCATACCATCTGCACTTTCAATACCGGTAGTCACGTTGGTTCGGAGAATGCTTTTCGCGCCTTTCACATACACAAATTCTTGATTCCCGTTCGTTATGACGGCGCTTGAAGGTACGAGAAGCGCGGCATTTTTAGTTGCCGTGATGATGCGAAGATTCGCCGAGAGTCCGGGTTTCAAGCGCAGGTCATCATTAAGAAAAGTGACCGTGACGCCGTAGGAAGCGACTCCGGCGTTAATCGTCGCCGCCGGGTTAACGGTCGTCACCGTCGCGGCGAAAGTCGCTCCGGGATATGCATCAAAACTCACCTCAGCGGTATCGTTCAGTTTCACTTTTGCGATATCGGTTTCAGAAATTTGCGCATCGGCTTGGTAATTCCCGTCCGCGATCATTGAAACAATTGGAATACCGGGCGCAATACCGGGTATAACCGTTTCGCCAAGATCGGCATTCTGCGCGGTAATAGTGCCTGAAACCGGAGCCGCAATCACCGTCTGATATTCCGCCGCCTCGGCCGCATCTAGAGAGGCCTGCGCTCCGTCAACAGCCGCTCTCTGCGCGTCAATATCGTTTTGAGTCGCTCCCGCCTGCGCGAGCGTGAGCGCTCCCGTAGCCGCCTTATATGCAGTATCGGCAGAAATAAGCCCCGAGAGAGCTGCCGAGACGTTCAAGCGCCCGGCATTCACCGCCGTCTGATATCCGACAAGCGTTGCCGCCGATGTGGAGCCGTTTGGCTGCACTTCTGCAAGAACCGTCGTGAGGTCGTTAAGAAATGATGCGATGCTGTTTAAATTCGCTTCGGACAAAGACACGGCGCTTTCGGCATTACCTGTTGCAGAAACAAGCACGGCATTCCACGGAGAAAATAGCTCTTCAAGCGCGATACGCTCCATCTGGACGCGATTGACCAGCGTCGCATCAGGCACCAAAAGAGACAGTTGCACACTTGAATTTCTCGGGTTAGTGAAGACCTGGTCGGCTTTCGCATGCACGGCATCGTCCGCGTTCGTGTATGCCGCTTGCAACGCGCTCGCGAGCACATTCTCGGCTTGCGTCACGTTCGTCTCGTCTATCGCGAGCTGCTCGGGGCGCGTACCCACCGTAAGCGAATCAAGCTTCGCCTGCTGCGCTTCAAGGTTCGCTCTCGCGAGCGCAACAGCGGCCGCCTGACTTGAATCGTCAAGCGCAACGAGGGTTTGTCCAGTCTCAACGTGATCGCCCACGGCGACGCGTATTACCGCGACACGTCCGGAAGTTTGGAAGGATAAATCGGTGCTATGCGCAGCCTTCACGATACCCGAGACGTCCACCTCCTCGGTAATTGGCCCAGTCGTTACCGGCACATAGCTACCAGATGGCGAAACTGAAGTAGCATACCATGCGAATCCGACGGCAGCGGCGCCAATGATAAAAGCCCCGCCGAGTGCCACTGCGGGTCTAGAAAGAATGGTGAGGATAAAAATGAATCGTTCGCGCATGCCTCTCATTATTTAGAGAGTCGGAGTATATCTTATTTATACAAAAAGACAAAATCCGCGCAGCGCGCCACGTTAAACCCCGCCTATCCCTGATTAACTGCTCCGTATGGGCTCATCATCCGATAATTAGGATATCCGCCGTGCAGCATTCCCCTCAATTCCCCGAACTGGACTCCGCACCAGAAGATAAAGATGGCGACCAGAATCTTAACAATGACACGTATCCAGAAATGAGGGCCGTGCATCCCCCTGCACATCCCGTGGTCATGGTGCCCACAGCACATCGGGCATTTGCACTTGCAATCTCCAGAATGTTCCTGCGTTTCGTTATTTTCCATAATGTAATCTTACTGAATAATATTTATTAATTATACACCTCCTCGGAGGAAATACTATTGTATAATCCAACGATGCCAAGTGGAAGAGAAGATGCGAGAGCTTTTTGGTTATTTGTCTTTGCGGCGCTTTGCCTGCTCCTTGCATTCATTACGAGAGAGGTGATGACTTCTCATAACTTTCTGCTGACTGCCGATTCTTGGGTTGAAAATATGCTTCTCGGCATTCGAACTCCTTCCCTTCTACGCTTATTTAATGGAATAACTCTTTTAGGCGATACCGCGGTCGTTGTGGCAATAACAGGAATTATCGGGATTTTTTTACTGTTTTTTAAAAATCTCAAAGCATACGTTGCGGGACTTGCTATTGCCGTCATCGGCGCAGGCGGCATGGGATATGTTATGAAAATAATCGTGGGACGCATGCGACCGGGCGGCCTTATTCCCTCCGCAATCGACACTTCGCCTTCGTTTCCAAGTGGGCATACCACGGTTGCGATAGCGCTCTACGGCTTTTTAGCGTGTCTCCTCTGCAAACTCTATCCGAAGCATGCGGCAATCATTGTAACGCTGGCGACAGTAATCATCCTTGCGGTAGGATTCAGCAGATTATATTTGGGCTTACATTTCCCCAGCGATGTTCTCGCCGGATATCTCCTTGGCGGCCTCTGGCTTATCATAGGAATTAAAACCACAACCTTATTAAAAAAGAACAGCCCTGGCGCTTCACTGCCGCCAGGGCTGGGCTAAGAGCAATTTTCAAACCAGCAAAGGACGAAAATCGCTGGCGTTGGTATCGTCATGAGAATTTTCTTTCCTGACGATTGCCGTCGGCCTCCACGGAGTCCGAAAGTGAATTGCACCGAAACTGACGATGAGCGCACCGGCCTCTTGAACGGATTTAACATCCTTCCAACTCATAACGCTTGGCCAAACAACGGGAACCGCCCCCTGTTTGGTCAATTCATTGGCGGCAAACCAATTAAATCCTTGTGCCGGCCTGCCAGATACTCCACCGCCTCCGCCCATGACTTTTTTCTCAAGCCGCCACAAGGGACTTCTCTGCCCTGGAAACGCAATTTCCCAAGGCACGCATCTAGGCGCTCATCGCTCTGGCTAGTGCCCTTTCGATGCATTACATGCGCAAGATTTATATCTTTCTTTTTTATACCAACGCCAATCTCCTCTTTGGCCTCTCTCACTAATGTATCTGCAACTGATTCGCCTTCGTCTACATGTCCTGCGGGAAAACTATAGTTACCGTCCTGATATCCGGTGTTAAATCGTCGTAAAAGTAAAACCTTTTTATCTTTCATTAAAAGTAGATAAGAGGCGCAAATAATACTATAACGTTTTTTCATTTTTATATGATATCAAACTCAAAAGTGATTGGCTGGCCGTCTCGAGTTGGAGTTGAGGTCTGGCGAGGCCGGCGTATGATATAAGTTCATGAACGAAACATCTAGTCATAAAGCGCTCTGGACTTTAATTATCATTGGCATCATCGTTATTTTAACGGCCGTGCTTTCTTTGCGAGAGATATACCGTGGCACGCCGGCTGAGGCAACTCTCTCGATGGTTTCGCCGAATGGCGGCGAAGTGTGGAGCACGGGGAGCACGCATACTATCTCGTGGACGATGCGGGGCGTTCCCGCAACCGACAAAATCTCGGTCACGATCAGGCGCATTCCTCCGCCACCATTGCAGATAGAAGGCCAGGAATTCGATCCTATTGTTTTCACCAATCTGCCGAACACGGGAAGCGCGAAGTGGACAATCGCCGACATGTATCCGGCCGGCACCTATGTGCTGGGACTTTCTGCATATGAATCTACGCCAGTGACAAACCCCATTTCTACTGAAAGCGCGCCTTTTCAAATAGTGCCGCCACTTTCGCAGGCTCTGTATCCGCTCTATAGCAAAGTCGATTGGAGTACGCCGAGAGCAGAAACCTTCACCATCTCTACTTCTTCCTACTCGGGGACGAGTATAAGCTCTACTCCAATCACTGACACGATGGATCCAGGGAGTATTTTCACCCCTTTTGAAAATTACTACACAACCAAACTCGCGGGGCTTGGTTGGAAGGTAGACAACTATCTAGCCGCCGGCGGCCACACGGGCGGCCAGACTGGATATCGCAAGGCGGGCGAGCTTGTTCTCACCCGTTTCTCCATCCTCTATCACATCGTAAGCAGCACAAGCCCATCAGAATGTCCGTGCGACGTTACTCTTTCGCTCTTTTCTGAAAATTAGCTGGCCGTTTGGTTTGAAGTTGGAACCGCTATTTCCCTGATATGGCAGTGATAAATTCTTATTTCTCTTTTTATTTGAATGCAAATGCCATCAACACGATAGTTAACGCATTAAGAACCAC